>CAVWCX010000037.1:0-82088 GCA_963753595.1 Candidatus Methanoperedentaceae archaeon | reverse complement strand
TGGAGTACAGGGGAATGACACGCTCATCGGTAAAATCGGAACGTCCCGTAATCACAGTGATCGACCCAACGATGAACAGATCGATAAATCCAGCAATTCCAACTTTAACTCCAAATGTCCAGGAAATGCAATCCCAAGAAACGACCCTGTCAAATATAAAATCATCACAAGCAATCCCCCCGGAACCAACTCCCACCCCCATCACTCCAGGGTTCAATATCATGTTTGGGATCATTGTATTGATATTCGCAGCAGTTTTCAGGCACAGACCAAAGGCGTAGGTTCATCTTATTACAGGTGGCGCGCTGGAACCAGCTGGAAGCATTTTTATATGACTTTGATAAATGCAGTTGCTACATGAAAGAGATAATTTTTGTCGGAAGATCAAATGTTGGAAAATCCACGCTGATCAGGGCGCTTACGGGAAAGAAAGTTCCGGTAGGAAAACTTCCTGGCGTAACAAGAAAACCCCTTCACTTACCTTATCAGAATATTCAAATTACAGATATGCCGGGATTCGGCTACATGAGCAAAGTAACAAGGAAAGGCCAGGAAGCGATAAAGGATAATATTGTTCATTATATTGAAGATAATGCTTCAAATATCCTGCTTGCAGTTATGGTCGTAAATACTACATCATTTGCAGAAATTGTGGACAGGTGGATCCAGAGAAATGAAATACCTGTTGAAGTTGAGCTTTTCGAGTTCTTCAATGAACTGGACATAGATGTGATAGTAGCTGCTAACAAAATGGATAAAGTGAAAGATCAGGATTTAGTGCTTGATGGTATAGCACAAAGGCTTGGCATGTCTCCTCCCTGGAGACAGTGGCTGGATAAGATCGTTCCTGTAAGCGCAAAGAAAGGAAATCTCGGAGATTTAAAACACCTGATGCAAAATAAAATAGAAGGAGCCTCTTCTTCCATAAAACTCTCGATATCGAAGTCAATTTAAGGATTATTTCCTACAAAGGTGCAAACATCAGTTGCCATATTTATTTGTTGAACAGTATCGTTAATATTATCGCACCCCATAAGGAGGTTCAAAACAGAATTTGCATCAACAAAAGGTGGTGTAGATTCTGCAATCATGGGTGGTTCAGGTTCCTGGATAGTATTTACCGCATATTCAGGTACTTCCTGGGGAATGTCTCCCTCCATAGGATCAACTGGTATTTCGAAACCCTCAGGGATGGGTTCTGGAGTTGGCTCAGGGGTTGGCGGCGGGCTAATGCTTAGAAGGAGCTCTTTGCTCATCTTGGTTAATTTTGTACCTGTGGAGCCTAATTCAAAAAATTCTGCTTTAGCCGGAGGCAGTCTAATAGGTTCTCCGGAATTTGAACTGAGAGTATAACTGAAACTTGATTCCTTTCCTGCTTCAAGATACTCTTCATGGGTTGTAGTACCGCTTAATAGGGTTGTATCTGGCGGTAAATCGTCTTTGATAGAGACCATTGTAGGGGTGGTTCCGCTATTTTTAGCGATGACTGTAACAGTCACTTCATCACCAGGATTGATCTGCTAATTTATCTGCCTGTTTACTCAGTTCAATACTTGGCCCATATATTACAGTCTCAGGTCTATTTGACTGGATCATGTAGAATTCATTCTTTATCTTAAATTCTGCGGTAGTGGAGGGGAATAAAACACTCCCAGCTTCCGTTGGTTTTAAAAGATAGCGGAAATACCATTCTTGATTTGGACCCACATTTACAACCCAGCGGAGTGTATTATTGCTCAATTGTTTGAATCCTTTTGGAACAGAATCCACGATACTGACGTTTTTGAGTTCATAATCAGCATTGTTCTTAAAAGAAATGGATACCATGATCACATCTTTTAAATAAGCCTTTGGATTCGTATTTTTCATCAGGACAGGAGCTTGCTGGGGTGATGGGGCGATCAAGATCGTTTTTAATTGTGTCGCTTTATATGAATTATCCTTGACATCAAATCCGCTGGAGTTCACGAATATATTAAATTTTTTTACATTCGAAACAACTGGTGTGGAAAAAGCAACGATCTCACTGATCTCGTCCTCCTTTCGTGAGAGTCTCATAATGATATTTTAAATAACCTCTTAATAAGGGAAGTTCCGTACCAATGTCCAGATCAACATTATTGATAGCGGCTGTTCCAGTATTTTTCAATGTGATCTTTGCATTGACTTCAGTATTTGGGGTAGATAAATATTCATCATCAGTTTCTATTGTTATTTCTAATTGTGGTTTTCCTCTCTGGCTTAATGTTAATGTAGTCGATGGAGCGTAACTTTCATATAACCAGTCTTTGGATAAACCTGAAGGCAGTTTTTCGACTTCAACCTTAAATTCCCCGTCAGCAGTGATAAATGAATCTCCAAGTCCCAGAAACGTTGTATTTAAAAAACTACCATTATTGGAAATATTCAATCCCACAAAAGGTTCGACTGGTTCAATTGGTCTATCTTGATACTTTTCTGATTCTACAGGAGCAGGAAAAGCCACAACCTTTACCGAATAGTCCATAAATGAGATTACTTCATTGCGTTTTAAGGTCCCGGATATTCCGTCTTCCCATTCGAGGCCTTCATAGGCGGCGGCAATACTGACAAAATATAAAAGTACAACAAATATTAGTATCCAATTTATTGGCCGTGAAATTTTTCTTCCTTCTGTCATATTATGAGTAAATTGTTATTACAATAATACTATCCTCGGAGATAATAATCCTACATAGTACTTAAAGATTAGGTTCGTAAAAATACGAACATATAAATAATTAGTATTATAATTATGTTTTTTACAAACTTGCCTCTTTAAACCTCTTTACAACGAAATCCTTCTCCAGGGACGCAAGGAAATGCCCTGCCCGTGGCCCGGATTTCAGACCGAGAAGCGCCAGATATACAGTCTCAAACACCTGTTTTCCGTCAAGACCGGTTTGCTCGGCAACCTTATATAAATTATCATGGATCTCCTGGCCTGACATCCCATGCTCCATTTGATCTGCAAGGATCGTAAGCGCAAGTTTCTGTTCTTTTGAGAAACTTTTTACCTGCGGTGGAATATTCTCCTGGACTTTGAACTTAACAAACAGGGGAGCATATTTAGCAAGCCAGTTCCTTGCATTATTTGCTCTTTGTCTGATAGCTTCTACATCAGATGTATCATAATCGGTTCGTTTCAAAACAGTAAGAAGATACTCAAACCCCCTGTCATCAGCGATCTGCACAGCGGTAACCATGTGCCTGAAGGGGATTTTTGAGGGTTTTGTCCCTTGAGTGCTTGAAAGCTGGTAAGCCCTTTTATCGCCTTCCACCTGGTCATACTCATCAATAAGATTAAGAAAAGCAAGGCCGGGGTCAAATTCAATATGTTTCTCGGGTTTTTGCCTGATAATAAGATAGCGAAGGACTTCCGGAGGCACGATTTCAAGCATATCGTTTATAGATATCGCAAGACCGGTAGATGAATGCATTGCACCTTTTCCTTTTAGCATTATCCACTCATACACTATCGGATAAGGAGGTTCATAATCATATATTTCGCGGGCGATACGTTTTCCTGTATCGTAAGAACCTCCCGCGGTGGCATGATCTTTGCCAAAAGGTTCAACCGTTGTACCAAATAGCGGCCACCTCGAAGGCCAGTCAACGCGCCAGTTGAGTTTTCCTGTGCCTTTCATGGAAACTGTCCCTGCCGAGCCACATTTGCAAACATAATCAATAGTTTCTTTCTGGGCATCGAAACCTGTGACTTTCGTAGTACTCAACCGCCCGCATTCTTTGCATATTGTATTATATGGGCTCCAATCAGATTCAATTTCGCGGCCTGCAACTTCGGACAATATCCGCGCGATGGCATCCCTGTTAATCAGGGCTTTTTTAATGGATTCAACGTATTTTCCCTCTTTATAAAGCACATCCGCCCTGTAAACCTCAGGTTTTATGCCAAGAGTGTGCAGGGCTTCAATAAAGGGTAAAAGGAAATGCTCTGCATAGCTCTTGTGGTTCCCGCATGGACACGGGATTTCAGAAAGCGGTTTTCCCACATGGGCTTCGTAATCCTTTGAAAGGAATGGATATACTTTACGAAGTGGATCAAAAGTGTCTGCGATATAGATCAGGCGTACATCTGCGCCCTTATCTACAAGCGCTTTATAAACCGCATCCGCAGTCACGACTTCTCTCATGTTCCCTAAATGAATGGGGCCTGATGGAGTAATTCCTGAGGCCACAGTATGCTTTTTTCCACGCGAAAGTACATTTTGCGCTATAACATCTGCCCAGTGTATTGTCTCTTCTGTCATATCCCCCTAAAATCCCCTAAGAGATATTAAAAGATACTCTTATCGTTTGATTTTACAATCCTGAGTATATGCCGCGAGTAGCAGTTGGAGGAACTTTTGACCCCTTGCATGACGGGCATAAGGCACTCTTGATAAAAGCCGTTGAACTGGGAAGGGATGGAGAACTGTTGATAGGGCTGACATCAGATAAAATGGCGAAAAACAAGAACCATGAAGTCAATGATTATCGATCTCGCTATAATGAAGTAATGAAATTTATCAATGACAATAGCGTTATCCCCAGGATCGTAAAGCTTGAAGACCCCTATGGCCCGACCATAAATGAGGATTTTGATTTTCTTGTAGTATCTCCTGAAACGCATCCTATCGGACTTAAGATAAACAGGATACGCACTGAAAAAAACATGGAACCGTTAAAGATCGTCCTTGTTGAGTATGTTCTTGCCGATGATGGTTTACCGATATCCAGCACCCGTATAAGGAATGGGGAGATAGATAATCACGGGAAAGTGAACTGCTCCGGGTTAAAGCCGCAAAGCGTCCCGCTGCATTGATACTCCGCTGAGATATCCTTGACGGGCGTTAATTCCGGTAGTTCCTACCGTACATCTATTCTCGATTAATATTGCAGATACCTGATCTCTTCCCATGACAAGACCACAGGAAGGACAACTATGTATCCTCACTGACAGGTCTCTCGGGACACTGAACCCGCAAATACAGGTCTGAGATGTTCCTGCGGGATTAACGAATTCAACTATTTTCCCGGCACATTCTGCCTTGGATTTCGTGAATTGCATTAACTGATACCATCCAGCATCGTTTATGGATTTAGCAAAATGATGGTTTTGCACCATGTTTTTTATCTGCAAATCTTCAAACACGATACGGTCATAGGAGTCCACAAGAGTTCTTGACAGTTTATGAGCAAAATCTTTTCTCTGATTCCTGATCTTTCGATGAGCTTTGGATACTATCACCCGCTGCTTATTCCTGTTCTTTGACCTGAGTTTTTTCCGGCTTAACCGCTTCTGTTCCTGTGTCAGCTTATTCTCTGATTCTCGCAGGAATTTTGGCGGTTTGACCTGTTCCCCGTTGCTCAGGGTTATCAGGTCGATTAAGCCCACGTCAATACCTGTTTTGGTCTTGATCTCAACCGGGATAGGCTCTTCGATTTCACATGAAAAAGTAACATACCACTGGTCAATATCCTTTTTGATGGTACAGGTCTTGATTATGCCTTCAATCGGTCTATGCAGGATGATCTTGATAGCTCCGATTTTTGAAAGGTTAAGCTTTCCGTCTTTGATTGAAAAACCTGATTGGGGATACGTGAAACTATTGTATCTATTTCTTCCTTGAAACCGGGGATAGCCGAACCCATTAAAGAAATTCTTGAAACTGCGATCCACTCTTTTTAAAACATCTTGAAGCACTTGACCATATACTTCTTTTTGATATTCTGTTTTTGTAGCTGTTAAATCAAGCATTTGATCGTATTTGTTGATCCATTCAGGTTTTCCCCACGGGAATACATCAAATGATTTTCTAAGCCGATTAAGCTCTGCTTGCTTCTTTCGTTCTGCAAGAGCATTATTATAGAGATACCTGCAAGTTCCAAGCGTTCTATTCAAAATAACCTCATGATTCTTGTTAGGGTATATTCTGAATTGATACGTCTTTTTCATGCAGCATCGACATTATTTTTAGATTATATATCGCTTATGATAGAGTGGGGTGAAAGTAATCTATTCCAGAGGGTACATTTCATCCCAAGCCTAAAGGCATTGGGCGATCTCTACCCCTTGACCCCGCGCAAAGTATTAAAAGAACAAGAATAATATCTACGAAATAGACTTGAGGCGATAACATAAACATACGATTCCTTGGAGGGGCAAAAGAAGTTGGAAGATCTGCTATTCTTGTAAATGAAGAGCTTCTTCTTGATTACGGGATTAAACCTACAGATCCGCCCTCATATCCTTCAAATGGCCTTCGTCCTAAAACCATGATAATTTCCCATGGGCATCTTGACCATTGCGGGCTTGCCCCGAATATCATGGACCTTGAACCTGAGGTATATTGCACATCCCTGACTGCAAAATTATCAGGGCTCCTGGCAAGGGATACCCTGAAGATCGCGGCAAAAAAAGGTCATGTTATTCCTTACTATCATGAAGAGATCCAGGAATTTGAACGAAAGGCCAGGCCGATAGGATATGGGAAAGAATTCAATAGCAATGGATATTCTGTATGTTTTTACGATGCAGGACATATCCCCGGTTCTTCGATGGTGCATCTTGAAAAGGATAAACAGACGCTGTTTTATACAGGGGATTTGAACACGATCAGGACAGAACTCCAGAAAGGCGCAGATACAGATTTTCCTGATAGCGATATTCTTCTTACTGAAAGTACATATTTCGGGAGGGACCACACTCCCAGGAAAATCCTGGAGGAACGGTTCATCACATCTATAAGGGAAACAATTGAAAGCGGAGGGCGGGCAATAATCCCGGCATTTGGCATAGGAAGAACGCAGGAGATCATGCTGATACTCAAAAAACACGAACTTCGCGCATATGTTGATGGTATGGGAGTCGATGTCTTTAACATAATGAAACGGTCGCCTGAATATGTATCCGATATAAAGAAACTTGAAAATGCATTCACGAGTGAAAATATCGTAAAACGGGATGACAGGGAAGAAATAATAAATGAACCCTCTATAATCGTGACAAGTGCTGGAATGTTAAACGGAGGACCGGTTTTATATTATATCGATGAGATTTGCAACGATCCCAAATCCAAGATCCATCTTACCGGTTACCAGGCAGAAGACACAAATGGCAGAAGAGCGCTTGAAAGAAGGTACATAGAAAATGGGAAACGCACGGTGAGGCTTAATTGCAGGCTTGAGCTCTATGATTTTTCAGCACATTGCGGGGATGCGCAATTAAAAGAGGTTGTAAAGACCTTCTGCGACAGGGGTACGGAAACCGTTATCGCGGTACATGGTGATAATACTGAAGGATTCGCACATTGGGTCAATGAAGAACTTGGTGTGAAATCATTTGCTCCTGCCAATAAAGAAATAATATACATTTAAATAAAAGAAAAGTTTAAACCAATTGAATTCAATTTAAAGTATAATGAACATAAAAATTGTAATATGTTTCATAATAATAAGTTTTCTTCCTGTTGCCTCTCTTGGCGCAACCGAAAAAGTCTGGAGCGCAAAATCCTCGGGTTTTATTAAGATCGATGAATCTCTGGATTTTGAAAATTACCATGTGAAAGTTACTGCTTTGAATAATACGAACTCAACATTAATTGTTTATAAAGACAGGGGACTGATAGAAACAAAAGAGTTTCAAGTAAATGAATTTAAAAAATATGATGATGCAGGAATAACTCTATTGGGGATAATCGGGGATGAGTCATGGATCGCTTTTAGCCGGCTTGAAAATAAAGATATCTGGATACCATCAGGCAGAACGATCTTAAAATGGGGAGATACATATTCATTTGAAGCTTATTCTATAGGAATTGAGGCCATTGGTAAAGATTCAGTAAATCTTACAGTATCAAGCAAAAAAACAGTTAATACAGATGTTTTCACAAAAAATGGCTCAAAAAATTATGATAACTTGCGAATAGTTGTTAGGGACATAAATAAAACTGGTTTTATAGATATTGAGTTTTTCAAATATAAGACTCCAGTGGTCAAAGCAGAGATAATTACTGATAAAGATGAATATTTTCCCAATGAAAACATTTCCATATTAATAAACATCACGACTGATGAAACTCTTAACATTGCGGGTTTGGGTCTTGAGAGCAAAAATCCAATAACATTCAAGCCGGATATTTTTACCGGAGTTAATATTAATGGTGCAAAATCCTTCAAATCTCAAATAAATTTGCTGCCTCCTAATTCAACGCTCACCATTAATGCGAGGGTAGAAGTGCGCGATTACCTAAATAATACCTACATATCCACAGTAAGCAGGGAAGTACCTGTTGCTCCTTATATATCCATTATAAAACGCGTCCCGGAAGAAACTGATGATGAAAAAGTCCTTGTTGAATTGTTTGTATATAATTCCGGACCGAACAGAACCTTCGTCCGCGTCCATGATAATGTAACTGAAGACACATTAGAAAACCAGAGGGATTGGATTGTCGAACTGGGGCCAAAGAAATCAGCAAACGTATCATATTATATCTATCTCCTGAAACCAGGGGTTTATCAGCTTACAAGCGCCACAGCGCAATGGGACAAAGAGATGAGCACATCAAAGAAAGTTAAAATGACCTATCATATGCCTTATATACGCCTGGTCAAGAAGGCTTTGAATAACGAAGGCCTGACAGATGTGGAACTGGAAATTATAAATAGTGGAGACAGGGCGGCAATTGTTACGGTGGATGATAAAATACCTGACGGTTTATCATTGGAGGGCGGTTCAACAACATGGTCGGGTTTTTTGGATGCCGGAAAGAGTGCAAATTTCAAGTATTCATTGAAAGGCAATGCGGTATATCTTCCTGAAGCTTCTGCAACCTATCGGGATATCCGGGGGACTGTAAGGCAGGCGCAATCAAACCCGGTACAAAAAAATGAAATCCCCGGATCAACCACAGTCGATAACATAGATACAATATATATAAATGCAGGTCGATATGAAATGATTACATTTATGATAGTGTCATTTCTCATTATTTCCGGAATAATCGGAAGTATTGCATTCACAGCTTATTTAATAACAAAAAGTAAGATGAGGTCGAATTAATGGATATTTTTTCAATATTGCTTTTTTTCATATACTCAGTCCTTATTCTTGGAATTATGGTATTTGTATCTCCTTTACTTTCCGCTTTTATTATGTTAATTATTCCCCTGGTTTTTGTTCTCATCCTTCCGGATGAGGCAGTGGGATTCGTTTCAATAATGCAATTTTCATATTCAGGGATACAGGTATTTAACCTGCACATCCTGCTCATTATATGGTCTGCTTTTATCGGGGTCATATCATATCATAAAGTTCTGACATGGTACCTTTTAAGAGAATCTGAACCTGCTGTAAAGGAGGTTGCACCTGTTGTTAAGGATGCTGCTGCTACACCTTCTGCTGTGGACCATCCGAAAACATTGGTTTTCAAAATAAAGGATTTTTTACAAAAGCTATATAAAATACTTAAAGGGGAGAAAATAAAATTAAAATCATAATCATTTTTTTCCAAAATTAAACCAGCAAGTTTAAGAAACAATTCGTACATAAATATTATTGGTGATGCTATAACAAATAATGTTGAAGGTGTGAAAACAAGGCTATTGAAATTTCTTGTCAGGGATAAAGTAGGCATAAGGAAATGTCTTCTAAACCTGTTCTTGCAGACCAGGAATTATACAACCTGTGAAGTTTATGATTACCTCAAAAAACAGGGATTTGAAGTTAATTACAGAGGTGTCTCTGCTATGGTCGGGCAGATGCATACAAGGCTTGGTATCTTGCGTATTTATTTGAAAAGGGAACATCGCTGCTATTCCCTCAAGGAAGACCACAGGGATATTGTAAAAATGATTTTAACAACTCCAACCAGGTTTCCTGGAAAATCACTGCATTCTATCCCTTGATTTTTTTTTACCTGGATTTCATCTGACCTGCTATTTCGCGCCTTTATCGGTCAACATGAATTCACAAAAACCTCCTTCGCTTTTTGACCTGTGTTTACGCAACGTTGCTCTTCGTTTTGAAGGTCCGGTCTTATCTAATAAAATAATCGTTTTTGAAAGATGTTCAAACGCATTTCCCCCGACAGGGCACAGTTCCCCGGTTGCAACATCTTTATAAACCTGGTTCGTGATCACGACTGCTACACCGTATTTTCTCGCGATCCCGTGCAGAATCCCTATCTGGTTCACAAGTTCACGCCTTGTTGCCACATTCTCTTCACCCGAATCATCCTGAGTGAGACCCAGCCTGTAAAAAAGCGCTGCAGAGTCAAGAATTATCAACCCGATCTTCTCGTTCATGAGCTTCTCGATGTCGGTAATTGCAGAATACTGCTGCTCGAAGCTCACGGGTTCGTATATGATTATCTCTCCCGCGATTTTTTTCGCATCCTCGCCCGCTATCTGTTTGAACCGCTCTGCTGAGAAGCCTTCGGTATCTATGAATATGACTTTTTTCCCGGCCCTGACACATTCTACTGTAAGCTGTATGCAGATATTGGTCTTTCCCGTACCTGAGCCCCCATATATCTGCGTGACGATCCCGGTTTCAAAGCCGCCGCCCAGCATTTCATCAAGGGGTGCGCATCCGCTTGGGATAAGTTCAGGTTTTTTTATGCTCCTCACCCCTGGATAATTTTTCAAAGATCGTTATTATGGAAGAAATTGCTGCGCCTCCTCTTTCGATTGGCGAAATGTTATCAAGGTCAGCCTTGATCATATCAGGATCAAAGGGGATCGAGCCAATTACGGGTAAATCGTAAACTTTTAACTTTTCTTCGATATCTGACACTTCATCACCGGCCTTATTTATGACAACACCGAATTTGCTGATCCCGATCTGGCGCCCGAGTTCTGCAACCCTTCCTGCTGTTTCGATTGACCGTGAACCGGGTTCTACGACAATTATCATATAATCTATTCCTTTCGTAGTGCCGCGCCCCAGGTGTTCTACACCTGCTTCCATATCAAGTATCACGACGCTGTTCAATTTGAGTATCACGTGACGCATGAGGGCCTTAAGGAATGAGCTTGCAGGGCACATGCATCCGCTGCCGCCTCTTTCAACCGTACCCATTACCAGCAATTTCACATTATCGGGCCCTGTTACCCCGAATTTATTGACAATATCATCCACTCTGGGGTTCAGCTTGAAAACTCCTGCAGGGCCGCCCGCTCTTTCATCGATCAGTTCTTTATATTCTGTAAGTGGTCTTGGCGGATTTTTTATTCCAAGCGCAGAGGCAAGGTTCATGCTGGGGTCGGCGTCAATTGCAAGGACATCGTATCCTTTTCTTGCAAATAGCCGTGCCAGTGTCCCTGAAAGTGTGGTTTTACCCACCCCGCCTTTACCTGATATCGCTATTTTTATCATTATGCATCAATAAATTCTATATCTATTTTTTCACCTATCGTAATTACAGCCCCCTGCCCTTTTGATGCCATGCCCGGATTCACTACCTGGGTGCCATTAACACGTACAATTCCCCTCGCTTCATGGATATGCCCGCAAACAATGAGGTCAAACCTTCCCAGATAACGAGCCAGTGATTCGCTCCCCACGTTTCCATGCGGTAATTTGTCTGTAGTGTTTTTTGGCGGGGCATGGGATAATAAGATCATTCTTCCTTTTGATCTGCCCAATAATGTTCCTACATATTCACTGATCTTTTTTTCTGAAAGTTCAAATGGTGTGTTAAAAGGAGTCGGGTTCGAGCCGCCAAGCCCGATAAATGTCAAATCTCCAATTTTATGAAGTGAATTATGAAGATTAATGGTATTTTTATTCTCATCCAGGATATTCAAAAGCGTGGGATTATCACAATTTCCAGGCACTGCAAGAACAGGAGTCTTGAACATTCCCAGTAACTCAAGTGCCTTTTCATCAGGTCCGAAATTCGTGAGATCTCCTGCGATCAGTACAGCATCAATATCCCCTGCCTTATCAAGAATGGATCCAACATGTGAATAATCGCCGTGAAGGTCTGATAAAGCAAGCAATTTCATAGGATGTCATATTTAGTTTAATGTTTATAATTGTAATGTGAGGATGCCTTATATTCCTGATTTGATTTTTTGATACCTTTCAGGAAAAAGTGTTTTTTATTACTTAAAATTCCTGGTAAGCCAGTGTTCACCTTCGCTGTCATGCACGCAAATGTTGCCGCTGCCGCCTGGAATAAACCCGTTGAACTTATCAAGAAGTTCGATCGCCTCCCTTATTTCTTTAATATATCTTTGTTTAAGAAGTACTGCAAACTTGAGGCTCTCTTCATCATTGATATTGCCTCCAATTCCCATGCATTCTGAAACCTCAAGCTTCCCGCCAAGGAGATAAAAGGGATATGTACTGCATATATGCGGCCTGCATTCGTATATTTCACACAGATCATTTTTCAGGAATATGCAATCTCCATTTTTTTTCAGTACCCATTCAAAAGTGTGGATGTTTCCTTCCGGATCCGTGTCCTGTGAAGGCGTTGGTATTACAAAATCATCACTGGAAAGTCCTGTTTTTTCGCATATGCTTCTAATTTCTGACGGAAAAACGATCACGGTATTATCACCAAATTCAGCCTTGCAGCACTGGGCACATTTTTTGCACAGGAAACCTGTTGCTTTTATCTGTCCAGCGATCTTTTTTTCATCTATTACCAGGGCTTTTTTAAGCGCCTTTTTTAGGTTAGAGATTCTTGTTTCTTTTTGTGATGGCATCTTCAAGACATAAATATCACCAAAATAGATATGCGTTTGTGAACTGCTTCGGGCTAAAGGAGGTTGACCGACATTTGATATCAAATACAGTTTATTCAAGCAATGTTTCAGCAATAATTGCCTAATTTTTCAGACAAACAAAAAAAAACGATACTTCTTCTCCAATTTAACATCTTACTTCAATAAATCCATTCAAAAAGTTCCACATTCTTCTCAGGTTTGAAGCAATGCAGGTAAGATTGAACTCAATTTTCGCCCCATTAATCCCTCTCAACAGAAATTCCCTGAACCCAAGATTCCTCTTGATATGACCAAAGATGCACTCCACGACCTTTTTCCTCGTCTGATATGTCAATGCTCCCTCTTTTGACATCAATTTAGAAGCCATCTTCCTTCTTTCCTCTTCCATCCCCTCATAATTCTTGATCACTTTTCCATCCCGAGAGTTCTTTGAACATTTTTTACGATCAGGACATTGCTTACACTGAGTGCCTTTATAAATCCGCACATTTCTGTTTTTGGCAATATCCACATACTCAAAACGGAACGTCAGTTTCTGATTATTGGGGCAAATGAAACAATCTTCTATCGGGTCATAATCGAAATTCTCTTTACCGAATGGGTTTTCTGGTTTTCCTTCATTTTTGTTCAGGTTTGATGCCGTTTTTTCATCCGGGATATAGCCATCCAGCTTTTTTTTCTTCATGAATTTGAGATTCTTGCTGCTTGAATATCCATTATCAGCACTCACCTTCGTACCTTCCGGAAGGGTTCCAACATTCTCTTCTGCCTGTATTATCTGAGGCTTAAGCTGATTTGCATCCCTTACCTCTGACGTGACATCGTTGGAAATGATTATCCCAAAAGAAGAATCCGCTGTTATCTGAGGATTATAGGAATATTCAGTGACCTTCTTGTTATTTGGCATGAACCTGCTTTCAGGATCAGTAGCACTGATGGCACTCTCTGATTTTTCGATTTCTTTTTCGATCTTATCAACCTGTTTCTTGATTTTTTCTTTTTGTTCTTTGCTCCCTGACTGATATTTCTCTTTCAATTTTTCCGCTATCGTTTTGTCAAAGATGTTATCTGGCAGCTCATCGATATTCTTATCACCATGGATCCTGTCCTCTTCCTCGTCTATTCTGATGCCTTCTTCCAGTTCTCTTTCAACGAGTTCCTTCAATTTTAAAAAATCATCTTTTGTTACTGCACTGTGATTTGATGCATTGGCTTTTATTTTTGTTCCATCAATGCATATGTGACCAAGAGATACCATGCCAAGATCTTTTGCGAATTTTACAACTTCATGAAATGATGATTTGACCATTTCAAGATTGTTTTTCCGAAAGTCGCTTATCGTCCTGAAATCAGGTTGGAGAAGACCTGCAAGGTAAATGTATACCACGTTCTCTCTAGCATTTTTTGCTATTATCCTTGATGAACGTACTCCATCTATTTGACCCAATATCAGAAGCTTGAGGATGAGTTTTGGATGATATGCGGGGTGTCCTGCTCCTTCGTATTCCTTTTCGATATCAGATAGATCCATATTCTGGATTATTTTATCAACCAGATGGCAGATGTGATTTTTTGGTATCATATCACGAATGTTTGGAGGTAAGAGCAGTTCCTGGTCTTTGAGGTCTTTATAGAAAGTCATATTTATTTAAAAACTGTATTTGTATGATATAAATGTTTTGAAATTATTTCGCAAGCAATGGGCTTGATTATAATTTGGAATTATGGAAAAATCGGAGAGTTTTTCAGTTAATTATCGGACAGCCTCTAAAGCCGCGGAGCGTCCCGCTGCATTAATACTCCGCTGAGATATCCTTGACGGGCGTTAATTCCGATAGTTCCTACCGTACTGATTGGGCTTTTCTCGATTAATATCGCAGATACCTGATCTCTACCCCTTGACCCCGCGCAAAGTATATTGTGAAAAGAAGAACTGTTATGCAATAATGGTTTTCGCGGGGCTTGAGCATGACCAAAATATAAAATTGGATCACGGATACCTGACATTCATGTATTTATACGACCCTTCGTATCCATTTGATTTTGATGTGCCTGTATCTATCGATATCAGCTCGACTGATTATATTGATATTTACCTGGTGTCAGGCAGGGAGCAGTATGACAACTTCCTGAAAAACGGGATTTTCAATTCATAACTGAAAGTAAGCTGGTAAGAGCCTTCAGCCGTAAAGTGACTGCGAGAAAGGGTGAGGGAATTATTATTCAATCAACTATGGGTACGGCTGATGTTGATGTGCAACTGAGGTATTCATTGCAATACAAATATTCCTAATTCTGAAATCCTGCGCGCCTTCCCATACCTCTGCCTGGATTAAACACGGAAGTCATCAACACTTTATAGTCTTTCCCGTTCATTATCAGAGTACCTGTCGAGAGTATTTCACCTTCATAATCGGACATAGATAAAGAGATATTTCCCAGGACTTCTGGGGCAGGATCTGTCTGTAATGGCAAAATTTCTCCTGTTAGAGAACTGTTGTCATAACCTGTTATATTAAGATCATAAAATTCACCCGCAAATCTCATATGTGCACTGATCTGTGTCTCCTTTTGAATACCAGTGATTGATTGTGCAATTTCCCGTGGCGTTCTGTTCTCATAAAGCATGGAAAGAATAAAATCCGGACGCACAACTGCTGTTTTCATAACGTTGACATGGAGGATGTGATATTCATCCCCAAAAAGTGCAAAACCGTGTCCCGTGAATATGGGCTCTGCAAAAGGCATTCCCATTCCAAAAACCTGGCCCATTTGGCTGTTCATACCATTTTGAGCCATTTTACCATTACTGAATGGCTGTGCAAATGCTACCGAAGAGATCAATATTATGGCAATTAACAATATTGGGATTATATATTTTATTTTCATTTCGATCACCTTGTTATTCATTAATAAAAAAAATAAAAGGGATAACCCTTTTATTCATTTATTTGTTTCGTCCGCCGCGTCTGTACTTCATACCATCATCCGTCAGATGGTCACAAATTCCATCGCCATCCGAGTCGACAAAACCGGCGCCTTTACCCATATGGCCTGCGCCCCTGTATCCGCGCTGATCATTGATTCCATCACCGTTCTCATCAATCATATTGTCGCAAATTCCGTCTCCATCCGCGTCGACAAAACCAGGGCCAGGATATGCAGGCCCTGCATATGTTTTCACAGCAGTTGAATCATTTTCTGCTGCTGATACTATGCCTATTACTGCCAGTATCAAAAGAACTGACAATCCGTAATATATGCTTTTTCTCATTTCTTTCACCTCTTTTCTTTATTTGAGTTGACCCAAAACCCGATTCGAGCCTTCTCATAACCCACTTGCACTGAACGATGCTTAACTCCGATCACGAACGTAAATATAAAATAAAAATATTTATACCTCCTTTTCAGATAAAAACCATTCGGAAAGTTCGAGAAGGTTCGTCCTTCCGTATTCGCGCTTTTTTATTAAGTTTTTCCTCTTAAGAACGTTTATTATTCCACTGAGTGAAGATTTTGGGATTGCTATCTCATATCTGATATCTGCCTGTGTGGCTTTGCCTCCATTCTTCAACATCAAGTTTATTATCGCTTTCTCATTGTCAGAAAGAGTTTCAATGACTTTTTGCATCCCGGGTGTGACAATAATTTCTTTCCTTTCGATAGGTGACTCTTGAACTTTAATGTCAGAAGATACACCTAGTTTGGTTTTTCGAATGAATGAGAACATAATAGCAGAAATTAGAATAATGATCACAAAATAAGGCACATACTCCCAGAGTCCTGAGGTGCTTTCTGGTTGTGCCTGCACTCCAATCGTTTGCCTGTAATCGATCTTAATATAAGGTGAAGATATCCTGTATCCCTGGGTCGATATGAAAATTGAGTCGTTTCTGACCTGAAGCTGGTAATTCAGTCCTGGAGATACTTCAAACCCTCTTACCTCAGAACCTGGTGGGAAATAAAAAGCAACCGAGTAATCTGAATAATAGCCTTCAAGGGAAAGGTTGAGCGACCAGCTATCTGCAATCTTTGATGTCAGCATATCCGTGATGGCATAAATCTGGTTTGTTTTATTATCATAGATATACTGTGCAGTTTCCAGGAAAGGCATATAATAATGTGAATCAGTTGTGGAAAAACCCACCAACAATAATTTTCCTGAATTATCAACGTATCCTGTTAAAGCAATTTGCTCCTCATCAAACTCTTCCTGTGCGTGCGCTGAGGTAACAAGTATTACCAGGAGGAATGCGAGTTTTGCAATATTCATAATAAAAAATATCCACTTTGTTTATAAATGTATCAACTATTTAATATAACCAGTGATTTCCTGGTTAAATCTTGGAAGCAAGACCACCATCATCACTGCAGCTAAAAGGGCAACAGCGCTCCCGAACAAAAACGGTGCGCTTACTCCGACCATATCCCAGAGAAGTCCCGCAATGATGCTTGAAGCAAGAGCAAGAAGTCCGGTTGCCGTATAATACAAACCTATTGCTGTTCCCCGTTTTTCAGGGGACACCATATCAACCACAAAAGCCTTGCTCACACTTTCTGTCATCGCCATGTAAAAACCATAGATAGCGAACAATATCCATATCTGGTATCCTTCATTTGCCAGACCAAAACCCAGGTAAACCAGGGAAAATATCAGGTATCCGCCAACCATTACATTCCGGCGCCCTATCTTATCCGAAAGCATCCCGGCAGGCATGGAAGAAAGGGAATAAGTGATATTATAGACAACATAGGTCAATACCACTATTGCAATAACTGCTATTGAACCAAAGGTCGAGGTAATTATTGAGGGAATGCCCCCTGAAATCTCAAAGATGTTCTTAGCCCTCAATATCAAGAATGCATTGCTTGAATTGCCAAGTGCGAAGACGATCGTAATTAAAAGAAAAATCTTAAATTCCCGGCTGAAATCAGACATTTTGAACTGCAATCCATCCTTTTTCTCACCTTTTTTCTCTGAAACGAAGAGGAACAAAAGAACAACACTAATTAAGGCAGGTATGAAAGCGATAAGGAAAATGAGCCTGTAATTCCCGTCAAAAAAATACAAAAACAATAGGGCAATAAGAGGCCCGATGACAGCTCCCACAGTGTCAAGCCCCCGGTGAAAGCCAAAAGCCTTCCCGCGGTATTGCGCATCGGTAGAATCCGCAATGAGTGCATCCCTTGCCGATGAGCGAAGTCCTTTTCCGAACCTGTCAAGAAACCTTGCGGTAAGGACGAAATGCCAGGTAGCTGCAAAAGCAAGGAGAGGTTTTGAGATGGTTGAAAGGCTGTACCCGTAAATCACATACGGTTTTCTTTTTCCCGATCTATCTGACAGCCAGCCTGACACCACTTTCAGAATACTTGCCGTACTTTCCGCAATGCCCTCGATCACTCCTACTACTGACATTGGCGCGGCAAGGACTGTAGTGAGAAATATGGGGATAATTGGATACAGCATCTCGCTGCTGATATCCGTGAAAAAACTCACAAGGCCTAGCACGAATACGTTTTTCTTTATGCCTTTTATGATGTCTTTTTCCATGTGATTACCTGATGTTTTTTTCTTGAATTACTTTGTTGTGGAACAGATAAAAGAGAGTTTTATTCTATTAATCCTTTTGTTAACATGTAATCACTAAGGTAAATCACTCACGCATAATAATTGTTAAACATATAAAATCAGCAATCCCATACCGAAGACTTTATCTTTCATCGTCAACTATGAGGAGATACTATTTTTACTCCAGAGCGGGGTAGGGTAGTCAGGATATCCCGACGGGCTCATAACCCGTAGATCAATGGTTCGAATCCATTCCCCGCTATAAGTGAATTATTTTTTGTGTACATTTTTTTAAATAGTCGATAACTTTAAATACGATTATTTAGAAAGTAATTATCATGAGATGGTGGTTTAATGTCGGCTTGGTTTTTTTAATTTTATTCTCTTCATTCATTCAGCCCTCTTATGGAATTACCAGCACCACAATTCAGATCGAAGTGAACGGCACTAATAATTTGCCGGTCAAAGAAGCAACAATAGAGGTTTTATTCTTTAATGCCTCTAATGCCTCAAGTTCATATTTTTATACAAATGAAAACGGGACAGCAACTTTTCAAGGTGAACAAAATCAGACATATACTTTCAAGATTACGGCTGAAAACTATGAACCATTATCGAAGAACATAACTATTTCACCAGATATTCTTGATTATAAACTAAAATTTACTTTAAATCCACTAAAAAACCAAAAAGACACGGGATTTTTGCCTATTTTAATTCCAGGAGTGATTGGATTTCTAATATTTATTAACTGGTCCATTCGGTTTTATAACAATAGATTTAGTTCCAATAGATCAGAAAAGGAAGAGAAATATTTTTTAATATTAATACTGGTCAGCGCATTAATTTTTTATTTACTCGGCCTTTTTTGGTTAATTATTATAGCCTTGATTGTATATCTGGCACTTGTAATTATAAATCCTCCCTCTTTAGAAAAGAATGCACGAGATTCTTTAATTGTTTTATCCTTATTGGCATGGCCCACTGTACTTTATTATTTGCTTTACAATGGAAAAGAATTTATTTTATTCTCTGATAGCCTTCGCTTTTCCGTATACATTCCAATTGCTGCATTAATAGGCATCCTGTCTTATTTGTTATTGAGCATTGAGGAAATTTTTAGTCAGGCATTACCCAAACACTTAAAGAAAAAAATCATCTGGGGATATATTCGAAGAATTACTATTGCTCCTTATATTGCCATTTTAGGAACTTATGTTTTACTTGATGCAGCCCAGATAAAAAATCAATGGTTTGTCCTTTTATTTTCCTTTTTCACTGGCATGTTTACCAAAACTATTGAAGAGAGGTTATATAAATCCGTTCAGGGGTTATTACCTGATGATCTGGTGAAAGAATTCAAGGAGAGAGAAAAATATAAAATTGAAAAACTCGAGCTTGTGAGCCGACTTGATGTCGAGGAAGATAGCGCTTTTGAATTGTATATTAAAAATATAAAATCAGTGGAACAACTTAAAGTCGCTGATTTTGAACTATTGAAAAATCCAGACTGGATAACCAAAGAGTATTTCTGCTATATTGTTGAAAAAGCTAAAGAGCAACATGATGAAATAAATAGATTAAAAGAAATTTTAAGTTTGACCCCATCCGAATTGAAGTTGCTAGTCGATAAAGCTAAGGTCTATTCAATAAAAGATTTTGCAAATGTTGATATTGATTCAATTGATTGGAAAATGGAAGTATCTACTGAAAATACGAAAATTTCAAATATATTTAAACAAAAACAAATTAAAGCAAAAGAACTTGCAAAATCAGAAGACTTCAAGCTCCTTTCTCTAGAAGATTTAAAAAAATTGAATGAAATTTGCAAGACTGAGGATGAATTTCAAGTTATATTGAGCTTGCATATAGACCTGAAAAAATTAATGATTCCAGGCTGGAGAGTGGAAGACACAAATAAAATCAGAGATATCCCGATCAATGACCTCAGTCAACTTAAAGAACAATGTTCAAATGAAGGGAATATGAAAATTCTTCAGGATAAAATGAAAGGTAGCCAACGTATCCTGGAATTATTGGAGAAAATAAACAAATAGCAAAATTGATTACACTCCCTACACTCACTGATTACACTCCCTTTATTCTTTATTCATCCTCTCTCGTTATCCAGTAAATCGCCTTGTACTTCTCCGCAAAACCGAAGATGTTTTTAGCCATTACTGCCCTGCCATATTCCTTGAGGTCGCCGCCCTGGTCGTAAATGAAAGTATTTTCACCCAGTTTTGTGACTTTAAATATCTCCCCTTTCTCTTCTGTTCCCACATGCAGGACATCCCCTATTTTTAAATCCTGGATCTTTGGCCTGACTGTTGTCTTTTCTACCATTTTAATTCACCTTCTTTCTCTGTTGCGTGCCTTCATCAATATTAAATCTTACCTGATATTACAGCCTATGCCCTTGAGAAGTTTCTCAACATTTCCTTGCACAACAGCTGCATCACGATCGCCAAATATTGTGAGCCTGTATGTAACACTTTGTGTTTGTTGCTTGTTATAAATATCTATGATTTGCACAGATACGATCCCTTCCCTGCTTACGATGACGCTTTTTATGATCTCTGCGTCGGAAGCGGCTGGAATATAAACTGAGACATCACGAGTCACATTTAATAAATTTGCTGATTTCCAGGAATATAATTCCTTTTCATTTAATAGTCTGACGTTCTCGATCAGGAATTCGATCTTTTTCCCGCCCCGTTCCAGGATAACGGTCCGGGGAGTGACTTTTTTGACAATCCCTATATGAATAATACCTGAATAAATGTGCTTGATTGCGCGCTCGCCCCCTATGGAACGAACAAGTTCCTCATGCTCAGCAATTTTTGTGCCAATTAGCTTATCCGAGCGCCTGAGTGCTGATTCTGTATCCCCAAAATGTACAGCCGCTTTTTTCATAAGACTCACAAAACCCTCAATATCTTTCCTTTGTACCATTTCAGCTATCTGGTTGCACTGGTCGATGTAAGCCTTATGCACTTTTGCCACCTCGGGATTCATCTGTATCATGGCATACAGGTATGGGTTTTGGGCAAGGATCCGCCCCACGAGGTCAAGCATGATATCATACATGGGGCTCATGAACCTGCGTGATTTTGCAACATCAAATTCAAGTTGCCTGAAAACCGTTCCTATGGTAATATAAGCAAAATGCGTAAGACCCTGGACAACCGACATCATCCTGTCGTGCTCAAGCGCATCCAATATCTCTATATGCGCGCCATTATCCTCATACAGGCTTTTTATTTGAGGGAACCATTTTGAACTCCGTCCATTAACAGGCGTGAATATCACGATCTGTCCCCTTATATCAGGGAGAGAGGGGCCGAACATTGGATGCGATCCAAGTATCTCAACGTCGCCTGGTGCATACTTTATCATCGCTTCCATAGGGCCTGTTTTTATAGAAGTGATATCCATGAGAAGACTTCCCGCAGGCATTTTTGGAGCAATATCCGAAATCGTTTTTTCAGTGATATTTATCGGGACAGATATCATGACGATATCACTTGATTTTATTTCATTGTCAAGGTCATCCGCAAAAACTACACCTAACTCCTGTGCAACCTCTTTTTTCTTATTGATGCCCCATATGGCAACATCAAACCCGTGTTTTTTATAAAACTTCGCAAACCACTGGCCTGTTTCTCCAGTTCCCCCGATTATCAGTATTTTCATATCAGTCTTTCCCTCACAGCTTTTTCCATTATATCAACAGGCGGTGTCTTGCCAGTCCATATCTTAAACGCCTCTGCTCCCTGGTACACAAGCATCTTCACGCCATCTATTGTTTTTGCTCCAGCTGTTTTTGCTTCCTGGAGCAATCGTGTATTGAGGGGGTTATAGACAATATCAAAAACAACAAGGTCACTGTGCATTATGTCTGAGGTCACAGGGGTTTCTAAAACTCCGGGAGACATGCCGACAGCAGTTGAATTTATAAGAATATCACTGTTCTTGATAAGATTTTTAAGATCCATTAGACTTGACGCGCTTATTTTTCCAGCACTTTCAATCTCTTTTGCAAGGGATATTGCTCTTTCCGGCGTCCTGTTGGCGATGGTCACATTGGCTCCTTCTGCCGCAAGTGTGAACGCGATCGCTCTTGCCGCTCCCCCGGCGCCCAGAAGCAGGACATTTTTTCCTTTGATCTTCACGCCATTTTCGGTGAGTGCCATTTTGGCCCCAAGCCCGTCAGTGTTATAACCAATAATTCCATTTTTAAAATCAACGGTATTTACCGCGCCAATATGTTTTGCAAGGTCTGTGGGCTTGACTATTCCAAGAGCCTTCTCCTTCAGGGGAATTGTAAGATTTAAGCCCCCAAACCCGAGTGCACAGGCCCCATGGATCGCATCATGAAGGGAATCCTTGTTTACCCTGAACGCATGATATTCGCAGTCCATACCAAGTGCTTTAAATGCCGCATTTTGCATTGCGGGTGAAAGACTGTGCGATACAGGATCGCCAAGAACGCCAAATAGCTTCATGCTATCCTGATTGAAAGTGATGGTTAAAAAATATTATGATTGAGAATCTGTATTACGGCCAGATACCATATGATGCATTTAATACAAGAACTGCAAGTCCACACAATACTGCTATAGTAACAACGGTTTTTGGCTCGATCAATACAGCTGTCTCTTCCGAATCGTAGTATCTCATTAAGCCAGCTGAAGACATCAAGCCGCTGCCTTCTTTCTTTTTTGCCATGAAAGGTACTAATGTTTTTTATAGGATTTTAAGGTATCGTAAGAAAAAGCCGTATAAATCTACTTCCTGAACACTCCCAAAAGCATTTTGATGCCAAAAATTAGTATAATTGTAGCCCATATTTCAAATTCAAAATTAAAATATTTCGCTATCCCTAATATTAATCCAACTATGCCAAGCCAGGTAGTAAAATCACTGATATTGATCTTCCAGGCGATCCGCAGTATGTTCAACAAAAGAAGGATTGCGCCGCATCCTGCATAAATAATTCCCTATTTTTGTGTGTTGTCTATCTTCTTGAGGCTTTCAAGTATCCAGCTTCCTCCGATAAGAATAAAAAACAACGCCCAGGATAATTTTACAAGCTTGAAGTTAAGCATATGCCTGGCGAGGAGTGCTTTTTCATCCATCACGACTTCTACTTTTGCCATGAGCGCCATAATAAACCTCCTGAACTTTAAGGATTTCTCATGCATAACATTGATATGATGTTAGATTCATTTACGGCGCAGGTGATGTTATGAGTGAATGTTTCTTATGTCATACTGCTCTTGAACCCGTTAACGACGCTGAAATTGAAGGCGTTGATCTATGTATCGACTGCTGTGAAAAAATGGATACTGTAGTCCAGGATTATATCGTATCAAGCCCTGGAGGATTTGATCTTGTACTGGATATAATCGAAGATGAAATTTCAAATCCTGAAAGCAAACTCAGGGATTCCCTCAAAGAAGTAATCCGCGAAGTAATAGCTGAAAAGTAAAAAAATTTTGTTTGTCTTTTTTTAAAAAAGTTATTTTTTAATTTGGTACTCTGTAGAATAAGTACAGGACACCTGCAATAATCAGTATTACTATCAGAACTGCTAAAATCACCATTGTATCACTTTTATTGCCGTCTGTTTCATTCATGTTCCATCATCCTCTGGTCTCATTAGTGCTTTTTATCATATATAAATTCATCCAAAAATTTCGGGATTCTACCATCCAAGAATTTCGTACATTATCTGAGAGATTTAACCCTGCTATATCGTTTCGAAGCCACACTCAACATATCCCTGGGAATAGAATGCTTATTAAGAGCCAGATAATTTCTAATTATGGCCAGTTCGTTCTGGTATGCCGGAGCGATCGATTCTGCATAAAGAAGGCCATCGCTTGTAAGGACATATTCATAACGCTGCTGCCACCGCCCCTTTTTTTCAAAATACCGCAGGTCTTCATCCACCATTCCCATCGCCACAAGTAGCTGGATATCCTCAAAAAGCTTATCGCTGTATGAGAAGCCGTAGCGGGTATGGAACCTGTAATCGAACAAATTCTTTAATTTTTCATCTTTTCCAAGCTCCTTTACGAGATAATAGATCTTTGCAATGTTTCGAAGCCTTGGCATAGTGATCCTTCCGCCATCCTCGCTGCTGAAAAGCCTGTGGGCGCTGTAAAAAATGAGAAGAAGGCCTTCAATCGGGAGGTAGTTTTCATTCCTTATGAAACGCAAAATGTGAGGGGAATGGTTTTCGATACCAAGCAGAAAATCATGGGATGCCTGCGAAAGGGCAGCGTTATCTCCCATCTTTGAAAATACGCATAACGATATCTGGCGCGAGATCGCCCTCACAAGACCATTGGCAAGGGCAGATTCATCGTACAGGAAACTCTCCTCCTCACCGATCTTTACGCGGGTGCTTTTTGGTATCCCGCTTGCGACATCAAGGTCAACAAGAACAGAAGCCCCATATTTATCAGCGAAACGTTTTGCAAGACCGTCTTCGAACATTTTCTTGGCGACACCGTTCCTTGCGATGGTGGAAAGCGCCATTCTTGTCCTTGGATTGAGGTTCTTATGTGTGAAACGAGAAACTGCGCTGCAAATGCTGGCATTTCTAATATTTGCTATCAGTTTCCTTGAGTTTTCATCTCCGTTCACTTCGATGAAATTTAAAAGATCACTGTCATTGTATGTAGTAAAGAATTTTAAAACGACTGCTTTTACATCATTCCCTGACTCTTTATACCTTGCGAGTGTTTTTTCAAGAGCATGAAGCAGCATGACTCTGGCACCCTGTGTCCTGGGATTATGTATTATCGCAGAATAATGATGCGCTCTTGCGATCAGCATGGATTCAGCAGCAGTAAGCGCCATGTCCTCATCATAGCTGAGGGTCCCGCCAAGAATAATACTGCCATTATGAAGTGACATGCTTCCAATGATCTGGTCAACATCAACAAGCCCGAAAGAAACACCCGTGTGGTAGGAATCACGCAGCAGGAAATCGATCCTGTCAGCGTCTATATCATTCGAGATGATCTGGGAAAGATATGGTTTTGGAACGCCTTCAATATCACCGGTCGCGATCCTTGAAACCTCCTGGAAAAATGAAGCATCAGCATGCTCAGCAATTTCAGGCATGATATGGAATGAATTCGCGATTATAAATTTCGTAAACATCTCATGGTTCATGAAATTCTTTCCATTAAGCACAGGTTGGTATGATGGATTTCGTTTGAGAATGCTTTCGATGACATGCGAAAATGCGCAATGGCCAACGTCATGTAGAAGAGCTGCCATCCTTACTTTTGAAATTTCCTCATGTGTTAGTCCAAGCGCCTTTGCTATCTTATCAGCCATGAACAATGTCCCCACGCTATGTTCAAAACGCGTATGGTTCGCGCCCGGAAATGCAAGGTCGGCAAGTCCAAGCTGCTGTATGCGGCGCAGGCGCGCCATTTCGGGAGTGTTGATGATGAGCTGCTCGAGTTTGCTTATTGCCACATGACCATAGATTGGGTCGATGATTGAGGCCATGATGGGTTATTATGATTGAAGGGTATTAAAATGAATTGGTTTTGAAAAAACAACCATCAAACACAGTCGCAAAGCTTATTTTTCAAAGATTTTCTAAAAATTCTTTCAATGAAACTCCGGCCTGATTTAAAATACTTTTGAGGGTGGTTTTCTTAACTGGATCGTGCAATGGAACAGTAACTGTTGTGTCTTCTCTTTGCATGAACACATGGCTTCCCCTCTGACGTACTATGATAAAACCCAACTTATTCAAAGACCTGATAATTTTCCTGCCGGTCACTGAAGGAAGTTTAGGCACAAGCGACTTCCACCTTACATACTTCTGTATATGACCTGGCTTGCTCCTGTGTGACTTCAAGAACAAGTTGAATTGCTTCCCTGATATTTTCCAGGGCATCTTCTTTTGTGTCACCCTCACTGATAGCAGTGGGAAGTTCAAGACATTGGGCTGTATATCCGCCTTCATCAGATGGTTCGAGTTTTATCGTGAATTGCATGTTAGATAATTGGTTTTTTAGTTATTTAAATCATATCACAGAATTTGAGTGAGGAGAGTAAGCCCCTTTATGTTCAGCGCAAGGGGCGAGTGCCCCTGTAGCGCACTGCGGCATTCAGCTATGCGCCGTACTCGGACAGGTCTGGACTGCCCTTTAATGCCCTATTTCGGCTTGCACCCGCGTGGATTCGCCGTTCCATCCGCATACACATGATCTCATCCTTTCGGAATCATCGCATTACTGCGCTGCGGTATCGTTTCTGTTCCAGAGCCAGGATTCTCACCCTACATGCTTGCACATGTCCGCGGTCCAGATGGTGAGGGGACTTTCCTCAGCAGACTTGCTGCCGGCGGCCGCTCTTCCTCTCTCGGCTCTATTATTGGCAAGGCTTGGTTTATAATTACCGCAAAAGTAAGAACTCATTGAATTCCCCTTTGTAATGTTCGGCAACAACTTCTATGCCTGTTACTTTAGCATATTCGGGACCTGCCTTGCACCACTCCAGCATTTTTTCAATTGCTTCCTCTTCACCTTCAAAAACAGCTTCCACTCGCCCGTCAGCAAGGTTCCTTACCCAACCTTTGAGGCCAAGTACTTGCGCCATATTTTTAGTGCTTGACCTGAAGAACACACCCTGCACCTTCCCCGAAACAAAAACATGAACCCTGGTATTCATTATTTTATCCTTTCAAGGTTCTACTTTTTCCCATAATACCTTTTTGTTTTTTTCAATTTTTTTGATTTTTCCCAGTTTGTGAAAATCATTTAGCATTTCAAGAAGGTCTTTTCTTGACATTGTTATATTGAAATTGCCTAAAAGACCGATCCTTATCTCTTCATTAGTTGAAGGTTTATCCAGTAATTTTTGCACAAATCCGGCCAGGTCTTCATAAAAAGCCCAGGGATATATTATCCAGTTCCAGTCTTCTTGTTTTTCACCCCAATAATCCGGTATCACGGTCGAACTGGTTTTATAATGGAGAACTGCGGCCCTGATCTCTATGGGATCCTTTTGTTCCAGGTAACCCATTATTAAAGATAAACTATCCCCTGTATCTGCAACATCATCAACAACAAGTATTTTTTTCCCTGAGATGTCCGCTTCTTTTGGAAGCGAGTATTTTATCTTTGCAGTCTCATGTTTTGAAGCGATGCCCCAGTGTTCTGTCTGTGTGGGTATCAGTTCGTCCTGCAAAAGAAAATCACATACCATTCTCGCAGGAACAAGGCCGCCCCTTGAGATACCAATGATTATATCAGGCTTAAATCCTGATTCGACAATTTTATGTGCAAGCGTTCTTGCGAGCCTGTAAGCTTCACCCCAGCTTACGTTATAACACTTGATAGATTTTTCCATTAATCTAAAATAGAAAAAGAAGGGGATTTATAGAAGTCCCGATCTCTGCAGTAACATCAAATCCTCAGTATTCAGTTTCTCACCAAGCTTGAACTGGGCATATACCTCTTCAGCTTCCTTCTTGGCCTGTTCCCTTATGGATTCGTCCTTACCTTCTTTTGTCTTTCTCTTTAATCCGATAATCACTTTATTGATCTCGCGGATCTCTTTCTGGGTCTGGATGAATAACCTGTGTTGTTCGTCCGCAGCTTCCTGTGCTTTAACAAATTCCTTGTGTGCGGCATCAGATTCTGCCCTTATTGTATCAGCTTCCTTGAATATCACTATCATCTTATCATGATATTGCTGTGCTGCATCAGCAAATTCCTTGACTTTGTTGTGATGTACCAATGCTTCATCGCGAAGAGCCTGGGCCTGTTCAAGAAAAGTCTTTAATTCAGTATTGCCCTCAAGCTGCTGTTTTTTGTGTTTGAGCTCATCAGTCAATTTTGTAATACTATCAACAAGTTCCCGTTCCTTTGCGGGTGTCATTACCTCGGTCTGCTGCCTGAATTCCAGCCCATCGATCTGTTTCTTTAATTCTTTAAGCGAAGGGCCGTCACCGAGATTGAGGCCTTTGCGGATCTTATCGATATCCGCATAAATTTTATTAGCTTGATCATTTAATTCGTCGCGCTTGATTTTGGATTGAGCAACCTGTTCGTTATTCTCATCACGCAACTTTTTGAGTTGTTGTGCCTCTTCAATAAGCTCTTTTGTGCGTTTGTTTAAATCATTCCTTTTCGCGGCACATTTACTCGCTTCAAGATTGAATTCATTTCTTTTATCCTTATACTCTTCCGACTTATTTTTTAAGTCACCTTTTCTACCCTGTAATTCATTTAGCAACCTATAGTCCTCCTTTTCCAACAATCGTTGGGGATTATGCATTTCATAATGCACGATACATGTCCCGGACAACCCGGAACAGCCTTGCGGCTCATCACAAATTTATACAATGATCGCGGGCATTATTGCCAGATTAATATTTTGAATCTTCAAAACAATTTGAAACAATTATGTCTGGAGATGAACTCCGAATCACTGCATAAGAGTGAATGATTTCTCCTCATTCTATCACATCCCTTTTAACCTTTTCGGAGGGGCAATTAGAAAAAATAAGAAAAATTAGTATGCGGAAATCCCCTGGAGGGAGGACAAACGCTGTATGCGTTTTAGCATATTTGGATGTGTGCTGAACATTTCCATTAACTTATCAGTTGTCTTAACTTTTATCGGGCGGGTCCGAAGAGCCAAAAGTTCATTTATATCGATAGTCCCGCTCCCGTCAAGGTCGATCTGGGATAATTCCCTTATATCACTTCCAGCGCGCGATGGGTCATTGGCAAAGAAAGCTTTCATGCCCTCTATGGGTTTTAATGATTCTTTAGAAACCCTTGCACTGCCATAAACAAGTTTATAAAGAGCTGATGCGAGATGATGCGGTGAGCTGCCGAGTTTCACCGCGCCTTCATCGGCATAATATTCCCTGATCCTTGAGACATACAGGACAAGAAGATTTGTAATGAAATATATTATCAGAGCGACTATCCCTATAAGAATGCCATTTCCCCGTTCCCTGCCGCCTGAGAACAACTGGTTCCATGCAAAGTACCAGCATATCATGGGAATTACACTTATCATCGTTATGATCGCAACATCCTTGTGTTTCAGGTGGGATATTTCATGCGCCAGAACCGCCCTCAATTCTTTTTCGTTAAGGAGGGTCATTATACCTTCCGTAACACAAACCCGTCCGTCTTTTGCCCAGCGCCCGAATGCAAATGCGTTAGGGATGGGTATTCTCGCAATACCGATCCTGGGTTTTGGTATGCCAGCATCTCTTGCAAGTTCAGTAACCATCCTGTGAAGAGCAGGATATTCTGCTTCAGTAACATACTTCACTCCCATTGACCATTCTACCATCTTTGGTCCTATCATGTACTGGATAAGCATCATGATCGTTGCGATAACACCATAAAAGAAAAATCCAGTCCCCTGAAGTCCCATATAACTTACTGCAAATACTACAAGCCCATAGATTATGGAGAATAATACTGCCATTATCAGATACAATCTCAATTTAAGCCACATATTTAACCATCCTTATATTTTCTTAAATAAATACTTTATCAACCTTATTTCTCGCTGAAAAAAGCGCCTTCCTTCCTGCGATTTCGGCTGCAAAACGATCTGCCTGCTCTTCAAGTAGAGGTTCAGTGGTTGAGGAAAATGCCATCATCGCAAGGCGGGAAATAAATGGCATTCCCGAATTATGGCGTATATGCCATGCTTCATGTGCCAGTACAGACTTCAATTCATTGTCATCCAATATCTCAAGAAGTCCTATCGATATGAAAATCGAACGTCCTGCTGCAAATGCTTTGGGTACTGCGGAATCAAAATAATAAACCCTGGCCGATGTCAGTTTATCAACATACTCCTGCGTCCATTTTAATATGCTTCCGGCCGGTTTTGCTTCAAGGCGTTTTATCATTAGCCGGTCATAATAATACAGCGTACCAAATATTAAGATCGTGGAAATCGCCACGTAAGCAAAATAGAGATACATTGACAGCATCTCACTGCAATTCATGAGATAGAATGTTAAGGCTACCCCGATAAGACCCGTAAACTGGGCAAAAATAAAGGTTTGAAGCCTTTTCTTAGGGTTATTCAACATCAAGCTTGCTGCTATTGATGTTATTGATATTATAACAATAAAAGCTACAATGGGCGCCCATGATCTTAAACACTGCCCATAGCAGTTTATTTCACCGAATATACTCATTTTTTATCACTGTATTTTGAAAAGTTCTCAACCGCAAGGGGACCGAATGCCTGTACGAGGCTGTCAAGTATTTTTGTTGTGATCTCGCTGGCCGCTTCTTCTTCTGAAAAGACCGGTTCATAAACGTATCTTACTCTTCCATTAATAGTCTCAGTTTTCCGTGTCGTATATCCTGCCTTCACAAGCCTGTCAAGAGTACCTGCAACACTTGTCAATGGAATATTTGTCTTTCCAGTCAGCTCTGATGTTGTCATTTCCCCTTCACTCCATAATGCCCGGAGTATTGCGGCCTCTATAGGACTGAAAAATTTTGTGAGACCGTCATTTGAAATATTGATCTGATCGAGCTTAACCATATGTTTACAAATAACGTAAAGGGTATTAAAGGTTACTATTGGTGTAACAACCGGACTTTCCATTTTATAAGAACGCCATCTTCCACTTTCTCGCCTGAGATAAGGGACAGCCTGCAAAAATCAGATGCATATCCTTCACCATCCACAAGAGTCGGGGCGGTTTTACCTCCGATTATGATATTCCCGACAAAAGTATAAACCTCATCCACAAGCTCATTTGAAATCAACCCCCAGTTCAATGTCGCACCCCCCTCGACCATCAAACGATTGATACCCCGCTTCTTTAATTCAAAAAGAAGTTTGACAAGGTCAACGTTGTTTTCACCCTTACAAATTATATCTGCAAGCTCAGAAAGCTTCCGGACTTTATCAGGCGGCGCAATTTCAGAAACAGCGATTATGCGTTTACCTTCACCTTTTTTAAAAATATCTGCATCAAGTGGTGTTCTTGCCATGCTGTCAACAACTATTCTCACGGGATTTTCCGAAAGTCCCAGGGCACGCCTTTTATCTTTCCTGTCTTTTGATTTCACAGTAAGGCTCGGATTATCTGAAATTACCGTCCCGATTCCCACCATAATAGCATCAGATGATGCCCTGAGTTCATCCATGCGGTCAAAATCCAGGTTTCCTGATATCCGGGTCTGCCTTCTTTCCCTTGTGGCTATTTTGCCGTCAGCGCTCATGGCCGCGTTGATAAAAACGAATGGCTTTGCGGGTTTTTCTGGCTCATTCCCGATCGTTGGAGGATTTGACATGGCTTTCACTTGACCTTCAAACCTGAAATATCTAAGCTTTAACGAAAAGCTGAAATGCTAATAGTCCAATTAAACCGATTTATCTGGTGATAATCTTGAAGATACTTGTAAGCGACCCCATATCCGACCAGGGTGTCGAGATATTAAAAAAAGAATTTGATGTTGACATTGCGACCGGACTTAAACCCGATCAACTGATCGCAAAGATAGGTAATTATGAAGCCCTCATTGTCCGAAGCGAAACGCAAGTTACAAAAGATGTTATCAATGCCGGTAAAAAATTAAAAATTATTGGGCGAGCCGGCGTTGGTGTGGATAATATTGATGTTAATGCAGCCACAGAGCGGGGAATAATAGTAGTTAATGCCCCGGAAGGCAATACCATTTCAGCCGCTGAGCACACAGTAGCCATGATGATGGCAATGTCAAGGAACATCCCGCAGGCAAACGCATCATTAAAAAGCAAGAAATGGGACCGGAAAAAATTCATGGGAGTCGAGGTCAGGGGAAAAACACTCGGGGTTGTTGGCCTTGGAAGGATAGGGGCAGAAGTGGCAAAACGCGCCCAGGGAATGGAAATGAATATACTTGCTTATGACCCTTTTATATCTCCTGAGAGGGCTAATGAACTCGGTGTTGAGCTTACAACTGTCATAGACATCGTTAAACGCGCAGATTATATTACTGTACATACACCCCTCACAAAAGAAACAAAAGACCTTATCAGCACAAAGGAATTCGCTGTTATGAAGAAGGGGGCACGCGTTATCAATTGCGCAAGAGGAGGCATCATTAATGAAGAAGCGCTTGCAAAAGCAGTGAAAGATGGTGTCGTAAGCGGTGCAGCGATCGATGTTTTCGTGACAGAGCCGCCTTTTGACAGCCCCCTTATAGAACTTGACCGTGTTATTATGACGCCGCACCTTGGCGCTTCCACAGAAGAAGCCCAGATCAATGTTGCCATCTCTGTCGCCGAGCAGATCGTCAATTCCTTAAAAGGCCTTCCGGTGAAGAACGCCATCAACATGCCATATATAAAACCCGATGCCATGCAGGTTCTTGAGCCTTATTTCCCTCTTGCAGAGAAAATCGGAAAACTCTGTATGTATCTTATCGGTAGCAATTATGAAAAAGTAGAAATTTCATACTGCGGTGAAATCGCAGAGCATAATGTGGCCCCTTTGACACTTGCAGTATTAAAAGGTCTGCTTGAACCTGTTCTTGGTCCGGGAGTAAATTACGTAAATGCCCCGACCATAGCAAAAGAGCGAAAGATAAAGGTAATCGAAAGCAAATCCAAGACGAACCAGGGATATTCCAGCCAGATCGCAGTGAAACTGACGAAGAAGGGAGAGGAAAAAATCGTAAGCGGCACCATCGTCGGAAAAGAGCCGCGCATAGTGCAGATCGACGAATACAGGATCGATGTAGTTCCCTCAAAATATATGATAGTTGCAAGACACGAAGACCATCCCAATATCATCGGGCCTTGCTGCATGATACTGGGTAAGAACAATATCAATATCGCAGGGATGCAGGTTGGAAGGATAGCCATCGGCAGCGAAGCAATAATGGTCCTGAATATCGATAGCGAAGTGGATGAAGCGATCCTTGATGATATCAAAGCCGTTTCCGGCATAATTGATGCAAAACTTGTGGTGCTATGAATAAAAAATCTCTTGAGATCATACTGGCCCTGGGGTCAGTTGTGATTTTTATTATTTTGATCGCGGCATCAAAAATATTATTGAAGTCATCAGCAGGATTCGGATATAGCGCGTCATTGCTGTTTTTTATTATTATAATGGGACTGGTAGGATTAAAGCTGGCGGAAATCCCGGATAAATAAATTTTTAAAACCAAAAAACAATTTCACATGAAATGGTAAAAATCATCGTCATCAATAACTATGGCCAGACCTGCCACCTGATACATCGTGCCGTACGCGATCTTGACCAGGAAGTAGAGCTGATGAAAAATACTTCTTCCATAGATGAGATCCTTGAAAAAGAACCGGACGGATTGATACTCAGCGGAGGCCCGACACTTGAACGCGCAGGAAATTGCAGCATGTATGTCAAAGATCTTGACCTTCCCATACTTGGCATTTGCCTGGGTCACCAGGTTATGGCCAAGACTTACGGCGGAGCAGTGAGAACAGGCGCTGCGGGTGGATATGCTGCAATTGAAATAGAGATCATTGAGGAAAACGATATCTTAAAAGGACTTGGGCCAAAGACTAACGTATGGGCATCCCATGCAGATGAAGTATCTATGCTTCCGCCTGATTTTATCAGGCTTGCGCGTTCGCAGATATGTGAAGTAGAAGCTATGAAACACACGACAAAGCCCTTATATGGCGTCCAGTGGCATCCTGAAGTCTCTCATACTGAAAAAGGAAATGAGCTTCTCATGAACTTTTTTGAGGTATGTGAGACCTGTCATTTATTAACATGACAACATAACCAATTATTGCAAAAAAAGCACCTGTTGCCATAACAGCCCTGAAACCGTAATATTGAAGGACGATGCCCCCCATGAATGAACCTATGATCGAAGCAAGGGCTATGGATGAATTGAGAAGTCCGGCAGCAGCTCCTTTTTCTTCATTATTTTTTATTAACTCGTTCGTTGAACCAACATAAAGAAATGAATATGAAAAAGCGATCAGGGCAAGGCCAATAACAGCCTGGTAAAAAATGGTTAATGGTATCAAAGCAAGAAAAGCCGCCGCAGAAAGAAGATCGCCTGCATGAACAAGGAACTTATTTTCATATCTGTCAAGCCGTCTCATGATAAAGAATTGAAGCGAAGGATTCAACATATATATTATTCCTATCCAGAATTTATTTGCGCCAAGGCTTGCAAGATATAAAGGGAAAATCAACCAGACAGCATTTGCTCCAATTTGTCGCATGAAAAATGGAAAATAAATATTCCAGTTTTTTTTCAGGAGGTCAAATGAGAAAAAATCCGTTTTCTTTTTTGTAAAGGGCGGCTGGGTCGCAGGAAGCGTTAATGTAATCAGGAACGATGCGGCAAACAAAAGAGAAGCTAATGTGAAAATCTCTGAATAGACAGCTATTATTCCTGCCATCAGATTACCAAGCGCCCAGCCAAGAGGCATGAATGAACTGAATTTCCCGATGCTTCGCTTCAGGTTATAAACATATAGCAAAAGGACTGCCGGATAAATACCGGCGCTAAATCCTGCCAGAGCGCGTAAAATTGCAAGGCTGGCCGGGTCGTATGCAAACATCTGGACAAAAAAAGTTATGGATGAACTTACAAAACCGATATATAAAAGGGTTTTTGGAGGATAGATATCAGCCGCCCTGCTGAATATATACGTTGAAATAAAAAGCGCTGCCCCGTAACAGGCACCTATTATACCGATTTGTGTACCTGTTGCATGTAATTCACTTGCAAATATCGGGATAAATAGATTTGACATCATTATGGAAGAATTAATAAAAAGCTGGATAAGATTAAGTCTCATTCTGATGAGAGATATGTATTTAAGCAATATAAGTTGAACTACAGGTAAACAATGACCCTTGACTGGACTGAAAAATACCGCCCAAAGACCTTATCTGCCGTTGTAGGACACACTAAGCCCGTAGAGGAGCTAAAAGCATGGGCCGAGTCCTGGATGCGCGGAATTCCGGAAAACAGGGCTGTTGTGTTATATGGAAGGGCAGGAATAGGTAAAACTACAACAGCTCATGCTCTTGCCAGGGAGATGGGCTGGGAAGTCATTGAGCTAAATGCAAGCGACCAGCGCACAGCGGATGTCATAGACAGGGTTGCAGGGTCAGCTTCCAGGATGGGGACACTGGATGGAAGCGGAATAAAACGGCTTATCATCATGGACGAAGCAGACAACATACACGGCACAGCTGACCGGGGAGGTGAACGGGCAATTGTGGAACTGATCAAGAAAACAAGCCAGCCCATCATTCTTATAGCAAATGAACTTTATGATATGTCTCCGGGCCTTAGAACTGCCTGTAAACCCGTCCAATTCAATTCCGTGATGTCGCGTTCCATGATCCCGGCGCTAAAGAAAATCGTTGAGGCTGAAGGAATAAAATGCGCACTGGGAGTTATTGAGAAAATAGCTGAAAATGCGAATGGTGATATCCGAAGCGCGATAAATGACCTCCAGGCTATCGCCCAGGGTAAGCCCTCGATCCAGGTCGAGGATATAATTACCGGTGAAAGGGATAATAAGGAAAACATCTTTAAGTTTCTTGGAAAAATCTTTAAAAGCACAAATATTAGGCAGGCTCATGATGCAGCATATCATCTTGATGAGAACCCGGATGATCTGATACAGTGGATGGATGAGAATCTTCCTCTTGAATATACCTCGCCAAATGACCTTGCCCAGGGGTATCATTATCTTGGAAAAGCAACGGTTTTTCTCGGGAGGGTGAAAATAAGGCAGAATTACAATATGTGGAGATACGCCAGCGTACTTATGACCTCCGGTGTCATGGTCGCAAGAACCCATCGCTACAGCGGATTTGTAAAATACCAGCCGCCGTCTTTATGGAGAAAGCTCGGGCAGACAAAAGGGATGAGGGGGGTCCGGGATTCTACTGCAAAAAAAATTGGCACACATTGCCATATTTCCATGAGTTTTACCCGTTCACAGTTGTTCCCGTTTTTCATGACCCTGATGAAAGATGACGAATACGCTCCCCGGGTCAGCGCTTTATTAGGACTTGAACCTGAAGAAATTGCATATCTAATCGAATCAAAGACTGTTACAAAGAAGGTCCAGAAAATATATGAAAGCGCACAACTTTTGATTGAAAAAGAAACGGAGCATGAGGTTGAACTGTTTGGAGGATTCGGGGTAAGTGTACAGAAAAATCAAGATCCTGGATCGGAAAACAAAAAATCAGAAAATCAAGAACCAGGAAAGAAAGAACCGGAACCTGTCAAGAAGGAAAGCAAAGCCCAAAGCTCATTGTTTGATTTTTAATTGCATATACGTAGTGAAGATATGTTCCAATTCCTCCATATTCTTATATGGAACCGATATGATCCGCCTGTTCCCCCGCACCATTGCTGAAATATTCGCATCCTCCCTGTAAATGCAAAGAACTTGTTTGCCTTGCATAACCGCATAACCTATCTCATAACCAACACCGATCGAGGGGATCGTTACCTCAGCCACCAGACATTCGCACTCGTCAATATATCCTGTATCGTTATCGAATATTTCTTCATCAGTTATTTTTGCTTCAATTTCCTCAAGAACTTCAGACGCTACATGTTCGCTAACGACCGTATGTCCCTGCATTTTGAGCATTTCTATTATCCGGATGTACACCGGCAGCATACCCCGCCCTCCCCTGATGGAACCAGCAAAGAATATTTTCATAATTTCCATTTATACTTGATGATTAACCAGCCTTATCAGGTTCTCTTTGCCCTTTCTTATCTTTATTATCATGCCATCGTCTTTCATTTTGGAAAGAACCATGCTGATCTTGGATTTTGATAGTCCGCTGTGTTCAACAATATCAGTTTGATATGCCTGCCCGCCGGACCTGAGAAGGAATTGTTTTACCATCTCCTCATCTTCCAGATCTTCTTTTGCCAATTCGGAAAGTGGAATATTGGGATTAAGCCCCATGTTTTTCATTCTTTGTTCTCTTGCTGCCTTCTCCAATTCTTCAATGGATTCATTTCCAAATTCATTCTGGACAGAAGTAACAATTTTTGTCCATACTTCAGGGATTTCAGAAATTTCATGAAGCATCTCTTTTGGCATCTGAGATACCATTTCTGCTGTGGATACAGTTCCTGAACGCTTTTTTTTCCATAATCTAAAAAAAGCCGCTACTGCTATAATAGAGATGAAAAATATGACTATCTCCAAAATATGCCATTTTGCTATCCATGATTCAATTTCATTTCCTGTACTTGATACGGTCAGGTTCTGGCGGGAGAGGACAATAAATGGTTCTCCGTTGCTGAAATTGTTATATAAAGTCCCATCCCATATCAACAAGTTCCCATTTTTTTTATCATATTCAGGTGTTGCATTTGTTGCTTCATATCCTTCAGGTATTTTGATTATAAGCTGGTTATCAGGCGATAGGAGGAGTACATTGCCCGGAAAGGCATCGCCTATAAATATTTTTTCTGAATCATTGTATGAAAAATTTTTCCATTTGAAAGTATATCTTATTATTCCAAGCCCATCTGAAAGTGTTTTTCTCGTATCGTATGTAATACTGAAATTTTCAACTTCCATTGTGCGGTTTGAGAAATTGATTGCCGAATCCTGAAATGATTTGATAATAACCTCATATTCAGATATATTTCGATATTTGGACATGTTCTGGCCCGTCTTTATTGCACTCTCCCATTGACCTAAATCTGATTGTGAAAGAGGGAAAAACTTTTCCATGGTCCATACCGCATCTCCACTTTCGTTAACATCAACTGTTATTATAGACTGCGCTGCTGCTATATTTGCTCCTAATATCAAAAATATGCAGATAAAGACAAGTCTCATCCTTTACATGAACAATAACATAGGTATTAAGATTTACTGTTCTATTTAGTTTTTCGATTTGAAATGTAGTGGCAGAGGAGCTATCAAAAAAAACAATTATCCTGGCCGGATGTAATAATCCAATAGGAACGGGTCCCCTATTATTTATATACAATAGATATTATTATAAACACTTCAATAATATTTGGGTTTTAATGGGTTTTTAAACTTTATTATTATTTATTTCAGTTTTTTCTATTTCATCTGGTATTATCTTTATATTATAAACATAAAAAATCTTTTGATTACAAAAATAATGATCAATATCTGGCTATTGTAATAAAACCTGTGTGGCCTACCCTGGCGGTTGCAGGCCGTGTTCCCCTGTCCGTGAAGGATATCTCGCGTTCCAGGGTCTCTATCGTCATGACATCTATATAATTCGTTTTTCCAATGGCTTCCCGGATCTCTTTTGCCTGCTCGAAAAAAGGTGAATATGTGACAAGGAAACCACCTGGATAAATGACATCAGGGACATATGGGATCACCCGGGCAGCGGCAATAGTATCAAGTGTTATAACATCAAATCTTTCATCCAATTTACGGATCTCTTCAACAATATCTCCATGCCGGCATTCTATGTTCAACAGTCCTGTGAGGGCAATATTATTCCGCGCTATTTCCACGAATTCCTCTCTCACTTCATACGTTATTACCTTTTTTGCAATACCGCCAAGATATATTGCAAGTATCCCGGAACCTGTTCCCGCATCAAGTACATGATCCGAGGAACAAAGACCCGTGTTTGAAATAATTACTCCGATATCTTTTGGCATCATGGGAGCCCCGCTGCGTTTGGCATGAATAAAAAAATCAGGCGCCCGGGGTTTCTGGATGACAAATTCCGCGCCCAGATGGGAATTTATTTTATCTCCAAAGTTTTTCGTTTTAAGTTCATCAAGTTTTATTATCCCAAGATCAGTATGCATTTCGCCCTCAGGCTTAACAAAATACTCTTTCATCTTTCCTTTGTGGAATATTTTTAAGATTACGGGTGTGTCCATTTTTCTCCGCTGGGGTAATATAGGACTTATTAGATATAGAATACGTGGTTATTATGGATATTATTTTTTTTAAGGATATAAAATATTCATTGAAAACATTAGGACTTCTTACAGGCCAGGTGGAAGTGGATATTGAAAAAATCCATGATAATATTCTGGTCATAGCGCAAGTCGTGGATGAGCCTGATAAATTGCCATATTTTCTGGAGATCATAAAATCTCTGGAAATCGAAGACCTTGAAAAATTCAGGTTCGTATTGCTAAGGGTACAGATCGATTCGCAGCTTCACCTGAATGAAGACATCGAAAAATACCATAAGCGTCTTTTTGTTTCCCAGATCATTGAAAAATTAATATATGGCGAATTGCTGCTTGAAGCGGGAAAAGATGAAGATGAAGAAGATAATGAAGAGGATTGAGATCAAATCCTATTAATGCTCTTTTTTTGTAATTGAATCTCTTGCATACCCAACACATGCTGTGAGAATGGTTTCTACATCCCCTGATGCGTCCATTCCGGCTGCGCCTTCATGACCGCCGCCAGTCCCATTGAATTTGGCGCTGATATCTTCCATCAATTTTGCAAGGTTTATGCCCGCATTCTGTATTTCCCTTCTTGCCCTGCCGCTCACTTTTACAACATCATCCCTTTTTGCACCTACAAATGCAACGTCTGCGCCTATTGAGACTAGACTTGAGGCCGCTGCACCCCCGAAAGAATTCACATGCGATGAAACGATTATCCAGTCATCCACTCGTTCTATGATCGAGCGCTGAGCTGCTTTTAAGAAGGCAATTCTCATTGACACGTCCTGCGGAACTGAAGAGAGAAGATCAATAACTTCATTGTACTCTATGCCACTAAGATCCATAAGTTCAGCAACGGCTTTGAATGAATCAGAGTTTGCATGCCTGAAGTTACCTGTATCTGTTATAATTCCTGATAGCAGGGCAAAAGCAGTTCGCCGCATAATGGGCGCGCCCATTTTTTTTAATACTTCAAGAACGATCTCGGCAGTTGAACTTTTATTGCGGTGAAGATAAAAAGCTGAATTATCAGAAAGTGATGAGGTCGCATGATGGTCAATAACAGCATAAGACTTTAATGGAAACCCATTCAGCTGGGCAGGCGTGGATGTATCCACAACCACCACAAAGTCAAAGTCCCCCTTTGGTGAAAGTACATATTCTATATTCAACTGGCCGGCGATCTGGGATGCAACCCTGTCGCATCCGTCAACAACCCCAATGGTTCCCCCGATCGCTTCTTTTAACGCAAATGCGCTTCCCAGGGCATCAGGATCCGCGTTCCTGTGACATAAATAAAGAATGTTGTTGTAATCCAGCAGTTGATTATAGAATTCAGATTCGTCTAACTCCATAATTACTTGGCGACCGGATTACCGATAGCCTGTTTAAGCTGCTCCTGTAATTGCTGGAACCTTTTCTGGATGCGTTCTTCCTGCCGTGCAATGGTCTCTGCGCGCAGGCCAAGCGTATCTTTTTTCTCAACGAGGGCATTTTTCGTTTTTTCAAGTTCGGTTTTAATGAGCAAATCTCCGATAGCCCTGTAGACTACAGCACTATCATCGAGTTTTTCAATTTCTGCTAAAGCCAGTTCTGTTTCTTTTAAATTGATCTCGATCTGGTTCTTCTGGGCGGCCAGGGCTTGAGCCTGCTGCTGTATCTGCTGCAACTGTGCAACCTGGTTTTGAATTTGTGGGGGTAATTCTGAACTCATGTAATTCACCTGTAAATCTGGTGTAGTATTGTATATCCTCAATTTATAACTTGTGTATCTGAGGTTAAAGAACACATCTCGTATGTGATTTTTATAAGCCGCAGCCACCCATTCAAGGCAGCCCTCATCGAAACTGTGTCATTTGCCTCAACTTTTAAAACAAGCGCATCGCCCTTTAGCACAAGTGATGTCCTGGTGCGCTGGTAATCCTGGTCAAGTTCTGGAAGTAATGCTTCATAGATTATGCGGGTAACATTACCGGCATTGAATTCAAACTCTGCAAGGACTTCCATGGAACTGTGATAAGTGTCCTGGTATTATTTAGGTTACGTATCAATTCATGAAAGAGTCTCAGGGATTTTTCCAAGAGCTTCATCGATATCTTTTGCCAATTCAAAAGGGATCCCTACAATGACCTCATCATCTCCATATTTGCTATGCTTCCTTGAACCTTTGCATCCCATAGAGAAACTTAATTTTCCCCGCAATGGATATGCAGTACAATCGCTGCAAATTGATGCTATACCCCCCGTATTGATCTCAACCTGTTTACCCTCAAGATATGCATAAGCCTGGATTATCCTCATCGCCCTGGAAGGGGTCAGGTAAAGGATAAGGACATCGAATTTTTCTCCCGTAAAAGGCGTTATCCGTATTGAACGTCCCTTGATTTCAAACCTTTTTAATGAAGAAACAGCATTTGATGCAGCCTTCTTGTCCTTGTACCTGCCAGTACTGTTATAATAATCCCCTGGTGAGTTTTGTGTATTGCAGAAAACATATTCACAAACCCTGCACTCCTGACTTTTGATTGTAAAAATTTCACCAAACCTTGCTTTATGTACCAATTCACAATATAAAAGTGGACTTTGCGTGCCCTTTTCATTGGAAATAAGAATACTTACAGGATTTCCTTTTTCCATTAATCGCGTGATATTTTCAAGCATAAAAAAATCAATGGGCTATTGTTGTAAGCCCATCAACATATCCGGTTTTCCGGGTCGTCACACTTATAGTTCCCTGTGTTGCAGCATTTAGCGACAATGTTACCTGGCCTGCAGAATTTGTTAAGCCGTCTGTGCTGATACCGCCTCCTGAAACGGCAACTGTTGCCCCGCTTACCGCAGAACCTGCGCTTGTAACCGTAAAAGTAACATAAGTGGTTACCCCGTTGGTTAGACTGGATGGGCTTGCGGTAATAGCAAGCGATTGCTGGCCTGACACACCAAGGCTCATGCTTCCGGTGGAGAATCCATTCTTTGTTGCAGTAGCAGTAATTCCACCGGTACTTGTTGAATTAACAAATAATATGACCTGGCCGTTCTGGTTGGTGATCCCGCTTCCGCTAACAGCGCCTGTAAGCGTGACTGTTGATTCAGCAACAGCATTACTACCGCTTGTCACTGTGAAAGTAACAAAAGCAGGAACTCCTGCTGTGACTGTTGTAGGATTTGATGCTATGGACAATGATTGTATGCCGGTCGAGGTGATAGTAGCAGAGCCCCCTGCATAGCCTGTCCTGCTTACTGATACCGTAATTGTGCCTGCTGTCCCGGGTGTCACAAGTATAATGGCTTTTCCGTCCTGGTTCGTTATCCCGCTTCCAGATGCAGTGCCGCTTAAGCTTACAAGGGCATCAGGAACAGTTGAACCTGCGGCTGTAACTGTGAATGTGACATACATCGGAACATTTACCGTCACTGCACTATGACTTGAAGAAACACTCAATGTCTGCTGGCTGGTGGATGTTATAGTGGTCGAACCTTCTGTATAATTCATTTTTCTTGCGACCGCCAAAATCGTGCCTGTCCTGGGAGGATTTACTTGTATAACAATTTCACCGTTACTGTTTGTAACTCCGTCAAGTGAAATTCCCGCCCCAGAGAGATTCACCAGAACATCTCCAACAGGTTTTCCAGTACTGCTCACGGAAAATGTCACAAAAGATGCCGTATTTGATGTCAATGATGTGGGTTTGGCGCCGATAACAAGCTCTGGTGTGGCAATCATAGTTGACGTGGCATTATAGTAACCAGCTTTTCCCGCAGTGACATTGACTCTTTCGCCTGACGTGGCATTGACAGTCAAAGTCAACATCCCGTTCTTATCAGTAAATCCTGCACCTGATGCAGCCCCATCAAGATTTACACTGGCGTTACTTACCGCTTTGTCGTTACCAAAAGTTATGAATGTGACATTGGTGGGCTTCCCGACACCAACCTCGTTCGGAATTCCAATGATGTATAATTGTGAAGATGCCAACCAGCCTGTTATAAACCAGTCAGAAGCAAATCCTAATATTAGTCCTCCGACCAATGCAATCAAAACAAACGTTTTTGTTTTTCTATCTTCATCGTATCTTCGAATAGCTCATCCCTCCGATATTTTATTTCAATTGTGATTAAGGTAAATATATATATATCTATCAATGTCGATTAAGGAAGAATGAAGTTTGGCGAGATACTCTTCATTTTCAGGTTATTAACATTAATTATAATACTGAGTGTAATCGATTATCAAGAGCTGGCCGTAATTCTTCGATCAATAGACCCGAACCTGGTGATTCTTGCAATTTTGCTGGAACTGGGCGGATTCCTGATATGGTCTTTAAAATGGAAATTTCTTGTGGACAGGCTAAAGCCGGTAAAATTTTCAATCCTTTTCCTGGGGCTTATGGGAGAAAATGTCCTCAATACCAATGTACTGCGCGCAAGGACATTTGGCGGTTTCGGAAGAGCGATGTTCCTTAAAAATGTAACCAATGATCAACGGCATGCGAACTGGTATGCCACTGTGGTCATGGACCAGACAACGAACAGCTTTGTATTTTCCTTCCCCATGATCTTTTCTTTACTTTTTGTATTCATGTTCCTGGATATACCCCGGTGGCTGTCAATTTTATTGGAAGCAATTGCACTTATTTTGTTCCTTCTGGCATTTTTTGCATATCTTTCTAAACATAAGATCAAAAAGTCTGCCATAGTTCCGTTCTTTTATTTGACCCTCAAGAGAACATATGATTTTTCACTGTTCAAATTCATCAGGAACAGGTTTGAGTCATATCAAATATTTGAAGAACTTGTAACAACAGGTATTGTTGAATTTGAAAAAACCTTCAGATCGATCATCAGAGAGAGAAAAATCCTATCAATAGATATTGGCCTTTCTGTTCTCATGTTTACATTCATTTATTTTAAAACCTACATTATCTTTCAAAGTGTTGGATATGATATTACAATTGCAGATCTCATCGTTTCCCTTTCCCTTATCCTCGGGTTAATCTCTATTATTCCAATTCCGGGAGGTTTAGGAATAAAAGAATTGATCATGATAGGTATCTATTCAATGGTTGGAATACCAATAACCATTGCCGTCATAGTTTCCCTGATGGACAGGGTCATCTATTTGTTTTTTGTCATTTTTATCGCATATGCATCCATATTTATAATGCGATTATTTCACATAGGGCAAAGCAAAGGATGATATGTATGGTATCATGGATATAGGCAAAATGCGCGAAAAAGGAAAGTGAAAATTTGAATCGTCAAGACCTTATCCAGGAAGTTAAAAGAAAAGCAGTACATCTGACCTCGATCATAATAGTCCTGACTTACCATTATTATGGGAAAGAAAATGTGCTTCTCTTACTTATAGTATATCTGGTGGTTATCCTTGGGCTTGAGTATTTCCGGATAGAACACGGGCACAGATTACCTGTAGTACATACCCTTTTCAGGATAAAAGAAGCGGACAGGCTGGGCGGACATGTATTTTTCACGATTGGAAGCATAATCGCAGTTTCGGTTTTTTCAAAAGAGATCGCTTCTGCCGCCATCCTTATGACCACATTCGGGGATGCATCGGCCGCGATCTTCGGGAAGGCATTCGGGCGTACATGGATAAAAGGATTGAAAAACAGGGCTTATGAGGGTTGTGCTGCTGAGTTCATAGCCGATATTATTATCGGATCGATCTTTCTGCAAAGCTGGATCGCGATATTTGTTATGGCAGGTACGGCAACGATCGTTGAGACGATTACAGATCAGCTGGATGATAATCTCCTCATCCCAATTTTTTCAGGATTTATGGGGCAAATCGTAGTTCTTATATTGATATATTTTAATTATCTTGGCTAGACTCATTTTAAACCTTAACTCCGCCCAATTTGTGTAATATTTTTTAGAAAACTGTCAACACATACCGTAATCTTTATATATTTGTATTACGTATATACGTAATATTATGACTCATCCGGATTGGGTATTGAAACACAAAACAAAAGGGACAGAAATAAGAAAACTCGGAAAGTACTATTATCTCTACAAAATCAGAAGCGAATATGACAAAGAAAAGAAACGGGCCAAAAAGATCACAGAAAAATTTCTTGGCAAAATAACAGAAGAAGGACTCATAAAACCAAAACATGAAAGGACAATAGAATCACGGAAAAATATTAGTGTAAAAGAGTTTGGAGCATCACGATTCATAGCTAATGAATCAAAAGATATCATCCAAAACCTGAAAGAAGTGTTTCCAGATATATGGAAGGAGATATTCACATTCGCAGCATTTCGTTTTTTCTCATCATCACCACTAAAGAATGTTCAAAATCATTACCAGAGTTCTTACTTATCTGACATCATACCCGATGCAAAAGTATCTCCCAAGACACTTAGCAACATACTTCACGCAATAGGGCAGCAAAGAGATCTTATCAAGAAATTCCTGTCAAAATACATAGCACAAGATGAATGTATGGCGGTTGATCTCACACATGTTTTCTCTCTTTCAGAAAATGTGATATCAGCTACTTTAGGTCGAAATTCAGAAAGGAACTACCTCCCGCAAATAAATCTTTTTTTGCTTTTTTCACTTGATCGAATGCAGCCGATATTTTATAGACTTGTTCCCGGTTCGATAAGGGACGTTTCCAGTTTGCTTTTATCCATGGAAGAATCGAAGGTGAAGGACATTATTTTGGTGGGAGACAAGGGTTTCTATTCTGCAGACAATGCGAAAGAATTGGAAACAAAGAAAATAAGGTATATTTTACCTCTGAAAAGGAATAGTCAGTTCATCGATTACTCACCTCTAAAACAGGCCGGAAGAAAGCAGTTTGATGGTCATTTTCTTTTTGAGAACCGAGTGATTTGGCATTATGAACGTGTATTAGATGGGAAAAGGATAGTTACATTCCTGGATAACTTTTTGAAAGTGGAAGAGGAACGTGATTTTTTAATAAGGGTGAATGAAGGAAAGCTCAAGATAGAAGAGTTTCATGAAAATGATAGTAAGTTTGGCACAATATCGATAATTACAGGATTGGATTTGTCCCCACAGAAAATTTTCGAGTTGCTGAAAAGCCGTGTTGAGATCGAGGTTACTTTTGACACATTTAAAAATGTGTTGAATGCAGATCGCAGTTATATGAGAGATGATTCCGCAATGGAAGGATGGATGTTTGTGAATTTTGTCGCTCTACTTCTTTATTATAAGGTTTATGGATTGCTACTTTCCAGGGATATTTTAAGCAGATGTTCACCAAAAGATGTTATTCTACATCTATCAAGAGTGTTCAATGTTAAGATAGGGGATGACTGGGAGATCTCTGAGATTCCTAAAAAGACACGTTTACTTATTGAAAAATTGGGGATTGATTTGAGTATTACGTAAAAAAGGGAGAGTTACGGTTTAAACCCATGATTTCTAAATCTAAATCGCCTTATTACTGCAAAAGATATACATGCAAGTTAGTTGTATAGGAAAAAAATCAGGAGAAATCTTATGAATCTTGAAAATAATTTATTGATGATACCGGGCCCTGTGCCCGTGGTGCCAAGGATATTAAGAGCCATGTCCAGACCCATAATCGGGCATCGCGGCAAGGAATTCGGGGACATGTACAGTGAATGCCGAACAACGCTCCAGGAGCTTTTCGGTACAAAAAACGATATGTATATAATCAGCGGATCGGGAAGCTGTGCAATGGAAGCTGCGGTCAGCAATGTCATAGGGGAAAAAGATACTCTTATTACTATTGAGAACGGGAAATTCGGAGAACGATTCAGGGAGATCGGGGAACGATACGGTAAAGTCAGGGCGGTTAAATTTGACTGGACAAAAGGTGAATCCATTGAACTTGACATGGTTGAAAGTGCACTGGCAGAAGGAGCAAAAGCAATAACTCTTGTTCATAACGACACATCCGTTGGGATAAAGAATCCTGCAAAAGAAATAGGCGACCTTGCAAAAAAATATGGCGCCGTGTTTATCATGGATGGCGTGACCACGATCGGCGGGGATGAAGTACTTGTTGATAAATGGGGTGTTGATATTGCTGTCGTAGGCTCCCAGAAGTGCATAGGCGCACCTCCGGGATTATCTGCAATATCCGTGAGCAAGAAAGCCTGGGAATCCATGGTGGATAAACCCCCTTATTACATGGATCTTAAAGCTTATAAGAAATCGGCAAATAAAGATACAGCCCAGACACCTTATACTCCTGCAGTGTCCCTGTTTTTTGCGTTGCACGAAGCGCTTCGCATCGTAAAGGAAGAAGGACTTGAAGCCCGGATCAAGAGACATGCAAAATTTGCAGAAGCACTCCGTGCAGCTGCAAGTGCCATGAATATCGAAATGTTCCCACAGTTGAACAAATACAGCCAATATTCAAATACTGTGACGGCGATGAAAATACCCACAGGTATTGATGATAAGAAACTGCGAAATGGGATAAAGGAGATCGGAATCCAGGTTTCAGGCGGCCAGGGCGCTCTTGAAGGCAAGATCTTCAGGATAGGGAGCATGGGAAATATTAGCAAGCTGGATATTTTAAGCACGGTCCAGGCAGTGGAAATTGTCCTTCACAGGAATGATGTGGTCAAAAAAATGGGACCGGCCGTAGAAGCTGCAAGTAATATATTGAAATAAAATTAAAAATAATAAAAATAGAACTATAATAAAAAATTAATAAATCTACTGTTGGGGTTTTAATTCAGTAGATTTTATTTCTTTCAGCACCTGTGAAATCAGCGTTTTGGCATTTTGAAGGTGAGCTGTGCCGCTTCCTGCCAGCTGTGTGAAATTATCCTGTATGAAAACTTCGTTTTCCTGTATCAAATAAATGTAATAAACAAGTATTCCCCAGTAAACGATAGAACCCACAAGCATTGCAGCTGAAATTCCAAGCAACTGGTAATATACCATAGCTGCTGTCTTTCCGCCAGGCTGTAGAATATTAATAGCTACTATAAAGTTATAAAATATTATCAAAGCAATAACTATAGGAATAATTCCTATTATTAACAAATTATTTTTACTCAGTCTCATCTTTCCACCTGTATATTATGACCTGTATATAATATGCAAATTTACTATTTAAATCTGTCTGATGATAATGACAAGAGTTATTATCAGAAGACTGGATACTACTAATTGCTGTTGGAGCGTATAATTTTAAAATATCAGGGAGTATAAAGAATGAGCATAGTGAAAATTGGTGATAAAGCGAAAGATTTTGATCTGAGTGACCAGGATAGAAAAGAAGTCCGTCTATCATCCCTCAAAGGAAAAAGAGTACTGTTATCTTTCCATCCGCAAGCATGGACAAAGGTCTGTGCCGAACAGATGAAATCGCTTGAAAAAAATCGGGAAAGATTTGAGAAATTAAATACAATAGCATTGGGTATAAGCGTGGATACTGTCCCGTCAAAAAAAGCGTGGGCAAAAGAACTTGGGATAAAAAATACCATGCTTCTTTCGGATTTCTGGCCTCATGGACAAGTTGCTGGTCTATATGGGATATTCAGGGAAAAAGAGGGATTTTCCGAACGGGCGAATATCATTATTGATGAAAACGGAATGGTGGTATTTGTGAAGGTTTATCCAATTTCGCAGCTGCCGGATATTGAAGAAATAATACAAGTTATCTGGAACCAGAATAAGGCTTTATAATCAAACACCAAAAAAATGGGCAACAATTTTAAATCATAGGTGTATTATTAGGTATCGTAGCAGGTAGAATATATGTCAGATAAAAAAACTGAGAAAAAAACGCCAATTAAAGACAAATGCAAAACGTGCAAGATCTGCTGCCAAAGGAGGAAATCAAATGAGTAAAGTTGTTCTAATGGATTTTTTTGCAGAATGGTGCGGTCCCTGCAAGATGCAGGATCCGATCATCGAAGAGCTTAAGAAAAAATTCGGGGATACAGTGGAATTCAAGAAAATTGACGTTGACAACAATAATGAAATGGCCGCTAAATTCACGGTACATGCTATTCCAACATTGGTAATTGAAAAAGATGGCGCAGTATTCAAGCGATATACCGGTGTAACCCGCGCGAATGTCCTTGAAGCGGATTTAAACGCAGCCTTAAAATAACGTGGTTTGATTGAAACCTTTATTTGATCTTGGTGTGCTGCCGATCAGACATAGGACAGGTAAGGGATTCAAACCTCATATTTCACTTGTTTTCAATGCAGGGAAACGGTTGACTTTTGCCGTGGATACTACTAATTCCCGTTCCCAGCAGCCTGACGCATATCTTATAACTCATGCGCATTCTGACCATCACGGCAGATCTGCAATGCTCTCAAAGAATGCAGTATGTTCGCAAGAAACAGCGCAGGCGCTTGAAATCCTTTATGGGAAAAAATATGAGGGAAGAACATTCAAGATCGGTGATAGCATTGACATTGCCGGCGTAGATGTAAAAACGTATCCTACACATCATACAATAGGATCATGCGCTTTTTACTGGAAAAATGATGTGGGTACAAGGATCATGGTCACCGGGGATGTCAAAGATTCAAAAGACCTGCCAGACTGCGATTGTCTTGTCACGGAAGCAAATTATGGGGATCCGGATGATCCGAAATGTCATTTTGAAGATGACCTGGGTGCATTCAGGGAATCACTGGAAGAATCACCCAATGATGTTGCCTTTGGAGCTTATGCTTTCGGGAAGGCGCAGCGGGCAGTCAGACTCATTCGTGAATCCGGTTATTCGGGAGAGATCGGCATGGATCCGGTATCTCATGCGCTTACTGACGGATTAATGAAAAATGCAGGGCAGCTTGTTGGTCTTGATAGCGATTGCCAGATTAAAATAACCACACCGGCTGAAATACCAGGGCTCACATGCGCAAGGAAATTCATACTTACAGGACGAAAGGATTTCAAATTTCCTACTATCAATATAAGCGACCACATGGATGTGAACGGTCTTATCGGCATGACAAAGCAGTGCGCACCGTCAGCAGTCATCACATACCATCCCGGAGGCATCCGTCCCCTTAAGCTTGCTGCACACTTGAGGAAAAATGGCGTTTATGCAAAAGCGCTTGAGGAAATAAATACTATTCTTGAAATTTGACTGATCCTTCAGATAACCTTAAGCCGACGAAAATATTCATACTATATATAAATGGCAATAGAAATTGAACCTTTATTCACAATAATCGGTGAAGCTGTAGTATATTTTGTGTTTTTCTTATTGATTATTGCGATCCTGGGTTCATTACTTATCGGTTATTCCTTCAAGACAGAGAAGTTCATTTTCCCGGGATTTATGCTTTTCTCTATTACTCTTCTTGAAAACCTGGTCAAGGCTTTATTCAGGCTTATCAAGATGGATGATTCTATTGTTGATGATGTGGGTATAACTCTTAAGAACAAGATCTCCCTGCGAAAATTCAGGGAAACGCCGGTCAATAAACGACTGATATTTTTTCCGCAATGCTTAAGAGCGGTCACCTGCCCATCCAAACTGAGCCCTGAAGGCATGCAGTGTATAGATTGCGGCGCATGTGAGATAGGAAAGGCCAGGAAAAGCGCAGAAAAGCTTGGTTATAAGGTATATATCGTCCCTGGTTCAAGCTTTATAAGACGGCTTATTCGAAAACACAAGCCAGAGGCAATACTAGGGGTAGGGTGCATGACCGAAATAAAAGCCGGGCTTGAGATGTGCGAGAAAATCGACCTTTTTGGGGTGGGTCTTGTTCTTGAAAAGGCAGGGTGTGTCTCAACTGTACTTGACTGGGATAAGTTCTATGAGTTTATTGAGGACAATTGAAGATAAAAAAATCCGAACCCTTTATTAACATGTGTACGGGAAATATGAACACTTAATTCTCTTTTTAATCAGCCCTTTCGAATCGGTATTAACGCTTTATTTAAACATATATAACATCATCATAATTCAATTTAGATAGATTTATATGATGATGATACATAATGTTGTTATAGGTAAAAAAGAAGGTGTCAAATCATGGCCAAACCAATTGAACTGGGTTTAGTATTGAAAGGGGAAGATGCTAAAGAGTTTTGGATGAAAATGGATATATAACATGATCATAATTCAATTTAGATAGATTTATATGATGATGATACATAATGTTGTTATAGGTAAAAAAGAAGGTGTCAAATCATGGCCAAACCAATTGAACTGGGTTTAGTATTGAAAGGGGAAGATGTAAAGAGTTTTGGAAGATAGAAAAAATCCAAATGTCACCAAAGAACAAATTTTGATGTTTAAAGAGGCAAAACGAATCTTTAAGACCCAGTTTAGAGATTAAAGATCAAATGGAGAAAATTCCTCATAAGGATCTCCATATAGAGTCTTTAACAAATAGACACGAACTCAATTCTTTTAACTGCAAAAGTGATGACCTAAACGATTATTTGAAAACTGATGGGTTAAATGACCAGGAAGTCATGATTACAAAAACCTACTTATGTTATTGGAAAGAAAAGATGGTTGGTTTTTTCTCTATCCTTACAGATACAATCGAGGTTGAAGCAATAGATAACGATGATGGAGTAAAAGGTTTCCCTTACCGCAAATATCCAAGTATAAAGATTGCACGATTGGCAGTTGAAGGAGAATTTGAACGAAGAGATGTAGGGACATTCTTGGTTTTGGCCGCAATAGGAGTTGCCGTTTCGGTTTCTGAAATAATTGGTTGTCGATATCTTACGGTGGACTCAAAAACGGAATCGATGGATTTTTATAAAAAACTACATTTTAAGATTGTGGAAAAGTATAAAAAATCTGATTTCCCAAAAATGTACATAGATATGCATCCAATAGTCGCAGCGATGCACCCAACCGAAACCTTAGAAAAATTTGAAAACTAAATAGATATAAGCTATCCCTGATACTTTTCCCTGTTGTTCTTAATACTAAAATCATCTATTTTAATTTTGCCAATAATAAAGTGTTCGATAAAAGAATAATCTTTATTAACATGTATTCTTGAGTTAGCACATGAACCTGAAAGGGCACTCTGAGAAGGAAGTATTATCCCTGCTTAATAACGCTATGCAAAAAGACACTTCCTATGATAAAGTGCTGAGTGCCATGTGCACACGGCCCCACCCCATAGCTCTAAAAGCCCATATGCAATTCATCGAGTCAAATATGGGAGATTTTGGCCTGTTCCAGGGGACAAAGGAACTTGAAGAAAAAGTAATAAAGATGATGGGGGGGATGCTGGGTGATGATAATGCATGCGGTTACATTACGACAGGAGGCACGGAATCCAATATCCAGGCGTTAAGGACTGCCAGGAACATGAGCAAAAAGAAGCGTCCGAACATGATCGTTCCAACTTCTGCCCATTTCTCTTTTGATAAGATAGCAGATCTCCTTGGCATAGAGATAAGAAAAGCCTCGCTTGACACGGAATTCAAGGTGGATATAAACTCTGTTGCAGATCTTATCGATGATAACACCATTGTGCTTGTTGGTATTGCAGGCTCAACGGAATTTGGCCAGATCGATCCGATAGACAGATTGGCCAAACTTGCATTGTCAAATAACCTGTTCTTGCATGTAGATGCAGCTTTTGGAGGATATGTCATACCTTTTCTTGATAAAAAATATGATTTTGATTTTTCAGTGAAAGGAGTTACATCAATAACAGCCGATCCCCATAAAATGGGCATGTCCACTATTCCGGCAGGAGGGCTCCTGTTCAGGGAAGATGCCTGTCTTCTTCCACTGGAGATCGATACACCCTACCTGACGATCAGGAAGCAGCATTCCCTGGTTGGCACACGAAGCGGCGCGGCAGTTGCGGCCGCTTATGCCGTTATGATGCATCTTGGAATAGAAGGATACAAAAAAATCGTGAAAAGGTGTATGAAAATGACTGGCAGGCTTGTGGAGGGCGCCTGTGACCTGGGAATTGAACCACTGATCGAGCCTGCAATTAACATCGTAGCGCTTGATGTGCCTGATCTTGATGAAGTAAGGAAAAAAATGCACAAGAAAGGCTGGGTTACTTCAATAACACGAAACCCAAAGGCCATGAGATTGATAATAATGCCGCACCTTAACGAGAATACTATTGAGATGTTCATTTCCGATCTTGGCGAGTGCATTCAGGGCACTTGATTCTAGTTGCTTAAAAATAGATTTTTCTTTATTAAATTATGACGCAAGTTCACCGAAATGTTTATCATATAATATTTATCATGTGCAAGACAGGACGTTACAAATATGAATGATTTTACTTTATATAAATATGTTGAATTTTTTACATTTTCATTATATTTAATTTTTGTATTTTTGGTGGCTCAGATATGGTTCTTATGGAAGGATGTTGAAAAGAACGAGCAGATTTTCAAATCAATTATCAACGAATCTTTTTTTAAGAAAAATTGTATATATGTATTCTTATTCAGTACGTTTTTCATGGCGCATGAATTTTTTGAAGGATTGAATATACCCGGCACAATGGTATTTTTTGAATTCCTCGATATGTTTGGAATGATGACCCTTGTATTATTTGCTTATAACTGGCACGTGGTCCTGAGATCATGCATCCCTGAGAAATCACAAACCAAAGAAATTGCATCCAGATAATCTTATGAAATGCCCCACATGCAACGGTGATTGCATTCTTCCCGCAGAGAAAGTACTGGATGAGATATTGGGGATGTACATGGCGTGCGGCCTGTGCCCTCCCGATCCCATGTTAGATAAGAATGCTCCAATATCAGGAAAAATCGATAAAAATTCCGGCCAGTGTAATAATTGCAGAAAGAGGCACCTGGATCTTGTCATCTGGAATGTTCTTACGATATTGAAGGAAAAAGGATTATTCCCTGAAGATGCCGCCCTTCGTGAAGTAGGAACACCGCTTATCTCTTTTGGATATCAAATACCATATCCTCCAAGGCTCAGGGAAAAAAATCTTATTCTTATAATGGATTCTGTGACAAAAGACATTGCGATAGAAATTGTCGAAAAAGTACCGGAAGTTAAAGGAGTTATTAAAAGAAAGGGTACGCAATCACAGAGCATTGGTATCCTTGATACCAACAGCTCCCCGCATACATATGAATTGCTTTCGGGATGTGATATGCGATGTGATATTGTCTCATCATTGTTCGGGGAATTGTGTATTTATAAGAACCAGTCACTGATCCACATAGAGTTCAATAACACAAAAATAACAAAAATGGAGGAACTTTATCTTAAGGGGGAACTGGAAAACGCCACAGTGGTTGATGGTTTTTGCGGTCCGGGTACGCTCGGGCTTTTATGCGTTCTTGCAGGTGCTAAGAAGGTAATTCTCAACGATGCCTGGCTTCCTGCACTTAAGAACACCATTTTGAATCTCAAATTGAACTCAAGTCTCCTGGGGCTTAAAATTAATTTTGAAAAAGCAGATTATGATAAACTGATCGCAGATGAGCCCGTGCTACTTGCAAAAGCAGAAGGGAGATCAGAAGTCTTGGTTTATCACGGGGACATACGAAAACTTGAAATGGCAGTTAAGGGAGCCGATATTTGTCTGATAGACACATTCCCTTCTGTAGATCCTGCCCGGTTCATGGCTGCATGCAAGGATATTGCGGGAAAGATAATAATAATATAACTCAATGATATAATCCAATAATCTAACTCAATATAACCCAATAAAATGATTCAATGATCTAACTTTTGCAGCAGACATGATTTAATACTATTAAGCTCGTGGAATATTTCGCTTCATATTCATGCCCGTTTGCTCTTAGAAGTGATAAGTAATAATCCTGGATATTCTTGATCGCTTTTTCATTCTTATAATTGTGATAAATATTGATGCTGTTTTCCAGTATCTCGATCTTATCCACGATCAACATCGATTCATCGGTTTTCTTCAATAGTTCCAAAAAATCCTGGTGAGGGATACTGGCAATATGTTTTTTCGATATTGATTCGAATATACCTGCATTCGTAGGTGAATCACCTGCAAGCAGTTCTTCATAATTCCCCTTATAAAGCGATACCATATTATAATTCACAGAACTGTATATTTCCATAAGGTTTTTCCAGAATTCTTCCCTTGACTTGAACTCTTTTATTGCATCTTTTAGATATCCGAAGTACTTCATTGCTGCAACAGGTTGCGTTCCTTTTTCACGATACTTCAGGTCAACCCTGATAGTCGTTGCTCTTTTGTGGACAACATCAATATCAAGACTATTGTTATTGACAAGGAACATTATGATAAGGTGGGCTGCAAAATCACGATAAAATTCATTATCACCTGTTATGGTAACAGTTGCAGAAGTCGGATTAATATAATCCATACAAAAGATAGAGATCTGGCAGTTCCAACCAGATTCGCGGCTTATTTCATTTATCCTTTTATCGAGTTCTGATATAGTGATAATTTTCAGCGGGTCAAGCACTTCTTCAAATATTTCTTTTTCAAGCGGAATACCTTTTGTGGCTTTAAGCATCCAGAGGAAAATAGGTCTTCCTAGAAGAACGTTCTTTCCTGATTCTATCGATTCTTCCCTTCCTGTTAATTCTTTTTTATCAGATGCAATTACTGATATTGCCTCTTCAACAGAACCATAGCGCCTGAGTGATACATCTGTGATATCAATGGCATCCCGAATAGCTGCGCTCAGATTCCCATTGTGTTTGGTGACCAGAGAATCAAGTTTTTTAAGATGGACTGGCTCAAGTGATATATTTTTTCTAACTACCATGATACTACTATATTATCACTGGGTTAATCTATTATAAACATTTTCACATTAAGAGGTTTTACACCCACAACATTAGTGTTCAAGAAGTAATACTCAAGTAAAACGATTGTAGTAATATACTATTTATTAGTGACACTATATGAATTAAATTGCATGATAATGCAAGTTCGGGGTGGAATGTCCAGGGCGGGTTGGGAAGTGGGGGTTACTTTTCTCTAAGCTTTGCTGCTACCACTTTCATGATCCCGTGGTCTCCCATCCAGATATTTCGGGTTTTTAGAAGTTCAATTCTTTTCTTATAGAATGGTGCATCAAGAACAAGCGACTCATATTCGCCCCCCTCACCTGCGATATGTACCCTGTATTTACTGTTCAGGGCTTTGAGGTCTTCTATCAATAAGTCATCAAAGCTCCGGCCAAGCCATGATTCATCCATCCCTGCGGCTGCTACTTTTATCATCCTGATATCCATCAGTGTGATCATTTCCCGAAGAAGTTTTTCAGGATCCAAGTGCCACAATGGCGCATACATTTTTATCCCGAGTTCAACACAAATACGCCTCACTCGGGAAGCCTGATATTCTGATTCAATAGCTCCCACCGCAACACCATCAACGTTCACATACTTCAGGGCTTTTATCAAGTCTTCCAGTTCCTTTTCCTTCTCGCCTGTCGATATCCGGGATGTGAGGGGAATTCCACAAGCCTCTGAGATAAGCCGAGTGAGGTGGATATTTGCAGAATGGAACATGTATGAGTCTTCGTTTGCGGGTATTATTGTTATAAGATCTGTGACTTCATGACCTTCCTGCAATGCTTTATATATTGCAAAACACGAATCCTTGCCCCCGGAAATAAGAGCTGCAAGTTTCATCAGGATTAATATTTCCCTGAGGATTTTTTCTTTTCCTTACTATCTTTTCCACCTTCGAACTCATCGACATCAACGACATCCAGAGGTGTGTTTATCAGCGCCTTACCAATAGTTGATTTTGCGATCCTTGCCCCATGTTCTTCATTTTCTGCATCATACACTTTCATTTCAAGCAGAATTCCCACAAGAGCGGTACCTGCTGCCATAAAGACGCTGTCAAAAGCCTCCCCGCATGCCGGGCAGCTCGTGGTTCCCACTTCTATTTCCACGAAGTTCAAATCAGGATTGAGCATTTTTCCAACTTCAGATATAGCAATATTCATTGCATCTTCAACACTTTCTACACTTTTCACAAGCCATGCGGCTTCAAGTGTAACTATATAATTTGACATTTTATTATTCCTCTATTAAATTGTAAACAGGTTTTCATCACTTACTTTAAAGACACCGAGTTTTACACCAGCGTCCAGCCACGCGTGCCCATAACTGAAACAGACAAGGGCATTCACCAGATCATCTTCATTGATAAAGTGCATTCCATCATCGTAATAGGAACTGGCCATATTTGAATAATCCCGGGCAACTTTACTCAGATGGGAATTTTCCTGCACAGATATCTCAAAAGCTTCCAACGCCTTGCGTAAGAGTTCTTCGTATCTTTTGACTTTTTCCGGAAGGACAGCGCGTTGTTTCACTTTTCTGTAATATACTGGCAATGATATGTAAAGGTTGTTGTGAAAATCAATGAAAGAAAAAGGTAGAGGATTTCAAGAATTCATGGATAGATTTTGGATAGGATAGGAAGTGAATCTTGATGATTTGTATTTATCCTCTACGTAATCACTAATTAGTATATCCTTTAATAGTATTTTTCCAAGATTATACCCAAATTACTTCCAAATATTCATATAGAACCTTTTACAGAAAGGTTTTAATTGCAGCTTCTCATTAAAAACACATCATGTTTGAAAAAAAAGAGATCAATATCGGTCATCTTTCTACTTTATACCACACCTCTTTTATCCTGATGGGTACGGACTGGTTGGAGAAGTCCGGGATACACGCAACCTGGGAACTTTTTGCTTCGGGACCTGATATTGTAAAAGCTTTTGAAAATAAAGAAATTGATGCAGGATATATTGGACTTCCTCCTGCGATCATTGGTATGGATCGTGGTGTTCCAATTGTCTGCGTGGCTGGGGGACATGTCGAAGGAACGGTGTTGATCGCCCGGAAAAATTATAGTACTTATACTGAACTTGGTGATATCAACACTGTCATGAGACAATTTGATGGAAAAGTAATAGGTTCTCCCCCAAAAGGGTCTATTCATGATGTCATTATAAATAATATCATAAATGCAAATGATTTGAACATCAGGGTAAAGAACTTCCCATGGACTGACTTCGTTCTCGAGGCGCTGGTAGATGGAAAGATCGATGCTGCGGTAGGGACACCATCGCTTGCTGTTGCATCAGCACGTGCCTGCAGTACAAAAATAATCATTCCACCGCACTTGCTCTGGCCGGATAACCCGAGTTACGGTATCGTTATCCGAAAAGACTTGATGCAATATCCCGATGTTATCCTGCGGTTCCTGGATCTGCATGAAAAAGCAAGTAATTTCATCAGGCTATACCCAAAAGAAGCTGCAAGTCTTGTATCAAGACTTACCGGGATAGTTGATGAAGAGTTTGTTAAGGAAGCTTACCGCATCTCTCCAAAATACTGCGCCGCCCTGTCAAAAGAGTTTGTTGATTCGACAATGGCCTTTGTACCTGTGCTTCACAGGTTAAAATACATCTCAAAGATCATTTCAGGAAAAGAAATATTTGAGTATGGTTTCATTGAAAAAACCCATACAGAAAAACCTCATTACAATCTTCATTCATGAATGATCTTTATAGAAGGGTTCTCTTTTTTCCATTGCGAATTTCATTAATTCTGCTATTTCACCTGGCTCTTTATTATTGACATCAACAAGATTATCATTTCTTAGAAGACAGGGCTTGAGCTTTCCATCGGAAGTCACCCTGAGCCTGTTGCAATTTGCACAGAAATGCGAATTGTCTATAGGGCGGACAAGCTCGACTTCAATTCCATCTATATGGTATTTCCTTCTCCTGTGCATTGATCGCTCTTCTATATCCGTTGCCCTTTTTTCCAGGAATTTTTCTACTTCATTGATATTTACCTGATACTGTGCTGTTTGCTGGAAATTCATCAATTCAATTAGCTGGAGGATTACCTTTCCATCATACTTTTGAACAAAATCCATCATTTCCGGAATTTCATCAGCGTTTAATCCTTTCATGAGTACCATATTCAATTTTACTGGTATCAGGCCGGATGCTACTGCAGCGTTTATTCCATCAATTACGATGCTTACGTCACCACCTGTTACTTTCCTGTATTTTTCAGCCCGCAGGGATGGAAGACTTATGTTTATCCTGTTAAGTCCGCTCCCTGCAAGGTCATATGCTCTTTGTGCAAGAGATGTACCGTTGGTTGTAGCTGAAATATCCTTCAATTCGGGAAGAGCTTTGAGGATATTTTCAAAATCATTCCGCATTAAAGGTTCACCTCCTGAGAATTTCACTTTATTAACCCCGAACCTCTTTGAAGCTTTTACTATATTAGCAATTGTTTCAACACTCATCTCATTATTAATATAACGCGTCTCACCTTCACGATGGCAGTAAATGCACTTGAGATTGCAGCGGTTCGTAATAGAGATTCGCAGGCTCTTTATCGTTCGTCCATAAGTGTCTGTTAATTGCATAGCTGCGCTCATAGTCAAAAGAATTACACATTTCCCTATATTCGCTCCAAGAATAAATATTGTGTAAAAATATGAGTTCTTCTTAAACTTGCCTGGATAAAATATAAAAAATATAAAAATATAAAAAATTATCCACCCGTCACTACTCTTATGATATCTATATTTTCCTGCGTAACTTTTTCATCAAGCGGGACCGGATTACCATCCCTGAACACGAGGACTATTTCTGGATTAATATGAAGAGATTCAAGAAGCTCTTCATATGTGGATGATGACAGGACATCCAGATTTTGTTCTTTAACACCTCCCGACAGGATTTTTACTTTTATCTTCAATTCAGTCCTCAGGGAGTTGGGCTACTTCCATTTCTTTCTTTGTCAAATCCCCAAGATGCTCATCCATCAATTTAGTGTCTAAGATCTTCTGTTTCTTTTCGCCTTTTCGTTCCAATTCTCGCTTTTTAAGTTTTGACATATTCTTACCTCGCATCTTTTCGATTTTAGAAATAATGTTTGACCATTGGAAAATTGCATGAAAACATAGTGAATGGTTCTAAATAATTGCCATATCTAACATATACTTGGATTCATTCATTTATTAAGTTATTGTTTAAGGCACATGATTGTCAACCCCTATTCCCTAAAGTGTCCTTTTTTTAAAATTTTATCACTGAATCAATAGAACAATAAATGCAGTTTCAACCCATATTTGAGTTGAAACTGCATCGTTTATTTTATTTATATTCTTTTGTGCAGTATTTATTCCTCATCCACGAACTTCTTGCCAGTATCTTCAACAAGCATGCCCTGGATCACTTCGGCATATGCAGGTCTTGCAATGAATACCCCGATCAGTACTCCGACTATGGTAATTACAGCAAAGCCCCTTAGAGCGCCAAATCCCATGATCAGGAGCGGAGACATCGCCACAAGTACTGTCGCAGCCGCTGAGAATATTATTGCGAAGGCCTTGGTAAGGCGTGATCTATAAACCTTATCCGGCGGCATTGCGCCCCCGGCAAGAACCTCATCAGTAATGATTATCAGGTGGTCGATACCTGTACCGATGACAGCAATTATACCCGCTATCGTTGGCAGGTCAAGCTGGAATCCTACAAGGACAGTGAAACCCAATATGATTATCACTTCACTGAATGATGTTGAAAGCATCGGAATAACGATATTTGGTTGTTTGTACCTTAATGAAACAACTATGGCAACTAATATCAAGGCTATTATCCCGGCAATTAATATCTGTGATTTGAACTTCGAACCCAGTTCAGCAGAAACCTGCCCCGCACCGATCACATCTACCTTCACAGGCAGGGCGCCAGCTCTTAAATGGATCTGCAGTTCATTTGCTCTTCTTTGTCCTTCGTCCCCCGTACCTGTTCCTGCTGAAAGGCTTTTCACAGGTACGCTCTGGATGTTCCTGGCCAGCTCGGGTGACAGCGGAGCACTATATATCTCCTTTTCATCAAGTAACATTATCAATTCATGTGCTGAAGGATTAGTAACCGCCCCATACTGTATTGCAGCATCGCGCACAGCTGCCGCACCAGCATCACTCAGTGTAAAAGATACACCCCATGATTCTCCTTTTTCCTTTTCAGGCAATCCGGGAGTTATTTCCGTGCCATAAAGCACATGTTCTGTCTCATTGCCCTTCACCTGTATGCGAATTTCGAATTTTCCGGGTTTAGCCGCGATTTCTCGCGCTGTATTGATATCTACTCCTGCCAGGTCAATAAGAAGATAATTATCGCCAACGGTCCTGATAGGGATTTCCTTCATCCCAAGGCTGTTGAGTTTAGTTTCAAGGATCTTTTTTGTTTCTTCTCTTGTATCTGCGGATACACCTGCCTTAAAGGAGATGACTTTTCCATCAACCTGTAAAAGAACTGAACTCAATTCATCTTGTGTCAATTTTTCCCGTATTTCAAAAGTGAGAATATTCCCGGGGATCATTCTTGTTTCTGCATTGAGTTTATTCTCAAGGTATTTCTGGATAGCATATTGTTTGGTTATCTGCAGGGAGATCCTTGTGTTGCCGTCAGGAGCCTGGGATATCGTGGATTTACCGAATCCGAAGGCATCTATTGTTTTCTGGGTGGTCTGTTTTGATGTTGTAAAAGTAACTGAACTCAAAGTGGTTTCTTCGATCTTGATCGATGGATCATTCAATAGTCTTTCGAATTCCGACTGAATGATTTTTTTTTCATCAGCATCTACCTGGACAATCGCTCCCTGAAGCTGTAATTGCAGCCATGAGCCGCCTTCAAGTTCAAGACCATATTTCAGTTGGCTCCCCACGTTCAATTCCCCATTCTTATAAGAGATGGTCATTGCTGCAATTGAAAATAGGATCACGATCAATAACAAAAGAACGCGAGGTTTCTTATAAAAGGGTTCTTCACCGTTCATGTTGTCTGCCTCCTCTTTTTAGGGGATTCGACACGCTTTTCAATACCGCCGCTTTTCTCCAGGTACCATTTCAGGATTCCGACATTAGTCATCCATGTGTTCACTATATCCGCGATCAGTCCGAAAATAAGGACCACCGAGATGTCTCTTATTATATCAATGCGGGTAAAGCTTGAAACAAGATAGGAACCCGATGAAACCACAAATAATGCTATAAGAGCCGCAAGAGTGGTCAAAGTCATGGTCATGCCTGTTTTCATCGCATCTTTTATCTTGTCATTCAATTCTCCTTTTCTTTTAAGAAGCCTTGTAGTCAAAAGGATATCAGTATCCACAGAATAACCGATAAGCATCAAAAGAGCGGCTACAGTTCCGAGAGATAATACAATTCCGAACACATCCATCATTGCCGCTGCAAACGCAATATCAGCAAACGCCGAAATTACAACAGCTACTGAAGGCACAAAAGTCCTGAAAATCAGGAATACCACAATCCCCATTCCAAGGAATGAGAATAAAATGGCACGAAGCGCCTGTCCCTGTAAATCTTTGCTGACCACTTCTCCCATCTGCCTTATTTCGAGGTTGGAGTTAGAATATTCGGAATTTATTTTTGTTGTGACTGCCGTAATATCGGATTCCTTCATCGGGCCAAACTGGAGCAATTTACGGTTACCTCCACCATATTCTCGAGCCTGTACAACCGGATAAGCCGCAAATTCTTCTTTCAACTGGTCGGGAGTCTTTGCGGTGTCAAAGATCATAGCCATTCCTCCCTGGAATTCCATTCCGAGTTCGACCGGAGTATTGGTCGGGGAAGTAATTGTAGTGTAAGTTAAAATTAAAAGCGATACCAGAAGCAGTATTGCAGGAAAATAAAGCATTTGCTTAAAATTGAATTTTTTGACATATTCGTCAATCACTTTTTCATTAATTAAATTCATGGGAATCTCCTTTCGACAAATTAAGACTGGCTTAAATTATAACACAACATATTTACCTTTTGCTGTTTAAGGTCAGACAGGCTAAAAAAGATCGAAGCAAGCATGAGGAAAATAATTGCGATCAAGATAACTAATATTGCATCAAAACTTAAATCTAATCTCTCAACCTGATTGTTAATATTAAAAAAAGAGTGGCAATTTTGCCACAAAGGTTATTCATGCGAATGGATGGTTCGCTTTATCCTTTCGCGAAAGAGCTTCTCCCACAGAAGGTTCACTTGCTATTGCCCGTTTTATTGCCAGCTTTGTCGCTTCGTAATTGAAATCGTATATTTTTTGCTTATCTTTAGCTTCCCAGTGGATGAATACTGAAACTATTATCAAGAGGTCTTCTGCGTCACTCTTTGCAATTACTCCTTCCTCCACACTGTCAATTACCGCTTTTGCCACAGCCGCCTGCCCGGCCCCGAACATTAATACGGCCTGGTTCGCATTCTTTATGGTAACTTTGTTTATCATCAATGTACAGGGTTTTGGCTGGAGATTCGGTTCCAGCACCGCAAGAAGCGGCGTATGTCCTTCCCTTGGCATCGCAAGCGAGTTCATAAACGCTGTCTCAACCGGACCACCTCTAGGCCCTATTACAAGATCGATGTGTGCAATTTCATTACCATCGCCCACAAGCGCTTCTCCAATCATGCTTCTAAGTATATGTACCATTAAATCACCCGCCCCTCTTGAACATTAATGATATTTAGAGGTTTCTAACTTTTTCTGATAAAAAGGAGACGCCGTTGTGAACGGCGATACATGTCGCGAAAACGTAGCTGATACAGGAAAATTAAGATTGATTTGATATTTGTATATTTTGATAATTACATTATATTAATGTATATTACATAAAATGCTATCGTTAACACCATAGCATATTTAAGCTTATTTTATGTCTAAAAATCAGAGCATTATAAATCCTTCTTTTAAATATCCATTCACTATTATATAACTAAAACCATGAGTTTACTTTGTAAATGTGTAAATTTATGTTATATGTTGGAGTGATGAGTGTGACTTCTCCCGGTCTGGCTTTGACCACTTCAATGAGTTAATTTAGTGATAAGGCATACCTGGCATTATCCCTTTGTTATTGCCTATTCAAGGTGGATGGCTTATGTGTGTTCGTGCCTCATATCGCATCCTGAGGGTTACTTTACATTTTGGGGGATTCGATTGTGAGTATTTCTTTATGTTTGCCATTTTTTTCTTTTTTCACCTTAACCATTGTTTTACATTGCTCACACTTCTTCCTATATTTAAGCATATTTATACTTCTTATATTCTATATCTAGCATCAGAGAGTTTTTGATATGTTGGTACCTATCGTGGCAGATATTGCACTATACCTCTATAGAGATACTGCTTGTCTCTGCTAGTTTCCTTTTGTTTCTCAACTTCTATCAATCGTTTTTTTAGTCTGGTAGTTCTCCTTCGATCTTACTTACCTTGAAATATTTCTTCTTGTGTAAACTCATGCTTTACTCCTTTTTTAGATTCAAGCTTATCTAAGGGGGGTTTATCACTATTCATACAATTCCTTCCAAACATGCTCTCCCCACTCTGCGGCTGATCATAATTGTATTATCTGGTTCAATACTATCAACCAATAGAAGTCTATCACGCAAAGCATCACATATTACTCTTTGTGGTGCTGTATATCCGCCTGTTTGTTCAACTTGTCGAATTAGATACAGGATATCCCATGTAGTTTTTGGGGTATCATATAGCGAAACAATTAGTTCTATCTGATTATCATTAAGCACTTTTATATCCCTCTTTAGCTCGCTGTATCATCCATTTAGTGTTTACTCCTTATATGCCCTCCTCTTTTCTCTCAAGACTGAACGCATCAGTTCTAAAGCGGTCCTGCTTAACATTCGCAGTAAGTATCCGGAAGAATTTCATTCATGAGCTTGTTAATGTGATCCCACTTTATATTCAATATATTTCCCTCTATAGTATCCCAACTCATGAACACTGCATGCATTATCTCATGATTCAAAAGTAAAACTGTTGCCTGGACGTCATCGAAAGGACATTTTCTATGAGGCATGTATTGACACACTAACCGGGGATACCTCAAAACGATTTCTATCCCATCATCAAAGGTATTAACATAAGCGCATGAGGATATTAAATTCTGGCTTGTCTGCCTGAATCCTGAGCGGTAATAGTCACAATCAGGATCAGGGTTAGTTATGCTGTTCTCAAACCTGATGAATAGCGGTAAATCTGCGATACTTGCCCTTTGCTTTCGGATATATAGGATTTGGTCTATCCAGTTTGGAATAGTCAAAAGGCTGAGCAAATCCATATTTTACCTTTTCCGGTTCTTCGGCTCTGGTGCGTCTCGATATACTCGAAATCTTCGATGAGGCTTAAAAATCGGACGGGCTTTCAGCCTTAGCGTGCTGGTCTTTCATTCTACATATATCCCCATTTCACGCATCAACTGCTTTTGCCTTTCAGTTTTAGGATAGGCCGCTACTGCCTGCTTTTGTCCAAAGTTCTCTCAGGCGGTGGGGTATAGCGCGGATCAGAATGCGCATAGTCGCCCCTAGATCTCTCTCTAACTGTTCAGCCTCCAACCGCTGCCTTATTAAAAATGGATCCGTGCGCGTCCATAACTGCTTTTCGTTGTCGTCCTAGCTCTCCAGTTCTGCTTCTCTCGCTATCTCTGCTTCGGTCATTGGTCGTCCGTTTCTTGTTCTTATTGACATATTTATTTATCTCCTTTTATTTTGTTATTTGTTCTTGCGTTAAATATCTTTCTGGGTGCTCATCAAGTGCTGCTTTAGCCTCGTTTGCTATCGTTTTTAACAAATCGTCAAAGGTTTTAATCTCTGGGTGCTCTGTTAAATATGCACGTACAGAAGTTTTCATAAAAGCGCCTGCTGCGCTCCGTTGCGCTTTCTTTCATCGTTGCTTTTAGTTTTGATTGTGGTGTTTCTTTCATAATTAATTACCTCATTATCATTTTAATAAGTATCCTGCCAATCCTGCAATTGACATTAATACATATATTTTAATATTATTCCAGATAATTAATAAGACCTGCAGCGGAACTTACGACTAGCAGCATATCAGGATCTAAAAGCTTAGGTGCTGGCGTGACAGTTTGTGCTGGCATCGTGACCACTTGACCGGCTGGATTTGCCTGGATAACCTGTTAGATCTCTGGTTCATCCTTTGGTTTTTGTGCTGCTAATGCCTGTGCTTTTTTTATGACACTACCGACATGCATCGGATAAAGATTAATATCATATTTTTCAGATAAAAAGTCTGCAATCTCGGAAGGTGTGTATAGTTCTTTGTGAAGCTCCAGAATTTCATAAGTGATTGCTGCTTGTGGGACTGGCTTGATAAGCGGCTCTTCTACTTCGTCCTGATCCTCACTCTCCGGCTCTTCTTTTGTGACCTCTTCCGGTTTGATAATATTATAAATATTAATATATTTTCCTTTTATATACTCATAAACAAGCTCTTCAAACTCTCCCGAATTTGATTTTATAAATTGTCAGATGTCTTCAGCGTGTGATTTTGCCGCAATTTGAAACAAAGGATTACCAAGATATTTATCGATTTGTTCGATCATACCTGCCGGAAGCTGGGGCGGTTCTTCTACTGGTAGCTTTGCAGGTAAAGGTAGCTCGTCCATCTTATCCGCTCCCTGCTGGCTCTGCTGTTGGTGTTGGTTTTATCCATTCCGCAAACTTTTGTATGAGGTCGGAAACGCCAACGCCTTTTGATTTTGCTAAATCCCCGATAAGTACACCTAATCCGCTCCCGATTAGGATTCCATGATCTACACCCTCTTTATAGATTTGAGCTCCTATCTTTGCGCTGTTAGGATCGTAGCGGTGCTCGGAGAAGTACTGTTTGCGTTTTTGGTAAGCACATAACATCGAGACATCGAAAGTATCGCAAATATCATCTATGCTCGCAGTCGGGTGCTCGGAGAACCAGCGCAAAAATCGTCTTTGGTCACTTTTGGCTTATACATGATTTATCCTCATTTTACTGAATTTACTATTTATCTACTGATTTACAGTTAAACTACTGATAATATATACTTTTTCCCTATTCAACATAGAAATAACCTTAAAATAACACATAAAAGAAATTCATAACACAATAGAAATGAATAGAAATGTGATAACCTTGTATAACTTTGTATAAAGTGAAATGCTATTTGTTTCTATGTTCACCATTTACGATTCTATGTGAGATTCAAAAAAGTATGAATTTTGAAAAATACCTGTCAAAATTGCCCTGTTACGTCTCTGAGTAATACCAAATATTTTTGAGGCTACACTCTGGATTTCTAAAGGTGTGTAATAATCTGATTTTCCGTGACTTTGCCATTGTGGTTTATATGCTGCAGAATTCCATAGAAAATTCAACGATATTTGATCTATTTATGACCTTAGTTCCCCTTGCCTTCAAGAGCATATTAGTTAGTTCTGTTTTGAACCACTTGAACCACTTGAACCAGATGTTTCATTTAGATTTCTATATAGAGAATCAGTTGAAACATCTAGTTCATCTGGTTCATCTGGTTTATTTTCTGTTTGGCTGTCTTCATAAATAAAGAGTTCTTTTGTGGTCAAACCATATACGGTATTCCAGTTTTTCTTACCGTACCATGTTCTTTTTGTTTCGTAACCTTCCTTTTTTAATAACTGTGTAAACTCACGATCTCCAATTTTTCGGAAGCCATTTGTAGCACAAAACGAATTATACAAATCTCTTATAAGCCATACCGGAATTTGTGCATTACAGTCCTCTATTAATTCCTTATTCTTGAATGTTGGAAATGGATTTGATAATCTTTCATACTTTTTGGCTTTTTGTTCAATTGTACCTTCATTTGTGAATTTGCCTATTTCCATAAGACCAGGGAGAATTTTTAAACACTTGTTTAATAGGTTCTCATATTCTGATTCAGAGATTAAATCAATAACGGGCTTACCTTCATCAAACCTATTTTTGAATTCTTCAATAATACATCTTGAATAGAACGCCTCTGTTTTATCCAGGGATTCGGGGATACTGTTCGTGAGGACAGTAAGCTTTGCAGTATTCCACATATCAAAAGGGTCTTTATTCTTAAACTCTACAGTGAGCATATCACCGCCACAAATCGCTTTTATTCGTGCACTACTTTTTATCGCGGTAAAATCAGTTTCCCCTATCAATGCGCTTTTCTTTCGATATAATTTAGATGCCTCAAAGCGGCTCTCTATTACCTTTTCTAATTCGGTTGCGGTTGTATTCTTTTTTCCTATAAACCTTGTTAGAAGTTCTGCATATTGGCTTTTCCCATTTCGCCCACTTCCGAATAAGATAAATATCCTGTGCATAGGATAGGCATCTACCAAATTATAGGCTAACCATTCATAGAGGATTTGCCTTCTATCTCCTAACCAGTCCGTGAATAGTTTATCTATTGTTGGTGTGCTGTCACTGCTTCCGATCTTATGAGGGATTGGACTTGTTAGAAAATATTCAGGACCACCTTTTATTCTTTCCCCTGTTACATAATCCACAATCCCGCTAAGGGTATGAATCCAGGTCTTGCCACATTCTTTAACCTCTCGCCGTCTCCCTGTGATCTTGATACATTCCAATATCTCCCCTTTTTTCTTATTATCCCATACCTGTTCACCGGATTTGATATGAAGATTTGAAAGGATATCCGTTTCATCACATCGGATATAGTAATTTTCCTTACTATTCCATATCCAAAAATTCTTAGATATGTCAAAATATACGGGAGTTATTTTCTGGAATTCTTCGGCTAATTCCATGTTATTCCGATAAGCTCCGATTATACCCTTTTCGATAGCATCTTTTACAGCTTTTTTATCCTTTTCAACTTCTTTAAGTAATCTGGCCTTCATTTCTTCTTTTTCTTTCGCTTTATTCTTAGCAGTGGGATCTTCGGTTTCATTTATGATTCTCGACGGTTTCCATGCTGGTATGCGCTGCTCGGTTGCTTTGCTCATTTATGATCCCCCCAAAGACCCGATCCGACATTTGCGCCTAACAAGACGCCTTTTGCCCATCTCTTATTATAGTGGTCACGCCTTGACATGACGTGACCTGACAAAGCAAGTTTCGCCTCATCCCAGGTATTCCGCTCAAAAGTCTTTCCGCATTCATGACATCGGATGATTGCCATAATTTAGATGCCCTGCCCTGATATATTAAAATCATTCGATAATAATAAACGGTATGCGCAGGTATCACAATAGGGAATTATTCCCAAAGTTCTGCAAAGGCTACAAAAATGTTTATATACAACGGAGTCCATATTCAAAAGTGAAGCAACCTTCCCAGGCGTGTGATTCGTTCCCCTGACGTGGTTGCTATCCCCTTCATCCTCTTTTTTCATGGTTTCCCTGCCTGTCCATGCTTCATTACAAAGCTGGCAATCTGCTGGATCAGTCCTTGACCATTCTTAACCCTGTCCTGCCAATAGTTCTCGTCGTGCTGGAACTCCCAGGAAGCCCATCTATAGGGGTCATTTTTAAGGCTAAGTTCATCATTAGGGTTCATGCTGGCCCACTCTCCTTAATCGGTCTGTGGCTGGCGTGCATCGGTCTGAGTCCTGGCAGGTTCGACCGGTGCATTCTTTTCTATTAGCGATTCAATAGCGTAAGAAAAAGAGCGATCGCCCTTAATCTCGCTAAGTCTCTCATAAAGAGTGTCTTTTATACTTATTTGACGAGTCATACAAAGTGATATATCGATGTATGACGATATACGACTTTAGAACTCGTACATGCCAAATTCATATAAAATTCTGGAGATAAAAACTAAATCGGATGCAATAGCCTATTTATATGAGCTACCACAAGAATATTATCCTGCTTTTTCAATAGAACTTACAGGTCAAATAAAGACACGAAAAGAGTTAGAGGCTTTCATATTATCGTGTCCATACGCAGACCAATCCAAACCGTTAAATGATCGCCTAACTGCGTGGGATAATCATATCAAAGCTCAACCTTCGCAAGTCTTGGATATACATGATATTAAAAAGATAATTGAGTTTAATGGTAACGGAGACCTTCGAGATGCTGTAGGGTTAGTCTGCCGTGTACAAAAACAACGTTTCGCAAAAGATGAAAACAGAAAAATAAAAAAAAGAGAAGGTACTCCCCTAATTTATACAAATGTACATAAGCAAGACCTCAAGACCCGGTATCAACCCAGCTATGACATATCACATAAAAAAATGAAAGAAGCAGTAACTATTATTCTGGATTTATATAATTTGCGTAGCGATATAGAAAAGATGATAGTCGAAAAGAGACTTCGCAAAGTTTTAACCGCTCTTTTTCAATAGCTCCATTCCGCCCATCTCAATAAACTTTTGGATCTTCTCCATGTCCTTCATCATCACTGTATTGCGTTCTTTGAGTTCTTTAATTTCAGTGCATTGCTTACACAATGAACCGCTTTGAATCAAGCGGCCACATTCGCAGCACCGTGAAGCCAGCGGGTTTATTACTGTCTTGCCGTTGCCCTCACCCATGCCCTTAGCGTCTCTGTATCCGCTGCTCTTTAATTGCTCATTAAGATGGATATAAACGCTTAACATGTTGCTGTGAGGTATTCCCCAAAATCTATAAGATAGCTGGGTTTCGCTCATGTTAAGCCCTGCTGCATGGGTTATGGCTGAATGTCTAAAATGATGCATATTATGCGGTTTATTTATTCCTGCCTTTTTAAATAGCAGAGCAACAGCTTTTCGTACTCCATTCTGATGCATCGGTATGAATTTCTTTGAAGGATTGCATTTAAGCCAATCCTGGACATATCCGTATATCTCAAGGCAAACAACAGAGCGCGCACCTGTCTTGCATCCTTCGATATTGGGTATATGGAAAGTAACCTCTTGTTTTACTTCATCAAGCTGTATCATATCAACATCTAATGCAAGTCCCTCTCCTATCCGCATCCCTGACTCATAAAAAGAGGCTACAATACAACGGTCTCGTTCAAGTGTAGCCACATTAATTAATTTCTTGATTTCTTCCGGTAACAAAATATCGCTTGGCTTGAGGTCTTTTCTTACCCTACCTATTTTAATCCTTCTTAGTTTTCTTGCCAAAGTACTATATTTTTCATTATCGGTTTCATTGAAGCAATATTCATAAAACTGAATGAATTGACTTTGGATCAGTGATATTGTATTTTGACTTAACTCTCTAGCTTGTAATCCTGAAATATATGATTTGATTTGGTCAATGGTTATGTTTTCGATTTGTACTTTGAATTCTTTCTCCAATGCATCTAATGCAGATGAAACGGAGACCATAGTTTTTTTACTTCGATTTTGTAATAACAAATCCTGTTTAAATTTCTCTAATAGCATAGATCATCACACGGATCACTATGCTCTAATACTATTTAAAACAATATACACTTTTCAGACTCTTGATAATTACAGGAAACTCCGAACTCACATGCGCGGATCTCTTCACATTCCTTGTTAATGATTCGCGTTACGCAGTTTATTTCCAGGTGTTTACATTTCATATTTTATCCATCCTTCGACCCTTGATTCTAACATCACTAACACTCACACTTTAATTAATATTAGTGTGATAAATGTGTGGATTTTCTTTGCAGGTGTGAAAACCGGTTAAAGTATTTAATAGTTAGAACTCAGATTGAATTGAGTAAAATCCTCCCTCAGGCTCCTATTTTTTCGCTCCAGCAATATCCTTGTGGTTATTGCTCTTCTTTTAAATTTTCGCGGTAGTACCATTATCGATCCCGACACCGGGTAATCTTTTCACATTTTAATTAAGCTTGGTGTGAAGAAGGTGTGAAAACGATGTGAGCCTGGATTCATTTATTCATTCTCCCCGCCAGTTCCTCTTCATACGCTTCATGAGGATGGAACTTGAGTTTACCCATGCCTTTTGCGCTTTCCCTGAAGATGGCAACTGCGTCCTGTGGAGGTTTTTCTATCCTTTGAGAAAAAATCTGAAAAATTAACTCTTCACTCTCTCAACCGCTTCCTCCACCGTCACCAGCTCCTGCTCCCCGGTCTTCATATCCTTAAGCGCCACTTTTCCTGCATCAAGCTCGTTTCTCCCCACGATAACCACATGACTTGCGCCAATCGTATTGGCATAGGAGATCTGGTCTTTGAACTTGCGCCCCATGATGTCGATGTACGTTGAAACGTGCTCTCTCAGCTTATTTGCAATAACTATCGCTTCTTTTCGCGTATCCTCAAACGAGACTACTACAATGCGCCCTGGTGGTTTCGGATTTACCTCACATATTTCCATTATCCTGTCAAACCCGATAGCATATCCGGTTGATGACGTGTCCTCACCACCGAATAAAGCTGCAAGCCTGTATGAGCCCCCGCCGCACACCTGGTTCTGGGCGCCGAGTCCTTCACAGTATATCTCAAACACCATGCCGGTATAATAATCCAGGCCTCTTGCGATCCCAAGGTCAACCTGGTATTCCAGGCCATACACATCCAGGAGATCAAGAAGCGATTTGAATTGCGATATCGCTTCGATGTCCCCTACAAGCTCGCGCGCCTCATGCACCGCATTTTCACCATGTAATCCTATCAAGCGGAACAATTTACCTCTAATATCATCTGGTGCATTGATCACATCGAGAAATTCCTCAAGCCCCTTATCATCTTTCTTATCCACAAGCCGCATGATCTTGCCCTGGTGTTCAGGCCCAAGATCTTTTAAAAGAGCGCGTACTATCCCGAGATTTCCTACGTGGAGATCTCCCTTGACACCAGCGCTTTTTAGCATTTCAACTGCAAGCGCTATTACTTCTGCATCAGACTCCGGACGTGCGCTTCCTATTATTTCAACCCCGAACTGGAAAAACTCACGGAAACGTCCTTTCTGGGGGCGCTCATACCTGAAGCAGTTATCAAAATAAAAGAATTTCAGGGGCTTTGGCGACCTCTGGAGCTCTTCCACATACATCCTGACAACAGGAGCGGTCAGTTCAGGACGAAGCGCTATCTCGCGGTCGCCCTTGTCCTTGAAATTATAAATTTCACCAAGTATCCCTTCACCGGATTTCAGTGTAAATAGCTCTATATGCTCAAATGTCGGGGTTTTTATCTCCCCATATCCCCAATGGATAGCGACTTCGCGCAGCTTATTCTCAATATATCTTCGCTTAATCATTTCTTCTGGCAGAAAATCACGCGTGCCTCTGGGTTTCTGGAGCTCCATTAATATTCTTCCTTTTGTCTCGAATACAGCTTAGATATTAATAAACCTGTATGTATAACAAGTCTTAATATTATAGCTGATATTATCTCAAGCTGTTTATGGACTTAAAAAATAGATTAAAAAATTTTAAAGAAAGTGATAGTTTCTGGGCAGGACTTTTGAAGGATTTTCTTTTTGTACTTACAGTTGTTGTTATTTTTGCCTCGGTTTCAAAGATCGCTTTTGGATTATATACACCCATGGTAGCAGTAGAAAGCGGGAGCATGATCCCCCATATCCAGATAGGTGATATCATCTTTGTTCAAAGTATCGACAGAACGGAAATAATCACAAATGAAGCAGGAAAAAAAATGAATTATATGTCTTTTGATGAATATGGGGATGTCATCTTATATAAACCACATGGGATAGATGGAGCTACACCAATTATCCATCGTGCCATGTATTATGTCAACAAAAGCGAACCTATGTGGGCAGGAGGACCTGCTGCTCCATATGGAGGTTACATTACAAAAGGCGATAATAAAATAACCAATGCTGCATTTGACCAGCAGGGCAGCATAAGTCCGGGTCTTCCCATCAAAAAAGAATGGGTGATCGGGAAAGCAAGATTTAGCCGATTACCATTACTCGGATGTATTTCGCTTATTCCCAGAGGGAATTTTGCTTGTTTTAAATAATAAAAAAGATAAAAAAAAAGAGAAAATTTCAGGCATACAACTTTGTCTGGTTAGGCGGCCTGAAATCTTCAAGTGGTTTTAACCTGTAATCCTCAAATAGAACTCTTTTAGTGCTTTCGGAAGGAACGCTCAAAGAGATCTCTTTCGTTCTTCCGTATCTTCCTTTACTTACGACCGTTGCATTCAGGATACCCATCATATCAAGTTCGGATATCAAATCCGTAACCCTTCGCTGGGTCAATATCTCTATTCCTATCATTCTGCACATCTGCTTGTAAATATTGTATGCTTCACCTGTTGTAAGGTTGCTGTCACCATTGTATCCGAGAAGGACCACACTCAATAGAACAAGTTTAGACTGGCTGGGCAAAGTCCTTACTACCTCCACTATCCTGTCTATTTCGATCTTCTCCTGGGCCTGTTTGACATGCGCTTCAAGGACCTTGCTCGATTTTATTCGTTCGGCGATCTCTCCTGATACACGCAAAAGGTCCAGTGCACGCCTTGCATCTCCGTGCTCCTGGGCTGCGTAAGCAGCACAAAGCGGGATGACAGTTTCTTCCAGTACCTGGGGTTTAAATGCCATCTGTGCTCTCTGGTTAAGGATATCCCTTATCTGGTTTGCGTCATACGGGGGGAATATTATCTCTTCTTCGCCCAGTGAACTTTTAACCCTTGGATCCAGGAATTCTGTGAATTTCAGGTCATTTGTGACACCGATTAGACTGACTTTTGATTTTTTCAAGTCTGAATTTATCCTGGAAAGATTGTAAAGCACATCGTCTCCTTTGCATACGAGCTTATCAATCTCATCAAGTATTATTATCGCAATGCGTTTATCCATGTCAAGAGCGCTCTTTAGTTCAGAATATACCTGGTCAGTCGGCCACCCTGTCATGGGAATGTCCTTCTCGAAATGCCGCGCAATGGATGCCAGCAAACGGTATTGCGTATCCACAACTTCACAGTTAATATAGACCACAACACATGGAATGCCATGCGTTTCACTTGTTTTCTCCAGTTCCCTGCCTACGTGTTTTGCTACTGCGGTTTTACCTGTTCCGGTCTTTCCGTATATCAGGATATTAGAGGGGGTCTCGCCCCTCAAGGCTGAAACTAATATTGTAGCCAATCCTTTTACCTGATCGTTCCTGTGCGGAAGATAATCCGGAGTATATGTAGACCTCAGTACCTCTCTATTCTCGAAAATCGTTGCACGCATCAACATATCTTCGAAAATACCATTTATTGGTGACGATTTCGTTTCCATCCTTCGACCTCCAGGATTACTCCAATGGAAGGATAGGTATTAAGACTAATGGTAACAACCCCTGTATTTCGATTGGAATTGGTATCCTCTGGAGAAGATCTGCACATAAAAAAGAGACCGTAGTATATCGTTTTGTTAATGATATATATCATAATGTTAATGAGAATAACAGTATTTTACTCCTATGACCCCATTATTTCCACTGGAGCATGTAAACCCACCCCATTGTTTCGTGTGGAGATTTTAAAAAAACGATTCGAGTTAATTTTTTTTTAAAATTTTAAAAAACTGATGTGACCCAGTTAGGATTTAACTGTATATAAAGTTTTCTGTTTTTACAAAATATAATTGTACTATTTTGAAAAAATATTATAAAGATAACATTGAATACAAAATAAAACCAAAAAAATTAAGAAAGAGGAAATGACAGGAGACTAAAATGGGTATAAAAGCTAACAATTTAACCCAAAACAATTTTAACTTTCCAAATCTCCAGTAGAAACAACAGGGTAGGTAGAAACCAAAAAAACTTCAAAAATCAAACGAACAGTATCATTGGTCAACTGGAATTGACTCTAACTTACTCGATAATCCCCATATTAACGTTCTTGTATGTATTGGAATATTCGGATCATTCCCAATATCATCAAGATTTGATATAACAATTGCCGCTCTTTTTGACATTGGTTGTTTTTCATTAGAGAGTACGCTTTTTATATTATCTGCAGAACGCCTGATATTTCTTGGGACAGAATCATCACTGATTATCCTGTCAAGAACCTCAGTACATTGTTTTATAATTTCGCTAAGATTTTCCGACACAGTTATCACCACTTGGTATAAATATGAAACAAAAACTGTAATTAAAATTATTGCTTGAAAAGACTTTCGGTGATATAATGGTTAGCAAAGATTCGGATGATAAGATCCAAAAAATAACAAAACTTCTTGAAAAAGGAGGGACAATGCTGGCAACACACCATGAATGTGGAGCTCCAATGTTTCGGTATCAGGGAAAAGTTGTCTGCCCTGTATGTGATTTCCAGGAAAAAAGACAAGTTATTGAGCCTCAGGATTCAGGAAAAATAGAAAAACAGCAGATAGAGCAAAACCAGCAAAAGAAGATGGCAAGCCCCCTCCAGACAGCTCCGCAATCAACCGATATGTCGCAGATCAACGATATAATCATAAAAAAAATACGTGAGCTTGCGACAAGTCTTGAAAACGAGGCAGAACTCGCAAGGATAAAAGAAAAAATGGAATGCATCGAGCAGGGATTAAAGATATCAAAAATGCTTCGGGAAAAGGACTAACCCGCAATATTAACAATCGTATTTCGGGTGACAAAGAGATTAAAAGATGATTGTTCCACATTCTCGCGTACGAGAGTGCCTGATATCTCAACTATATCCCCATAATCCGCATCAATGAGTGCCCTGTTGATTTCACTCATATGGTATACCGGCATTACAGCATAGCAAGGAAATGAAGCAGTGCCGTCGCATATCTTGAACACAAAAGTCTTCTCATCACCGAGATTTCCGGACATGACTGATGCTGCAACATTTATGTGTTTCTTGATATGTTTTTTGAGATTTGCCAGGGCCATGAATTTTCCCTTCGCCAGATAAACATGTTTTGTAAGTCCATCTCTCCTTAATATAACGGATGAAAATTTCATATCTGTGTTCAAATACCTGTAAGAATCCACAGTATCTGCGATCTTTTTCATGAAACCTGGCACCTTAATGTTCCCAGGCTCCTGGAAACTCCAGCAATTAATGCCGCTGCATAATCTTCCCCATATAAAAGAGCAGGGACTATAGACATTATATCCTTTTTTGACCAAAGCACGCTGGCTAACGCGGAGAGCCTTTGAATTATCAAGGTCAGCCGGCTCTATGATGATCAGTGAAGGGTTTTTACTCGATGAAGCGATCCTATCCACAACATCGGCGCGTTCATGAGGCGCAGACTTCAATTCAGCCAGGACATTTGAGAATATTATAAGGTCGGAATCCTCAGGAACAGGCGCGATTTCAACAGGTGAATGAACAGGCTCATCTATTATTATATTTGAATTCATTATATTTGCATTACCGAGGTAGCCAGATGTTAGTTCCTTGTAGCACTCAATATTTTCCCGCTCATGCTCGATCGAACATATCCTGACATTGAGTTTAACATCCATTTTGTTCCTGGAATAAATATCCTGGAGTTTCTTTAAAAAATCAAGTGTGGAGAGTGTTATTGTTCCGGGGCCTGAACCAACATCAACAATGCTCATTTTGTTCTTAAGTACTCCACCCTTGAATAATTCAAGAAGGAGGTACTGGTACTGGCAGAAATATACAGGAAAATGATAAAGCAGATAGGATATGATCCTTCTTCTAGGGTACCGGGATTCTCCTTCCCTTTTCACTTTTTCTTTTTCCTTCCCTTCCCCTTTCCAGTATTCCTCTTTCTGCTTCACGATATTCTCGCGGATATACGTCGCAGTTTCACCTTTTTGCCAGTTCTTGCCACAGGATTTTTCTATATATGTTTCGATCAATTTTTCCATGCGAAGAGGCAATCCCGGATTCTTAAAATGCGCTTCAAGTTCACTGACTATCTCCTCATCAGAAGGCAGCGGACCCTTTACCAGTTTTGTACATTTGTAGTCGGCCCCGCAAAAGATGTCAATGTCATAAAAATGCGGTTTTAAGATAGCGTATATTTCTTTTTCTTCGTATTTCCTGCTAAGGTACTGGTTCATCTCCAGGAGTGTGAACTCAGGGCGCGAGGAAGCGAGGTATTTTGCAAGAGAGAGGATTTCGGTGGTCATGGGTCAACTCAACTTAAAAACGCACCGTAGATATACAAAATTATTTTTTTGACACGATGAGGACCGCTGGAGGGCAATCAAAATTAAAGAAATCATGTGATACAATGTATGTGGCAGATGCATATAATTCTTATTCTTACAAAATAGAAACAATTAATACTTCTTATAATAATCTAATATATGAGAGAATTGTGCAGGGGTTGTCATGGGTTCAATCAATTGGAAAGTATATTTTATTTTAATAAGTTTATATATAATTACATCTTCAGCAAGTGCTATCGACTATCCGGATGAGCGACCTTCGATTGAATCCGGAAAAAAAATATACCTCTCCAACTGTGCGGGATGCCATGGTGAAAAAGGGGATGGATCAACTTTTTCTGGCGCTTTCAATTTCACAAACAGCGAAAAGATGATCAACTCCAATTCGTCAATATTTTTTGATGCGATAACAAATGGAATTCCAGGAACTGCTATGCCATCTTTTGGCAAACTTCCAAAAAAAGACAGATGGGATGTCATAGCATATTTCTGGACTTTCTGGATCGACAGGCAATCAGCAGAAAATGGGAAAATGATCTATGAAAAAAACTGTGCAGGATGTCACAGCATGATAGGAAATGGATATGGTTTTCCCGGGGCTTTTGATTTTACGAATTTGAGCCAGACGGCAGTAAAGCAACCATCCGTTTTTTTCGATCGTTTAACCCAGGGCATCCCCAGGACAGCAATGCGCTCATGGAAGAGCGACCTGACTGAAAATGAACGCTGGGATACCGTAAAATATCTATTCACATTCCAGTTCAGTGATTATCAGCTCCCCGTACCTCAAATTACTCTCCGCGCCAACAAAACCTCAATACTCCGGGAAGGAATGGTATAATACAACAGGCGGTGGTGCAATAATTTTAATTTCAGCAGGATTGGCGATTTTTATATTATATCTTTTTATAAGGGGGCTTAAAGAAAGATGAACAATAACCGGCTCATATTGGTCGGGCTTCTTATCCCTGCAATTCTTATGATCCCGTTTAGCATAATCTCATTTTACACGGATTTTGCCAACAGGAATCCTGATCCTTTATCTGTAACTGTGGATTTTGATCAAAACGCATACAATGCAGTTGAAGGAAAGAAAGCCTTCGAGCAGTACCAGTGCATGGGCTGCCATACCATTGTAGGGAATGGGGCATATTTCGCACCTGACCTGACCACGGTTTATAAAAGAATAGGAGAAAATGACGCAGCACTTTCCAATTTTATTCTTTCAGGTGCATCCTGCAAAGGGTATGCAGCCAATGCGGGATCGGGGCATGAAAGAAGACGATGCTTACAGGATAACCGCTTTTTTGAAATATACAAATATGCTTGATACCAACGGCTGGCCTGGCTCTGGTTCATGGGAGAGGGATGGTAATCCGGACAGTACATCTGCACAAAATCTGGATTTTTCCGGTATCTGGCAGGTAGTGCTGGGGATTGTATTTATAAACGCGCTGATATTCGCGATAATTCTTGCTTATGAGAATAAGAAAAATGACAGGGAGGCTTGAGACAAATGAGTGAATATCCATCTAAAATAAAAACAAGAAAATACTTCATTGCCGCTATCCTGTTATTTATTGTCCAGATGCTGCTTGGTCTTGTGATGAGCGTTGATGTTCTTGCAAGAGACTCTTCAACAAATCTGCCTTTGACATTTGATATTCTAAAAGCGCTTCATCTCAATTTAATGGTACTCTGGCTGCTTCTTGGATTTATTGGCGGCCTGTATTATCTGCTTCCGGTTGAGGCCGGGCGGGACATATTGCATCCGCGTTTGATCGATATCCAGTTCTGGTTCCTTCTTCTTATTGGCATCGGGATCATCATTTCTGAGATTTTCTTCACAGGAAGGAACTGGTGGCTGGTAGAAGGAAGAGAATACCTGGAAGCGGGAAGATTCTGGGATATCCTTCTCACAGTGGGACTTTTAAGCGTTGTTTATAATGTGATCGCTACGATCCTTGACAGCAAGAACAAATTAAGCTCACCCATTCTTGTACTTGCTGCAGGCGCAATAGGCTCGATATTAATGTATGTTCCTGGTGAAATATGGTTTGACAGTATTGTAGCTGCTGAATATTTCAGGTGGTGGGTAGTTCACTATTGGGTCGAAGCTTCATTTGAATTAATAGCAGCAGGAGTAATAGCGCTTATTCTCCTGGCAATGACGCAGGTGCGCCGTGAAATAATTGAAAAATACCTGGCAATTGAAGTCGCACTCATTCTTCTTACAGGAATAATCGGGCAGGGCCATCATTATTACTGGATCGGGACACCAGGCATCTGGATTTTCCTTGGCGGACTTTTTAGCGCACTTGAACCTGTTCCTCTTTTCCTTATGGTCTGGTCGGCATATAAAGACCTGAAAGAGAACAAAAAACCTATCCCGAATAAAGTTGTGCTCTACATGATCATTGGAGCTACAATCGGGAACTTTATTGGAGCAGGGCTGTGGGGCTTCATCCATACTTTGCCGCAGATCAATTTCTTCACGCACGGAACCCAGATAACGTCATCACACGCGCATTTTGCTACTCCTGGCACATATCTGTTACTCGTTATTGGAATTGCGTATCTTGCAATCCCGGAAATATCCGGAAGATTGAACTTTTCACAGTACAGGGGTAAAATTGGATTCTGGCTTCTTGTTATTGGTTTTTTGAATATGATAATCGCATTGATGATCGCAGGGGTCATCCAGGTATACCAGCAAAGGGTGGAGGGTTTGAGTTTCATGAGCGTCCAGAATACTCTATTACCGTATTTTGAATGGCGATTAATTGGCGGATTGATCGCCTTTGCTGGAGGATTGCTGATCGCGTATGATCTTATTTTAATAAGCACAAACAAAATAAAAGTAAAAGGTGAACGTAATAATATAAATAAGGAGATTTAAAATGAATTCCAGGACATATAAGGAACGTTTGAAAAAATGCAGCAGCCTTTTGGAAAAAGAGGGTCTGGACGCATTACTTCTTGCAAAACCCGCGAACATGTTCTATCTTACCGGAGATGGACGCCTGTGTTCTTTTGCCATGATAACACAGGATGGAAAAGTCGCACTTGGTGTGCCAAAGACAGATATTGAAGATGTAAGGGAACTTGCAGAGTTTGACCATATAGTGGGATTTGATGATGAAGTGGGAATGATCCATTCGATAGCTCACTATTTCAAGGACTTCGGTATAAATAAAGGAGCAGTGGGTCTTGAGTATACTTTCCTGACACAATCCATGATGGGAATGCTGACCCATCCGCATGCCAAACCCAAAGATATCTCTGTCAGGGATTGCACTCATATCATGTCAGAACTACGGTTAGTCAAGGACAAAGAAGAAATAAAATTAATAAAAGGCGCTGCTGCGGCTGCGGACTCCGGGATGAAGGCAGCCGTGGAGTCTATTAAATCCGGCATGACAGAATCAAGTGTAGCTGCCAGGGCCGAATATGCGATGCGTGAAGCTGGCGCCGAAGAGTTCTGGCGGACTTATGTTTGCTCAGGTCCCAGAACCAATATTGCCCACGGTCTTCCAACAAACCGGAAAATCCGGACTGGTGACCTTGTGATGATCGATATTCATCCGATCGTTAATGGATATAGCGCTGATATATGCAGGACGGTTTGTGCTGGAAAACCTGATGAAGAACAGCAGAAGGCCTATGATATATATCTTAGAGGCGCAGCAGGAAACTATCAAGAAAGTAAGATCAGGCGCCGATATAGGTGATCTTGAGGAAACATTGCATGCTGTTATTCGGGATGCCGGGCATGGTGAACATATTTTCGGTCCTCCGATACATGGTGTAGGGATTGAATTCGAAGAAGCGCCTCTTCCGCCAGGCCATGCTTTCTTCCATGGTGAAAAAGAAGCTTTGCCTCTTCAGGCCAATGTTGTTCTGGCGGTTGGGAATTGCGGATTATATACTGGAAAGTTCGGAGTGCGAGTAGAGGATACCGTTGTT
>CAVWCX010000036.1:0-214348 GCA_963753595.1 Candidatus Methanoperedentaceae archaeon | reverse complement strand
ACAACAGATGCCAATACTGTTTCAAGGATACTTGAGAAAAATCCTGCCGTCCTTGTTCTTGAAACAGGGAAGGTAATAGGTGTTGTTACAAAACACGACATCATGAAGATGTTAAGGGCGTAACCCCTGTTTCAAGTGGACAATAAGCCTATATACTTAAAAATCAATTATAAGCTTCCAGACCTACGAAATCTGGAAAATCGTGTTGATAGGTCCTTGCGGGAGAACGGCAACGCCAAATCGATGACCGTACAGACAACCCCAATGCGGTACACGCGAAATTACCTGACACGAGGGTAACGGGGACGGACAACGGCAATAGCCAATGGGTGAGATCCCTGAGTTAGTGTCAGGTTACAGCAAAATAAAAAAAAAATTAAATTGATAAAAAATTAATTAATTTTTATTCTTTCTCGTTTTATCAGAATGCATTTCATTGGAGCTATGCTCATCAATGATAGACTCAAGCATGAAATATTTCTCAACGAATTTCTTGAGCTCTTCATCTGAAATTGCCGAAACCCGCTGCTCCTCATTGTACAATCTCTGGATATCAGCCTGGATCGACTTGATGCGCGGGTCGCTCTTATCGATCTTGGTATTAATATGCATCAATTCATTAAGCGTTTCTTCTACCTTGAAGCGTATGACCTCAAGCCCCGAAGAATCACCGATCATAAGTTCCCTTTTTCCGCCCACGAGCTCAGGTGGATATGGTTCATACGTGAACGGATTCTTGATGATGCCAGCGGTATGAATGCCGCTTTCATGGGCAAAAATGTTCTTTCCAACTACAGATTTATTTCGGGGGACACGTATCCCTATCTCTCTTTCCATGAATCTGGCAAATTCGGTTATGGATCTTAAGTCGTATTTTTCAAATCCTTCTACTCTCTGGATCAAGAATAGCGCCACTTTTTCAAGCTCTGCGTTCCCCGCCCTTTCGCCGATGCCAAGGAAAGTAAGGCTTGACCAGTTCGCACCGTACCAGTATCCTGCTATGGAACATGCCACTGACATCCCAAAGTCATCATGGATATGTGTCTCGATATTCTTAGTCCCTATCTCGCGAAGGCGCTGTGTGATATGGGGGATGCCATAGGGCTCATCGACGCCCGGAAATGGTAATCCGAAGCCAACCGTATCACAAAGGCGGATTATGCAATCAGGATCGATCTGGAGAAGCTTTTCAATAAGCGGGAAAACAAAACCCTCATTATCGGCGCGTGTCATGTCCTCGATATGCGCCCTGGTCTTAAGGCCGTGGTCAACTGCATACTGCAATGCATCTGTATATTTCTTCTCTGCTTCTTCCCTGTTCTTAAGTCCCATCTTGTCAATGACATGGGAATCTGAAACCGACATCAGGATACCCGTTTCCTTTATCCCGTCCATGCTCAGGATAAAATCAATGTCCTTTGGATTTGCGCGCGCCCATCCGGTCACTTCAGGGAACTCATATCCCCTGTCAAGCATTTCTTTAGCAGCTTCCCTGTCACGATCATTAAAAAGAAATGTCTCAAGCTTCTCGATGCCGATCTTATGAAGATATTCATAAATTTCAGTCTTATGCCGTTTTTTCATCACTATTCCCGGCATCTGCGAGCCATCCCGTATCGTGCTGTCGCTTATAAAGACTTCCTGCCCCAGCGGCAGTTTGATCTTTGGTAAATCCTCGTATGACCTGTAGATTTTCATGGGCTGACTGATTGTTATCAGGATTTATATTACTTGTGGTTTTTCAACATCACACAAATCTCACACATTTATTAATATATGTGTAACCTTGATTATATTATGCATGAGAATAAAAAAGATGATCCTTGATGAAAACAAAGGTGAAGGTGGCATAGGCACATTTATTATTTTTATCGCCATTGCGTTAATAGCTGGTTTAGTAGGAATAATGTTTATTTATTCAGGTGGAATCCTCAAGGATAATGCAATAAAAGCGAGTGATAATGTAACTAAACAAAGTAGTGAAGAAGAAAGGCTTACAAATTGGATGGATAATGTAGATAAAATTGATATTAGGAATCCAAAGCCCACTCCAACACCATCAAATACTTCAACGCCTGCCCCCACACCAACAAATACTTCAAAATAAGCACCAACACTAAAGTTTTTGACAAACCTCATGAAATCAAAAACTTTAAATTAAATGCAAACTTACCGTATAAAGGTGATAATTTATGGTGAAAATGCCTCCTGAAGTAAAGGATATTGTCGCAAAGCAAAAACCATTGCCTATAGCGACAGCCGATAAGAGTGGGAAACCCAATGTAGTATTTGTTACAATGTGGAAAATACTGGATGATGAAACAATATTATTTGTAGATAATTTCTTCAACAAGACGCGAAAGAACATTGAAGCAAATCCCAACATGGCAATCGTCGCTTATGATGGTGATGCCAAAAAATCCTACCAGATAAAAGGGACAGTAGATATAGAGAGCAAAGGGGAGAAGTTTGCAAGTGCCAAAGAGATGGCAGATTCCAAAAAATTGCCCGGAAAGTCCGCATTCGTATTCCATGTGAAAGAGATATACGACGCAACATACGGCCCCAATGCAGGGAAGAAAATTGCTTAAATAGATCTTTTCCATTTTCTTTTTAATAAATTGTCAAACATTTCGACCCGAACGGGCATTATTTACCATCCTGATTACCTGAAACACGACACAGGACCACATCCTGAAAGAAAAGAGCGCCTGCTTTCGATAATAGCCCGCCTGAAAGAAACAGGTATACTTCCAAAGCTGGAATTGGCCGAGCCAAAGCCTGCAAGTATTGAAGAAATCCAGTATATACATCACAAAGATTATATCGAAAAAGCCAGGAGATATTCAGAACTTGAGATGCCCCTTGACCCTGATACTGTTTTATCCCTGGATTCATACGAAGTAGCACTCCTTGCAGCAGGAGGCGCCATAACCGCTGTTGATTCTGTGATCGATGCGCTTGATGCTTCATTTGCGCTCGTGAGGCCGCCAGGGCATCATGCAATCCCGAAAGGAGGAATGGGATTTTGTATATTCAACAATATCGCCATTGCAGCGCGCCATGCCCAGAAAAGAAGTAAAAAGCGTGTGCTGATCGTGGACTGGGATGTGCATCATGGGAACGGGACCCAGGATGCATTTTATGATGACCCGTCGGTATTGTATTTTTCAACCCACGAGTATCCGCATTATCCCGGTACCGGGTGGCTTGATGAAACAGGTACAGGCGACGGTGAAGGATATAATATCAATGTACCTCTGCCTGCCGGAACAGATGATTCAGGTTTCATTGCTGCATTTGAGGAGATACTTGTTCCGGTAGCGCGTAAGTTTCGTCCCGATATCGTATTGGTTTCAGCAGGGTTTGATGCATGCAATAAGGATGGCCTCGCAGATATGAGAATGAGCGTAGAAGGTTACTCAGTTCTTGCATCTATTGTAAGATCAATTGCGAGGGAGAACTGCGGGGGAAAAGTCGCTATGGTCCTGGAAGGGGGTTATGACCTTGATCTTCTTTCGCGCTGTGTTGTTGCTGTTCTGGATGTATTAATGGGAAAAGAAGTGCATAGAATTCAATATGAGGTAAGCTCACAGGTAAGGGCTCGATTGGATGAAGTAAAGAAAATCCATCGGAAATTTTGGGATCTTTAGAGATGAATGAAGTCATCGATAGATTAATACGTAAAAAGCTATTATTTAGGCCGCTGTTCGAAGCCCGGTAGTGTAGCGGTCAATCATGCGGGACTCTGGATCCTGCGACCAAGGTTCGAATCCTTGCCGGGCTATCTTCTAAATAGTGTTAGTCCTAAGCTCCAGTATATGAGAGGAGACATTTTTGGCGCAAATGTAAGATGATTGTGAATATTTGGATTTCTGGGCGCTTTTTGTTTGTTTGGGAGTGAAGCGCCGGAACTACGGTAATTTACAAAGTTGTTATTTTTCCTGCCTCTAAATTCGTATTCTATCTCCAGCCCCCTCACCCTGCGGCTTCAATGGCGGGAATCCCGGGCGCGGTCAAGGCGCGTAACCTGTGCCAGTGTTACTGCTAAAAGGAGAGGTCATACATGCAACCGGATCAACTGGTCATCTAAGGCTATACTCCGCCAGAGGCGGCGCATCCATTGGGGTCCGGGGTATCACCCCGGCGCCGTAATGCTGATGTAAAAAGTGTTAAATATTATTCGGTAACTGAATCTAAATCCTCTTCCCCAAAAATTCCATCAATGATCTCTTCTAACTCCTTCTTCCTTTTCTTATTGGAGGATTCCACAATACCATCCGGCCTGATCACAGAAACAATTATGTCAAACCTTTCCGAAGCTGCGATATCAGCCGAAGACAATACTGGAATTTCAATAGAGATAGGAGGATTCCAGGGATTTGCATTATACTCAAATTCCTGAAGCATTGGTGTGTATGAATGAATGACCTCAAGTTTTCCTTCTTTTGCATGTTTATAAGCACGATAAAGAGACCTGTTCTGGCGAAAACCCACATATATTTCAAGAAGCGTTACGCCAATTATGGAATTCGCACCTTTTCCCACAATAATATCGCTTATTATCCTTTCGCCCTCATCCGAGTGCTCGACAAGAAAACCGCTCTCTTTATTTTCATCATTTGATATTTCTATCATCGTCCGGAGGCAATCCTCAAGTGTCATATCTTTTGTTGGGATGACCCTGTCAAAATCCCTGATGGTCCTTGATATCTGGTCTTCATCATAATCCGTCACACCATCACGATTTATTATGTCAGTGATCTTTGCTCCCTGGATCCCCCAGAGGTTTGACTCGATGCCATACTTTTTCTCTTTTTCGACCAGCATCGTAAGACGTTCCTTTGCATCAAGATGCCTTGCAAGTCTTCTTTTTACGAGTTCCTCATCGCTTGCCACAAGTTCGATGGCCTTTGGAACAACACCCATTTTTTCGGTCAGCAGGGTGATCTGCTTGATAAGTTCCGGCTCCCCAAGTTCCATTACATCAAAAATATTTTCAACTAATAATTTTATCTGGTCATAAACGGAAACATCAACACAAACCTGCTCATCGCCTTCATAAATAGGAAGCTTTCTTTTTTCGTAAAGCTCTACTTTCATTTTTTCAACAAGATCTTTCCGGATCAGGACAACAGGCTGGGCAGCTCTGCCTCTCCCTTCAAGATATGCGCCGACATTTTCTGAAAGGAGTTTGATCGCAAGAGTGGTCTTTCCTCCCCCCTGTGGACCGGTAAGCATTAAAATAGGATTGTTATCAAGTTCTTTTGAAAGAATCCTTACAGATTCTTCTTTGGAATGTGCAGAAGTATCAAGAATATCCATTAGAGATCACTAAAAAAAAGAAAGCGGGAAATACCCGCTTTTAATCCATTCCGCCCATGCCACCCATATCGCCCATTCCACCCATTCCGCCGGGTGGCATGCCGCCGCCAGGTGCGGATTTACTGGACAGGACATCGTCTATGCGAAGTATCATTGTGGCTGCTTCAGTGCCAGAGCTGATGGCCTGTGTCTTTACTCTGAGAGGCTCTACAACTCCTTCTTTCCACATATCCACGACTTTACCTGTAAACACATTAAGACCTGCTGTCTTGTTTCCTTTCTCATGCTGGCTTCTCATTTCAACGAGCATGTTTATGGGGTCAAGGCCTGCATTCTCTGCAAGTGTTCTCGGGATAACTTCAAGCGCATCTGCAAACTTTGCAACTGCTAATTGTTCTCTTCCTTTTAAGGTGCTTGCGTATTCACGAAGGCGCAATGCAAGTTCAATTTCAGGTGAGCCGCCGCCCGCTACAAGTGTCTCATCTTCTATTGCAACGCCCACAACGCGAAGTGCATCATGTAATGCGCGTTCTGCTTCATCAGCTACGTGTTCTGTTCCGCCGCGAAGGATTATTGAGACTGCTTTTGGATTATGGCATTCTGTTATGTATGTCATTGCTTCGTCGCCGATCTTCTTTTCTTCGACAAGGCCTGCTTTTCCAAGGTCGGAATCATTTATCTCTTTGAGGCTTGTCAGTATCTTGGCGCCTGTTGCGCGTGCGAGTTTTTCCATATCGCTCTTCTTTACTCTTCTTGCAGCATATATTTGGGCTTTTGCGAGATAATGCTGGGCAATATCGTCAATGCCTTTTTGCACAAATACGACATTAGCGCCGCAATCTATTACTTTTGTGACCATGTTGTGGATCATCTGTTCTTCCTGGTCAAGGAATAGCTGGAGCTGATCCGGTGATTTTATTGAGATCTCTGCATCAACTTCAGTCTTCTTGATCTCAAGCGCTTCGTTAAGAAGTAATATTCTTGCATTGGTTACTTTCTTTGGCATGTTGGTATGGACCCTTTCCTTATCAATTACCATGCCCTCGATCAACTGTGAATCTTCAACGCTTCCGCCGACTTTCTTCTCGACTTTTATGTCATCGACATCCACAACTTTTTTGCCATTTTCAATATCAACTACTGAAAGGATAGCATTTACCGCTAGATTTGAAAAAACGTCCCTGGATGCTTCAGCTGCCTTTCCGGTTATTGCTGTTGATGCGATATTGTATAATAATTCTTTATCATCCGATGTTACTTTTCTTGCAAGGGTCTTTAAGATCTCTTTTGCTTTTATAGATGCAAGCCTGTATCCGCTTGCGATAACTGTAGGGTGTACTCCCTGTTCCAGAAGTTCTTCTGCATTCTTTAAGAATTCGCCTGCAAGAACTGCTGCCGTGGTCGTGCCGTCTCCGACCTCGTCATCCTGGGTCTTTGAGACTTCAACGATCATCTTGGCTGCGGGATGCTCGATATCCATTTCCTTAAGAATGGTTGCACCGTCGTTGGTGATTACGATATCTCCCATCGAGTCAACAAGCATTTTGTCCATTCCCTTTGGTCCGAGGGTGGTCCTTACTGCTGCTGCTACGGCCTTAGCTGCCATGATGTTATTACTCTGTGCTTCTCTTCCTTTTGTTCTCTGACTGCCTTCTCTTAAAATAAAGATCGGCTGTCCTCCTAATTGTCCTGCCATAATAAGCCTCCGTTAAAATTTTACCTGATAATCTGTACAAATTTAAGTGATTGTACGAGAGATTCTCGTTGTTTGTAATTCTATATAAGCATTTCGTCCAATGATATTATATTATTTATATAATACAATTTCAGGTATTTTGGATCAGGTATTTTCACGAGAACATGTAATCAGTTTTCTCTTTCTGCCAAAACACCCTGTGGATTCAATAACTATAAACTGGTAGAAAGAAATCATTGGGAATATGATACTTTTTGATGATATTGGAAGCTTCCCGCTGCCAAAGGGCATAAACAGGGAATGGGTAGAGCAGGCACAGAAGAACAATGACCCGAAATTACCAGATATCCTTAAAGCTGCAATGCAGCAGAAAATAGATGCGGGCGTTGATGTTCCTACATATCCCCAGTTCCGGGACATGAACCAGATGTTCCTTGAAATTATAAATGATGAATCTGCACAGGAAGAGCCGCTCATTGTCCGTAAGGACAGGGCAAGGATAATGGAACTTTCGGCAATAGAAGATACAGGCGTCCAATATTTAAAAAAAACCGGAAAGAAATTAAATATAAGGCTTTGCGTTACAGGGCCTGTAGAATTATATTTAAAGCAATTCGGAGGGACTGCCTATAAAGATGTCCTGAATGCATTTGCGACAAGCATTGACCGGTTTATCAGTAATTCCATCGATAATGCAAAAAACTTCCGGATCGCGGTTATCTCGATAGATGAACCAAGTATCGGGATAAACCCGCAGATCATGTTCAATGATAGCGATATGATAGAAGCACTTACACTTGCCACAAGAACATCCGGTTCAAATAAAATTGATACTGAGATACATCTTCATTCCCCGCTTCATTATAAACTCGTATGCAGGGTCCCGTCAATCGGGATAATCGGCGTTGAATCCGCTGCCAATCCATCATATCTTGACCTTATAGATAAAAAAGACCTTGAGGATTATGATAAATTTTTAAGGATAGGGGTTTCGCGTACTGATATTTTCGGAATGGCCGCAGTACTTAATGAAAAATATAACACGAATGTCTGGAAAGAACCTGCAAAGTTAGACGAAATTACAACACAGATGGAAACTCCCCATATGATCGCAAATAGGCTCCAGAAGGCATTTTCGATATTTGGCGACAGGATCAAATATGCAGGTCCTGACTGCGGACTTGGTTCATGGCCATCCCAGGAATTAGCATCCAACCTTTTGAAAAACACATGTATTGGTATAAAAGAATTCCAGAAGAATCAATAATCAGGGTAATGGTTTAATAGATGCGTGACAATAATTGAATTATGCGAGCAAAACAACGGGTAAATAATAAAAAAGGCGCCAAATACGAGCCCGGCATTAAATGCACGGGAGCAAAAACGGTAACAGTAAAACCTGCCGGTTACCCCTTGAAAGGAATGTTCCATGAATATCCTGAAACCTCGGAGCTTGATGTATTTGAGTTCTATGCAAGAGAGCAGTGGAATGGATTCATAATAAAAAAAGGAGACTTCCTGTTTGACAGGAGAATGTTCCCTGATTTTGCTTTTAAGGTAATTGAAGTTGAACCTGATAATTCTGAGATCGGGGAAAATACGAAATTCACAGTTGAAGATTATGAGATCGATTTCTTCGTTCCTGAAATGAAAAAAGAAGTCACTTTCAAGAATATCATCGGGCAGGAGAAAGCAAAACAGAAATGCAAGCTTATTGAAAGTTTTCTTAAAAATCCTGAGAAATTCGGGACATGGGTGCCCAGGAATATTTTGTTCCACGGACCTGCAGGAACAGGAAAAACCATGATGGCAAAAGCATTAGCAACTGCCACCGATGTCACTTTCCTGCCTGTGCGCGCCACAAAACTCATAGGGGAATACGTTGGCGACGGGGCACGGCAAATTCACCAGTTATATGAAAAAGCGGACGAAATGTCCCCCTGCATTATATTCATCGATGAATTTGATGCTATCGCCCTCAACAGGAATTACCAGGAGATACGCGGTGATGTATCAGAAATAGTCAATTCCCTCCTCACCGAATTGGATGGGATAGATGAACATGAAGGGATATGCACTATTGCGGCGACAAACATGCTCCATACGCTTGATTCCGCGATACGCAGCCGGTTTGAAGAGGAAATTGAATTCTCCCTGCCAACAATTGAGGAAAGGGTTGAAATATTGAAGTTTTATACAGGGACATTCCCGAAGAAACTGGCAAGGGATGTGGATCTCGAAGCCCTTGCAAAACTCACGCCGGGTTTTTCAGGAAGAGACCTTGTCGAAAAGTTGTTAAAGAACGCATTGCATAAAGCCATACTAAAAGGCGGCAAAGTAAAGATGGCACATTTTGAGGCAGCACTTTCCGAATCGCTCTGCAAGAGATCAGAGCCGCCAAGAGGTATGTTCGCATAATGGCGATAAAAAGCGTAAGTTCCCTGATGGGGAAGATGAAAGAAACCTACGATAAGAGCAAAAATAAATCGGGATGGCGCGTATTAAGCGGTATTAACCGGGAATATAATGACACATTCATTGCCGGCGAAAAAAAGCTATGGCAGATAAAATCCGAAGAAGTAAGCCCTGGAGAATCTGTTGCGGTTGGAATGAAAGTGTCAAAGTTCGATGAAGATCTTGAAAAAATAATGAAAAATGGATCTCCTGTGCCTTTCGGCACTGTTACTCCCATTGACAGGAAAATATCAGTAATTATGGCAGGGATGCAGAATTTTTCATCCGATTCATCCAACCTTTTGTGTAAGGAACATCTCTCAAGTAAACAGGCACAGCTTGAGCAAAAACTCAGGCAGCAGGTTGATATTATGAGTGAGGATGCATCTTTTAGAAGGAAATATAAAGAACATAAGGACAGGCTCAGAAGGGCGTACTTATAAAGTTCCCATAAAGAATAAGTAGTTTAGTTACGATTTAGGGTTCAGTCCCGTAGGGTAGTGGTCAATCCTTCTGGCCTTTGGAGCCGGAGACGACGGTTCGAATCCGCCCGGGACTATACACATCATGTATATAATCCCCCGCGAAAATATATGGTGTATGAGCAATCCAGATGATATTCATGGTTTTGATAAGGGGTATGAAGCTGCGGTTAGAAGACTGAACGAAGCCAACATCTCGGAAAGGAACAGAGAGTTAATAACAAGTTTCGTCAAGAGCAGCAAGAAGAATGGGAACAAGAAGAGCACATATATGAACGATTTGAATATCGTGCTCAGGATGGCGCTCTTCTATAACAAAGACTTGGATACTATCACAGAGAACGATTACGATAGGTTGATAGATAACCTGGAAGCAAAGGGGATGGTTGACTACAACTACCGTAAAGTCACGAAGAAGCTCTTCAAATTGGTTACAAATAACGATTCACCAAAATGGGTTAGGGAGATTCACTTGCCGCATAAGGAGACGCCAGTTCAGCCTAGTGACTTGTTTACTAAGGTGCAACTTGATAAGTTACTTGATGCTTGCATTCAACCGAGAGATAAGGCTCTAGTAGCAGTAGCTCTTGACAGCACGATGCGGATAGGTGCGCTTGGAACACTCAGGATAAAAGGGATAGAGTTCAACCAACATGGCGCTCTGCTATATATGAGCCCCACGAGTCAGAACTTGAAGACCACAAAGCCTAAGCCGGTCCCGTTAACATGGAGCACGGGTTTTCTTAATCAGTGGATCAGCGTACACCCTTGTAAAGATGATCCGGAAGCGCCACTTTGGGTGAACCTCACGGGTAAGGATAAACATAAAGCGATGGCATATAACACATTGAGAATGACCCTTGCTCGTATCGCAGAAAGCGCAGGGCTAAAGAAAAGAGTCTTTTTCCATCTCTTCAGGCATCAGGGTGTCACGGACATGATCTTAAAAGGGTTCAATGATCAGCAGATAAAATTTCAGGCGGGTTGGGCTCCGGACAGCGACAGGATGCTCAGGATTTATGGCAATTTCAGAGATGGGGACATGGTCAAGTCGATATACGCTAAGCATGGTCTTAGATCTGAAGACGATAAGCCGGTAACACTGAAGCAGTGTCCGCGTTGCCACACAGTCCTTGTTCCAGAGGCGCGAATGTGCCATCAATGCGCTCTCGTATTGGATGCGGGTCTCGACAAAGAGCTAAAGGTCGGGGAAGATCATGCCCAGAAAGCGCTCCTAAAGATGATGGATAGCCCGGAAGTGAGGGCACTCCTCAAGGAGATGATGAATAAGTGATCAAAACCATGATATAATTTTGCTTGTTCCAGAGCCTAGCGCTTGGCTCGTGTTCATTGAACGTTGGTTAATGTTCGAGGCGGCGCACGAAGTGCGGCGTCCAACACCCCGCGTATGGACGCATCAGCGCCCAGATTTATCACGGGTTTGATGACTGTGGAGAAAATATTGATGTCTGATTCGATTATGTTGATAAACAGAATAAATGTAAATCTTTTGAATGTACCGCAAAAAGATCCCAAACACAATCAATTAATTAAATTTGTAGACGAAGAAAACGAAGAATGTGAATATGATTTTGAAGATGATATTGTAGTCCTAAATCTGGCTCAAGTGCGTAAAATGGGAAAGATAACAAAGGTCATCTCAAGTATTGTTACCGAGTATCTATTTTTCCATGAAATAGGTCATAAAAATGATTCTTATTGGCGAATGCTTCATGGCAGTAACAGATTGTATGGAACTCTGGATAAAGAGATTTTGGAGTTATCGTTGTCACGATATTTAAAAATTGAACAATTCGCTAATGACTATGCAAAAGTTCATAGACCAAATTATATTAATAAAAAAGATTGGGAAATCTTATTTAATGAATATTCTGAAACGTTAAATCATAATTGCAGAGTATCTATTATTGAATTAGATCGATCAATTAAGTTTAGGAATATGCCTAACTTATGTTTCCCAATAGAAGTTGAATTCTCTGATCAAGATATAGATGAAATAAGGAAAAAATATAAAATATCAATAAAAGAAAATGATATATCTGAAATTAGAATCTTAAAAATGTAGAAGTTTCATACACCTGTGCCGGGATGATAGATGCTACAGTTCGCACAGTCACCTTCCTATCAGAACCTTGCTGGCTTAGTATGGATATGTCACTCGCCCATGGTAATAAAATAAAAAACCTATTGTTTGTTGGCAGGATACTCGGCAACAAGCTTTCGTGATATCTCAACCACACTTTGCAAAAGAGGGGACAATAGCCGAAATGTCACATCATTCATTGCAGAGAGTGCTATTATATCTGGGTCGTTTGCAAGTTCTTGTTTCGTCGTCATAATTACAATAGCATGACTATTGTAATATAGAATATTTAAGTTTTACTATTGTATCACTAAAAAAAAAGAGGGCGACCCGCCCTGCCTTAACTATGCAGTTCACCCGCCGGGTTACTTCGCACCAAAAACTCATGGCACGCAAGTTCTATGAAGTCGTCCCGCGACTTGAACTGTTTTGCCTCTTTGACCAGATACTCTATCCGTTCAATAAGCTTTTTCTCTAATTCCACAACAAGGTTTTTGTTGTTACTATTTTGTCCCTTTTTACTCAAAATTATCTCTCCTTCCGTACCGTTCGTTTTTATAATTACCCAACTACCCCTATCACTACAAGGCATATTAATCCTTGGTGAGCGGGGTGAAAGTGTTTTGCCTTTTATGGTATTTTTACATTCAGGGTACCTGATTATAAATTAAATATGACTTCGGATGATTGGGATAACAAACTGTGTTTACAGGCACTTCAACGTAGCGAAGGAGCTTGAAGAAAAAATGAGTGATAAGGTTATATTTAAAAAGAACGAGATAAAAAAAGTGTTCATCAGTAAGGCATAATACGATGGGACTTGATCCCCATCCCCTCTGCCCGCACTTTACTTTGATTTAGTATTCTTCTCTGCAGCCGTCGGCTTCTCTGATGCTTCGTCAGGAAAGTGCCTGATCAGGAACTCATGGCATGCCAGACTAACAATGTCACTTACGGAGGCGAAATCGTCTCCTTCGTTGACCAGTGCTTCAAGCTTTCTCTTCAGCCACGGACTCACGGTGGCACAGATGGTGGCTTTATTGCGTAACTGCTTCCCCTCTATTGCATCAGGATTTTCTTCTGTTGTCTGTTTCTTCATATTAACTACCTATTGTATTACAGGTGCAGGTAAATATATAAAGACTTCCCTCAATCCGACATTATATAGCTTAAGCATTACCAGAGTAATATTTATTAACCATTAAAACACTAATGAAGTATTACTATAGTATTATCGAGAGGATTATGGTAAAGAAAGGAGGACGGAGGAAAAAGCCACCTATCGGCAGTATACCAACATACATACGTTTTACGGAGAGTATGCTGAAAGATATAGACAACGCGGCAAAAAAGTGGGGATACTTAAACGCAAGTGAGTTTGTAAGGGAAGCAGTAAGGCTTTTCATAAGGGGTACGGGGGGTATGATCTTGCCAGGTAAAGATCAGGAATTTATCCATGACGGCAAACCCACATACATTCGCTTCACGGAAACACAGTTGGATTTGATGGATTCCGCAGTAGAAGAGAGAAAGTTTCACAGCAGAAGTGAGTTTGCGAGGGACGCAGTCGAAAGACTCCTGAGCACCACAAACCCAGCAACAAAGGCCAGGTGACTCTATGGTAACTAATAAGGCGAGACTTCTGAGACTATCACTGGCACAATGGGAGAGTGTGGATTTACTCGGCGGCCTTGGTAAGATTGTTCGTGATTCCATAGTGAACAATGCAAATGAGAAAGTAACACTCATCAATGCTAAATCAACACGGGAAGCTCAAAGAAAGGATATAGAAGATCAGTTAACACTTTCGAGAAAAGAGATACAGATACTGGGGGATAGGGTACGAACACTGGAGGACAGAAAGATAAAACTCGATATTGACATCGTTGGACTCGATGAACGTATCAAGACTGTAATATTGAAGGAGCGAGGGAAGTCTGATGTGAGCGGTCAGGAGAACAAAGATAAAGGACTGCTTTTGCATGAAAAGACCCGCAAAGCACACAGAATCAAGACACCGGGCGAATGGGAAAGAGAGAGCAAGTTAGCATTGGTGATGCAACATGCAGCAACAGGTAAGTTATCTGCTGCAGATGAGATTCGTATTGTTCAGAAGATGAAGATAGAACCAGATGAAGTACTGGAGTGGTTATACGGACTAAAACCTGAGCGTATATCGCTTGAACACCTGGGTAAGGCTCGATATCACGATTTCCCAAATCTTCCCAACCTCCAATTTCTAAAAGCGCAGGACAAGATCAAAGAACCTTTCTATGCACTGCTAATGATGTGGCTGAACCTTCCGACGCCGAAAGAGGTGGACTTTTGGATAATGCAGGAATTCAAGGCGCCGGATAATTCGACGGTAATACCCAGTGTGGTGGAAGCGGTGGGTTAACCATGGAGTCTTGTAAAGAGGTCTGGGATGAGTTCTATAAGAGATATTATTGGGAGCAAATACTTGGGCTGGCAAATCAGTATCCCGACACTAAGAGCCTGTGGATTGAGTTTGGCAACCTTGAAAGATTTGATATGGAGTTGGCACGGGAACTTCTGGATTTCCCTGATGGGGTCATAAGGCATGCTACAGAGTCCTTAAGAGGACTTGACCTTCCTGCAGATACAGAGATAACAGAGGCTCATGTACGTGTTGAACACCTGCCGGAACTAACACCGATCAGGGATATTCGCAGTACGAACATTAATAAACTGATCGCTGTGACCGGTTTAGTCAGAAAAGCAACAGAGGTCAGACCAAAGGTTACTAATGCCGCATTCAAGTGTGCAAGATGCGGCGATATCACCTATCTGAAGCAGGAGGAGTATGTTTTTGATGAACCGTTTGAATGCGGTAATGATGCATGCGGCAGGAGGGGACCATTTAAGTTGGTGCCGGGGGAATCGGACTTTATAGACTTCCAGAAGATACGGATCCAGGATTCGCCAGACGAAGTTCGCCCGGGTGAACAACCTCAAACACTCGACGCTTCTGTAGTCGAGGATATCACAGGACAGGTTTCTCCAGGAGACCGCGTGGTCATTGTGGGCATCCTGCGTTCATATCAAAGAGTAACTCAGCAGGGAAAGAGCACAGCCTTTGACCTGATATTGGAAACCGTTTCGATTGAGGCTGAGGAGAAAGGTTTTGAAGAGATCGAGGTAACAAAAGAAGACGAGCAAAAAATAAAGGAACTAAGCACAGATCCGGACATATACTCGAAACTAATGGGGTCAGTTGCCCCCTCAATATACGGGTATAGCGAAGTAAAGGAAGCGATGACGCTGCAATTGTTCGGGGGGCTGCCAGTGGCAAATCCTGATGGCTTGAAGATCCGCGGAGATATTCATGTGTTGCTGGTAGGCGACCCTGGTGTGGCAAAGTCGCAATGCCTGCGTTATTCAAGGAGACTATCGCCGCGCGGTGTTTTCACAAGCGGTAAAGGTTCATCCGCAGCAGGACTGACCGCAACTGCTGTAAAAGATAATGAGTTCGGGGGAGGCAGATGGACACTTGAAGCAGGGGCACTCGTGCTTGCAGACATGGGACTTGCCTGTGTGGACGAACTGGATAAGATGGAAGTAGGGGACAGGAGTGCAATGCACGAAGCCATGGAGCAGCAGACGGTCACGATAAACAAGGCCGGAATAAACACCACCCTGAGGGCAAGATGCTCTGTTTTGGGTGCTGCTAATCCAAAATACGGCAGGTTTGATAAGGACGAACCTATCGGAAAACAGATAAATTTGCCACCGACATTATTGTCGAGGTTTGATCTGATATTCATTATCAGGGATGAGCCAAATACAATTCAGGACACAGCGGTATCCGCCCATATATTTAAGACGCATATTGCGGGAGAGCTGGCTCTTCGACGCAAGTATGTGAAAAATTCGGGTATAACCGAAGAACAGGTTACAGAAGCGATGAGTACGATCAAACCTGTATTCGATGTTGAGTTCCTGAGGAAGTACATAGCATATGCCAGAAGGACTTCATATCCACTCATTCAGCCAGAGGCAAGGAAGATGCTTAATGACTTTTACTTGAGCCTGCGAAAACTTGGCGAAGACCCCGATACCCCGCTTCCAGTAACAGCCCGTCAACTTGAGGCACTGATCCGCTGCGCACAGGCAAGCGCCAGAACGAGATTGAGCAGCCAAACAACCATAGAGGACGCAAGACGGGTGATCAGGATAGTAACAGTTAGCCTAAACCAGGTGATCAGGGATCCGCAAACCGGGAATCTGGACTCAGACCTCATAAATACCGGGATGGGTAAAAGCCAGCGCGACCGTTTAAGGATAATTCTGGAAGCAGTGAGGTCTCTGCAGGGTGGGAATGGGAATAGTGTTCCAGAAGATCTGCTCACACAAACCTTAGAAAAGGAAGGACTCAAGAAGGAATATATTTTGGATGCAATAGCGAAACTCAAAACCGCAGGCGACCTTATCGAAGTGAGCAATAATCGTTTCCGGGTGGTGTAGCCCGGAAAATTGTAAACATTTTGATATGCGATCATATTCACAAACGAGGACATAATGAAAACTGAAGAAGATAAAGAAAATGAAGAAGCAACCGAACGACCGGGCGAGAATGAAGACATATCACAGTATATGAAAGAAATGCAGGATTTCAAAGAGGAACAACATGCTCCAAAGAAAAAACCATGGGAACTTTCGGATGGCATGCAAACACACCCACTGTTATGGTTTATCTGGAATGAGATGCCAGGAAATAATGACGCCCCGTTTTTAGGACGTCTCACTACTCTTCTTGGAGCGTCCTGGATAATGGAAGCCGATATTGAGAAGTCGTCGGATATGTTGTTGATGATCGTGACAAGGGACGATAAAATGATTCAGCTCGAACTTCGCCCTGAACTGAGCGGTGTGATCATCACAGATAAGGAGGGAGATGTCTTACGCGAAGTGACCGCAAGAGAGTCGAAAGGGAAGACATACTGTTTCTCAACATTGATCTGCAACAGGAAGTTAGCTAATGGTCCCCTGTGCTTCAATGCCGCGATGCCGGATAAGACAAAGTGTATCAAACATTATTCACCCAATGAAGGAAGGAAGCCAGGACTCACAACATTGACCGTGACAAGTGTGACTACAGGCGCAGGTTGTCTTCCTTCGGATGCAATGTATTTCTGGAGCCAGAATAAGCCGGAGATAGCACAGTTTGTCAAGGATCTCGCGGAGTCGTTCAGGATAAAACTGGGGTGGGATGAGTCGAACAATTTAATGAACGAACTTCGCTACATCGCAGTCCAGATAGTATCCAGGGATCTTATGACTAACAAAGTAATATCCGCAGATTTCAAGAGCTCAGTACACGACCCGGAAACAGGCCAGATCGTAGCTTTCAAGGCACACTACCTGTTGTCCAACATCACTACTTTTGATGCGAGGATCCAGCAGAAACTCAAGGACTTCGGATTACTGGTACCGCCATCAAGGACAGAAGATACACAATCGATTCCTGGTGAACTATCACTTTTGTGGACTCCATTGAAGAGAGTAAATTCGATAGACGTCACGGCAAGAATTGTCAAACATGATAATTCACAGAGTTCGCAAGATGATGAAGAGACAGAGGAAGAGACTTAGAATGGAGATGAGTTAGGAGTGCAGCAGCAACAGCAAATAGACCCCAACAACCTGACCAAAGATCAAATCGCGGAATATACCCGTATCCAGAATGACTCAGCCTACTTCGCAGAGAAGTTCTTTACCGTGAACGGAGAGCAATACTCTTTAGATAAACTTCCTTACGCTAAGGATATTTACAAGGATGAGTCCGAGTTTATTATTCTTTTCCTTGCGAGGTCTTTAACGAAGTCAACGATAGCAACGAATAAGATAACTCATAAGTTGGTGACTCTGAAGGGCAAAGGAAAGAGTGCGATAGCCACTGCACCAACAGACAATCAGGCATGGAGATTGACAAAGGAGATATTCAGACCAAATATAATAGATAGCCAGCATCGAGCACTTAATAAACTTATAGAGGCTGCCGATGGCTCAGACCAGGTTGGGGAAATAGACCTTGCGAACGGTAGCAAGTGGACCGCGAAAGGTGCCTGGGCGACCGGCAAAGCGATACGCGGCCCACACAGGCATTATGGCGTCGTGGATGAAATGCAGGATATGACGAGAACCGCATGGTATGTGCTGCTTGAAGTTGTCAACCTTCCGGGAAGGCAGATAATCGCAATGGGTACAGGCGGGCCCCAGGGTACGCTCTGGCATGATCTATGGGAGAAGTCAGATAAGAAAGAATGGAATGGCAAGAAGTGGGCTCCAACTAATAAGAATGCAACCCAGGGGTATAGTGGTTATCATTTATCTCAGGAATGGAGTCCGTTCGAAACACAAGCATCTTTAGCAGAGAAGAAGAAGAGCTATCCAAAGACCCTATATCTAACTGAAGTAGAGTGTGCATTCTTCAATGGCGCTGGTCTGAAACCCGCTCCGTATGAAACCACGAAGGGCCTTATAGTCACTGATATAAACGAGACACGGCGACTACTGAATAGCATAGTCACAAAGTCAATTGGCATAGACTGGGGCAATGTAACCCGCTGGATCGTTTGCGGAATGACAGCAACAAATGAACCGGTGCTTATCAGGACAGGCAGTTGGGGTGATCCTAATGAAGTATCAGAGTTCGAAGGACGAAGAGCGAAGTCCTCGGCTACATCAGCGATCGAGCGAGAGCTGGAAGCAAATGAGAGACGCATCAGGAAGCACCTGAGCGATGCAATAAACCTGATCAACTTCGAGAAACCGGATTATGTGATGTGCGATGCGGGTTACTCAAAGAAGATGCCGCAAGAGCTCATGTCAATGTTCCCGAAGAAAGTCTGGGCAGTTACAACAGGTGATAGAAAAGAGTCGTTCCCATCCTGGACAGTGAAGAACAAAGACTCGGATTCCAGGCAACTGCTGCCCAAAGAACAGTGGGAGTACTTCTGCGATGTAGACCACTCGGCAATGTGCGAGATCCTGGAAACACACATCACGAACAAAACATACCATATTATCGATATCGACCAGAGCCAGTCGATAGACGAGTACCTTCTGGAACTCAACATGGCAGATATTGTTGAAGTGGAGTCCAGGGAGACTGTCAAACGAAGGTATTCGATAACGAGGGCTCATAGTTTTGCGGCATCATGCTATGCACTGCTGCCTTTTTGCAAACGAAGGAGAAAGCAAACAATGTTACCTATGGGGTATTAAATGGTGAAACTGGATGTAGAGGCTCTTCTTAAGAGTGAGTCGCCTTATGAGACACTCAAGAGAACCTATGCATACGATGGCAGGGAAGTACAGATATCCTTCAAGAAAGGGATGGTGCAATCAGGCGAGTATTACCTGGTAGAGAGGGTTGGTATGAATCTAAAGCTCACACCTGCAAAACCGTATTTGGTCGCAAGTCACCCGGAAGATCCGCGGCACCGGAAAATCAGAACTGCCGCGAAACATCCGGATGTCATCTCATTGCCACAGGATTATGCGAAACCTGACCAACTCTTCAGAGTAATTAAGTCGAAAGTAACCGGCATTATCTGGCTGCTTCGGATCGACTCTTTTTATTATGCAGATGAGGCTTCTATTCCACTGGAGGTCTTGAAAGAAGTATGACATTTATTGATGCCAGATTTCGCACTGCGAGTGCTGAAATCTGTCGTGTTCAGGCAAACTGAACAGATTCATTAACTCTGGCATGAGCCAGAAGGAGAAGAAAATGGATCTTGAGAGAGTTTGTCGCCAAGGAAGTCGAATGAAGGAAGAAAGCGGTGAGCCAGATGTTTATTGATGCCGTTGAGGCAAGAAGGGGGATTCAAGTGCCTGTGGGTAAAGTGGTTCACACCGCTGAGTTCGGATTCAGGGTAGCGGGAGTCGATGGGGATTATTCCGAAGCTCAGAAGCGGGCAACTGGTCTGGCAGAACAGGCTGTCGAAGATTTCCTGGAAACAATAGAACATGGTGAAATAATCACAATCGAGGACACTGGAAAATCTCATCGGCAACAGATAGCGACATGCCAGAAACCGGACTCACGAATGGTTGAACTGATCTTTGATGCCACAAACAGTAAACAGCGCAGCGACAGGATCATGCGAGCCACATCCGAAGAGATGTCGTTCGAACTCTACCCCGATGGTGATGGCTGGATATGCACAGCCCATAATGGAAGAAAGTTCGGTGTAGATGTGGATAAAAGTGCTGGCATGGGTAGATGCAATTGTGAGGATTTCATAAACCGCGGGATAAGCTCGAAGATGCCGTGTAAACACGTATATGCGCTGGTAATGAGCGGCGAAAGATTCTGGGATAGCACGAAGGGTATTACTCAAGATTTGTAGGTTTTTTTAGGAGTTTTTATGGCAGTACAATTAACCTGGGATGCTTTCTCGACTTTTGTAGAGAATAACGATAGTGATACAATTACAATAGCGGCGACCCAACAGGTTCTTGCGCTGGTTACCCCTGTAACCCCAACTATCGTTCCGGAGGCTACAAACCCTATCGAGAAGCTTGTGACTGTTGAGTACTCGCTTCCCGATGTGTCAGGGTTTGAGGAGTTTCCCGGCTTTGGGTCAACCCGCTATTATATCACAGAACAGCCGGAGGTATTCAAATTACCGGATATCCCGTTTGATATCGTGGGAAATCCAAACGGATCTTTATGGAAGAGCATCCTGGAAACTCCAGCAAATGATATATTCACTATCAGGGATTTCATCTTGCATAATTACAAGACCCTCGGCCAAACAGTAAAGATAGAAGGCGACCGCGGACTTGCAGATATGGCAAGACGCAGGGAAGCGAATTATGCACAATTCTTTACCCTAAAAGAGATCGTGCAGTTCGTCACAGCAGCACTTGGCCTTGATAAGACAAAGAAAAAGGCATTAGTCGTTGACAATAGCTGCGGTATCGGTGGGATGTTTCGATATCTTTCGCCATCATGCCTGAAAACAGGAATAGAGTTAGAAGAGCAGGCGTATCACATGGCTGCAAGGCTCTGGCCTGATGCGCATATAGTCCGGGATTCGCTGATCAACCATCCGACGATCCAGGGGGATTATTTCTTGATCAACCCGCCATTCTCGATGCAATTAGAACAGAAGAATATCCCGCTTGAAAATGCCAGCTGGGGGGGTCTTGGTCCCAACTCAAGCATCCAGTCGCACATCGCAGCGCTTGAAATCGCCATCAAGAATGCATCAAAGTATGTGGCTGCCGTGCTGCCAATGGGTTACTTCACAAATGAGAATACCTACACCTTCGAGAAGTGGGTAAATGAGCACGCTGAGCTGGTATTGAGAGTGGATATGCCAGCAGAAGTATGGAAAGATGCAGGCACAGCATGGCCATGCAGTATCGTCATAAATCACACCAGGTTTCACCATTACGATCGCAAGAGTGCTTTTGTTCGTACAATTGCGAAACTTAGTGATCTGGATGTCGTCCTGGAAGAGTGGAAACGAACACAGCATTATAATGAAGCATTAGAAGACCTGAGCCTTATTGACAACGCTTTCCAGGAGCACACGATGCCACAGACATGGAAAGAGCAACAGGTAACAGTCACCGAACCGGACCTTCCATTGCCCGATAGTGGGCGCGTTGGAGTCAAGGTGGCGCTCGCTCCGGACTCTTCCAACCTGGTCATCAGATCTTCGAATCTGCTTGAAGCGCTCAAGGTCCGACAGTATCTGGATGGAATGGGGCAGCAGTGGAATGATGGACTCAAGGCGTATACGCAGGAATCGGACGTCAGGTTTAGAAGAAAGCACATTCTTAACAATTCAGGATTCATACCGAACATGATAAGCGACTTGTCTGTTGCGAACCTGGATGTATCACTTGATTCCCAGGTGACAACATGGATCGTGAAGAAGAAGCGCTGGCTGGAGAGGCAGCTTACGCCGTTTGAGCAGTATATCAGGAAGGATGGCGATTGGATCTGCCTGAATGAGCACAACGGTATCAGGTCGATGTATCCCGATCTCTACAAAGCCAGAGAGAAGCAGCTTAAGGCGCTGGGTATCGACTGGCTCTGGGACTTCCAGAAGGATGATGTTATCAGGATGAGCCTGAAGAATACCAATCTTCTTTGCTGGTCCATGGGACTGGGAAAAACGAGAGGTATAACAGCACTGGCTTTTCTCTATGGAACAAAGCATAACCTGATTATCGTCGAACCAAAATTGAAAGAAGAGTTCATAAAAGAGTTCAGGGAACTGGGCATAACGGACTATCAGGTTATTGAATCAGAGAAGGACCTGAAACAACTGAAGAAGTTCAATCTTATCGCATACAACAAACTCTGGAAACCTTTGAACGAGCATACCAGGAAGACCTTCGCGAAGGCAATGCGGCGCAGGTTCCAGTTCATTGCTGTGGATGAAGCCCATAAAATAAAAGCAAAGGATAGTGAACAGGCAAAGGCTGTCAGGATGCTGAAAGCCAGATACAAGCTTCTCAGCACCGGCACGCCGATAGCCAATTATCCGCGCAACATCTTCAGCCTTCTTGTCTTTGGCTGGGGCGACGGCACGGAGCTCAATCCTTACGGTTACCATAATCCAATCGAGCAAATCTCGGAGCGCGGGTACAAAAGCGGCTACACCACAGGCACCAGGCAGTTCAAAGAAGATTTCATTTCCATCGAATGGGTGACGCCGCAGTTCGAGCAGACACTGGACAAAGGCATGAAGTCCAGGGAGATGCCTAAGATAAAGGATACGGCAAAGTGGTGGGCGATGATGTCGCCGAAGATTATCAGACGGCAGAGGGAAGAGCCAGAGGTGGCAGCCTTTGTGACGATACCGAAGCCTGAGATATCCACAGAACTCATCAAGATGTCACCTGAACAGGTGAAGCATTACAAGCACTGGCTGGACGAGTTCGCTGCATGGTTCAAGGAACAATTGCGGCTGGAAAAGGAAAGCCCTGAAGGTCATAAGATTGACCAGATGGTTGTACTGGCACACCTGACACAACTGCAGTTCGCCAGCACTATTCCCCAATCGAAGAAGACGAACAATGAGCATATACAGTGGCCGGGGGGCATCACCACAAAGCAACAACGAACTCTCGACCTGATAGAAGAGGCGCTCTCTAAACAAGAGAAGATCATTGTCTTCTCGGAGCGACCTGATTTCCAGAAGCTCATGCAGCAGGAACTCAAGACCAGGGGAATTAAGTCTCATGTATTCATCGGTTCGCAGGGAATCAAGAATAGAAACGTAGTTCTCAATGATTTCAAGAATAATGGTACACACGTTCTACTCGCTACTACGACTTGCGGCGAAACGGGACTCAACATTCCCCAGGCTAATGTGGTCATCATAGCAGATACGTCCTGGACGCCAAGTAAACAGATCCAGGCATACAGCAGGATCCTGAGACCTCAGCAGACCAGGAAACCGAGAATATATCTGCTCAGGGCGAAGGGTTCGATAGACGAATACATGCAGCAGTTGATGGATGCGAAGTCAGAGGCGATAGATGAAGGAATCGACTACCAGGATGCATCGGAATTCGACCCTGCAAAGTGGCTGAGCTACCGGGATTTCACGTTAAAGATGCTGAAAGAAGAAGGGTATGATATGGATTAAATGGGGAGGGTATTATCAGGGAACATGCGTGGAAATGGGCATAAAAATTATAGATATTGCCGTGAATATGAACCATGTCCACATATTTTTCCAATACCCGCCGAAATATGTCATTAGTTTTATTGCCAAGAAAATCAAAAGAAAATCAAGCAGGATATTGAGACAGGAATTCCCACATATCAGAGATTGGTGTGAAGGTCATCTCTGGGCTCCCGGCTGCTACCACGGCTCTGTCGGGCAGGGCTGGGAAGTAGTGGAGAAGTGCATTTCTTCTCAAAACTGTGAGAGAATTTTATAAGCAAAAACGCTATCACGCCCTGTACTTTCAAGTATGGGGTTGGGGTAGAAAGCCCTTTGAATTGTTGGGTAGAAGCCCCTAAGGGGTTTGGGGTGAGGTTCGAAGCCTGCGAAGGCACAGCTTACGGGGTAATCTTCGTTCATTATCCGTGCTTATGCTCGGTCTACTCGTCGAACTCGAAGAGTGCTGAACTATGAAAAAAAATGAATGGATATCTTAAGAAACACATAACATCTGAAATTGTTTTTTTTCATCTTTTTCTTTCAAATTTTCTCTTTAAAGAAATGAAAAACAAGCCAAGTATTAGAATGCCTAATAGCCGTTCCCCAACATATTTGTTATCCATTTGGAAAAAAGAAGAAGCGCTTGTTCTCAAATAAGTAAGAGAATCATCAGGTAGACGCAAATTTAATAGCCAATGAATTATCAATGGATAAAATATTATAACAATTGAAGCACAAATTGCAGGACGAAAATAACTTTCCCCATAAAGACTTAGATGTTTGTATATGCCTAATAGAGAAAAGTTCCTCTTAAACAACAATTCTATCTTTTTTATGTTTTTATTCCTAAATCGTGGGGTTACATCAAGTCTCCGCATCTCCATCTCGCCCATGAAGAAATCGCCAGCTTCAGCGAACCTGTAATTATCTTCATAATTCCGTCTGAGCCTGCGATACAATTGAGCTACTGCATCATATGTTGTATCGAGCTCTTTCAAAATTTCCGATTCATCCCTGACAATACATCTACCATTCTTTTTTGCCCATTTTTCTTTTAAAAATTCTACTTCGGTTATATCTGTGCATAAAAAGGAAAAAAAACTTAAATTTACGTCATAAAATCGTACATACTTTGGTTTAAGAAATTGGCTATATCTAAATTTAATAAATGATTCATTATTAAATATCATCCTTGTGAAAAGACCTTCACTCTCAAATGTAGACTCATAAAAATCTGCTTTTTTATCGAACTGAGTGTCGGGAAAATATGCTGCTTTATCGAATTTAGCCCATCCGAAATCCACTTCACCGCAAAAAATAGCATTATCAAAATATACTATATTATTGAATTTAGCTCGTAAGAAAATTGCTTCCCCACTGAATTCGGCTTTAAAGAAATTTGTCTCATCACTGAATTTAGCCTCAGAAAAATCTGCTTTCTTTTTAAATTTAGCCTCCGAGAAAATCCCTTCCCCACTAAATTCAGCTTCACAGAAATCTGTCTGACCACTGAATTTAGCCCCAGAGAAATCCGCTTTTTCTTTAAATTTAGCCCCATTGAAAAGTGCTTCTTTACAGAAATGAGCTCCGTTAAAAAAAATAGGTTTTTCAATTTTTTTTAATAAAAATCCTATTGAATCGGGGAATATAACTTTTTCAAAATGTAGCTCCCCTTCATTATTTTCAAATTCTTTCATAAATTCTATTTTGAATTGTTGGGCTTCTTCTTCTGTCTTGTCTGCCAAATGAAATATACACTTTTCATCTCTAATTATTTGTCTTTCGCATACTCCAAACCCCCAGAATCTTTCAGTTTTAACCATACATTTTTTATAACTCATGATAATTACTCAAATAGTTTAACATAAATATATATTGTGATGACTTATATATATCTAAAACTCTTTTGAATGATTTATAAACAAATCTACGATATTTTTGTAATATATTTCAAATTAAATAAAATACTTCTTGCTTGTATATACCAACCTGAGAACTTATTTGATACAGTAATACGCCAATGTAAAGCTATTTTATTTGTATAACGAACATTTATTTTAATTTATGGGTTCTATCGGTTTAATACCCTTATGAATCCCTACCATGCGAAATATAGATAATTTTTAGGTCAATCAATTGAGATGTGTTGCACATTGGAATAACACCAACACGAATTGAAACATATCCATAGACACATATCTTCATACGTACTATGGATTTATATTAAGGAGGCAAAGGAGGTATATTCATGGGTATTGAAGAAAATCCCAAGCTTGTTCAATGGAATTATTTATTAACCTTTGATTCGGATGCTGAAAAATTATCGAGATATATAGAGTTTACGGAAAAAAATTATACGACTTATTCGATAGAATTGGTACGCCTACTTTTATCAGCAGCTTCAGAAGTTGATGTGGTCGCCAAACTCCTATGTACCAAAGAAAAGCCTGGTATAAAAGCTGAAAATATTGAACACTATCGAAATATTCTGAATCCGATTTTTCCAAAAATTAGAGTTATGACGATACAAATTCCACGCTATGGGTTAACCCTAACTCCGTGGTTAAATTGGAACGAAAATAAAACTCCTATCTGGTGGAATGCCTATAACGGTGTTAAGCATCAGAGAGATAAAGATTTTCAGAATGCTAATCTCCAGAACACTTTAAATTCTATTGCAGGGCTGTTTTGTTTGGTGCTTTATTATTATAAAGATGAGGCTGAAACCGGTAATTTAAGACCCCATCCCAATTTGTTCTCTGTTAGTAGCGAATTCAGAGGTGGTTATGATATAGACGAATCTGGATTTTATATGATCTACAAGTTGTAAAATAAAAGCAGTAGATTAATAAGGTTTATCCCCATTGAAATTCAATCTTTAATAAGGGGTATAGGTGGCTGAAGACGATGGGGGTTGGGTGCACCTCAGGATATCTTGAACCAGTGTAAAAATTATGGCACTAAAAATGGGCATGGATAAAACTGCAAAGAATAGGCATTCATGGAAAAGGAATTTGTTCATCGTATTATTTATAATGACTTCTATGTGTAGAAATACCTATAAAACAAGGAGTTTTTATGCTGTTGAAGCGATAAAGAAGGCTATGGGGCTATAAATAAATCGCCTGTCTTTAACGAGGTCATTCGATGAGAGACGAATTTACACTGAACATTAGAAGAAAAGTTGCAGAAAGGTCTTGTTATATATGTAACAATCCAGATTGTCATGATCTAACAATTGGGCCTCATTCTGATGAAGATAAGTCATTATCAGATGGAATTGTTGCTCATATAAGTGCCGCAAGTGAAGGTGGCTCACGTTATGACCCAAGCCAAACAAAAAAAGAGCGTGGAAGTAATAAGAATGCTATCTTACTATGTCATAATTGTAGTGATATGGTCGACAAAGACCCAAAAAGATATACAAAAGAATTATTATTGGAATGGAAGAATAGTCATGAAGAGCTTCTCCGTAGTTGGAAAATGGAAGTGATTCAAGTCCAAAGACATGTTGGAGATGTAGAAAAACGAGAAAGACCATTTCTAATATTCAAAATAATGATGCGTAATATACACAATGAACGCCTTTATATCTTTTGCCAAAATATTACAAATACCATTGCTACTGATATCTATATCAATTTTATGGGGGAATATTTTATAAATACGATGGGAACGGAAGGCCATATTCCCATTCAGGTTTTACAAAAAGATGATGGCTGGCATATATTAATTTTCTTTAAAAATGAATATTCTGATGCCGTATCAAAAAGTAAGATTCATGTAGATTATAAAGGTATTAATGGTGGAGAGTATAGTCAAGATATCCCTCTAAATAATATTGAGCGTAGTCTCTATGAATATTGGCAGAATTTATAACCCACCTAGTATTTTTTAATGATATTGGACAGCGATTGTCTAAATGAAATTGCTTATAACTGCATCTAAAAGCTATTAATTATATTTGAATTCATAGTTGTAGGCTGATGCATGAACACAAAAGCCAAATAACTTGCTGATTTTCATAAGCATTTGCAATATTATATCCAACACATTATTAGAATACAGTAATTTCATGCCCCCTTTAGTTGATATACACACAGTAGCAAATGCAATGAAAACTTCATGCACCTGCGCCGATGCCTCGTTCTTCAGAACGGCGGTTGGTTACTAAGTGGAAGGTTGATCTTAATCGCTATACCCCGCAGCTCTGCTGCGATTGGGAGCTTCACTAGAAATCATGATTAATAGGGTGATAAGGCAGGGATGGCTGCGAATGCTTTTTTTTCTCCTCCTTGAAACACGGCAAAAGGTATCAATGATATTTCGATGATGCCATATTTCGCACTGCGGTGCTGAAATCTGACGTGTTCAGGAAACAAGGAGTAGTAAAATTACGAAACCGAATGGAGAACACTATGAAATATGTAGAATTACCGGAAACCATCCAGATGCAGATAGACGAACTGAAGCACTATGCACAGATGATAAAGTCGGATGTACTGGATGCTTTGGAATCCGCGGAGAATCTGGAAGAGTTCCGCTCCCAGGTCAACAGCAGTATGGATGAAATAATAATTGAAGCACAGAAAGTACGCGAAGTCTTGGGCATAGGGAAAAGGAGCGTCCTCCATGGTTAAGAAAGACATTCCACCAATTCTCAAAGGGTCATGTGAGAAGCCCAGCATCCACTGTCCGCACTGCTTCGCTCAGATTAGCCATGTTGAAGTGGTAGAAGAGCGACATGGTGTTATGAACATAGGCAGGGAGATTGAATACGATCTTAACTCGGATAACAACGGGGCTCCACGATACTTCTGCCCGGAATGCCAGGAAGAGATAGAAGAAATGGACATGACACTCGTTCCAGAGCCAGCAAGAGTTGAAATGATGATTAAAGGAGCGAGGGAATGATCGAAGTAAAGAACCATAGAATATACTTTTATAATATGAACAAGCGGGACATAATCTCCGTGGACTTCCAGTGCGTATCCGCATATATGTGTCCACATTGCAAGAAAGTTCTTGCGGCTTATTATGCAGGCAAGATCGTGGACTTGGAACCGTTCTGTGAGGATCCCTCTGATAAGTATCACTACATACTGGGCACATCGAATGGTGGCCAGTACCTACTATTAGAGGATCATAACCATAAGAAAGGCTGTCCCGGGTGGGAGATCGTTTCTCTCTACGCCCGCGGCATTACACATTCAATGGATGTCTGGGCAAGAAGGTATGAAGTCGGACCGGATAACCTTCAGAAGCTGTGCGAGATAAGTGCTACCGGTAAAGTCCCAGGGTTCGATATAGTAACGGATACCTGCGGTGCGGATGACCCTATTGTTCTCTATAATGAGCATATGTTCACAAATATGAACAAACCGGGGTTCGGCGAGTCTTTCATTCGGAAGGAGAATCTGGCTGCATATGTCGATTGGATAGTATCCGGGGATTACTCGAAGCCATTTGAGCCGCTAATAAAGCCAAAGATCGAGTCACCCATAGATGCACCTAAAAATGAACTGCCATCCTTCGTGGATATTGAAGCTGAAACAGGGGATCAATCGATAAAAAGTGTATTCGGAGAAGTGATTGATGTCTACACCCGCGCCCAAGCAATCGAAGATGGGGTGCTTGTGGACGTCACTGAAACTGCAAAAGAAGCCGGTATAGTATATCCAACAGCGGTCACACAGGCATTATGGAATGGTTACACTAGAGTAAGCGGATGGCTTTCGCCATCTACTCCTCATCAAACTGCACGAACGGATTTCCCGTATGCAGCTTTCGTTTGGCTTTTCCCTTTGCAGGAGATAGGTTCATTCAGCAACGAAGTAAGTGAAGCCAACCCCATTTTTCTCAGTTCAGACTCAGGAAGCGTGAATAAAATGGTGTTCCAGTTACGCTTTTTAGCCTCAAAGCTCCTCAAGCGTCCCCTTATATAACCATCCAATTCACTGAACAATGTCTTTACTGTACCTTCCTTGAAATAATTCCCCCAACCTCGAATTACAGGATTGAGGAAACGTATTACAGTTTCAAGGTTCACAGGCTGCTGACGCCTTGTCCGTCGTTTTATCTCTTCCTTGAACTTCTTCTTTGCCTTATCCCTTGGGCTTCTATAACGTCCATTGAAACGGAAGCCGAGAAATTCAACTCCCTTACTTCTTGCAGGAGCGATTTTGGTCTTTTCTGGACTGAGTTTTAACTTTAATTCTCCTTCCAGAATTTCCTTTGCTCGTTTGAGTGCATCCTGTGCATCTGATACAAACTTGCAGAAAATAACGATGTCATCAGCGTATCGGAGGAGCAAATATCCAAAGTCCCCCATTCTTCTGTCGAAGTGATTTAAGTAAATATTCGACAGCAGTGGACTGATATTTCCTCCCTGGGGAGTACCTTCCATACTCTCCTCAAATACACCATCATTCATTATTCCACTTTTAAGGAAAGATTCTATGAGAGAAAGAACTCTGCCATCTGCGACTTTTTCGCATACAAGATCCATCATTATTTGATGGTCAACGTGGTCGAAGAATCCCTCAATGTCGGCATCCACTACCCAGTGGTAGCCTCTTCTAATGAATACTTCACCCTTCCTGACTGCCGCATGAGCGTTAGTGTTAGGTCTGTATCCATGGCTTTGTGGCAGGAATATTTCTTCAAAGATTGGTTCAAGTACGTTCTTTAATGCCTGTTGAACTACTCTGTCCCTGACTGTGGGTATCCCAAGTTTTCTCATCTTGCCGTTGTCTTTTGGTATTAATACCCTTAAGACCGGCCTGGGTTCATAGCGTTTTTCTTTGAGTAGTCTGTGTATTTCATTTAGGTTTTGTTGCAGATTTTGTTCAAATTGTTCAATGGTTATTCCATCTACTCCAGCACTTCCTTTATTTGCCTTCACGCTTTTCCATGCCTGAACAAGGTTCTTCTCGCTCCATACCTTATGTATCAGAGCAAATTCCTTGAATTTGTCATGGTATTGCTGATTCCACTTTTTCATCTTTGTCTCCATCGGTTTTGGTTTCCAGCAGTTATTCCATTATCTTCATATACATTTACCAGATAGCGCTTTATTGCCATTTTGACTGTGCTTACTTTTCTGGTGTTTTCTTTGAATCCGATTGATGTTATCGTGCTGTTCACCTCAACTCTTTCCAAATCTAGAACCCCTTTGCTGGGTCTGGTTTTGTCCTCGTACAGTCGCCTCCTGTACCCTGCGGCGCAGGTTCTGTATGTCCTCGGCCTGACCTTCATTGCTACTATGGGTTCGTCGGACTTCTCATAACGCATTGCTTCGGCTTTCCCATAAGGTTATACCTATGCTACCTGTTTCCTTTCGATGGAATCCAGTTACCCAGAAACGTGTAGGGTTTGTATCCAATTTCAAGGAGGACGTTATGAGACCTCCCCCGGTCACACAAGAGAGCATTCTCAACCATCCCTACCGTAACCACCCCAGCGTTCACTTACTGCTCAAGCTTCCATCTACTCGAGGGATGTCGCATCGCGCTAAGGCCACTTTCGGTTCACATGTTGTTTAGGGCTGTGGTTGACGATACTTGGGTACTCCGCACCATATCTTGCGATATCGCACTACCCTTTCTCTTCATTCGGGAGCAGACCCAAATGGAGGGATTTTAACCCGCGGACACCAAATGTTATTGCTCACGCTGTAACATTCTCTTCAAATGTCCTGTTATATACTTTCTTTCTTGTGCTTCGAGGCACACTCGAGCCGCCGGAGAGCCTCAAAGGCTTCCAGGACGTGCAGGGCAGATTATGGGATGTTCTTACGATGTTTTCCTTCAGCGCCAGGGCAATGAAAAAGTTAAATATAGACGTTGCAGAGTCGCAGAAGGATACGGCGCAAACACTATATTTCAAGACTATTTTCCAGATGCCTTCGAAAGCGGGGAATCCAAAGATGGAAACTGTGTATCTCAAGGCTATCTGCGGTCCTGGGGATAATACAGAACCTATTCTTACGATCATGCTCTTGAAGGAGGATTGATGTTACCTGAGAACGAGAAAAAATTACATGCGCTGGCGAAAGCATCAGAAAAAAGTGCCTTCCCCTATGAGATAATAGAGTACCATGGAAAGAAGTTATTGATACCACAGGGTAAGTTGAAGTTAGCTGTAAATCTGACATGGGAGCGCGTGAGCGATCCAGAGACGGCAGACCTGGCAAGAGAACTGGGAATCGTGCCAAGGAAGATAAGAGGTGTTGTATTACAGTAGTAATACTTATATTATAATAAGATAAGTAGATTCTGGTTGAAATATGAGAGGCTAATGGACATAATAGATTTTGCTAATATCCCCTGTACCACAGGCGCCCTGGAATATATGAAGGAATCTTGGGTTGGTTCGGCTGATGTATGTACGGATCTGGCCTATGAAAGCGTCCGATCGGCAGCTAAGGGGCGTGTCCTTGAAGCACTGCAGAACGGCACACTAAAATATCGAAGATATAACAAACTTGCTGCGAATAAGGAATTACTGGCTTATCCAGTCGCCAGGATAATCGTTTCAAGTATCAACAATACATATCTCACCAAAAGATATGCCCTCGCAGTGGCCAAATTGTCATACGAACACATTATGGATTTCAGGGCTGATAACCTGAGAGAACTGGCAGCGGATTTTGGCATAAGCGCAACAGTAGACGCCAGAACCATGAGCGCTACCATACACTTCACAGATTACATTCACCATGCCCATGTGTTGCATGAGCCAAAGTGGAAACTTTCAAACCGCACAGTAAAGGAGGGCATGCTGACAATATCAAAAGGCGACTTTGCGCGCCTGATGGAGGAGGTTGTACGGAAGAAGGTGGAGTTAGGACTGCCTCATGAAGTGCCGAAAGAAATAAAAGAAGCGCTGAAACAGTATATCAATGAGGTGCAGGAAGCAGCCAGCATCCGTACAAATAAGCAGGGATTCAGTAAAGAGGGATTCAGCGAAGTGAGCTCAGGTTGCTTCCCGCCGTGTATAAGCTCGGCAATAGCCGATGCCCAGGCAAATGTTAATCTATCTCACTCGATGCGCTTTGCAATGACAACCTTCCTGTTGAATATAGGGATGAAGCCTGAGAAGATAACAGAGATATTCAGGGCATCGCCTGATTTCAAAGAACAGGATACCAATTATCAGATAAATCACATCGCAGGCGCATCGGGAACGGCTTATACCTGTCCGACCTGCGCGACTATGACGACTAATGGTAATTGTCCAGGAAAGGCATCGTGTAAGAAGATAGTGCACCCGCTGGTATACTACAGGCGAAAGGTGTGGTTGGAAAACAAGAAGCAAACTAAAAAGGTGATATCTTGAGCAGCATTTCTGATTATTATTGGCATGCTCCTCTCTATGAGCCGCCGGACTTTACAAGCAGGGAGTTTGGGTTCAGGAAAAATGGGGAAAAGATGGTGAGACACAGGGCGTTCTCATCAGTACAGAAACTCAGGACTTATCTCATTGAGACAGCGCCGGATCACGTTTACTTTTCGTCCTCGAAGTATAAAGACCCCGCCGCCTATCCAATGGAAGATAAGAAGAAGGGATGGGAAGGCGCAGATCTGATTTTCGATATTGATTTTGACCATCTGGAAAAGCCGACACTCAGAGAAGCGAAGAAACAGAGTGAGAAGTTATTGATGATACTGGAAGAGCGGCTTGGGTTCAAGGACATCCTTTATGTGGATTCAGGCAGCCGCGGGTATCACATCCACGTATATGACAAATGCGTACAAAAACTGGATACCCCGGAACGCAGAGAGATTGCTGATTTTTTTGGTCACTACATAATAAGACCAAAATATGGCAGGAAAATCATTAATCCAAATTGGGTAGGGATAGATATCCCGATCACAACCGATATTGTGAGACTTATCAGGCTGCCGGGCAGTCTAAATGTAAAGAAGGATGCAGCAAGACCCTGTACTATTATTAACCGTTGTTAGTCTTTTTTTCGCCTTATTACATACATAATTCTGATGTAGTATTACTATTTCAATACTATTGTATTACTTAAATTATTCTTAATGCCTGATTTCGCACTGCGGTGCTGAAATCAGACGGATTCAGACAAATGGCGGCGCTTGTAAGATCTGGCTGAGTCCAGAGGAGAATAACAATGGTACAAGAGTTAAGAATAACGTGTATTTTAGCATTCCCGGATGACATGCACCCAGAGGATGCTATTTCGCAGGCTCGGCAAGCTGCGGAGTCGATCGGAGCTGCTACAAATTTGACCATATACCCGGTATCCGGTAAGCCTACCTTAGATACAGTTTTGAATGAACTTGGTAGCTTCTTGATAGCGGCAGGGTTCAAGGATATGGGTAAGGTTCAGACGATGCCGGGAAGCGATGAAGTTGTTCAGCGTTTTCTCAAGGGACGCGAAGAGCTTGTTGATATTGTCTCGACTTTGAATCCTGATGAGGAGGTTCTTGAGGCAATTTTGGGGGATGAAAAATAATGGCTGAACAAGAAACTCCAACACGCAAGGAGATGATAGCATTCTTGCGCGATCATTTCCGATATCATACGATGAACTCGTGGAATAACGCCACCAGTTATGCGAGGAATATCAAGATACGCAACCTTGACCTGACTCATGAACAGAGGGATCGTGCATATGAGATAATATATGCCAAGGGCGCTTTTGATGAAATTAACGAACTCATGAGAGATTTTGAAACAGCTCATAAATACGAGTTCCAGATGGCTTTCAATGGCCGTTCGGGCGGTTATGTTGTACTCATCCTGGGTGGACAGAAACCAAGTGGTTATCAGTCACATTGCATAGCCTGCGGGCAACGAAATTATAAGAAGGTTCTTCCTATGGCATCAACACCGCAAGAGATTGTTCAGAACTTTGTCCGCGCTCATAGTGGGTGGGCAGAAGAAGTGTATCTAACACAGGAAGAACTTACAAAACTCGGACTAATGAATAAAGAGATACTGAGGATAGTCCAGCAAACCAGGAAGGACTTAAAGAATGTTGAGTATATTTCAGATAATATCTGTGGTAGTTGCAATGCACCAGAAAGGGTCAATTATTCAACTCCACACTTGCAGGTGTTCACACAACCCGGCATAGGCATAGATATGGATGCTGATTTCGAGGAATGGGAGGATTACTCCCTCAATGCCAGGTATAAGCTCATTAAAGAGTTCGATGCAACGGTGGATGAATCCATATCGGTATTCAAAGCCCTGTGTGATTCATGCAAGGCGGTCGAGAAGACCATCATGGTTCCAAGGACAATCACCATCCTCGAATGTGCGGGGGCGAAAGCATGAAAACAACAATACATTATGGGATAGAGGTTTCCTCAGAAGTTCCCATCGCTGGTGTCATAGATACAACGGCGCCAGAATTCCTATTAGAAGAAATAGACTTGCATGCGATCGATGTTGATTTTGAAGAGCACTGTAAAGAATGCAAAAGAGAGTTCCATGATGAATGCTATGAAAACGGTCCTTCAATGAGTTATCTCCTTGGGTACAAGAAGGATCTAAAAGGGGATTTCGTTCCCGATCTGGATGCAGAGTTTAGCGCCATTGTGAACGGGAATGAGAATACAACTCAGATAACCCGTTCGAAGTGGGTATCGAGGGTAATGCTCTGCAGCCCGTGTTATCCTGGACAAGGTGACTTAGCCAATGACGGAGAATACCTTGCATATACGCTCCCACCAAGTGTTTGGGGCAATCATGATCATCTTCAGATATCAGAGGTAAGCGCGCCTCTCGAAATAATACAGAAGATGTACACAGCATTGTTCGATACAGACCTTGATACAAAGGACTTCGCTGAGGACTTCTTCTTCATAGTCGGAAACATCCTGAATGGGAAGACGCTGGAAGAAATATTTGGATCAAGTGAGATGAGCCCAAGAGGGCCCGCGGCAGGTACACTAAGAATGATGCTTCAGAACAAAGGAGGATAACAATGGTAATGACTAAAGATGAAGCGCAAGGGATCGCAAATGAAACATTGAGGGCCATCACTACAAATCCGGATTTCTATAACTTGAAGGACTTGATAGGCAGGGAACTTGACACAACGGATGAGACTCTTGATGAGGCTGTAAAGAAGTTATTCAGTAAGACCGAGATCGTTCTCGATGCAAAGAGATACTCAACATGGATCAACGGCCTTACAACCTCCCTTGAGACCTCAGATTTCTTTAAAAAGCGCAAGACTCTGTGGGATCTTCCTTTTACATATCTGCCAAAGTATCTTTTCGTGTCAGGGTTTGAGATTGCCCAGAAGCGCCTACCATCTGATAGTTCTGGTGTTCAAATCTCTGAACATGCTGCAAAGGAACTCAATATATCCTAGGTAAATGTTCCGGGGGGTAGCCAATGTCAATAACATTGAGTAAAGTGACATATGACACCATAGGCAGCATCAGTTGCGAGATGGCAGATTTCCTGGATACTCTCGTTATAGACAGCACTCCAACAAGATTGTATCTAAGCCGGGATGATGATAATCGAGTGCAGAGAATGAAGGACTTTGCAGTAAAGAGTCCCGATGATGCAGGCATTATAGAAGTCATACTTGAAGAGATGGAAAAAACAGGCGAGATAGACTTCGCATGGGGGTAACAATGAGCACACCTGGTTGTACAGATGTATGCGAGGTAATACACACCGACCTCATAAAGCTGGGTTTCGAGGTTCCAGATGACGAGGACCACACTGACATGCTGGAGGCACTGGCAAAATGTAAGTTAGTCCTTGAACCCACAGAAGATAAAGAGAGAGTATGGGCTTTATGGAACCTGACCGAGGAAACCATAAAAGCGGTAGCGAAAGAGAAGGGACTTTCACTGGCTGGCAAAGACTTTGATGAAATTGCCCGTGTGACAAAGAAGGGGATCGACGCGGCTTTCGACTTTGTCTGGGAAGAAGCCATTGAGAATGCAATCAAGAGAACGGAAGCAGACCAAGCTTGATATGATTTACGATTTTTGGTGGGATACAGGCGGCAGGAGTTCACACTTCCTTGCCGATATTAATGCTCCGGAGAGTGTTGTTAATCGCATGGCTGAGGAATATAATGAGCACACACGGAGGATCTCGTTCGTAACCTTTCTCAGAATCCATAATATCCCGGCCAGAAGCATAAATCCGGTCGAGGTTGAGTTTTACCCAATGGAGGAGAAGCGGGGGGAGAGGGGTTATCTTGGAGCCAGATTTCGCGCGCGGCGCTGAAATCGGGCAGGTTCAGGAAAAAACGAGAGCATATATAATAGAACACAAACGAGGATAAAGTTATGGAAGAACCAAAGAGAATAAACGATGCAGCGGAACTGCAGAAACTGATAGTGGAGAAAGGAAAGGACTGGCTGGTAGCGGCAATGGTTGAGGGCAGTATCGGATATCATACGCCAAAACATGCAGAAGTCCTTATAGAAAAGGCCCTTCGTGGGGAAACCGTTGACTGGTGCGAGAGGTGTGATGCCTGCTTTAAGAGAGACCTTTTCGAGATGATCAACTACGACATAAGACATATGCTATTCTTGGAAGACAGGAACGCCGCAAAGGCCAGCCGCCTTGTGGAAACAGTCAAGGCAATATCAACGATGGGTAATGAAGCACAACTGTCAGTAAGCCTGGGGTATCCCACTATGAACATATGAGAGGCCAGTCATGGAAGAACCAGAGGTAATAATAACGATAGAAGGTGGTGTTGTCACCAATGCAGCCACAAAAGGGTCAGGAATATTGTACCGAATAATAGACATCGATGCCATAAAGTCCAGTGAAACTGAAAAGGATGGTGTCTTGGAGGAGTACAAGGACTACGCACCTGATGAAGAGAATGTGGATGTTGAGCAGTACACAAAAGACATACTCTAGGATGTGTCGCCGTGGCAATGAGGTGATATAATGTGGAATTAGATCAAAGGAAGTTAGAGGAAGAATATAACAAGCTCTTAGCCTGCAGGTCAGAGGCAATGAGATTGGTAGAGAATATAAACGCTCTTCTGTCGGAGTCAGGACAGTTCAGTGCATTAACGACTGATGAGCCACTTGGCGACCTAGTTAAAAGCGCTCGGAATAAAGCTATATGGGCAGTGCTCAGGCCACAGTTCGAGAGCTCAAATGTTGAAATAAACGTGGATGAGATAAGCAAAGTGCTTGATACACAAGCCCCTTACTACTTCACCGTGGATAGAGTGATGGCAATATTCAGTTCCAAGTACGATACAGCGCAGGAAGAATTAAAAGCCCAGTTCTCCCGAGAAGCTGACCTATTGTCGCCATATCGGAGGATAAAATCACCAGACGACTTGGTTAAGGGTAAATCACTCGTGTTAAGACATCCAGTCACAGAGAGCAAGTACGATGGATCACCTGACGGGATATGGGACTTTGGGAGACGCGTGACTTCCCTTGAAAAACTGATCCGAATACAATTGCAGAATGCAGATCCAAGAGTTGTTCATGGCGACTTAATAGCAAACTTGTACAAACATCTAAAGTATCCGTGGGATAAGCTCCTGATCACCGACCCCATCCTCGTAAGTTCAAGACTCTACAAGAATGGGAAGTTTGAGCTGGAGTTTGCCAGTAGGGAGATGGCAAGGAGGGTAGCCACCGTTCTCTTCGATTCTCAGGGGGATGAGGTATAGAAGCGATACCTATACCAAGAGCGGTGCTTGGTAATTAGTGCCCGGCATCTGACGGCAACCCATGCGAATCTTCGCATAGCACATGAGAGCCAACAGGAGAAGGCGCTTTGTAAGGAAGAGTATGGTAGTTGCAGAACATGTGACTATGACAATATTCCAAACCCACTGACCCGGTGTAATAACTGTGTCAATGGCAGCGGAAGGTTCAGTTATTATCAGAGAAGACAAAAGAAAGGTTAGAACTCATCAACTGTCAAGGATGTATCATCAAATGAACAAAAACAATAAAGCCCTCTTCATCTTCGGGTTCATCTTTTATTTCATCGGGGACTTGGCGACCACTTACATCGCCTTAAGTAATGGAATGCTTGAAAGCGGTCTTGTCAGGATAATCACAAGATATGATTTCAGCATCATGGTCTTAATAAAAGTGATTTTTTTTACTGCCTTGTATTTTTTGATTGAATACCTGGAAAAGCGGGACAATTATCTTTGCGGTGCTGTTCTTGGGCTTGTCGCAGGAATGGGAATGACAATAACTTGGTTAAATGCTCTGATTATTAAATAATATCTAATAATCTATTCGCAGTCTGGCAATACGCACATCAGCGACCATAATCCCATCTGTACCCATGGCAAAAACAGATCGCAATGAAGACCTGTTACCTGGCGCGGAGACCTAGCATGACGGCAATCTCTCATCCGGCTGCGTTTAACTAAGTTTCTATTCAGTAACTACGAGTTTGATGGTCTCTTCCTTCATCGAATAGAAGAACTTCATCTTTTACTAAAAAGATTTAATTAGCATTATACTATCTATAGTATCATGAGATATGCAATCTGGAATAATAAAGGCGGAGTAGGAAAAACATTTCTAAGCTTTGTGGTCGCTTGTGAGTATGCAGTAAAAAACCCCAAAAAAAAAGTAGTTATAATGGATTTATGCCCTCAAGCGAATGTAAGCGAAATTATTCTTGGAGGAAATGGAAAAGGAGCAGACAATCTGTCAAAACTACTAAATGAAACTAAAAGAAGAACAATTGGTGGATACTTCGATGAAAGAATAAATAGTCCGAAATTCAAGACTGGAAATGAAACAAGTTATCTATTATCTGATTTAACAAAAACCTATAATGCAAATCTCCCTGATAATTTATATCTTGTTGCTGGAGACCCATCTCTTGAAATTCAAGCACAAGCGATAAATCAGATTAGTGCTCAAACACTTCCATTAGACACTTGGGCTAATGTTCATCGTTGGTTAAAGGATCTCATAGATGCAATACAAACAAAATTATCCGAAGCCGTATTTTTTATCGATTGTAATCCAAGTTTTTCAGCTTACACAGAATTAGCAGTTATTGCGGCAGATAGATTAATTGTGCCGTGCACAGCAGACGGTTCTTCTGCGAGAGGAATAGATAATATCGGTAGATTATTGTATGGAAAGAAAATCTCTAAAATATATGGGGAAGCAAATTTTTCAAATAAAGCTGAAAGGAATAATCTTCCTTTACCATCGATATACGTTGTTACTCTCAATAGGAGTACACAGTTTGACAAGAAAGCTTCAAAAGCTTTTTCAGCAATGTTCGATGAAATTATAAAAAGAGTAAACGCTCTCGAAGCTGAAGGAGTTGAATTTTCCTCCAAAAAAGAAAATAGATTTTTAGATGTTCCAGATGCTCATACTGTGGCGGTTGTCTGTTCGCATGAAGGGGTATCACTATCTAAATTAAAGATGGGTCCTCATCAAGTGCATGACCTTAAAGTTCAGGTAAATCCGGAACCATTTAGCCGGTATAAAGATGCAATAGATAACTTAGTATCGACATTATAAAACGAAGGAATAGGCATGGAGTTTTTTCCTAGTGAACTCTCACCGGATGATCTCGGCGGATCTTCCTATAGAATACTACAATACCCAGGGAAAACATGAGAAATATTACAATATTACCATATAATTAATTGTTTTTCTCTATTCCTCCAATTGTGTGGAAAGTAATATGAAAAGGCGTTTAATAATCATTATCAAAGTCATTAAGAAATGTCCAACGCTAAAATAAACTACAAAAGAAAAGATTGTTAATACCAGATTATCGCTATTCCAAATTTCGATAATTGTAGCCAATATTATTATAATTAAAAGAATTGTTGAAATAAGAAGGGCATATAATGAGTTTGCGTATAAATGTTCTATTAGTAACTTCCTTACTTTTGCATAAGAAGGATATTTTCCTAATTTACCCAATATATCAAAAAGGATGAAAATAACATTGAGAAGAAGACCCGTAAAAATAGAAAATGCCGTAACCAGAGTATTTACGGTATTTTCTGTTAAAAGTTTATTTATCCACACCAATAGGAACGATAAAACAACTGGGATTAAAACAAAAATGATAAAAATGAAACCGAACTTTGCATCTTCTTTAAGGGTATCGAAATGTTTTTTTATAATACATGAAACATTAATTAAAGCAAACATTACAGTTACTCTCCAAGGCTGCTCCTTAAGAGCTCCATATACTCTATAGCCATCCTTAAAAGATAATTATATGTTGGAAATCCCCTTTCAAGAGGAATATCTCCATCTAATGGCATGGATTCTCTGTATATATCTTTTTCTCCAAATGTGAGAGTAATTTTTCTCCCATCTTTTTCAATTATTGCTTTAATTTCATCATACTGGGCACCTAAAATTTCATAATATACCGTTTCTCGATCTGAAATAAGATTCCTAATCCGGTTTGTTAGATTAATTTCTTTTTTATATTGAACATGAAAGCTTCGCTTTTCGAATATTTCTTCTGGGCTTCCATCATGGACTTTATCCGCCACATCGCGAGGGACGTCATAACGAATTAATTGTAATTCAACTAAACGGCTCTGTTCAAGCTGCTCTAATATTGTCTGCGAAATCAACCGGTTCAGTTCCATGACAAGTCCAAGATCATCAAAATATTCATTGATTGTCCTCTCTATAATAGTTTTTATTCCATAAACCTTATATGTTTGTATAATTAGAATTCCTCGTTCCATTCCAATAGGAAGATGAAAATAAAAAAAGAAAGGAAAGGTCTCTGAGTGTTCACTTCTTCTTGCGTGGGGTATTACTTCAGAGGTTTCTATATCAAAAAAGTCAGCGTCAATGCCATATTCCCCACTTTTTGCGATACCATATATATCTCTTCCAGAAGAATTTACTTGCTCTATTGAAATGGTTTTTTGATTGTTCTCCATAACTCGAACGTTTTGTGTTACTTGAAAACATTGATTTAAAAGTCCTAAAAAATCTGTGCCTTGTTCATCTACGTTATTCAAATGAACAAATTCGTTTGTATGTTTTTGTTTCACACGAACTATAAAAGGTACTAATTTAAATTTGGCCATCAGTCTACCTCAGGTTAATAATCACTATTAATATTTAAGTTTAGTGAAATAGAAAAGGTCCGCTGAGGAGACGAGTTTTTCTAGTAAGGACGAGGAGAAAGCCTTCGCTCATACATCGTGTATAAAAGCTTCCATAAATGCAATATGAGGGGTTATTCCAGAGGATTTAATACATTAACAATCAAAGTAAGAACAATCTCTTGATAAAATCAAATGAGATATCGATTTGAAAATTTGAAATTAATTTAGATAAAAGGTTATTGAAATGGCAGCAAAAACACTATTTGATATTCCGGTAAATGATATTTCACCAAATCCTTTTAATCCAAGGTTAACTTTTGAGGACGATGATTTATTGGAATTAAAAAAATCTATCTCTAAAGTGGGAATTTTAGTTCCATTAACAGTTTATACAAATACTAAAGATAATCCTAAGACACCTTATATTTTGCTTGATGGAGAAAGAAGATGGAGATGTGCAAAAGAATTAGGTTTAATGGTAGTTCCTGCAAATGTTATTGATGAACCGAAAGATGTGACACAGAATATTTTATTCATGTTTAATATTCACCATTATCGTAAAGAATGGGCTCTATTTCCAACAGCATTAAAGCTTGACGTAGTAATAAAGCAATTAGGAACAGATCAAGAATCAGTTATAACTGAATTTACTGGGGTTAATCGATCAACAATAAGGAGATGTAAACAGCTTTTATGGTATCCAGAAGTTTACAGAAATATATTAATGGAAAAAGGAAATAAAATTTCAACAGATTTTTTTATCGAATTGTATCCAATTGCTGCTAAATTAAGTAATCATCAAGGTTTTGATTATCCAAATGGTGTAAAAAGATTAGTTGATGGTATGATTGAAAAGTTCTTGAGTGGTACTTCAATGACAGATGTCAAAGAATTTAGAGAGATAAGAAAAGCAATGGCCTACTATGAAAAATCAAATAATTTTAATGAATTTATATCCAAAATTAATTTATTTATTTCAAGTCCATCGGCAAATATTGAACTTTTTGCTTCTCCAGACATTGAAAACGATACTGCTAGAAAAAACATTTTGAAATATATCGGATTTCTTAGTGCAAATTTGAAAGATTTAGACTCCGATTTAATAAGTGATTATTATTTTGTAGATCAACTTTCGAATCTAAAAAATGTTTTAAATGAAGTTATCAGTAAAATTGATTGAATGGGTTAGAGATGGTATATGTCTTAGATAAACTAATATATTATTGGTATAATTGCTCTGAGATAGAAAAAAGACTGCTAAGATATCAAGGATATAAAGCAAATTCAATATTAAAATGGAAAAAAAATACAAATTTAGATTGGAAAACTACAATAAAATTATTGAAAAACATTAAAATTTTTGATGCTATTCAGATTAGAACTATTATTAAAGAAATTATAGAACAGAATAATATTCTTTTTAATCAGGAAAATTGTTACATAACAAGTTTTGGGGAACCGGCAAAAAGTGGCGACATTATTTTATATGATGTAAAACATTCTATGAAAAATTCAAATTTTAAAATCATCAAACCTTGGGATATACCAGGTTTACCTCAAGAAAGTGTAATTATATTTGTTGATGATTTAATTGGCACCGGCAATCAGTCTTTAGAATATATTAATAATAAATTAAATGGAATGTTAAATCCCAGCCACAAACCATATTTGTTATGCCTATGTGCTACACCAGAGGGAATAAATAGATTAAGACAGAATACCAATTTTGAAATTTTATGCGGTATTACACTTCAAGAAAATTCAAGTCAATTTTATAGTAATTCTTGTAAAATTTTTAATGATAAAGAAAAATCCAATTTAAAAACAATTAATAATTTATTAAAAAATGAGAGCCGTTTTGATTTTGATAGGGGACTTTTAATTTCATTTTATTATTCTGTTCCGAATAGCACAATGCCTATAATTTGGAAAGATAATTATAAATATAAAAATTTTTCAGGCGAAGACTGTAAATGGTTTGCCCTTTTACCCAGGTACTATTAAACTTTATTTTTTTAAGCTAAGGCATATTCGGGTGACTGTGGATTATGGATGTTTCAAAATCCTCTTATATCTTCTCTTAATGCCTTTTCTTGACTTGCATTTTAGGTTCTGCTGCCACTTGCATTATCGTGATGCAACATTAATCGAGGCGTGCTATCCATCGATTCTTCTCTACATCAATCATTCGCTTCCATTCAGGAGCTTTTGTATTTCTATATGTTAAGCACCGATCCATCAGTTGTTGAATATTCTTTGGTGAATATCGTTGTTTAAGCAAAGTCTCAATCATCTGCCTGAATTGGTTTAACGTAAAAGGAACAATGTTCATAAATTCCTCTAGGTCCCCTCGGTACCAAATTCCTATCCGAAAGGTTTCTGCGGTATTGTTATCTATCGATGGTGCAATAAAAATCCCGTACACTTCTTTGTTTGCATATTTCTCTTTTATATCAGCTACATGCCGACGTACAGGTTCTCCTTCAGCTGCTATTTGGCGTGAAGAGCCAGTCAATGTCACTTCCACTACTAAAACGTAATCTTCAAATTCGAATATCATATCTGAGCCACCGCCAGGTGCCGGATGCCGTGGATGTAAATCCTCATTGACAGGAAAACGCCTTGTTTGGTGAAAAGGTATGATGATACGATCAATTGCAAGAAAACCGCGCCAAACTACCCATTCCAGGTAAGCTGGACGATCTAAAATACCCATTTTCTTGCTCTTAGCAAGCGTTTCTAATGCATCTATATATTTCAGTATATCTTGGATGGACTCGTCTTTCACTTGATCGGCGGCAAACTGATCTTCGCGAGCCCAACTTAATTGTTCAAGTAGATTATATCGCAATCTTTCTATTTCTTGAATTTTCATAGTAACTGAGAGATTTGCCATATCTAAAGCAGGCTCTTTACCATATTTCCTTATTTCATCAACCAAGCGCTTAATCTCACTATTTGCAAAAGTAATATTATCCGTGGGTAAGGATGTTCCTGTGTAGAAGTCAGCTAAATAACCAAACGGATCTTCTCTAGCTAAAAACGCAGGCTCTTTTATTAGCAGTGCTTCGATAATCGGCATTTTATTCTCGCGCAATATCAATCGTGATCCTTGCTGAGCTACTATTCCAGTCATCTGGGTATACCGGAAAGTTGTATCTGCATAATCTACCAATGTGTCGCTCTTTACATTACCTGCCAAAGCCGACGCCTGTATTTGAGTTTCGTCAAATTTCCGTTTCGCTGCCTGATCATCACATGTATCGCGCTGTTTACGATATTCTAACACGCGTTCCACTGTTTGCTCAATCGCATTATCCGTGTGATCAATGAACAGTTGCAAAAATGCAGCCATTTCAAATTTGCTGAGTCCCTGCTCATTTCGTTCTAATAACTTTTTTAAAACCTGAAGTACATAAATAAAAGGTTTAATTTGACCACGTGGAAATCCACTTTCAATCGGTGAGGGGAGCTCATGACGTACCAACTGCCTCAAAAAGACATCCTGTATCGCACCAGTTGTATCTGCTTCTAATAGATGTTTACCGGCTGGTGTCAATTCATATTCAAGCCCTTTTAGTCCCAATTCTGGTCGCTGTTTTGCCAGATCTACTACCTTAAAACTTCTTTTCCCAATTATATATTTAATATCAGTAGCAAATCCTAGTTTCACTAAAACAGAACGCCATTTACGACCAAACAAATCACCATAACTTCCCTCTGATTCGACAATTTCTTCCTCGGCTAATCTCTTAGCAAATCGCTCCTCTGCCTCCGCTCCATGTACGTTACCTTGAAACTCTTCAGAAAAAAGTCGTAATCCTAACTCAATGCGATTTGGGTTTCGAATGGTTGTATTTCCTAGATTCCATACATTAGGCATGTTAAACCTTCATATTAATACGCAACAAAAACAAATTCCATAGCTCTGTTAGCATTATCCCCTACTTTATGTCCATGCGTTCCGAATGAGTACAAATGCTCAATTTGATGCACTCTTACTTGACTTTTGTATTTCTTGAGAAGGTCAACCAAATCTCCCTTTTCTGGAATAGAATTAGAAGAATAGGAAACGACAATGATACTTTCTTGGAACTTTTTGAAGAGGCGATCAAATGCATCATATACAGTATCCTTTGAAATAAATGGTGTTTCATAGCGTTTGAATTTTTTCGTAATTGTATGAGCTTGTATTTCTACTCCTTGCCACTGCCGCACTAAACCCTCTACAAAGTGATACCGTCTTGTATAGTCATTATCTGAGTTTGGAGTGTAATATGGAGGATCCAGATATACCAAATCTGCATGCACATCCAAATCGAATACATCCTGATTTAAAGATAGATTCTCTTGTTTATTATCAAAGACAGCAACATTAAATGCATGAACATTTTCCAAGAAATGCTGCTGAAGAGTGATCTGCATATCTCTACGACCATCATCATAACGATCCCCAATAAACGTAAAAATTCCACGAGCCCGTCTCTTCATACAAGCCCTCGATATCGCAGCTAAAGCCAAAGATTTTTTGTACCGATTTTCTAGCAATTCAACATTAGCACGTAATGAATCCAAAAAAGTATTTTCTTCATCGCTAAAATATAAATCTTTAAATGTATCCGCGATAAATGTTCTTGCATTAGGATTTTGTTTCATTAACATCTCAACATCTTTATCATTCAGTTGTATACTAGAATTTTCAATTGTCGCTACAGCTAAGTGATGTGTAAAGTGCATAAAGTCGTTACTGATCACTCGGAATCCACGCTGTTTAAACATGTATGATACACATCCACTCCCAGAGAACGCATCTAGTACTGATTTAAATGGCAAATCTTCTACACATTGCCATATAAAAGGTAACACACGATATTTGCTACCCATATATCGAGTTCCAGGAAAATGTTCTAACAACTTGCTCCCACTCAGACTCAACCGGGATGGAGTTCTCTGGGGTGATTGAGTAGCGATGACAATTAGATCTTGTCCCCTACGTGTTATCGTCTTACTGCTGATGTTTCTCTTTGTGTCAACAACCTTATAATCGAACCCATCATATAGTCTTCTAACAAAGTCTGTATTAGAGTTAGTTAAGAGTGTACGACATCCTATTTTCACCAATCGACAAAACTCATCCCTTAGCTCGCCGTGGTCCTCTTCATAGAAAAATTCTTTGGTGTATCGTTTAAAATCTGCGTGCCCCCCAACCGGATAATACGGCGGATCTAGATACACAAAATCTCCAGGTTCAGCGTATTTTTGAAGCACTTCCTTATAATCTCCACAAACTAAATCCACATCTTTTAGTGCTAAGTGAGCTGCCATAAGCTTTGATTCATCACAAATCGTTGGATTCACCCGTTTCCCAAACGGAACATTAAACTTGCCATCCTTATTCACCCTATAAAGCCCGTTATAACAGGTTTTATTCAAATAAATGGTGCGAGCTGCTTGTTGTACAGGATTCAGTCTGTTTGGATTGCGATTACGCACCTTGTAATATAACTTTTCATCATTTACGTATTTCTGCAACTCATCGATTAAAGATTGGATTTGATCTCTTACGACCTCATAACAATTGATCAAATCACCATTCAGGTCAGCCAATAATGCCCTTTTTGGCTGCAAATGGAAGAATAGCGCCCCGGCACCTACGAATGGCTCAATATATCGCCCATAGGTATTTGGAACATGGTTAAGCAATTCGGGCAATAACTGTGTCTTGCCACCTGCCCACTTTAAGAATGGCTGAGCTTTTTTCATAATATGTCCTTTTTCGGATTACCTATCATAATCAAACGATCGTCATTCTTTAGTAGTTTAGAAATCCTGAGACCCTTTAATCTTTTTCCATGTGATTTTTTCATGTCTTTTTCTAAATATATGCAACTCTTAATTGCTCCATAGTATATATAAGAATATTTTGTATTCAAGTGAGAGAATGGTGTAAAGTTAATTTAAATGTCTGGATCTTTAACTCGTGAAATATATGAAATATGTCGAACATGCACTGAACTTCACTATCTATTTTTATAAGTCAAATAAGAAATGCAAATCATGCTTAGTATTATCACTAGAGAATAAATCATCGTTTCCATCCCAAACTAACATTATTTCCCTATCGGATTCAAGATAATCATGCATCCAGGAAGCATTTGAAGGCAGATAGGTTTCAATTACGAGTACAAGTTTGGCATTTGGCAGATTTTGTAGATATCTATACTCATAAAGTTGACTAATTCCCTTTCGTATTTGTGATCTGTAGTTGCTTTCAGTAATTGATTTCATCTCAAATATGTAATCTATGTTTTCATATCTTGCAGCTAAATCAATTATTTGATTAGATCTGGGTAAAAATCCTCTTTGTCTTATTTTTAAAGCTGTTATGTTAACAAGGCTAAGATGAGCGTTTTCAGCTCTTTCAAATTTAATTTCATCTCTAGAAAAACTAATTGATTCTTTTGCTCTTGATGCTCTTTGTTCTACTATTTGGTATTCACTCAAATCGCTTGAATGAGGAAGAATGGGTTCATCCAAATCAGTAAACTTTAATATGGGGACGATTTGTGTAAGAGAATTGGTTAAGTTAAAAACATCATTATTTTCTATAACAATATTTAATGATTGTAACCAAGATAATAAAGTGCTGGCTCTTCTTGGTAACATTGTATCCCCAACTTCTTCTATATTTTGAGTTAAATATTCTATTAACTCCACTTTAGTAATTCCTTGTGAATGAATTTCAAAAAAAGGTATTAATCGTTGAAATATTCGAGCATTTAAAACAGCCTGCAATAAAATAGGATTCCCTAAAGTAGGATTTTGTGAAAATTGACGTCCAAGATCTGTTAGATGAGATTCATTATTTTGATTAATTATTAACCCCAAGATTTCAGCAGCTTTTCTATAGTATCTACCTTGCCTTTCTACTTTCCCAATCCTATTGGCAATTTCTTGATAGGTTCCTTCTCCTTCTGAAACTGCAATCACACATTCAATAACGTCTTCTAAATTATCGGCTTGAGGAACATTTTCACTATTTATCTTCATGAATTAACAAAATTATTTTCAAAAATATAAATATTCTCCTATCATCTATTTTTATAAATGCATATGTTTAATTCTAGAAGTCGTATATGAATTAATAATTTATATCTATATTGTATTTACATCATTAAAAAATTAGGGACTTTTTGCATCAGGTCTTCGTCGGTGAATGTGATAGGCATCGTATGTTATATCTCGACTATTCATATATTTATTACTTTCACTCCATGGATACCATTTGCTTTTTAAGGACTCAAATCAACTTGGAAAGAGGTGAATGACATATGCCTTTTCAACTATCGAAGTGTATTGAAAAATGGGCGAAATCTGGACGAGTTGTAATTATTTCAAAAAGCGTGGTTAGTCTAAACGAGACCTGCAGATCTAAAAGAATAATTCCATTTGGGCAAACGAAGCTATCTGAATATGGAGGGTAACAATGGGCCGGACTGTTCCTAGCTTTCGAATCCTGCTAGAAGGGATAATTGAAGAGTTATCGGATTTTCGAAGGGCACTGAGGGGAGAGGACAGAATTGCATTTGATACCCTAATGAACCAAGCGAGAGCACATGCGTCATCTTGCACTGTTGTACCGACTCTTGACCCAATGCATGCTGTTTTCCTATCTATTTTGGTTGAGCAAGAGAAAGAACTTATCCATCTTAATAAATCACTTTCTAACAAGTAGACAATTATTTCAAATATTTCAGATAGTTATAGATTTCATCCAGGTGACCGTCATCCTCATCCCCACCACCAGCCCAAGAACAGCACCGCAGAGGTAATTGTCCCGACTTTCCATGTATTCAATCAAAAAATACATTGCATTAAAAAAAATCATTTTTATAAAGACCATGATGCTGAAATCATGGTGCTTCTTGCAAAGTATTATTATTCCAGAGGTATTCCTTTAACCAACTTAAAACGGTGGTATATATTTTCTTAAACTCCCTCCTCTCATCCCTAAAACCTCGCCAGCTTGAAGCCATAAAACACACCCAAGCCCCCCAACTGATCCTTGCAGGTGCAGGCACAGGCAAGACAACGACCATAACTGCAAAGATTGCATACATGGTCGAAAAGGAAGGTATCGACCCCTCCCAGATCCTCGCTCTCACCTTCTCCAAAGAAGCTGCAAGGAACATGCGCGAAAAAGTCGAGAAACTCCTTCAGGGAAAGGAAGTGATCGTTAAGACTTTTCACTCATTCTGCGCCGAGCTTATCAAGGATCATGCTGAAAGATGCAAAGTTCCCGGCGACTTCAAGATATTCGAGGAGATGGATTCAGCCATTTTCATATTCCGGGAACTCAGGATCAATGCAAGGACCGCCAGCCTTTATGCAAACACGATCGGAAAAGCCAAAGACCTGAATATCTCAACAGATAAATTCAAAGAATTTCTGGAAACCCTTAAAAAACAAGTTCAGATGATCGAAAAAGATGAAAGCACATGGAAGGAACTGTATCGCGAATCTAAATTCAAACTCAATACCTTTCATCTTCAGGAATTCAAAGACAAAGAAGATAAGAAGGCAAAACAGGCAGAGAAGAAAAGATACTCCGAATTCATAGACCTCTATGAAGAATACCAGAAATATTCAAACTTCATATCAGCCTGGGAGAAATACGAAGAGAAGAAATCAGCTATAGGTGCACTGGATTACGGCGACCTGAATAAGATCGCCCTCTGGTATCTCGACGTGTATGGCACTCAAGGATTAAACAACACATTCCGCTACATAATCATTGATGAATTCCAGGATACGAATTATGTCCAGTTCGAGCTGATAAAAAAGCTCACAGCAGCGAATAAGAACATAACAGTGGTGGCAGATCCGAACCAGACCATTTACGCATTCCGGGGAGCGTACACCAATAATATCGAGGAGTTCAAGAAGCAATTCTCTCTTTCAGATAAAGACATCGTGTCACTGGATGTCAGTTTCAGGTCAACCAATAAGATTCTCAGAGTGGCTCATACCCTAATCAAAAAGAACTATGGAACGGAGAAAAGGCAAGAATGTCTGCTCCTCAAAAATCACAAAGATACTGAAGGGGAGAACGTCAGCATCATTGAAACAGAAGATGATAACGAAGAAGCAAGAGCCATAGTTGAAAAGATCGAAGACTATCTTGCACAGGGTATCCCTCCAAAAGAAATTGCAGTATTATACAGGACACATGCCCAGGGAAGAAAGGTTAGACTGGCTCTTGAAAACAGAGGTCTGCCCTTCCGGGTCAAGGACGATACCGATTTCCTGAAACAGCCCGAAATAAAGACCGCTCTCGCTTACCTGTATATTATCAACAATGTCTCTCATCCCACAGCCCGCGGTACAGAGGCATGGTGGAGGATATTCCATTACAATAATGCCCTGAGCCAGGAAGATTCTATCAGGATAGGAGAATATCTTAAGAAAAAGTGGGTCTCGTTCCAGGAAGCCATCTATCATCATATTGGAGAACTCGGATTTTCAAAGAGCGGACTTGAGACCATAAACAATGTAAAAAAGAGAATCGATTTACTTTGTTCGAAGACGAATCTGGATGTATCAGACCTTATCCTTGAGGTATATGATCAATCGGGGCTCTCAAGGCAATTCGCCCATACTGACACAAAGCGCAGCAGGGAAGCGCTTTTGAATCTGAGACAGCTTCATGAATTAGCCCGTAATTTTGAAGAGTTCCACGGAAAAGACCTGAGTTTGTTCATCGATTATCTTGAGATACTTGACGAGATGGATGGGAATCCGGCGCCGGCAAGAATAGCGGATGAGGATGCCATAAACCTCATGACCATACATTCGGCAAAAGGACTGGAGTTTAAGGTTGTATTTCTCACGAACCTTGCAAAAGATAAATTCCCTCTGTATCGGGGAGGCACAGAACCTCTCATCCCGCCAGAATTGATGGAACAGTACAGGGACATTTTTGAGGACGAATCCATCAAAGATACTGAAAAAGCAGTCAGGGAACGCAAGAAAGAGATCAAAAAGGAAGAAGAGAGACGGCTTGCGTATGTGGCATTTACCAGGGCAAAAGAACATCTTTTCCTGACGCTGGCAATCAAATACGCTGACGATGAAAGAGAGCCGTCTGAGTTCCTTTTGGATATCGGATACGATAACTGGAGAGCCGGTGAGAATATCATAGTTGGTGATCTCATCTATTTCCGGGATACTGATACGAAAGTCAGGGAAATGATAAAGGACAGCGCGCTTGAACGGGAAAAGGCTGTCCGAAAAAGGCTACTCATCGAGTTGCTTGATTCAGGGAATTTTGCTGAGATCATGAAAAATACGCTGCTGTATCAGGCTTTGAAGGTTGGGAAGGCGCCGGATTTCAAGGAACTTTTCAATTCCAACTGGGAAAAAATAGACCCTGCGCATGACGCTGAAAATATTCTGGATAAAATCAAAGAGAATAAGAACGGGTTGAAATTCAATCCCGCAAGCATGACTTTCAGCTATTCCTCTATAAGTTCCTATGAGAACTGCCCCAGGCAGTATGAACTTGCAGAGCTTCTCAGGATGCCTACACGCGATTCTGAGGATTCTACAGGAGCCATGAATAGGGGAAATTTTGTTCATAAGGTGCTTGAGATAGCGGTGAGTGAGAAAATAACCAAAAAAGAGAGGCTGTATGAGATCAGGGACATGGTTGCAAAAGAACCTGATTTCAAGGGTGTTGATATTGAAATAGCAACAGCGGCGCTTGATGTATTCTGGGAGCGGAACAAAAATAGAATTGCGAACAACCTGATGGTTGAGCAAAGATTCGCTGTACCGCTTGGAGGGTTTACGTTTAAAGGATTTATCGACCGAGTGGATCTGATGCCTGGCACAAAGAATGAAATTGAGATCATCGATTATAAGACCGGAAAATCTGAACCCGGACCTGATGACAGGTCAAGACAACTTCTCCTTTATGCAAGGGGTATTGAACATATTTATCCCCAATATAAAGTGAAAAGACTCACACTCGAACAGCTTGGTCTTCCCAATCCCAGGACATTTGAGCTGATCGATGGGAAGTTTGAAAGTTCGGGTAGTTCACGGATGGAAGGGCTCGATGGGAATGCTATTGAGGATATGATCGAGATCGTGAAGAAGATTGCACATGATTACGAACACGGGTTTGAGAGGACGAAAGATGAGAAGGTCTGTGGAGAGTGTGGATTTAGATTGTATTGTGGGGATTAAGACTTAAGCCCCATTCGTTTTTTTTCTTAGTTTTCATTATCGTTAGGAACTTTTGGATATAAAAAACCGGTTAGCTTAAATTTTCCAAAGTGGTTGTGTTGCCTACAAATGAGACTCGTTAACTTGCCTAGAAATATATATATATATATAAATTATTAAAAATAATAATTCGAATCCAAGGCAATTATAATACGCAATACAGATATAGTAATGATTGAAATTTAAATACGAAATTGCATGTATCCAAAACATTCGCATTCAAAAGCAAATGTACAAAAAGTGAGAAGTTCTTGCATTGAAAGGTAATAATCATGAATCAAATAGAAGAAATCGACAAATCTTTGGTTGCAATCTTTGAAATTGAAGGCTTTTCAAATGAAAATCCTGAGACTCAAGCGATATTGGTGAAATCATTCATCGAATATCTTAATAATAGACTTAATGACTTACAAGATTTTAAACCAGACACTTTCTCTACTGGCGATGGTGCAATTGTGTCAGTGGGCAGAAATTGCAAGTTAGATAAGCAAACAACTAAATTATTTTTAGATTTTGTAATAGATTTTGCATTAAACGTCCTTAAGAAAGGCCTGATTATCAGGACAGCCGTCAATTATTCTGAGAAGGATCGTGTCCTTATAATAGAGGGGTTAAAAGGGATTCAAGGAAAATACATACAAATCGGAGGTACAATCGGCGCTGCGACACGAATTATTAATTTTTGTGAGCCCCGAGAACTTATTATTAATAAATCACTCCATGACTACTTAAGAAAAGTGACATTAGAGAAAGACTATCCTTTTTTTGAAAACGAACCCTTGATAACAAAACACAATGTGGAATTGAAGACATTTACTTACGACCCCCCAGAAAGTGAAAAAGGCATTTTTTACAGTCCACATTCCCCTTCTCACCATTACAAGAAGTATAATTATTTTCCTCTTGTCAAGAGTTCAATACTTAAATATTTCATGGATCATGGCCTTGATTTTGAATTAGACGATGTAATATCGAAAACATTTGATTCCATGAGAGCATTAAATGATACAAAGAGTTTCGTTTCCTGGCATAATGTTCTAGAGGTACTCATTCAATTGAATTACGATCCCAGCGATTCAGTCTATGTAATATCTAGAAACGATAGGGCTAGCGGTTTCTGGACTCAGCCTCGGAAAAATACATATATTAATTATCTTAAGATTAATGCAGATAAATATGATGGACAAATTAACCAAACTAGGGTAATGGTTTATAATGAATCTTTATCTAAAGGATTGATGCCAAAAGATGATATTTTTTTTGATTTGAAGAAATTGCATAAATCAAATACATTTTTTAGCATTCCGGCAAGTAGTTTAATTAAATATGAAAAATTGTCTGAATTAATATTTGGATTTACACTTTCTAAAAAGCATAAATATGCAATAATACCCATCCCAGCGCCGGAAGCTATGGGAACTAATACACCAAAACTTGATAACATTGGAAAAACATTGAAAATGTATGAAAACTATGATGTTACTCATGGGCCCATGAAAGCGATTATAACTGCTAATAATAAATATGTTGAAAAATTAATCGAAGAAATGGAGAAGCTATTAAAAGATCAACAAATTTATAAAATAAAATAGAAAAATAGCTGATTAAATTGGTTTAATTCAAACTCATAAGAACATTCCACTATATTTATCTAAAATAGATTAATCTTATTTAAAGGAAAAAGTGTTGATTGCCTTATGTCACTCCTTGCTAATATAAACTGCAATACTCTTTCCACACCAATTCCACAACCTGCATGAGGACAGTTCTTATTTTCTTTTATGGAATTTAAGTACCAATCAAAATCATTAATATTTCGTCCCACATCTAACAATTGTTTAAACATTGATGATTTTTGGAGTTTTTCTTCAACTATTTCATATAGGATCTCTCTCTCAGCTGCCCCAACGGCTTCTCCACTAAAAGGAAGCAATAAATCAGCACTATTAACTACTTTTGGATTATCCGAGTTTCTTTTCATATTAAAAAATTTTATATGTTCTGGAAAATATGTGATAAAAAGGGGGCTATTCCCGAACTTTTCAATCAAAAATTTTTCATTTGTACTATTTAAATCTTCTCCCCAATCTAGATTTAGTATGCCAATGGCTTCATCATACGTTATTCTCCTAAAGGGTGTTTTAATATTCTTAAGCCTTTGATAATCAACTCCTAATATTTCAAGATATTCTCTTTGAAGAATTGCCCCTTCTATCATTGCTTTTATCAATCCCTCTATTTTAGAAAGCAACTGGTTAAAATTACCACAAAACTCAATTTCCAATAAAGTAAATTCAGTTAAGTGCCTATAATCAACCTTATTTTCTTTCCGAAAACTTGGTCCATAACACCATACTTTTTCCAAAAATGGTACAACGATTTCTAAATATAATTGCCCAGTTTGAGAAAGATATGGTTTTAATTTCTCATTAAAATAAATCACTTCAAATAAAGTGTTAGGATTTTCGCATGCTCCAGTTGCTTTAGTTATATGTGGAACAATTACTTCAGTAAAACCATCTTCAAAGAGATAATTTCGAGCTGAATTTAAAATTGCCCCTTCTATCTTCACTAAAGCTTTAATTTCTTTTGGCTTAATACCAAATGAACAATCTTTTAACTCCGAAAATGATTTCATTTTATTTTGATAATCACTTTTTATTATTTAGCTTTATCTTATTATTTGAGACCACCAGTTTGATGCTATGGAGATTTTGAAATAATTTAATTTATAAGATATCGATTTTTATTCAAAACAATTTTGAGATATGTTTATTTAGTCTTAGTCAATAGAGAATATTCCATATATTAATTTAATCAAAGGTGGTTATTATAAATATAGTGAAAGACATTCTTGCAAATGCTCTGCTAATTGTAGGAGCAATTGCAGCAGCATATATTGTTGAATTAACAAGGTTTCAAACAATTGTTGTATTAATTTTTTTAACAATGGTTATTGTATTTTCGCATTTATTTACATATTTTTTGAATATCGATATACTTAAAAACAATGTCCGAGAAATTGATACATCAATTAATAGATTTGACGCATCTGGGAATAGATTTGAAACATCAATTAATAAATTTGAAGATTCATTATATAAACTCGACAATAAATTTGAAGATTCATTACGTAAACTCGACAACCATATTTACCGCGATAAAGGAATTATTACTTTTGAAGATGTGTCTAAACTTATCAATGAGAGTCAGGTTATTCACGCTTTTAATCCTTTGAGAGATATTGAAACATTCGATGAAGCAATAAAAGAGTCAATTAAAAAAGGATGTACTCGTCGTTTTATCGTTAGCGGTGTAGATGCACGACACTTTGAGATGTATAAAAAAAAGAAGGAGAATGAATTAAAAGAGGACGGAATAAATATTGACTGTGAAAACCTTTTTAGGATAGCATCGTGGGGCGGTAGTGAGAGATCTTTGATTCCATTTACTGTTGTAATATCAAAAGCTGGGAAGTCATTAAGAGTATGGCTGCACCCCTCTCTACCAACTGGTTCTCTTGAAACATACAAAGCTTTTTATATCGATGATCCAGCTTTGATAAGCTATTTTCAGACGTGGTTTGCAGGTTTATGGGAAAAATTGAAAAAAGAAAAACTTGAACCCATGTGACAAAAGTGAGAATTGCAATTATTTGATTATATTTTAATGGGTAAACTGCTTTCATGATCCAATAAAACAGGTTCTGCATCTTATGAAATTGGAGAATTTTTCGATCTTTTATCATTAATGATATATTGGGGTTATCAAGAAAGATGAAAAACTTATGATTTTGATATCCTCCCACGATGTTTAAACTTTGGACCATAATAGAATTCAATTTTGTATGCCAGATGTATGCACTCTTAAAAGAAACACATTGAGTTTTTGTACAAATAAGACTTCTAAAATTGGAGGTTCATGGAACTATGAATATGCTCCTTTACCACATTTCTAAAAAGGCAGGATGATGTTTTGCAAAAGATTCTTGGGCTTCCTCATACCTCACCTATTGTAATACCTCGCCTTCGTCTCCTAGCTCCCTGCACTTGCTGGCAACCCGTGCGAACCTTCGCATAGCGCACGAGCGGCAACATGAGAAGGCACTATGGGATGAAGAACATGGAAGGTGCAGAAAATGCGATCATGACAAAAATATAAAATATAATAAAATTGTACTTGTTTCTGCTAATACTGAAATTTATAGGAGCTCTTAAAATGCTCTAATTTCTAAATCGGGGCATTTCTGCGCGGAGAAACTATATAAGCTAGCTACTAAAAAGTAGATACGATGTCTATGAAAAATCTATCAGATAATATTGAAGGGAAAAAAGTTTTTCCAAATGGCGAGCTAGAGGCAGTTGAGTGGTTAGCTAAATCGGGTTTTTTAAACGTGGGATTGGAACCCTCGTTAAATGGCAAATGGTTGAAACACGTGGGTCTATGTAAACAGATTATCCCATATTGTAAAAGTTACTTAGACCCTATAGGGTTGAATGAGACTGAAATTAGGAACTATGTCAAAGCCTTTGAAGTCGATTATATTTCCTTACGTGGGATATCTTAATCAGGCATGCCTCCCCCCTTTTTGTGAAGAATCCCCCACGAGAATCTTTGCGGGAGTTGAAGCGAAATATTTTTATGCTTCGAACTTAAATAATACAAAATATCATACGTGGATCGGACAATTAGTTGAATATTTAAAGTGGGGTTTAGATATTGCTACGTTGGTTCATATATTTGACAGCGACATTGGTGAAACAAAAATAAATGAATTCATAAAACCGGCTTTTAGATTAATCTCAGTTTTACGAGATGCGTGTCATCTTCCACTTGGATATATTTGTTTTAATCGTAGATGAAAACAAAGACCTAAAAAGCAGCTGGAATCATGAAAATTCTTTTTGGAGTCTGTTGGCAGACCAGCAGAATCCTTTTAAAACAGAAACTTCCTTGATGAAAATTAGAGCGAGTATCGAGATTGCTTATAGTCGTATTTTTCCTGACATATAGGCTTTGTGTAAATAGTTCCTCCTGTGTATAAAGTCGGAGGTCTATGTATAAAGTCTGGAGTTTTTTCTTCTTCTTACACAAAACCTCCATGCTCCGCAATTCTATTGCTGAGACGTTGACGAATCTATCTGTTCCCATTAGATGTAATCATTCAAAGCGGCTGATGGGAGTTGTGAGCGAAGCGAACAATTTCGGCGAAGGACCAGCAAGGTCCGGAAGCGCATGACCGTCTGTTATGTGCCCCGAACGAAGCAAAGCGGAGTGAGAGTGCAACGGGACAAGGAAGCTGAAGGCTTCCGTAGAGTTCGAAAACCTGCCGTAAATTCCGTTGTTATTTGCCATAGCCCCCCTCATTGCCTTGAAATATATCAATGGTTACCTTGCTTGACGCCTCCATCTGTCAACGATAGTGGCAACATCAAGATCTATCGGTCCCTCGGTCCAGTACTTATAAAAGTCGATGTCATTGCTCCGAGGAGTCGGGCTGGGCATGTCCATCTGTATGCGTGTAGGCATCGGTACAGCTTCTCCCAAGACAAGCGCTTCCCCTCGTCGCATTCCTGCCAGGATGTTCACCAAATCGCGTTCAGCTTCGGGAACCAGTTTCCGGATATATTCTTGGTCATCCGGGTTGGTAATTCTTAAACATACAAAAGTGCCGCATTGCGATAGAACCGTCTCTGACACTTCGTGTGGACGCTGACTGACAACTGCTAAGCCCACGCCGTATTTGCGTCCTTCCTTGGCTATCCGTTCCATCGACTTCCGTGCACCTTCGAATTGGGAATTGGACTCCCGCGTGACATATGCATGCGCCTCTTCACAAACGAGTAGTATCGGGAACTCTTCGTACTTCGGATTCCAGAAGTTGAATTCGAAAGTTAGTCGTCCAATTTGTGCAGTAATGGTTGGACGAACATCGAAGGGTACTGGGCTAAGATCGATAATTGTTATTGGTACCTTAGATGACCCTAGGCCAATGAAGTCCCTCAATAGAGATTCAAGAGAGCTTGAGTTGTTCCGAAGCGTTGGTTTCAGGAGGAAGTCATAGCGTACATCATTGAGACGGCTATCCAATCGCATTAGGAAACGGTCAAAGTCACCGTGCATCGGACCTTTTATAAGCTTTGTGGCGCCCTGTACCATTTCTTCGTTCTTTGACTTTATCCTTTCCTTTAGGGTTTCCAATGAAAAGAACACCGGTGTATCAATTGTTGTTCGAGGCAACTTAAGACGGGCACCTTCTTCTTGCTTTAATGTGTTGATGGTATCGCGGAAAAAAGCCGTTTGATTGTGTGCACTCAGTTCAGTACGGTCGATGAGTAGGTCTGTAAGTTCTGAGTAGGTCATAAGCCAGTAGGGCATCTCTAGTTTCGTTGCATCAATGACCTTTGCGTGCTCAGGGGCAAATGCTTTTTTATATTCCCCATGTAAGTCCAGAAGAACAATATGTGCTCGCGGCATTAGTGAGACTGCCTTCTGAAGGAGCGATGCTATCGTCCAAGACTTTCCTGAACCAGTCTGGCCCAGAATCGCGCAATGACGCCCGAACAGCGGCGAGGGGTCAAGGTAGACTCGGGTTGTCGGATTAGATGAGACGGCACCCACATCGTAATGCTTGTCCCGGAACTTCAAGAACAACTTGTCCAATTCGGAACTCGCAATCGCATGCACCTCTGCGCCAGTCGTCGGATAAACTGATATTCCCCGTTCAAAAGTACCATCGCTGCCAACGCACCCAATTGGCACCAATTGAATGGTTCGCTGTGCAAATGCCTCCGCTGTTGGTGCTACGTCCGTGCCATCGGAAGGGAAAGGAGAAAGAATTTCCTTCTCAGTCATACGGCTGACCATCGCTATAACGATGATAGCACCTTGTGTGATTCTCATATACGACCCAAGTCGCCCTACAGAGATATCCTCGTCTCCAAGTGTGATAGTAGGTGAAACACCTTCCTCCTTTTGGATTAGGTCTGCTGTGAACATCGAACTTTGTACATCCAGTATATGACCGACCAAACTCGAATTTCCATTCGACATAATTATACCTCCTTTGCTAGCCACTCAAATGCCCACGCATCATGCATACCTGGCCCCTCCTCTCCATAGAGAGAAGATCGTTCTTCGGTGACAATGATAGTTTTTGGGGATTTCTGCCAACGTTTAAATGTGTCATCACAAAGGTCTTTCGCCAAAACAACAAGTGTAAAATGATTACGGGCTAAGGCAGACTCAATAACTGCATTAACGTGACCATCACCCAATCCATAACCGACGCATACCAGCCTATTGAGCAGACGTGAGGAGTCATTAGCGAGGTGAGCACGGAACTCCGACCAAATAGTCGCGTAGGGTGTTATTCCTGTGTCAGCAGCTTTGCGGTTCTGAGGCGGTACCATAAGATGGATGCAGCCTGGAGGGCATGGCATGTCTGGTCGAATGCGTTTCAGTCTGGATTCGGTATCTTTAAACCAGCCAAGAGATCCGTGAAGCTTGTAAAGGTTGATTATTCCACTCGTGTGTACAGGAACAGACCGCCCTCGTCGTGACTCTAATATTCCTCGATAATCTGTAAAACAAGACGGTTGGAAGTAGCACTCCACCGTACCTAAGAAACCGTCTATAAGAGGCCGTTTCTCTATGTCAGTAGCAATTTCAATAAGCGAGTCGTAATTCAGTGTAAACACGGGAATTCGTTTCTCAGACCGCGTTCCCAGACGGATAACAAATTCTCTGTGGTAATCGAGAGGAGGTGTATGATTAATGAACGAAGCGGCTACCGCATTCGTGATGTAGTGACGGAGGGTCGAATATTCGTTTCTTCCCCCGTCTAACCTATCCAGTGCTTGTTCCAATGTGGTGGAATCTCGCATAATTTCATTGTCGATTAAACGTTGTTCTTCTTCCGGCATATGGGTTCTGATTGCTTCCCAAAGCCCATTCGCAAGCGGATACCCGTTACCGCTCAGAAAGGAGGCTCCTGCACCAAGGAGGAAACCAACTTTTTTCCCTTTAATCTGCTCTCTCAACTTGACGTAAAGTCGTTCTTCAAATGTGGACGTTTTCTTCATTACTACTCTAAACCCCCAATATATATTATACCGTGCTTAGCGTGCATAGCTATAGCATATAACCTCATATATTTACAACCTGCTTTCTTGAGGTAGATTTTTTAATTTCACATAACTTCTTCATATCCAAACTCAAATTCGCATATCCTTCCATTCTAGCATAATATCCGAATTCTTGTTCGTCTATAACATCATTTGTCTGAACAGTCTCAATCATTTCTTACTTCCTTTTTCATGATTAGATCAAGTGTGGTCTGTATACGACTCAAATCTTTGTTGTTGACGGTTCCAATAGCTCCTGTATAACCTTAAATCCACCCCACTTTCTAACAGATGTGTGGCAAAACCATGTATGAGACTGTGAATGTAAACGTCTGTTGTTACCCCATCACTTCTCACAGCATTATCAAATATTTTCTATACACTTCTATGGTGCCCCAATGGTATAATCAGGTGCCAGATTTCGCAATGCGGTGCTGAAATCAGGCGGGTTCGTGCAATTGAATCCCATATAAGCTGGATTTTCCGGAGTCAGGAAGTGCATAGCTGAAGTTATTATATCAAACTCCAAGGATTTCAAGTATCTGCTTTGCAGTCACGATTTTTATCCCCCGGAATTCCTTAACATCAAGAAGATGTTTGTTGCCTGAAACCAGATAATCCACCTCACCTTCAACAGCGCACTCCAATATCCTGTCATCTGCAGGATCCTTAACAATGACATTCAAAGTGAAGGCAGGAGAGACAAATTCAGCATGGCTTAAGATTATTTCTGAATATAAAGCCACATCTTCTCGGGGCATTTCAAATTTCCCGTCAGTTAAAAGTATCCTTTCGAGTTCATCGATGATTTGCCTTGAGATAACCAATTTGGCTTTTCCTTCAAAGCATAGATGTATGAACTTGTATGGATTCCCGCGCCAGAACAAAGCTGAAATGTAAATATTGGTATCAGCAACTACCTTTACCATATTTTAATCCTGTACTTTGCGGTGTTTATGGACGATATCATCAATGTCTGTTTCTTTTATCCCCCGTTCTCTTGCTATCGTTTCTCCTTTATCTGCAAGAAATTCAAATTCTTTAATACCAGGAAGTTTTATTTGTTTGAGAAGAATCGTATCTCTGTCCCGGATTACTGCAAATGGCGTTCCGTCTTCAAATCCTGCTCGGAGTTTCTTAGGAATCACTATTTGACCTTTTGTAGACATTCTTGTGAACTCGACTTCTGTTGCCATGGTATTACTTTCTTACTTTCTTACCTAATAAGGCTTTGCCACTGTAAGACGGAATCAGGGTTAGGCGAAGTGAGAGTCAAAGCCGAGCATTATGGTGATCTAGGCAAACTCCATACATGCTGTTATGTGACGTATTGCTCCTTGATCCTGTCAAACTTCATCGTTGACATGTCAATTGTGACATAAGTGAACTCATCAAGTTGACCGGGTTGAATGCATATCGTTCTGCCTAGTTTTGCATTCCATTTTCCTGTAACTTCTGGAGATTCATGTATATGACCATGGAAAGAGAGCTTTGGCTGATATTTCTCCAAGAAGTTGTAAATCGCTTTTGACCCTACTTCTTCCCCGTAATAACATTTATCCAATCCCAGCCTGGACGGAGGCATGTGTATTACATACACACTATTTTCCATATCCCTGGGACGAACCAAACGATCCAGTTCCTCTTCTATCGTTGGGAGTTTTTTTGCATGGGTAAACCAGTCATCAATTTCCTGCCATCCATCAGGTTTGGATAACAGTCCTGTTCCGAATTGCTCCTGGAAAATATAGTCCTCTGTGTCCATCCTGCATCTGTCCTTGAGCCTGAATGGATAATCAACAACCCAGTTCATACCTACAAAATCGTAACCCTCTATTTCGAATTTACGTTGTGCCAGGTAGACGATGAATGGATATTTATTGCAGATTTCCTCGAACAGTTCATCGAAAATCCTGAGATCATCATTTCCCGGATAACACAGATAATAAATTCCGGCAGAGTTGAATCGTGCAAAATAATCGTCAAGGTAGTTCGTAATGAAATCACCCTGATTGAATGGTTCACATTCCTTGGGAAGCATGTCACCACCATTGATGACCACATTTGCCCGAAAGTCTTTTGCTACTTTGAATAGCCGCTCATATTTCCACTTGCTTCCATGCAAGTCCGTTACAAATAGCACTCTCATCGAGGCAACTCTTCCAGCAATATGTCATATAACGGCTGAATATCAGCCCGAACGTATATTCGGCAGTTAGGCGAGCGAACGAAATAAGCGAAGAGTTCTTTACTCACTGGTCGATATGACTTATTTTGACACATAAAAAATCTCATAGTCTTGGACTACTTTTAATTTTACAGGTACATTTCGTTGTGATAATTTCAATATCCAGAGGCCATTCTTACGTGCCCAATTTCCAATGCATTCTTCAATTAAATGAGGACAATTTTTCAAACTATCTTTCTTCACTAAGGCTTGTCCTTTGGAATCATCGTCAAAGAGCAAATCCACATACGCTTTGCTATAAGAAAATAAATGCAAATTTTTTCCAAAACTTATTCCAACCCCAGAGTTCTGATCAGATTCTTCCAACTTATGTCTCATGGTATCTTTGCTTGAATTGAACCACAAGGATCCTTCAAACGTTTCCCCAACCATAGTCTCACCTTTTGTTACCACTTTTTTCATATGCGTTATCGATTGGATTTTAACATATTTAAAACAAATCGTAGCACTTCTCAACATTATCAAATATTTTCTCTACACTCTTCGTGCAGTGCCTCGGTGAGAGCATCAGGCTGGCGCCAGATTTCGCTCTGCGGAGCTGAAATCAGGCGGACTCAGGTAAGATCTCTTTTTGAATATTATGAGGTATTATGCAATATAATCTAAGAATCGAAGATATGGCCGCAGAAGATAGACCCAGCAGTCGGTTGATAACAAACGGCGCAACGTCCTTAAGCAATGCCGAACTCCTGTCGATAATTCTCAAATCAGGCTCCGTTGCTGAGAATGCAATTAACCTGTCCCAAAGAGTCCTGTCGCAGTTCGACTTAAAACAACTCTCTGCAATAGGAGCATCCCAGCTCATGAAGATTCACGGCATCAAATCAGGAAAAGCTGTCCAGATCGTAGCCTGTTTTGAGCTGGCAAGAAGATTGGAAACCTTTGACAATTCATCAAAGTTCAAGATCAACTCACCCGAAGATGTCTACAGGCGACTTTATCCGGCAATGAGGGAATCAAAGAAGGAACATTTTGTGGAGCTGTGCCTGGATACCAAGAACCAGATTATCAGAGAAGACACTATATCCATTGGTTCGCTCAACGCCAACGTTGTTCATCCAAGAGAAGTGTTTCGCACGGCCTTGATCGAGTCGGCAGCACACATTATTGTTGCACACAATCATCCATCCGGCGATCCCACACCGAGTAGGGAAGATATCGAGATCACAAAGAAGCTGGTGGAAACGGGGACGATAATGGATATAGACGTTCTCGACCATGTGATAATCGGCGATTGCAGACACTTCAGCATGAAGGAGGCTGGACATATATGAAAGAGGATAATTGCGATAAAGCAATAGCGATACTGCAGGCTACATCAGATGGGGACAAGCTTGCACCAGTCGATCTGAGTCTTGTTGAGAGCGCCGTCAATGGCTTTCTAACAACAAATGGTATTGAGGCGTTCAACAAACTTTATAAAACAGTTGCAGCCGGGGAATATAAGCAGCCCTGGTTCCACGGCATAGAGAACATGACCATAGACCATGTGGGATACGTCTACTGGAAAGGTGCCTTAATAGAACACTATGAACAGCCATGGGCTTATTCAAAAGAGGCAAAGGAGAGTGTCATCGAGTTGAAAAGAAGATGTGAGGTCCTTGAAATCAAAGGCATACCACTTAATATCACAACAGTGATATGGAACTGGGTAGAAGGTGAATGAAATGTACGGCTGGATAATAACAAGAGACGTCCTTTTCGAAAAAGGAGATCATAGTGAAGCGGAAACAAATGAAACCGGGACAATGGGTGGTCACGATACCACTTTTACAAAGGAAGAGATTTTAAAAGGAGTCCCCTTCCAGATGTTTGATGACGACATGAACCTCTATTATGAAGGAAAGATCATCGGGGATTATGATGGCTTTGAGCCCCTTGATGATTTCGGGATGCCAAATGCTGGATGCACGTCGATCTGGTACGATGGCAAACGATTATAATTAACAATTGCTGCAATTAACGCGGCTTGTTTTGTATTACAATAGTAATACTTATATTCTCGTAATGCATTTACATTACTATTGTAAAGAAACGAGACGAATAAGGTGATAAAATGTCAGATGAATTAGAATTCAAAGAGAATGCTAGCGCCATAGTTACGCTCTATAACAAATGCCTGCGCTGCCACCGCAAGATCAAAGCTCCGCAGGTATACGGTCCAAAGTGCGCAAAGAAAGTGTTGCAAGCGATCCCGGAGAAACAGCGTGACAGCGCCGACGCTGCGGAGGGTGAAGTTTCGCACTGCGGTGCAGAAACATCAACCCCCCTTGGTCGGACAAATTGAAATGATGTAAGTCACGGGTTGGAAATTCCCAGGTGGTTAAAATCCACTGTCGGCCTATGACTTATCTCCTAAAATAAAACAAAAGGTGAATATATATGGAAAATGCAAAGATACAACAAACATCTTTAGAAATAAAGGAAAGATTCGCGAAAGTGAATGTACAGATACAGGAAAGAGACATAATTGAACAGTTGTCAATTCTTGTGAACAAGTTCAGAGTACCTTTGAATGAGGCAAGCAGGAACGTTACAAGCCGCTTCCTTAAGGTCCACAATATTAATCCGGATGAGTTCTTTGCCACAGCGGGATTCGCTAATCAGAATCCAGTCAAGATCGCTGAACTGATAGAAGATAATAAGTGGTGTTCTTTCAATGCCAGGGTTTCGATCCTGTGGGAACCAAAACATGAGAAGATACTCCAGACAGGTATACTCGGTGATGAGACTGGCACAGTAGTGTTCACGACCTGGAAATCATCGGGAGCACCAGTTCTCAGAGAAGGGAGTTGCTACCTCTTCAAGAATGTAGTGACATCCGAATGGCAGGGAAGGGTATCGATCAAGGTCAATAAGAACTCCGAGATAACCGCGTTCTCTGGAGACATCACGATCGCCAAGAAACTCGTTACCGTAGTCGGTGTACTGGTTGACCTGCAGCAAGGCTCTGGTCTGATAAAGCGCTGCCCGGAATGCAATCGGTCGCTTGTAAAAGGCGCCTGTGGTGATCATGGAAAAGTCGAAGGTGTTTATGACCTGAGAATCAAGGGTGTCATCGATGATGGTGTCACTTCGCAGGATGTAATTCTCAACAGGAAACTGACCGAAGAACTGACAGGCATCACTCTGGATGGGGCAAAAGAGATCGCAATGGAGTCGATGGATAGCAGAACAGTTGCAGATAACATGGGAGCCATGTTGATAGGCCGCTATTTTGAAGTAAGCGGTGTCCAGATTGAAAAGAATCTGATCGTTGACTCAATCAAGCCCTTCAAGGCAGATGTAATGAGCCATGTAGATGCACTACTTGTGGCAGTGGAGGCATAATCATGGCAGGAAATATGGCTTTTGAAAGAATGAAAGCGGGAAGGCTTTTCGCAGCCGAATTGAAAGCTACGGCCATCGAGGTCCAAAAGAAAGGTGGCGACCAATATGAGAGCCAGTTATATCTTACACAGACCGGCCTCAAGGCATCGAGAGTAATGATCGTGGGTACAGCGACAGAAATAGAGGATATTGGCACTGACGGCAGTTTCTATCGCATGCGGGTTTCGGATCCTACGGGAGTGTTCTTCGTAACTGCAGGCCAATACCAGCCTGAAGCTGCAAGTTTCATGCAGGAATTGATCGGGAAACTCCCGGCATTCGTCACAGTCGTTGGCAAAGCGTCCCTGTACACACCAAAAGAAGGTACGGTTCTTACAAGTATTCGCGCCGAGAAGGTTGTGCTTGCAGATGAGAATATACGAAATACCTGGCTGGTTGAGACCGCGAAGGCTACACTTGACAGACTTGCAGCGCTCAAGACCAATACCGCCCTGGGGTTAGAGGTCGATACGGCGTATCCTAACAAAGAGGATTATAAGCAGATAGTTAAGACTGTCTTGTTGTCTATGAAGAGTGATGTGGGTGTGGGTTCTCCCGCATCCTCATCTACGGTTCCTCCAGTGTCTCCTCCTGCAGCAGCTCCGCCATCTCCTCCCCCTGAAACTAAGCCTGCTGCAAAGGCGCCATCTGACGACCCAATGTCGCTTGAGGACATGAAGAACTTCGTCGAACAGAAGATAATCGCGCTGAATAAAGGCAAAGGAGTCAAGCTTGAGACGCTGGGTAATCCATGCAAAGGTGCAGGGATGACTTTGATGCAACTTGAAGCAGCTCTTAAAGGACTGATGGATGAAGGCAGAATATACGAGCCTAAAGTTGGTCTCGTGACAGCGTCGGGAGCGTGAGATCATGAAGAATGTAGAAATGTCAATTGATGGCAATATCCTGACCATCAAGGTGGATCTCTCAAAAGAGTTCGGTCCTTCGACATCAGGGAAGTCTATTGTCATTGCATCGTCTGAAGGCAATAAGTCTGTGCCTGGAAAAGAAGATGTCAAGATCGGACTGAATATCTATAAGAAAAAGTAAGCCGACCGACGGGGTCAAGCAAGGACTCTCATGGGGCAGTGAGGCTGGCTCCGCTATTTTTATTGTGTCATCACCGACCTCGGACTCCGCTTCGCTAAACTCTGAGGCATCACGGGAGGATGCATGAAATATAATGAAAAATACGGGCACGGTAAAAAATTAAAAATAACCATACTAAATTTAAAGACTAAGATTACATCGGGGACATTTGTGAGTAGTATTATAGATACTCACATTATGCGTTCGATTAATTTTTTGGAGTATAGATTTCTTGTGATCTTCCCAGCAATTTGGGCAAAGCCAATGAGAAAGTTCGGTGGTTTGTTGGGATTCCTTGAGAGAATATGCAAAAACACCAGGGTTAATTTCCTTAAGTTCGTACTCGGATGCAGTCTTCCCCCATTGTTCAAATTCTATCAACTTCTTCTTATATTCCTCATTCTCGTGAATGAGCGCAGAATGTTTCTCTTGGAGTGTGAATGCATCGATTTGGAGAGCAAGCAAATGTTCAAGAATCTGCGTTTGAGCTTGCATGATTGTGTTGGTATCGTAAGACGACTTTAATCCTTTGACGATATCAATAGTTCCTTTGATGCCTGTGATAAGGGCGGCCCCTTCAGCAATTACCATAAATTATTCACCTTTGTATATTTTAGATTCGCTAAGCCCATCCGAAAAGATTATTACCTCTAAAGCATACAAAAGAGTGCTAGTGCTTTTGTATGTAGGGTAAAATCTTAATTGATTTTACTTTACAATTCAGTTTATTTTTTACTGTCATCTCCTTTTATCAAGAAATGTTTTTTTAGAGTTATAAATGTATTGGTATTTGATTTTACGTATGCGTACCCGTAGTAAGCAAAAAATGGATGCATGAAAACGGACGCAGCACGCAGTCACCGGTATACCCCGGACAAATAGTACGGGGCCTGTAGATGATGTTTTTGCCTAAAGAAGTGAATTCTTTTACTTTTATAAGCTGTTATGTAATTCTATTATTTCTATAGGGAATAAATCTTTCGAAAGATTTCAAGCTAATAATTTTTTATTATAAATATATTTTATATCAGGATAACTACCCACACAAAATAAAACTGTTTTTGAGAACAACCCTCTGAACACGCTCAGGCGCCGCAGGGCTGGCAACATCAGTGCTGATTTTAAATAAAATTATCACGGGTGAATTATCGAGTTCGATAGTTCAGGAGTTGAACACTATGTCAAATATAAAAAAACAAACAACAAATGACATCAAATCCGATGAGAATGCCCAAGTGCAGATGACTGCTGAAACATACAGGTTCGTGATGAGCTGGAACTACTATCCTGAACCCGTCACTGGTGAGCATCAGATAAAACATGACGTACATACCCGGCTGCCTTTTTCAGAGTCCCATGACGGCGATGCGTGTCTTCTTCCTGTATATGAACAAAAAGAACCGTGCCCAGGCGCTGGGTTTTGTGAAGGAAACAATTATGGCATGAGGTATAAACCCGATCTCGGTAAAGCATCCCCTCACCGCGCTTATTGGCAGACCCCATTCAGTAAAGCAAAATGGGACGAACGGGCTAAGAAACTGCACGAAATGGAGGTTGCATCAATCAGACAAACTGTGAGTCCTGAAGTGCCTCACTCATGCATAATGTGCAGGGATATAGATCCTTCAAAAAAAGCGTGTAAGCTCCCTGTCCAGAAAATGTGCTCGTTGTGCTCCAGGCATAACAAGCATCGTGGATTAATAGTTACTCCCGCCAATAAAAAGCAAACCCCGTATTGGAATTCATTGCGCAAGAAACTTGATGAGTTCGAGAAACGAAACCGACCTGCGAAGATCTGGAGGATATCAACGCTGCCTACATTCAATCGAAATGATGGCAAGTTCCTTCGTTATGATACCAACAAAGCGGGTGAACCTGTCAGGGTTTACCAGGATTCAAATCCAAGATTGGTGCCAGAAGTGGCGTTCAGTCATGACCGCACAGAAGATAGTTCCGGATATGATGAATGTGCATTCCCCGATGATTGGCGAATGGATCTTGCAGAATCCAACGGAAACGATGATACCGTGTTCATGGATATCAATGATCACAGCGATATCAAGAAACAGTGCTTTGAAATGCCAAAACCCAACTGGGTGTCAGTCACCAGGACTCGCCGCGTGATCTCTGGATTCGAAACATATTACACGAATGATACCCACAAAGAGCTTAACAGAAAATGGCACTGGAATCCAGATACCCACAAGTTCACCTTCACACTCGAAGAACGTGAGGTGACAACCAGGATAAGGCGCGATATCGCTATCATACGGACTGAGGAATATCCCACACTCATAAACGTCAGAAATGAAGAGCAGTTCGAAAAAGAACTCAAGATGATGTCCAAAGTAACCGGAGATTCAGTGGAAGAGTTGCGCGCTAAGAATACAATCTTAGTGCAGTCCAGTACTGTCGTCACAAAAAGTGAGCGCAACTTCTATAGTGCAAAGCGCGAAATAGAGCGTCAGAAGAGGGTGCTTACAGGCTATCTGATTCTCAAGGACGCTAAGGAAGGCATTGCCATGAAACCAAAGCATAAATGGCCAGTCCGCTCAAAGAGAGCGGCTGAGCCTATGATCCAGGTGCAAATGACAGCTACCAGCACTGGCTCAGGACTCATGGAGGAATGAGCGCTATGCAAACGATGCTTAACTACAGAAAAGAAGATGATGGGAAGCTCCATCTTGATATAGATGGCTCTGACAGATTTGGTTTCTCATTTTCAACAATAGATGAAATGCGAGATGCTATTAGTAAGGATTATGGGTTTGTGGATGTGACAAATTATTGTTGTCCATTCTGCGGTTCCAAACCAGACCATGAGCCTAACGGTGAAGAGTGTACCAGGATGATGGTAGAGCGCCATCATGAGGAGATCAGACTGAGCAGAGCGATTCCATAATGGGTCAGGAAGATATTCTTAATGAGTTCGTCAGGCAAATGTGCCAACAAGGACATGAGCGATTTGAGTGGGGCAACATGTCCGAGTTACATGGAAGAATAGTGGCCATATCTCACAAGGATCGCTGAAAACCCGATTGAGAGCTTATTCTGGCAGATTCACTTCAGTCCAATAGAGGTTATACTCCTAAGAACTTCTATGGGTTCCTGGTGAAAGTTGAAGAATAGTCCTTCCATGAAGATTGATAATTTAAGGATTCTTGTGGATTATTGTTTACCTTTATTTCCATTGGAGAAAAATCCAAAAGGGCTATATGGCTATTTTTTAATTGCGATATCACAGGAAAAGGTGTGATATCGCAAGCACGAGATGATATATATTTTTGATATGTGAATTAAACAAAAACGCTATCTATAGCCTCTGGTCATTCAGATGCTCTATTAACATCCCCTCAAACGTTTTTATATTGGTTGGTATAGTATAAATAGATATGTACTGTGATATCACACAATTTACCCTGATATCACGAAATTTTGCTGATATCACACCAACTCCGTGATATCACAAACAACGTGTTTATGCAAAAATACTCTCTCTTGATACCGTTTAATTCTTGTTTGTATAAACAACAGAAATAGCTACTATACCTCACAACACCAATCCTTAAACCACTATCTATCCCCCTATATTTGCCAAATTTCACCCCTTACTGTGATATCACTACTTTTACCCTGATATCACAAATCCAAATTTCATTATATGCCCATCCGCCATATTTGTTCGGATTTACACGAACAAATAACCATATGACAAAGGTGGAATTTACAGGTAGTTTCCTCTATGGATCTCCAACTAAGCAGAGATGGGTACTGAGATGAGCTGAGTGCAGGATAAATATCACTACATGGGGAGGGGACGTTCCTGATATCGGAGGACATACATGGTATCGAGTGATATCAGGGTGTAAAGGGTGATATCACACGATATCAGGGGGTAGGTATGATATCGCGTGATATCGAGGATAAATGGTGATATCACATGGTATCGAGAAGTCGGCATAATGCCCCCTGATATCACGAGAGTTGATTCTGACGACCTTAGTGGCATCAAACTGGCCTCTTTATAAGGGAATCAATAAATAAAGCTTCCAAAATTTAATGTTCATCAAAAAATGTTGCAATTCCACCTAACACCATAATCAAAAAGAAGTCGCCCCAACCTCGCCTAAACCCCCCCGCCTGAAGATATTCGTAACCTGGCGAATGATTTTCAGTTCATAACCATTCGCGTACACATAAGCATCGTGATGGGGCGAAGGACTCATGTATATCACGGGGGCGGGGTCGATTCACCATAGCAGCCCTGATATCGGTCTTTCCTTGGGCGCGCTGTATCCATGTATACCATAGGAGCTGGCAGCAATATCACCATTGCAGTATAATCTCTGTCTCTCCCAGCGCGCGCAGGAGTCCATCAAGTTCTTGATCGAAGATAGTTCACAGCCCCTGAGGGCATGCATATCACAGGGGCGGGGAAAAAATCACCATTGCATATCTGAGATCAGTCCTTCTCAGGGCGCGCGGAGCACATGCATATCACAAGGGCTGGGGAAACCCTTGCAGTATAATCTCAGTCTTTCCCTAGGGCGCGCCTGAGTCCATCGAGTTCGTGGTCGATAATAGTTATAGCCCACCCATAGGAGCATGCATCATCAATCGAATATGGCATGCTGAGCTCATCTCTCGCGGAGCGACGCACCCATCGCCCGGGAAATTATATAATACCAATGTAGTACTATAGTAATATTAATATAGTATGTGCACTTGTACTAAGGTGACGGTTCTACACGGGTTTATTTGAATTTTCCCGGCTGTAGTATGCGCTGTGGTGTTGGCTGTTTTGCACCAGTGCTTTTTGTGGAGCCGTCTATCCCCATGTGGTTTATTAGTATTTCTTAGATAACGCAATAGTAATATTAATATACTTTGTAGCCTTCTTATGAATGGCGGTCCGATTCGGGAGGATTCATCTAACTCCTATTGTAACCCTGAATCACAGACTACCTGGGCCGCCTTTTGTTCATATTCCCGCTACTCATACAATCTTCTTCATACCAGCGCTGGGTTTCACCCAGACCCCTGGTCTACGTGTGTTGCGCCTCGCAGGGGCGGCGCGCCGTCTGCTGACGGCGGGAGCAGCGGGCTTGTTTTCATGGTTCCAGATACTTTGAGAGAATTGTGTGGCAATCCGGAAGATGCATCCCAACATATAAGCTTTAAATACCCTATAATAAGGGGAGAATATGGTAAATACTACGGAACCTAAAAATTCTATAAAAATAGAAAATATTGTTGCATCTACGGCTACTGGAGCAAAACTTGACCTGAATCAAGTCATCACTGTTTTTGAAGGAGCAGAATATAACAAAGAAAAATTCCCTGGTGTTGTTTACAGGGCAAAATCCCCTAAAACAGCATCGCTTATTTTCGGCAGCGGCAAGATCGTTTGTACAGGAGCAAAAAGTATTGCCGATGTAAACACTGGTCTTTCAAAGGTATTTAATAAATTAAGAGAAATGGGTGCCATGATCCCGGAAAATCCTGAAATTAAGGTACAGAATATCGTTGCATCCGCTAATCTTGGAAGAGTACTCAACCTCAATGCAGTTGCTATCGGTCTTGGGCTTGAGAATATAGAATATGAACCTGAGCAATTCCCCGGTCTTGTCTACAGGATGGCCGTCCCCAAAGTGGTATTACTATTGTTTAGCTCTGGCAAAATTGTGATAACAGGCGGCAAGAAGCCAGAGGATGCAGAAGTGGCAGTGGAGAAGGTTGTTATAGAACTTGATGGATTAGGTCTGCTTTAATAATCTTGATTTCTTCCCTTGTTTCCCTTTGTTCTTATCATCCTCACCCTCATGCAATGGACTGCAGGCGCGCCCCGAACCGATGGGTGTTAATGCGGCATGGGTGTTTCGTCTTGCAGGGGGTACCGCGCCGTTTGTTGAGGGTGGGAATTTCTTTAACTAAAGGCTGTCCGGGTTTTGTGAACTTATACCCGCCGTGTTTTCTTATGTAAGCCATCCAGGTGAGAGGATCAGCATTTTCCTGTCGGAAGAATTCATCGCAAACTTGATTCATCTTCAGCGTTCATTGGTTAATCCTCAGTTTTCCTCCTTCGATCTCATATTCAAGCCAGGGAGTAGGTTTTGATGACAGACCGACAGTTCTTATGTAATTCTTGTCAATTTCCTCTTTGATCTCAATGATACCATCAAAAAGTTGTTTTAAGGTCGCTATCGTAGGATCGTCATGCATGCCGCTATCCACTACAAATATTCCCAGAGCTTCGGCTGCCTTGATGCGCCCTGTAAAAACATGCATGAACCTGAAAACGGTCTGGATATTTGAATACATCAATATGGCAGAAAGTGAATTGATGTGAAGCTGGATTTTTGGGATTTTCTTTTTCATGAGGAAATCCTCCAAAAACTGGCTTATCCGTACTCCTATTCCGGTCAAATCCTGGGGACTGCTGGCAAATTTGATGTTTTCGGTCTCAAATGCAGCTCCTCCAATCGATTTTGTGATGCAGTCAATAATCCCGATCCTTGACAGTGGAAGTACTATTTTGTTCTCTTTAAACCAGTCCAGAATGTCTGTCGCAGGTTCACGAGTAGTTACTGCTATTACTGCATTATCATTTATCGCTGTTCCATGATACATTATGTAGTGCAGGATAACTTCTTTTTGGCTCATTGGCGGACCGATAAGCATGATATTTGTGCCTTTTCTTATTCCGCCTATGGCATTATCCAATTCTTTAATGCCAAGTGTATAATCACTCATTGTTTCCCAAGCTGTTTAATTTCAAGATTTTTCATATTCACTTCACCAAACTATTTTGCAGCAAGTGGCGAGAGGAGCCTCGCCATCCTTGCTGATGTTAGGGATTGCCTATTGATTTATCCTATATAAAATAGTATTAATAATTTAAGAATATATATAGGTGCCTTAAAATATTTATGCTCACTATAACCGTTATTATTATGCTAATTTTTAAAAACTGCATGCCTGTGATGAACTTTTAGAAGCTTATAATGTTCTCATCTGCCCATTCATTTGCTGACTTTATGCCGCCGGATGTGCAAATCCCAACCTATAAAGCTTTAAATACCCTCTATCAAGGTGAATATATGGTAAATACTATGGATCCAAAGAAGACTATAAAAATAGAAAATGTTGTTGCATCTACGGCTATTGGAGCAAAACTTGACCTGAATCAAGTCATCACCGTTTTTGAAGGAGCAGAGTATAATAAAGAAAGATTTCCTGGTGTTGTTTACAGGACAACATCCCCGAAAATCGCAGCGCTTATTTTCAGCAGTGGCAAGATCGTTTGTACAGGAGCGAAAAGTATTGCCGATGTAGACGTAGGTCTTACAAAAGTGTTTGAGAAATTAAGGGAAATGGGTACCCAGATCGTGGATAAGCCTGAAATTAAGATACAGAATATCGTTGCATCCGCAAATCTTGGAAGAGTGCTCAACCTCAATGCAGTTGCTATCGGTCTTGGGCTTGAGAATATTGAATATGAACCTGAGCAATTCCCAGGTCTTGTTTACAGGATGTCCAGTCCCAAAGTGGTACTGCTATTGTTCGGTTCTGGTAAAATTGTGATAACAGGCGGCAAGAAACCAGAGGAGACAGAAGCAGCAGTCGAGAAAATAGTTATCGAACTTGATGGAGTAGGTCTGCTTTAATAATCTTTCATTTTGCAACTGTGTTATGGGATACAAGAGCGATTCTGGTGTTTTCCTACCGGGTTTCAATTTGTTCAAAAATCTAAGATAGGTTTGATACTACTTTTTTGTGGTAAAATTGTAGTATTGTATCTTTTTAAAGGCTTATTATATAGGAAATGACATTCTCAAATAAACCATTGGACTCAATGTCAAATCTATTTTGTTAAACTGACCTTCTTAAACATTTTTTCCTTTATCATTGCACATATTCCTTTGATACCATGTTTGGGATCATCCGAACTCGGTGTTTTTTCTGCCCAATCGCCTCCTGATGGCCCTATGAAAATAGCGTTAACCTCAGCTTCGGTTAATTCTTGACCTGGCCGCATAGTCTTTAAATTTTGTTGTATTTTCTTAACGGAATTGTCTTCATGAAATTGGTCGAGACTATCTATTAATATATTTATTGCTTTGTTTCTTTGAACCTTCATCATCTAAATCACCATCATGTTATTATATTTCCAATATATATATAAGCATCGAAAAAAAAACCTGTACGTATAATTTTGGGGTTTCCTATCCCGGCATTTGTGCTAGATCAAATATCACCCGATCCGGAAATCTTATCATTCTCAGAGTGAACCAGTTCACTACACATGGGCGCGCGTGGAACTCTTGATATGACCGGGCAGGGAGTGAATTATATCTTGGCAGCTGGAGGATATTGATATTAAGCCTACCACGGTCTATGACTTCATTCATCAATGCCTCATTATGCCTTCGTTAATTTCCTACATACTGCAGGCGCGCTGAATTAAGCTGAAGATTCCGGCGGGAATTTCTGGGACTATGGGCATGCTGGGTTTTATGGATTATACTCGCCGGGTTTTCGGATGGCAGCCATCTGGTGATCTGTCGCTTTGCTCCGTGCGGGACGCCTGCAGTTGCAGGCTTTCAGGCTGTTGCCCTCACCACACTATTTTATGCTCCGGGTTATCGCCGCAGGCGCCATGAAGAATTGTCTCCCTGTTCATGTCCTGACGCGAAAAAGCTGATTTATTTTTATAGTCTATTCTTATTTTAATTGCTCTTGCAGGATGCAATCCGCATGCAACAGGTGAATTTTAAATAAAATTGATTTTGGTGAGTTAAAATCTCAATAGCGCAAGCAGTCGCAGGAGCTCGATCCTGCGATCGCCAAATGTGCGCTACAACTTGTTAGGAGTTGTAAGAATGTCTATAGAACCAAAATCAAAAATAACTTTCGCTCAGACAGAGCGGGAAAAGATTAGAGAACATTTCATTAAACGCGCCAGGGAAGCTCCTCTAGTCAGCCCACTGGATCCGTCATCGATGGAAGCTTGGTGGGATTATGTCGATGAGATGAGGGAAATCGAACAGCAACTGAAGGATGCAGGCGAACGACTATGAGCTATCCCCGTTATACCTGGGTCGGCAATAAGATATCCGAAGAAGATATGGCTGCCATGTATCGGATGAAAATGAAATCCAGAAAACCGATAACAGCGATGGTGGCTGAGGCTGTCAGTCAATATGTCAGGGAGGTGGAGAAATGATCCCATTTATTTGATGTATCGCCTCAGGCGCGTTCAAGATTCCCTTTTTCTTTTTTTCGGTTCCGTCTCGATTTTTCTGCAATTCCACAAGATGAGCGCTGGGTTTCACCCAGACCCTGATCAGCATGTGTTGCGCCATCTGCGGATGGGTAGCGCGCCGCTGTTGCGGCGGAAGCAGTGAACGCCTCATTTTTAAATAAAATTTGATTTTGGTGAGTTAAAAACTCAAAATCGCAAGCGATCACATGATTTGGAATCCTGCGATCTCCAAATGAGGCATGTATGTTTCCCTTAGTAAAAACCTACACGAGCGTAGCTTACGCAGAACCACATGAAGAACTTTTCGACCAATTTGGTGATGTTTACAAGGCTTCCTGGTCGGATATACAGCACTGCAGCCCTTTGCATGAAGCAAAAACTCCGGCTTTGTGGCAAGTAAAGAGAGTCAGAGGAATTACTCTGGCAGGAGGAAACCCTTCGTCGTTTATTATTCGACAGAGTGGATCCGAAATCCAATATCGTCTTTACATGCTTGCCTATAAGATCATGGGAATAGACCGACCCGCTATTAGACGATGGCGCCCTCTATCAGATGAAAAACGCAATAAGATTATTTCTGACTATACTGCAGGAATGTCTATCAAGAGTATCGTCACAAAATACGACATTGCAGATTCTCAAATATATCAATCAATGAGGATCATGGAAACCAACATTAAACGAGAGAGGCATAAACCAGTAACGGATGAACTTAAAACAGAAATCCTGAAATTATATAGAAATGGTATGTCTTCAACCAGGATCGGTAAGAAGTTTGGCAGACATCATGACGTGATCCGTAATATCATCATGTCGGTAACGCACGAAAATCTATCGACCAGAAAATTCTTAAAAGTTTCACTGGAAGAAAGAGATCGTATAAGAGAGTTGAAGGAAAAAGGCTTCAATAATACTGAAGTCGCGAAACTTACCGGGCATTCCCCTACTTTCGTTCGTAAAGTTACAGATGATAGCCCCATGAAGCACCATAGGACCTTCAGTGAAGCTGACCGACAGAATCTGAGAGACGCTTTCAAGGACGGTCTCAGTTTAAGAGCGACTGCCAGGAAGTTTGACACCGCAGCATCGTCTGTGAAATTCTGGTTTGATAAATTCAAGAGAGGTCTATGATACCTCTCCCTTCTTTTTTTTAAATGATTTATATCCTTGACCTGGGATTTCCAAAAACCGACATTTCAAGTATTTGATGAACAAGATCTATGATCCTTTTCAATCTCAACTTGAATTCTATAAAAGGGATAAGCCTGTTTCCCAGGAATGAGATCACCCTGTCCTCCAGGAACCTGATGTAAAGATAGGGGATAATAAAAAGAAGAGATAAAATAAGCACGCCTATAATAATGTCTGTTGGCGTTGTTCGTGGAAACATCTCTGGATACAGCTTTTTAAATTCCTCAACGTTGTACATCTTTAATATATCTGTAATTCTCACGATAAATAATTAACCATTCAATATACGTTGAAAAATAAGCCGCAAGTTTGAGTTCTGCTTTCATATTATTCTATTTTTAAATAAAATTGTGAGGAGTGAATTATCGAAGGTTCGATAGTTCGTGATTTGATATGAGTTTAAAAGAAACATACTTGGGAAATGTTGAGAATGTAAGAAGAGCGGATCCAGATGCGGTATTGATTGATGTAACGCGCAGGGCTGGAAGCGTGCTATCTCCTTCGTGGGATATGCTGAAAGAGTATAAAGCGGGAAAGATGACCTGGGATGGATATATCTCAAGGTTTTTGAGGGAGATGGATAATCCGAAATGCAAGGTCGAGATGCTAAGGATCGGAGAGCTTGCAAAGACTAAAGATGTGTATCTTGTATGCTTTGAGCGCGTGGGTAATTGCCATCGCTTCTTGCTCGTGGATATGATCAAACGGGCCATGATCATCGAAGCATGCAGACGGATGAACCAGCTTGTTACCGAGCATCCAGATCTTGTGAAGGCAAGTTATGATACTATCGCAAAAGAGCTGCATGTGGAGGTATGATCTCCATGCCCAATTATCTTTTGGCGTATAAAGACCAGGTGCTCAGGGAAAAGTATGGTGACTATTGCATGAAGGCCATCCTTTCAGGAGAGGAGGCAAAGCCATTCGAAGAGTTCCAGCGCGAGATGAGAGTATGACCCACAAATGCAAGTCAGGCAACCATACATGGTTTTTCAAGGAAGACGCTGACAAATGCTGCAACGGTTTCAGGCGCATGCTTGTGTTCAACGATCCAAAAGCCTGCGATAACGTGGTCCTGGATCTTCTGCCCGGCGGTGTGTCATATGGATACAAGTGGGTGCCAGTATGAAGGATTTAGGCTAGAAAGGGTCCATCAGGCTTTTTCAGGCATTTTTTTTTTTGCCACTGGAATCATGGCAGTGCATGAGTGTTAATAGAATGAATCAATCTAATATATGAATAGAAAAGGTAGAGGATTTCAAGAATTCTTGGATAGATTGTGGATAGGATAGGTGGGAATCTTGTAAAGCGTTATGTATTATCCTCTACGCATTCAATTATTGGTATATGCTTAAATAGCATTTTTCCAAGATTATACCCAAATTGCTTCCAAAGCATACTATATCCATCGCTTTTTCAAGCATATCTTCTTTCAGGGAACGGCGTGCCGTATGTTGACGTCGGAATAATGGTGCTAAAGCCCGGCCAGGGAATGATCGTGCGCTGCATGCTGGCGGTTTGTTGTCTGGTTTTTATATAAAATTATCGTGGGCGAATTATCGAAGTATCGATAGTTCGGAGGATCAATATGAACAATGAGAAGACTTGTAAAGAGTGCGGTGATAACCGTTTGCTCAGCTATAACGAAGCAGTCAGAAACGGAATAGAGGTTGAGTATCGAAGCGTCGGTCTTTGTTCACTATGCGGGAGCGTGGTTGAACTATGAGACGACAGTGTCCGAATTGTCATCAGGTATACGATACCGTGCTTGATAGGTTCAATGACAGACCTGTCCAGGAACAGTTCCCGAACTCCAAACCGTGGGAACGTGAACAGTTGATAACCGGCATCTGCTCTGATAAGTGCTGGAATGAGTTCCTGGGCCCTGAAGAGCCGGAGTAGTTGTTATTTTTTTTGCCAGTGGGTTGGGGTTTATTGTATGTTGGTTGCCCGTGATGCCTAGCGTTTTTTGTTGGTCGGAAACTTTAGAAAAACGAGTTTTTTATTATAGTTGGATCGTCGCCAAAATTTTTTTAGAAAATTGGGATATCGATTACTGAATTTATGACTAATTCATAATACTCCGCAGCTCTGCTGCCCACAAGAAGAGGTTGACCGCAGGGTAGGGCTTATTACAAATTTTAGGGATAAGTATTGGGATATCCCTCAATATTAAAAGCCGACGCGCCCGGAAAAATCGACTTGTTCAAGAGGCGGCAGATTATGAATATCAAAGACGTTTTAAATATTCAAGAAAAAATCAGGAAGGGCGCGAAACCCACTGAAAAAGAGGCTAATTATTACAGGGAGCGAATGTCCCTGATTAAGAAAAAAGCACGGTGGTCAGGGCGACTTACTAAGGAAGAAGAAACGGCTTTGGAAGAATATGAAAATACGCATACGTCTTATGATTTCAACGTCATTATAGAAGCAGACAGGGCAAATCAGGAAATCAGTGACGAGGAAGAAAAGGTAATCCGTGATGCTGTTGAGAAAGCGTTGGTCGCCCTTGGATACCCAAAAGAAGATTTGGATATAGGATAAGTCCTTACCATTTTAGTCATTTCTGACGATTATCTTCTGAAAAACACCCTATTTTTAACATTTTTTACAACTCGACCCGTTTTACCGTTTTTATTGCAAAGCTATAAATAATAACACTATCTCATATACCTCTTGGCAAAAACCCCAAAGATGTGAATTAAATATGAAGAAGAACGAAGAATTAATTATACGACTCCCGCCGGAGAGAATAGCACAATCGAAAATAGTAATCGTTGTAAATAATAAAGGCGGCGTAGGAAAAACATCTACCGCAACTGCTTTAGGCATGATAAAAGCCAGAAGCGGAGGGTCAGTTTTGTTTTGGGATAATGACCCGCAATCGAATTTAAGTCAAAGATTGGGAATGTCAGATGATTTGATTGAAGGCCATCGATTAAATTCTCTATTCATGAATTACCGGGAAGAACCTGACCGCAAGTTAATAAAAATGCTGCATTATTCCAGTTTAAAAAGAATGAATAACTCAATCGTCAGACCGGGACATATTGGATTAATGCCGGGAAGTCATGAAGCTGAAATGGATGCGGAAAACACATTCAATAAATTCAGCCAGAAAACTTATACGACCGCTTCCAATACGAATATTTTTAATTGGTTTAAGACCAACATTGACTTTTATAAACAATACTTCGACTTAATTATCATGGATACCGCGCCTGCAATCGAAGGAAACAAATTAAATACGCTGGCATGTAGCGTTGCCGATGAAATTATTATCCCGATAGATAGTATTGATGCGGCACTTGGAATGCGAACGCTCTTATCATGGATACGCACACAGGTCGAACAGCACAATCTAAAAATCCCGCAAGTAACCCTTGCCGTGGTTAAGTACCAAAACGATCTATCTGTCAAAGACTCAAATGGTGTCCGAAATAAAGTATATCGGATTTTAAAGGACGTTTTCGGGGATTTCGTTTGTGATAACGCCGTAAGAGAAAACCCGAAAGAACGTAAGAAAGTAGCTGGATTTACAGGAAGCAAAACCGAATATTTCAGTCTAAGTAATGAGTTACTATTCCGGTTCAAAAGCACAGACCGAAAAGTTATATTCGAGATATTACGATCGGAAACATTTGACCTGTTGGACGGCAAACTTTTAAAACTTCAAGAAGACATACAGAGCAAAGAGATCAGAATCAAAACACCCGTATTCGAATCCCTTGCCGAACCCGAACACATACAAACCAGCATCGGGTCGCCTGTATTCACAGAACAACCAGCACCAGAACACGCGGAGTAAGTAAGGAAGTACGGGAGAGAGAAAAAAATGGACAGCAGATTTGAATTGGCTTTAGATTACATAATTGAGCAATCGCTCCCGTACCTTATATTCACGGGGTCAGAGTTTCGGAATAATCTTGCAGGGCAGTTGGAATTCCTTATACAATGCCATATAGAAAGAGATGAAACACGGTTCTGGATTACAAACGATAAAATCCTCGAATTATTGAAAACTAAATTCCCCAGCGTGATTTCAAACAAGGTATCGAGATTTAGAACTCGGAATCTTTCATATGAAGATCAGGTAAGACAACTCAGGGAAGAATTGCAGTCTAAGGGTTTTGTAAAAGCTGAGGCTATGCAACAGTTGAGAAAAGAAATGACTCAACTCAGGCAAGAGGTTGAAGCCCTCAAACCAAGATCAAACGCCGTGGACGACAGTAATAGTATTAAGGTCGCGTCTGAAATAATGTCCAGCATGGGCGGGGTGGGTAAAACCACACTTCAAGAGGTTATTTCTGGACGGGATGAAATAGAACCTCCGACAATACCTGAAATCACAAAACAAACTACAAAACGAAAATGTCCTTCATGTGGGAAGAAAATGGACTATAAGTTAAACAAGGGTGGGGGGTCATATCATTGCTATTTATCCCATGATGGATGTGGAAAAACATATTATGTAGGTGATGACGGCAACTTTATCGAGAACACTAAGGGCAGTAATAATCCATTATGCCCATGCGGGAAGGGTATAAAAATGGGGCGAATGGGAAAAAATAAGATTGACGGGGAAGAGTATCAATTATATAGATGTAAATACACGACCCAAGGCGGTTGTGGTTCAGAGTACACAATGGATAAAGAAGGCAATTTACATCGTGGTACGAACAAATCCGCATTGTTAAGCCCGCCCATTGTCCCACAATTCGAACCAGCGCCCGCTAATCCTGAAAGCAATAACAAAAGCGAGGAATAAATATGAAAACAACCAAAGCACAGAAACCGAAAAAAGCCGAATTAACACTCGAATAGCGAACAACCGAACTCGCTGAATGTATTGAACGGCTATTCCCTGAATCGTATGGCATAGCGGTATTTTCAAACGATGGCGTTGAAGTGTTTGGAAAAACCGAAGAGATCAGAAATATGATAGACCACGAATTTTTCCGTGGCAAAGGTAAAGTGGTAGAAAAAGAGGGCGATGAAAATGCATCCTGCTCCTGCTCGGAATGTGATGAAAAATATACGCTCGCGGAGGAAATCTATGACCTCATTTCTGATGAAGATTCCACTTTCGGGGACATTCTTGCAGCCCTTGAATTAGCGAAATTGTGGGTTTACACCGATTACCAAGATTTGCATAACGCAGCCCCGGAAGACGACGACTGCTTGTGCCCTGAATGTGCCAGCGATAAGCTGCCTGCGCCCGAATCTACACCTGAATTGCCTGCACCGAGCAAAAAGCAGAAAGCCAAGACATCAAAGAAACTAAAAACGGTTTAAAGTGGGTCAGGGCAGAGAAACCTGCCCTGCTTGGATTTTCAGAGTACATTAAGCAACTTTTCTGAGCGTGGGGTCAAGGGGTAGCAAGATGCTAACGGGGATTTGCGGGAACGGGATTGGACAATTCACTCACCCAAAAGCATCTCGAAGCGCCTGGGTCACTGTCACTCCACCCGTCTGCGGTTGTTCTATACCCTCACGAATAAGGATCGGTTTTCCGTTTTTCATCTTAATCCTCCCTTCCTCAACCAGCTTGGGCCACGCTTCACCCCTCAGGAACTCAATTGTCTCATCTTCAGAGAGCTGCCTGTGTGTGCGGTCAAGCGTCACCGGGCACAGAAGATTACCTTCATGGAAGACGAAATCCCTGTCTCTCTTGGGTCCTGACACGTTCGAAAGCGCTTTCTTGAGACGCACTACTTCTTCTCGTGATGCCACTTGCTGTAGTACAAAGTCCCCGCCCCATGTGATGATAGCTACCATTAACATGTCTCAGTCTCCTCGCAGTCCGGTTCTACGGGTGTGAGCGCGAATGACCCGATTTGAAGCTGTTTTGCAGGGGCTGGCCCCCGTGGTATGATTATTGGTTTGCATTTGATACTGTACACATACACCAGCCCATCACCAGGACTGGAAATCTTTGACAATATCTCGCGCGCATATTCAGGAATCGTGGAGATCTCAACCCTTTCAATTGAAACGGCAGTGAATCTGTAAGGCGACTGACCCACAAGAAGCACGATCTCTGCAGGTAGCTTTACCCCTTCAATACGGCAAGTCCAAAAGGCAGTGATACATTTGTATTCATAAAAGTGCCCGCTCTCTGCAACCTGCTTCATCTTTTCGGCAAAGGCGGCGCGGGTAATGGTGGTTGTGAGTTTCTTAGGTTTGTGCATGCTTGCCTCTTTCTTCTGAAACATACTCAGCACTCAACAGCATTCGCATCTTTTCAGCGATCTTCGGCCCTATCCGGTCAACTCCGAGCAAATCCTTTTTTGTGGCATTAATAACACCTTCAACACTCCCAAACTGCCTGAGTAAGCGTTCAGCAGCCACGGGTCCTACATCGGGTATAGATGAAATAACATACTCCTGCAGTTGCTTACGAGTCATATGACTGCGCTTCCCATGTAGCGATATCGGTCGCCTTTCATGCGTCTGCTGCCTCACAGCAATCTGGCAAAGTATCCGGGCAGTTTCAGCACAGTCGTTAGTATAAAGGATCGGGATATGGAAGCCAATGGTGATGGCTTCGAGTATCCCCCAGATAGATGCAGGATCAATCATCCTGGTAGTAAAAAGCGCATTCTGGCCCCCCTCGCCTTCCACAACAAGAAGCGGTCGCTTATATGCCATCTTCAAGTCCATGAGCTGCGAGAATAATTCGTGCCGTTCGAGAAGTGTTTTGAGGAAGTCATCAGTAGTCTTTCGCTCGACTCCGACCCTGTCACTCAGCACATAGTCTGCGATAGAAAGCGTTCTGAACTCAAGGTCAATACCGGCACTGGTCTTTGCGTCCGGGAATTGGCCATATGGCAATGAGAATAACCTGTGATCCTTCAGGTCAACCCGCATCCTGTCTATTTCCTTTGAGACCGCACAGCGCATCTCGCGCTTATCCACCACTATTTTGGCAATACAGCCGGATGCTGCGGGAGTGATAGGGGTAGAGTCCGGCAGGTCAGCTGGATCTACAGGTTTAAATCTCATCTCACGAACTCTCAACCCTGGGTGCCAGAATGTACATCATATCCCCATTACCATCAGCCACTTTATGCTTAATACGCAGGGGAAAGTCCGTGCCTAACTCAAGGGTAACTTCGGCGGCTTTACTGGATACTTTACTGATATTGAGGAGATAATCGAGTGAGAACATGGCCTTAACATCTGCAAATCTCATGTCAATAACCTGATCACGGGTAAGCTCAAGTTTGACAGCATCCGTATCCCCTATGCCTTCGATGAAGAAACCCTTGCCTGAGATACCAATATAGGCATAATCCCCGACCTTATCTACCGCCTTGATCCCGCGGCGCAAGTCTTCACCACGAAACGTCACACTGCCAGGGAGATCAAGTTTTGCTATCTTTGATAACTTGCGGATGCTGGCAGGATCGAGCAAGCTCATAGTATATGCAAGCCCCCTCATTTTGATTATGAACTTATGACTCACCTCATCAACCTCAAGCCCAACGATCTCATCCTTAACAGACATTTCGAGAACTCCCCCCATCTTCTTCAGGTCAATACCAAGCACCATTTCCGTAGCTTCATATGATTCAAATGCTTTCGAGGCCAGGTCTAAGGTGACCATTGCCACATTCGATGCGTCAACTGCAGCCACAGAGATCCCTTCGGGCTTCATGGAGAATTCTGCCTCAGCTACGAGAGCCTTGAGAGCATCAATACACTCAACAAGTTTCTGGGAAGTGATGCTTGCCTTGAACATTACTCCTCACCCGTTTCATTCAGGACACCATGCCGACTGAACACGTTGCCAAGTTGTGCTGCTTGTGCTGTGGTCAATCCGACGATCTTTTCCTTCTCAACTGGCACGAGTGCGCCTGCTATAACATTCCTGCCGTCATATATTTTTATATAGCTCGTCGTTGTTCCTTTTTTCCACTCATAGAAACCATGCACAGCGAGCACAAAGTAACATAACATCAATGCAGCCTGTGCAATTGCGCCCATCGAAAAATCATACAACACCCAGAGTGCGTTTGTAACTCCCCATATCACGAAGCATATCTTCTGCTTCTTGATGTTCAGGTAAGTGCCAACAAGTGACACGACTGCGAGTAACCAGATTGCATAATAGATAGCAACGGAGTCCATTGCTATCATGGCGCCTTGGGCTTCCTTCCCGGCTTCTTAATTTCTTTGGGAATAGGGTCGGTGAATGCGAAGTTTCGTATCCAGTTCACCATCGCCTTGGCGATACCGGTTGTAACGTCGAGCTTCTCCTGGTCGCATCGTCTTCGGAATTCTGCCAGTACCTTAGGGTTTATGGTATTGAGTGGAGCCTGCGTCAATAGATCATCACCAGTTAAAGCCAGCCACGCCTTTATTGCCTGCTCAAATCCACGGCTGTTTTCAAGCTTGAATTCCAAACACTTCGTCCTGAACTTGTGGTAAAGTTGTGAGTCTATGTTTCGAAGTCCAACGGACTTACCTTCAAATGTTATTTCGTTTACAATTGGTTTCTTCTTCATGTCCTTTTAAACACGTTAAACCCATATAAATATTACTATTGTAATTCTTAAGTAATGCATACGTAAGTTAGATTTAATATATGAACAGGGGTATATTCTCCATCAAATGGCTGTTTTCAAAGATGCGCAGGAGTTAAAGAAGCATGTAATGGAGAAACTGTGGAACGACAGCGCTGTATGCACCGTAGAGAAAACAGGCTTTCCAAATAGCACACCAAACGCCAATAGGAGAAAGTCTTCAACAAATACACTTTTCACCGAAACTATAACAGATGCCAACCGCAAGAAGATGTATGACCGGGGGATTGGCGGTCCGATCGTGGACAAACTCATTGACGATGCATTGAAGAATGGGTTTGTCATAGACAAGTTCTTAACAAAAGAGGATCCCGATAGGGAACTGACCGAGAAACTGGTACAACTTTATGAGAGTAAGGTAAGAGCAGAATTCGACAAGGCATGGAAATGGTCACGGCTTTACGGCTTCAGTGTACTGCTCCTGGGAATAAAGGATAATAAGGAACTGAACGAACCCGCTGATAGTACAAGTAAAGTAGAATATATAATGGCGATCCCCGAAACATGGGTACAGGATGTCGTATATGAGACGGCGGATAAGAATGGTTTCGTAACCTTCCCTTTAAAGATAAAGCAATTCAGACTCCTGACAGACAGGTTTGGCACAAGTGCACTTATTGATGTGTCAAGAGTTATCATAATAGAGAATCCGGGACTCCAGGAGTACTGGGGTGACAGGCAGAACCGCTGGGGTATTGGGGTGTCAGCATTAGACCGACCGTACAATATAATCACGATAGTTGAAAATATGCTGTGGAGTGCAGGCCAGACCATGTGGCGCGTAGGCGGTGGATTACTGGGGATAGATATGCCGCCAGATGCGAATGAAGAGGACAGGGAGGCAGCTCTTGATTCGCTGGGTGATATAAACGCTAAAACCGTACTTGCTTTTCCCGACGGCTATAAAGCAAACATCCTGAATACGGCTGGCGCGGTATTGAATCCTGCACCATATTTCGAGAAGATGATGGAGCAACTGGCTGGGGTCACAGAATACCCCAAGACAATATTGTATGGCCTGTCAACGGGGGCAGTAACAGGCAGCCAGTTGGATCGCAGCACCTACTATAGCAAAGTAGTAGCCAAACAGAATGCGATATCAGGTGTCTTAAAAACAGTACTTATGAGATTATCAGGGGATACGGGTGAGTGGAGCATCCGATGGAATAGCCCGTATGAGATGACAGAAGCAGAACGCCTTGGGGCACTGAAACTCCAGGCGCAGATAGATACGGAGAAGGTCAAGTCGTTTACAAGAACACCGGATGAGATAAGGGAAAGGGATGGCCTGCCGAAGCTCACCACAGAGCAGACAGTTTTATTGCAGATAATTCAGAAGGCAAGCAGCACACCGGCGCCGATGGGTACAGCCAAATCATCGAGACCAACAGAGGCAGACCCACAGACAAAACTCACTGCATAGGCTACCTGAATCCTTTTTTTTTGGCGACATGAAAAAAAGGTATCTTCTCCAAAAAAGGGGTTGTTTTCTACAATTTTACCAAATTGAGTAGCAATTCTTGCAACAACGATAATATCGACGCCGATATCATTTTTGATAACTTGATGTACTAGCTTCTCTATATCTGATGCCTTCATGCTTGATTTGACGATAGCATTGCCACTCTGGATATATGTTCGTACATTCTTAAGCCCCGCTTTCTCTAGCGTCACACGAAGCTGGGCCATTGGAACCTTGTTCTTACCTGTTGGCATAACTGCGCGCAATAAAATGATGTATGTTTCCATATGATTATTTATTACACCTTCTTACTTATTGCAGTTAGGACAAGCTCCCTAATTTCTGATGGCAATTGTTCGTTTTGCCATTTTCTTTCTGCATCTATTGATTTACCTGCATTTTTCACGCCTTTCAAAGCATACAACGCTGCGACTAATGAATGGTCAGCCATATGAGCAGTTGCAGCAGCGTGTCCAACAGAACGAGCCACTGCAATTGCAGTCGGGTTTGAAGCTTCGTTCGCTACCGCAATTGCACCTAATGAAGCTTTTCTTGCGACACCAACCGAGGCGTTTCCTTGTTTCCATTCTTTGGCCACATTTAGTGCATTTTTTAGTCGCTCATCTATTTTTTCACCGAAGAGATGCAATACATTCTCCGCACAGTCGCAAGCCCATTCAATTAACTGATAGTGCTGTTCCTTTGTTAGAGGTCCGCCCCGATGTTCTGCAATAAATCGTTTATCTCTCATTTGTCTTTGTCAGTCATATTTTAATTTCTCCAAACATCTTATCTGCTCTCTTTTGCATTTCTTCAAAACTCATATCTTCCTTATGGGTTACTATCATCCATACATATCCAAACGGATCAATGACATGTCCAACCCTGTCTCCATAAAACTCGTCTATTATTAGCCTTACTTGCATTGCTCCCGCATCCATAGCTTGTTTAAAAACAGTATCATCATCCTTCACATATAAAGCTAATATAAGAGGAGTTCCGCCGAGGGTTGTTGGGCTTTTATTTGTCAAAGAAGGTTTTTCTTCTGCCATCATAAGCAGTGAACCTTCAATCTCTATTTCTGCATGGGCGATTGAACCGTCGGGCATGAGGATCCTCCCTCTTTCTGTCGCGCCAAATGCTTTTTTATAGAATTCAATAGCATCATTACATCCTTTGATAGTAATGTCTGCGTTTAACGTATGTGCTCCTGGGTAAATGTGTGATGTGTTCATAATTTTGTTTGTTATTTTTTATGATAAATATGTTATTTAAAAAAGATAGATTCCTTGCTAAAAATATTAGAGGAGCAGTAACCCTTAATATTGTTTGGGTAATGCAACCGTAAGTTAGACTTAATATATGAACAGGAACAATTCTAATTTTAAATGGTTTCCACGATCAAAACACCGAATCCACTCGTTGTAACGACGGGGTGGTACACATGATTGCACTTAGCGATGCAGCAGACAGGATAATGTTCTCCGATTCAATGGACATCCAGATAGACAGTTCCAAAATAGTTGATACAAAGGACGGCCTGCTGGTAAAAGACGCCATAATATGCAGGGCAATGGTGCTGGATTACAACGGAAAGAAGATCCTGAAATCCCCGGAAGCGCTTGCAGATTCAATGCCAACAATGCAGCGGATGATGATAACGGATGAGCATCCGCGATCCAGAGTGATAATTGATGTATCTGAGATAAAAGGCAGGGTTCTTCCGGAAACTGTCACACTCAATAATAATGTCGCCACAGGCGATCTTCTCATTACAGACAAAGTCCTTGCAGATGAAATCAGGAAAGGGAAGCGGGATCTCAGTCCAGGCTATTACGCTGATATTATTGAAGAGCCGGGGACATTCAAAGATGAGCCGTATCAAGCGGTGCAGAAGAAAGTCCTGTACGATCATCTAGCGGTTGTGAAAGCTGGTAGATGTTCAAGACCGAAGTGCGGCATCCTGGATTCTGCTGTTCCGGATGATCCTGAGACAAACCCGAAAGAACCTGTAACTATTCCAAAAGAGATTGCTGACGGGATCGAAAAAGACCTGGGAAAACTGCACGAAGCAGCAGCAGGTCTGCAGACAAAAGACAGGGAACTTGTAGGACGGTTTGTCGAAGGGATAAACGGTCTGCTTCTTATGATACACAGGATGAACTCGCTGATGCAGGAGATGCCGAAAGAGAAGCATGCTGGCATGGCGAAGATCATCAGGAGCATAACAAAATCCATGGTGACGGCACAGGGGAGAGAGGAAGAACAGCAGCCGCCTGCGAACAACTCAGCCGCACCCACAGATTCAAACTCATCAATTACTGATGAAATAAAGGCAAAGGAGACAAAGGAAACAATGGCAGAGAGCATAGTAGTCGATGGTGTGGGGTACACGCCTGAGATGGTAAAGAAACTTGTAGCCGATTCTGCAGCTCTCACAGAAGCGCAGAAGGTGGCTAACGAGACAAAGAAACTGCTTGATGCGAAAGAGGTTGCATTCGTTGATCAGGGCAAAGCCCTTGCAGCGAGTGAAGCCAGGATCGCAACATTACAGGCAACAATAGACACAGCAGAACAGGAGAAGCGTGCACCACTGATAAAACAGATAATGGACGCAACGCCGACCCTCAAGACTGAGGATTTCAAGGAGTGGGACTTTAAACGTCTCACAGATACAGCCGCAAGCACCCTTGAGGCTGCAAGGTTGAAAGCCAGGACCGACGGGAAGCCAGTAAAGAGCATCATAGACGATGCTTATGCAAAAGTGGGTGAGAAATAATGGTAAACAATCCAGTGAATGTTGAGGAACTGGGAAGCGGTATAGGCACAAAGAGAGCAGCCGCTGCAATTGCATTTCGCGATGCAGTTGAGCGCAGGGGCGCACTCACCATCGGAAAGCACATGGAGAAAATAATCGACGATTGCCAGGTCGCATGGGCAGCAGCGGCAAACGTAACAGCAACAGCCGAGACAGAAGCAAAAAAAGTAAATGCCAAGGGCGCAAAGCTGGTAATCGCCGCAGGTTTCACAACCGGCCTTGTCGCCACACGCGACTTCGTGGCAGCGGATCTCTCAGGATACAAGTATATCGGTTTATGGATTAAGTCTGATATTCCGGTGGCAGCAAATGTTTTTCAGCTCGTATTGGACGAGACCGCTGCATGTGCAACCCCGGATGAAACATTGAATATCCCTGCACTTGCTGCAGGTTTATGGAGATATATCAAAGTTGCAGTGACCGGAGCGGGTGCAGTCAGGGATGCCACAATTTCCGTTGGCATAAATGCAGCAAGCGACCCGGGCGCAGCGACCCTGTTCATCGATGACATCAGGGCGGGTAACGAATACCTGGGTGTAGCAGACGAAATGCAGGACAAGGAAGCTTACGCGCAGTTTGACCCCGTGCATATTATTGACCAGGGCAAAGCCGAAGTCGGTCTTGCAGGAACAGCACTTTCCGGCCAGTACCTCGAACCGGTGGGCAACGGCAAGTTAGCCGTAAGCACAAACGGCGTTCTGGGAGAGGACGGGATGAAGACCTTAGATAGCAGGATGATGGCTGTCGAAGACCAGGTCACTGAAAACGGCACAGTTCCGGCAAGGATGGTGTAAAAATGATACAGAACGATGGGCTCTCGATCCCGGATAATTATCTGGAAGAGTGGAGCAGAGAAATTGCAAGATGGGTGAACATAAACCTTGACAACATGTTTGCAAGGAACGTGATGCCCGTAAGGAAGGTTGACGAAGCCGTACAGATCGATGTTGTTGTGGATTATGACAGAACAGGCCCGGGCGCCAAAGTCGTGGCGAAAGGTTCTACCCCGACCGGAAAGACCGGAATAAAACAGACCACGACCAAACAGGATATCTTGCAGTTCATGGACTGGTTCAGCGTCCACGAGAAGGATCTTAAATCAAATCCGGCGATGTTCAACAGGTATGTTGATATCTGTCTTGACAATGTTCACAGACTTGAGGACAGTCTGACAATAAACGGCGATGACTCACTGGGTATCACCGGTATCGTAGCGGCAGCACAGGCAAACGCAAATGGCAAGATAGCTGCGGCTGATAATGCCGGTATCTGGGGAAGCGCAACACAGGATCCACATGCAGATATCGTAAAGGCAAAGAGGCTCCTTGATGGTAACTATAAGAGCAATCCGCTGTTCTTGATAGGAAACTCACTGGATATGGAGTTCCTGTTCAACCTGGACAGCATGAGACAGCCATTTTACAAAACGATCGCTCCGCTGTTCAGGGCAAGCCCGGACGCAGACCCATACGGAACATGGCTCAAGATAAACGATGGCTTCGCAGAAGGCAAGGTATATCTTGCAGTCAAGAACCCGGTCGTAGCCGAGTTCGTGGTCAGTGAGAATCCATATCCTGACAGATTGCCAAAAGCTGCAGGCGGCAACTTCCCTGTAGAACTGAAAGGCTGGGCAGTTCCGAGGATATACAAGAACGAAGGTTTCGTGGAGATAGAGGTCGGAACTACCTCGTAAGGTAGCTCCTTTCTCTTTTTTATCTGGAGCAGCGGCGATGGAAATACCAACTGAAATAATAGTAGGAGTGGTCGTCACAGTTGTAACGACCATCGGATCGATAACAATATTCTTTCTTAAATCACTGCGGGATGAGATCAAGAACCTGACAGCCAAACTCGATGTTTATGGGGGAAACCTTGCAAAGGTGGACCTGATCGTATCAAAGACGCTCCTCGTTCAATCGATGTGTCCAAATTGCCCGCATCCGAATACAAAGATAGAAACGGAACTTGAATTGATGAAATGATAGATCCCGCAAAGGAGGGACAGTAATATGGAACTGATAATCATAATCGCGGCGGCAGGCGCGGTAGGCGGACTCATAAAGAGCCTTGCTGAACAAAAAGGGGCAGTTGCCCTGCCGTGTATCGAGACCGCACAGGATGGTACAAAGTATGTCCATCTGGGCGGGATCTCTAATTTGGTCATCGGGGCGGCGATTGCTGCTGTTATAGCGACTACGCCAACAACAGCAGTGGTTGCAGGCATATCGTCGGCATTCATTGCTGAAAAGCTGCTTGAAAGAGCAAAAGACCTGTCGTTACCGATTCCGGGTATTGGAAAAGGGAACTGAGGCAAAAGCGTGAAGAGAAGGACATGTGATGACGGATGAGTTGTTAGTAAAGGTCAAACTGACCGAGCCAAACAAAGTGAAGATCGACTTCAGAGAGCCGGATAAAGTAACACAGGAGTTATCACAGGTGGCCGGAACATGAGAGAATATGACGCGGGGGAGACAGCTTTTATTGAAATCGAGACCAGGGACAGGTATGACATTTTAGTTGACCCCAGTTCGGTGACTATAGATATTTTTGATACTGACGGGAACAAGGTATCGACCGGGTCAGCCGCCAAGGAGGGGACAGGCAATTATTTCTATACATACACTATCCCGGCAACTGCGATCAACGGAAGCACATACACCACAAAGGCGACAGTAATAAACGATTCAGACTTCGTCACGATCAAGAGAGCGCGCTTTAAGGTGAGACGATAAAATGTATTCCACAGTTGATGAGATCAGGGAAGTATTCGAAGAGAACGACATCGGCAATGAAGCTGTGATAACCGATGCTGAAATAATCAAGATCATAACAGGCGTAGATGCAGAGATCGATGCCTCCTTATACAGAAGATACACGACGCCTTTTGCCGACAGGCCGCAGTTGATACAGAAGATCAGCAAGTTCAAGAGCACGGCGCAGGCGATGCGGGATATTCAACGCGGTTCAAATAGCGCGCTCATAAAACCGGATGTAATGAACTACTACGAGAAGAAGGGAGAGGCGATGCTGGAAGACCTGAGAACCGGACGGTTTGAGATTACAGGAAGTAAGAGGCTGCGTATGTCATCAACAACGAGCTAACATGACACTGGAATGTAAATATTTCGAGCTGAATGGAATAAATCTTGTTCAATTCACTCACAGGATCACTGATTCTACGGAACCTGAAACTGATACGATCCCCAAATTGGGGGAGGACAACAGGCAGTTTGCCAGAGACGATAGGGGTTTGAGGACAATTATCTGGGAAGGATATGTCAGCAATGATGAGATATACCTGAACCTGAGAAAAGTGTTATTCGATAACACAGAGAAAATCCTGAAACTCTATCCTGAAAGAAAGATAACGTTGCTGTCACTGGGCTTCAAAAAGATACTGGATATACTAAAACCAGAAGATAGCAAGATCACAATAACAATGCTGGCGGCTGACACAAGGGAATACAGTATAGCAAGGGATTCAGCAACAGTGGCAGTAACATCATCACCAGTGGATATTCAGCTAACGTCAGACGGCCGTGCGCCGACAACGCCAGAATGGACTCTGACCGCTATCGGCACAATCATAAATCCAGCAATAAGCAATGGACAAGATAAGATGGAGTGGAACGGAACACTCAACCCGGGCGATGTAATGGTCATATCGAAGGATGGCACAGTGTCAATAAATGGCAGCAGAGCGGGCAACATAAGCGGTACAGTGCCGGAGGCAGATGCTGGGGAGAATACATTCGTTTACAGCGATGAACCAGGTTCGAGCCATAACTGTGCAATAGGTGTAACGTGGAATGATGCTTATTACTAAGGTTATTATTGCTTCGCTTGTAAAAAACGCTATAAATAGGCCTCATACATCATACGGAGTTTAGTGATTGCAACATATGTTCGTTCTCGTGATTCCGTTGGAATGTCTTAATCAGAGGAACAATTAGTGGTGCAAAAATGGGCACGAATACAACTATAAAGAGATTCAAAATCAATAAGCACTCTCCTGAATTATTTTTTTGAGATAAAAGACTCCAAAATTTTTGAAGAGTAGGTTCGCCTGCTTTGCAAGACCCAATGAAAACTTAAAGGCAAGTCTATATATACAACCGTATATATTTAAACTGTAGGATTATGGATATAAAACTTGTTCATACCTCTGATTTTCATTTAGGAGCCACATTTAAAGTTCTTGGAGACAAATCTAAACTTCACAGAAATGACTGCCAAGACGTATTCTCGAATATTATTAATTTATGTATAAAAGAAAGGGTAAAAGCTTTGCTGATTGGAGGAGATTTATTTGATACGGCTGAGCCACAGAAATCATTAGTAAAATTTGTAATTAGCGAATTTGAAAGATTAAACAAAGAAAAAATTACTGTTTTTATTTCTTCTGGAAATCATGATCCTTACAAAAAAGGAAGCCCCTGGTTGGAACATAAGTTCCCTTCAAATATTCTTATTTTTGATTCGCCCGATTTAGAAGCTAAAGAAATAGATGGGCTGACTGTTTATGGCTTGGCATACATGGATGATACAAAAGAACCTCTCAAAGGATTTAAAGCAAAAGACTCCGATAATTTCAAGGTTGGATTAATTCATGGTTCTATAACTGATATTAATTGGGATGAACAGCCAGAAGCAGGCTATAGGAGAATAACAACAACTGATTTGGATAATTGCAAATTGGATTACGTTGCATTGGGGCATTTTCATGATATTTTAGAGATCAAAAGTAAGACCAAATGTTTCTATTCAGGAACTCCCGAACCACTGACATTTAAGAATAAAAAAGATTGTTCAGTTATATTAGCTTCATATAACGAAGGTAATGTTACTGTTAAACCAATAAAAACTAACATACGAGAATTTGAAACGCTGGAGATTGATTGTACAAATTTTGAATCAGATTCCGAGATGAGAAAAATTCTTGAAAAAAATAAGGGCGAAAGAAAGGTTTTAAGATTGGTTCTTAAAGGGCTCCCTTCATTAGATCTTAATCTCGATATTGAACTCTTATTAAAGGAATTTGATGAAAAATATTTCTTCCTCAAAATTGTGGATAACATTCATTTACCAGAGAATCTCACCGAAGATGAAACTATACGAGGCAATCTCATAAGATTAATCAAAGCCGAAATCGAAAAGGAGAAAGATTCTGAAAAGAAAAAAAGATTGGAAAATGCTTTGAGAATAGGCATAGGATATTTAGATAAAAAATTGTGATAAAATGGTTCAATTAATAAAATTAGAAATTGAAGGGTTCGGAAAATTTGCAAAAGAAACTCCCATAGATTTTGATGAGGGAATAAATTTTATCACAGGTTTAAATGAAGCTGGAAAAAGCACAGTATTAGAAGCGATATCGGCTTCTATTTTCAAATATACAAAATCTCAAATTCAACCTTTTTTCTGTTGGAAAAACAATGAATTTTGTAGAACTACTTTAACATATAAAACAGATAAAGCTGAGATTTTTAAAATAATTTCGGATTATAAATCTGGAAAAAGAAGACTTGAAAAAATGGAAAATGGCAAAATGAAGGAGATTGCAACAACTGATAAAAATATAAACCCATTTTTAAAAGAACATTTTGGTTTTGATGATAGAAAAGTCTTTGAAAACACTGCATTTATTAGACAATCACAAATAGCCATATTAGAAGATAATTTAGTTAAAAATAAAATTAAGGATATGATTGAAGAGGTCTTTGCTGGTAGGGCTGAATCTTCTGCGACTAAGGCACTTGCAAAAATAAACAAAGTAGCAAAAGATTCTTTCAAAGAAATTGATATTTTAGACAAAGAAAAAGGCGAATTAAATGAGGAATTAAAATCTGTTGAAAAAACAAGGGGATTGGTAATAGAGGATAGTGGAGAACTCGAAGGCATAGGTACTAAACTTGCCGAGAAAGTAACAAAATTGGAAAATCTAGAAAAAAATAACAAGTTATTTGACGAAAAAGAAAAATTATTAGGTGAAGATAAACATCTTAATGAACAAATAAAAAAGGTGGATGAATTAATAGAGACATTATCAGAAGATAGAGAAATTTCCACCAAAACAACCTCTGATAAAACCATAGGGATTATTTTAATTGTAATTGGCAGTTTAAGCTTCTTAATTGGTGGTTTAATATCATTAGTCAGTGTTGGCGCTATAATTGGTATTCCTTTAATAATTTGGGGAATAATCAAAATAAGACAAAAAGAAGAGATACAAAAACCAGTTCAAAAAGATAATGGAAAACTACAAAAATACAGTTCTGAGAAAAAGGATCTAATTAATAAGAAAGCTATTTACGAAAATAGATTAGAGAATTATAAACTCGTAAACTTTAATATAAATGATTTTGATGAACTGGAAACACTAAGAAAAGAAGTGAAATCATTAGAATCGAGAAAAGTAGAGTTACGAACAAGTATTAAAACAACTACAACACTTATTGAAAGTCCTGAAGAAGTTAAAGAGAAATTAGATTTAATTGAAGAAAATCAAAGTGAATTAAAAAGAAAAGTTGAAGAATATAGATTGGCAGCTCATTTCTTAGAATTAGCCGAATCCGAAGTCCACCATAAATTTACCCCCGCAATCGAAAAAAATTCAAAGCAAATTTTAAAAGAAATAACCAATGAAAGGTATTCTGATTTGAAAATCGAAGAAGATACTTTAGATATTAAAATTAAAGAATCGGAAGTTAAAGAATATATTGATGTTTCTTATTTAAGTCAGGGGACAAAAGATCAATTATACTTTACCTTAAGAACTGTAATGTCTGATTTATTAAGTGGAAATACAAATATACCTCTTATTTTAGATGATCCTTTTCATAATTTTGATAATGTACGATTGGCTAAGACCATGAATACGATACAAGAGATAGCAAAAAATAAACAAATAATTCTAATTTCTCATAGACCATATCATCAAGAGTTTAAAAATTTTGCTGGTAAAATAATTGAGCTGTAATAATGGATTTTTTAAAGAAATTATTTGGAAGTTCGGTTAATAAGGAAATATCCAATACTAATCCCCTTCCTAAAAGCTCAAACATAGATAAGGTGGGTGAAATTAATAGATGTCCATATTGCCAAAGTATGCTTGAACATATACCCACAAGAAAGAAGAAATGCGAATTTTGTGGGAAGCAAATCTATGTTAGAACTAGACCCATTGATAGAAAAAAGGTTTTAGTCACAGATAAACAAAAAGATGAAATCGAGGTACAGTGGAATCTTCAATCCAAAACTAAAGAAGAAGAGCAATTGATGAATGATCCAGAATATGTGCAAGCCAAAAAAGAATTAACAAAACAGTTTGGCAAAGAACCTTCAATAAATGACATAAAATGGAGATTATTTAATGAGAGAATTATCAAATTTGCCTCAACAAAACAATGGGGACTCTACAGAAACAACAAATTCCATATGGCTGAACAATTAAAAGAAGAAGAAAAATTAAAAGAAGCTTTAGAAACCTATTTTGAAGTATGTTATCTTGATTTAAATGGATGTAGGAATGTTGGATCTTGTAATGGAAAGCCATTGTCAAAAAAAGAAATGGATGAAATTGGAATAAGAGAATTTAATGCAGAAATGAGTTTCTTGGCTCCAGGAGTTGTCAACAGAATTCAGGATTTAATCTCTGAATTAAATCTCTCGGAAAATGAAGCTGAAAATATATTTTGCACTATTAATGAAGAAATGAAACCAATTAAAGATATGCCTGTTTCTTCAAATGAAGCTTGGAAGAAATTCACTTATGAGATCCAAATGAATAAGGAAATTAATCTTTTAGATATGGAGGATTATGATCTCTTATTCACAGAAATTAAAGAATTTATTAAAAAGAAAAACCATCAAAGAGCAACTCAGATAGTTCTTAACTTAAAATCATATTATTACCCAAAGAAACAGTTGATTAAAAATCCCGAAAAACTAAGAATTTTGGTCGAAAACCTATTGAAATCAAATGAAATAAATATATCAAATGCTGCTGAATCTTTGCTGATTCTTTTAGTAAAAAAAGATAACCAAATATTTGAAGCCTTAGTCATAGACTATGTAAATCGTATTCAGCAAAATTTTGAAAAATATGTTACAAGTAACATTATAGGCGAGTTAGGGGAAATAAATATTAACTGGGTAAAACCTCTGATTCCGCATTTGATTAGAACAATCAAGGAAAGCCCTGAATGGAATTCTAGACGATTTGCAGCTTTTAATCTTGGTAAAATAGGCTTAAAAGATGTAAATCCGATCAAAGAGGCAATTCCAATAATGGTTGATTATATTAATAATCCGACTGAAGTCACAAAAAGAGAACCTTTAAAAATCAAGACAAAAGAAATAGTTATTACAATGGATTTGTCAGCTGAAAAAATGTTGGGAGTAGACCAAAAAGAATGGCTTAAAGATGCTTACATAGATAGTTTAGGAATGATTGCAAAAGGAAATTCAACATCTATCATTGAATACAAACCACTATTAAAGAGAATTGCTGAGACAGATAAAAGTGAATATTCCAGAAAAAAAGCACAAAAAGTTGTAGATTTATTGACATAATATAAGAAAAACCTGCAAATCGAAAATTCATAATAAATCTCCAAATTGAAGCTCAGCTTATTCTTATTTTCCATTAAATCTTTTTATTTCTTGCCCCTTTTGTCGTTAAATACCAAAATAAGTAATACTTTAACTACCCACCTGCAACGGGGATGAGATGCCTCGGCGCCTTCAGCCCGATGCCAGTTATATTACTTAGATATTACAATAGTAAGTTACTTTTAAATACAATCCCCCACATATCATAATAAAAAGAGCATACACTCTTTGAAAGGAGACTTCAAAATATGGTACAGGTAACTAAAGGCAAAAATGTCGTCATAGAAACCTATGACGCTGAGTTTAAAGAATTCACTGCAACCGCAGCGCAGACAGATTTCACAATGGCAAACAAAGCCGGGGAGACAACTCCGGAATACACCAGGGTTTATGTGGATAATGTAGAGGTCGCATCAGCCGACATAACAGTATCGTCTGCGACTCCTGCCGTAGTGGCCATTCCGGCATGCACAGTAGGGCAGATAGTCCAGGTATATATGCCAAAAATCAAAAACGGCGCATACAGCGTCCAGCAGGCAATCCAGATGAAGGTATCAACAAAGACCATAGAGATAGCAGAGCTGGGCAACGATGCTGTGACCGTGGATGTGGTGCAAAGATCTGGAGCATTGAACATAGCGTTCGCGCAGGCAACAAACCACGACCTGATGACCAAGTTTACTGATTGTGCGAAAAACGACGCTTACATGGTCATCGCAAAAAAGTACTCAAATACCACTCCGATAAGCTACCGAATATACAAGGAAGCCAGGGTAAACGAGATGAACGACAGTCTGGAAGCAGGCGGAATCGCAATGGAAACCTTCACGCTGACATTCAAGCACCCGGTAGCGTTTAAGACAACATAAGGTGACAGGATGGAAGAAAAGGTAGTGGGTGGCGTGGATAACAAGCCAAACCCACAAAATATAACTGAAAAGGCACAGGAGATCGGCGCAGAAGCGCCGGAATCTCTGCCGGAGCAATCAGGATTAGTTGTGGTTCTGGGTGGACAACTGATCCAGTTAGAGTCTTTGAATGTCCAGGACTTCCTGCTAATAGACATAATCACTGGCGGCACACCTGCTGGCCCTTTAGATAGAGCGAAGGCAAAGCAAAGTCTCATTGGCTCGGTCATATCCAAGAGCAAACTGACACCCGAACAGGTCGAGATACTAAAAAGTGATCCGCTCAGGACTTATAAGGCAGTCGGTATGGCAATAACACAAGAATTGTTCGGTACAGATAGTTAAGCCGAAACAATAATCGCTGATCCCAATGAGCTTTGCCGAAATCCAGAAGCTTAAGGAACTTCTCAAAACACTCCAGGGATCCGGGGAGGCAACAACCAGGATCAGGATGGAAGTCGGCAGGGCGATAAAAAAGATACAGACGGAACGATCGGCAGCCAGGACGGCACCTGACGTTAATATAGAGCAACCGCTTAGCCTATTTGAGTCTTCATTCGAGAAGTCGGCAGCCTTGGGTGACAAATGGAAACCTCCGTGGGACCAGACATGGAAACCTCTGCATGCAGGTATCAAACGGACTGAACCAGATATATTGAGTCCGCGAGCGTTCGATGTCAATATGAACAGTTACTCACCACTTGGTGTGCAACGCAGGCTTACCGACAGAGAAATTAACAAAATCGTTACTTCAGACCTACCACAGGGAACGAAAGAAATTGTACTCAAGAAGCTGGAGTATCGCAGGGATATATTAGATAACGCCGAAGCCGAGATTGGTGGGTACTCTACTACAACAGGCATGGCGAGAATATTAGAGGGCAAGCGGGTTACCATCGAATCAAATATTCAAAAGATTATTGGGTTAAAGCAGTCAGGCGCAAGCATTTGGTCTCAGAAAGAGCTGGACGATTTGGTGAGAGCCCAGTTAGTTGAGAAGGACCAGATAGACAAAAGCATATCCAGGATGAAGGCGGGGCTGCCCCTTGACCTGAGCACCTCAAAGAAGCTGGAAAGCCTTGATGACAGCCTATACAAAATGGGGGCAACTCAATGGGACGAGAAAAGAGGTATTCCGTTAGACTGGATAAATACAAACAAAGCATATGAAACACCAACAGCTATTGAGCAGTTGTCGGGATCTTTCTTCACAGGCGCTCGGATACCCGGCACTCTCGGTACTGACCTATTATCTTTCAAGGATCCAGAAAAGGTACTGAACAAAGCCACAATATTCACGCAAAAGCAATGGAGGGATAAGGAAGCAGCACAGCAGGAGCTTCAGTTCATAAACAATTATTTGTTAGATCCCCAGATGGCTGCAGAATATGCAAAGACCGCTCCGTTCTCATTCTTTGAACATTGGTCGAAGAAAGGTGGTACGCTGGGACTAAAAGAGCATATGCAGTCATTGAAAGTGGCAGCGCGCGCTGATGATGTTGAGGTTGATACTGCAAAATGGGGTGCACTCACGACGGTAAAAGGTGTTAAGACAAAGGACTTCACCTTCGCATCACTGCGGGGCCAGGTCACAGAATTGTGGGACCCGACCAGTCCGAAGATCTCACAGGTAGGACTCCTTAAGGACTCATCGGGGGAAAGTATCAAGTTCACAGTATGGAGGAACCAGCAGCAGAATATCCCGAAGGTAGAGAAGGGAAAGAACTATTATTTCGGTAATGTCGCAAGCCAGGAGTGGCAGGGCAGATGGAATCTCAACGTCAACCAGTACTCAGCGATAGAAGAGATAAAACCGATGCCGTTCAATACTGCGCCGCCGCTTATATTACCCGGGAGCAAGGTTGAACTTCGTGATTATTCAAAGCCATACTCGATAAATCCTGCAAAGGGCATGATAACTTACACGACAAAGTCAGGGAAGGTAGTTGAGATGCCGATCCAAAAAACGGATATGGCGCTTTTAAAGAATCCCGGCCTTGGAGATGAACCCGGTGACTTAGCAGCATTCCTGCCGTTTATGGGTCTACCGTTCCTGCAGAGCAATGTGACAGGAGGCATGGCGCAGATCGATTCACAGCAATCGATGGGAATAAACACTCATCCGCTGATACAGGAATCGCTCACAGAAATATATAACAATCTGGGAGAACTCGGAAGTATCTGGTATCAGAATCTCGCTGACGTATATGCAGACGATCAGGCAAGAAGCGAAGATTTCAAAAAGAAGGCACAAGATGGTACATTATCACTGTATAGAAGATACTTGCCATTAGATATTGCATGGACTGGCCTGCAGGCGGTTGGGGCGGCATTAACTCCATTATCATTCATAGACCAGGCTGCTTGGGGAAGTTATGCGGGGATTGGGGCAATGGGAGGTATTCGTAATAAAATTCAACCATCGAACGTTTTTGGGATAGAAGATCCATTAGCAGCCCTTGTGACAGATATCGTTGCACAACCAACCAATTTAATAGGAATAGGCGCGGTCACCAAAACAAAGAAGTTAGCCAGGGGAATTGAAGGGTTGGGGTTTACAAAACCTGGTTTCAAGTCGTTCCTTGCAAATGAGGTCGGAGAACTTGGGAAAAGCCCCGATCTAACATCGTGGGAAAAAGCTGGCATCTCACGTTCGGCATATGTGAAGAAACTGCTCAGTGAAACACCAGATGAAGAGTGGACGATAGACAGACTAATGGCAGAGTATGATGCCCAACCAATGGGTGCAGCTACAAAATCAAGATTGGAAGAACTATCTAAAAAGCCTTATGATCAATTGTCTTGGACTGAAAAAAATGAATTGAAGGAACTGACTCTTGAGTATTATGCAAAAACCGATTTGCCAGAAAGTACAACCTTAATACAAAATAATTTCAAAAAGTGGCAAGAATATAACATAAATCCAGACAAACCAATATCTTATTGGTTAAAAGATTACAAAAAAAAGGAACTAGAGGAACCAGAATTTATAAATCCATTTTATGTAGAAAATCCAATAATACCAGTAGTAAAACCACGACTGGAAGAACTATCTAAAAAGCGTTACAATCAATTATCGATGTCTGAGAGAAGGGAATTGGATGACCTGATATTCCAGGATACATTCATGGGCGACAACATACCGAAATCCCCAATACCGTCACCTCTTGCCTCAACATCAACGGCATCGCCGATAATACCGCCATCAACACCCCCAGTTATACCAACGGTTCCAATAAAATCACCACCAATCATCGTAAAAACCACGCAGACTGAAATCGATAGGATTTCAGAAACGACGGTAGAGGAAATTATAGCCCGTCGTGAATCTCGCGGAGAGATAACAACTCCTGAACAAATCGAACAAATCCGTGAATTGCAGCGCAAGGGTGTAAAAGAAACAGCCGAATATCAGGCACGAAACGCAGATAAAAAGAAATTTTCATGGATTAATTTAGGACTTGGTGTGGGGGCAGGGATCGCAGCAACTTCATCATTTTATAGCCTGCCAAAAGAAGAACAAGAAGCTGGCAGGGAACAGGTCAGGCAGACGCTGATGCCATCGGAAGAACAGGGCATTCTCGGAACTGCTGTGGATATACTGAACATGGACAGTTACATAGAAGGCGCAACGATCTTGAACGCGCAGGCCATGCTCACCGGAGACTCCAAAAGATACGACTGGAAAGACCGGATAACCCCATCCATGGCATGGGGCATCCAGAACAAAGATACAAGTCTCTTCTCGTTGCGTGGCGCAGCAGGAACTGTTTTAGATATAGCAGTTGCCCCGACCACATACCTCTCGCTAGGTTCTGGCGCGGCTGTCAAGATCGGGTCAGTGGGCGGGAAGGGCGCAAAGGCGCTGAAACTGAGTAAAACGGGTGTTAAGGAACTTTCGACATTCACGAAAAAGTATGGTGAAGAGATGGGAACCCTTGAGTTCGCACACCATATAGAGCAAAATCCGGCGTTTCAGAAGACAGTCCTTGCTGCAGGCGGGGTGAATCTTCGAGGCTGGGGGCAGGAAGTGAATCTGATCCCTGGAAGTGTATTTGACCCGGTAACGAATGCTGCAAAAACAGGAGCGATGCAGTTCTCTCTGGAACATCCAGCAGCATTCAAGAAAGCAATCGGGATGCAGGAGTATTTGGAAAACAAATTCGTGGTGAGGGCAGCAGTAAAGCGTCTTCCGAGGTCGTCCAGACTCCTTCCGATGGAGGCGGATTATGCCGAGAAGGCGATGCTCCTGCCAAAGAAGGTCAGGTTCGATATAGCTCAGGGCACGGAAAGAGATATTGAGCTGGCAAAAGAAGCAAGGAAAGCCTTCGGAGAGAACTACGAAGAGATCGTCTCTAACCTGATAGAGACGCCCGTGACCCGCGAATCTGGAAAGCTCACAAAGGAGCAACTGGCTATAGTGGAAGAGTTGGAGTCTTACAACAAGGGATTTGCGGCGCAGGAGAAGGAGCTTGGGCTGCTGGATACGGAGATGTCGGGTTACTTGAGGCACACTTTGACCCCTGAGGCGAAGAAGTACCTGGAAAAGGGGGGCAAGAAGGTCTCGACAGAATTGTACACCCCGCTTTCTGTGGAAAACAAGTTCACAACGAAACGGAGCATACAGGGAACGGTATCCGGGATCAATGAAAGGGCACGAAAGGAACTCGGAGTAGATTTTGATTACTTCGAGGCAAACCCGTTCAAAGCAACGTCCATCAGAAGAGCCGAAAGCATACAGGCAGTGGAACAGGCAAAACTTTTGAAGTGGACGGTAGAGAAGTACGGCGTTCCAGAAGATGTGGCACGGGTATCACCGGATGAATATGTGCAGAGTTCAGTAGATTATATAAAAGGGGCGTGGCTGCCAAAACCAATCGCAGAAGATATCGAGAAAGAGTTCGTGCAAAGAGATACCGGCGCCGCACTGCAGCTCTACGATAAAGCATTGAATGCATGGAAATACAGTGCAACTGTAACCCATCCCGCATATCATGCATCGAATATGGTGGGCGGCATTTTCAACAACTGGTTAGCTGAGGTTGACCCGATATCCTATTATCGAAGCTCAAGACTTTTACTGGGTGGGGATAAGGAAAAGGTCTTTACCACAGCGCTGGGGGAAGAATATTCAGGGCAGAAACTACTCAAAATGGCTGGCGAATCAGGAATTCTCAGCCAGCCAGGCATGATGGATATTCAGAAGCTCTCCTATGAGATAGCGGATACGCAGAAGGAGAAAGCTATAGAATTGGCAAAGAAGGGAGCGAATGCCCCGATAACAGTAGCCCAGTATGAAGAGAACTTCATCCGCCTCTCACTATTTAACGACCGGATAATGAAAGGAGACACGATACAGGGAGCCAGGTCATGGGTCTCCGAGTTCCAGTTCCAGTATTCCAAGGAGTCATTCACTCCGTTCGAGCGCGATTATATGAAGCGGGCAGTGCCATTTTATGCATGGATGCGCGGCAATGTCCCGCTAATGGGGAAGCAGTTGGTCAAAAGCCCGGGGAAGTTTGCGCAGTTCGGGAAACTTAATGAAGCCGCAGTCAACGGCCAGGAGCTCCCGCAGTATACCGAAGGAGATATTACATGGATGTATCCATGGGACAAGTCCACGGGCACGTTCAATTATATGCGCACACCAGCGACTGATCTGGAAGCCTACAGCGACCCACTGCTGTACGGTTTCAGCGCTACTACACCATTTGCCAAGTATCCATTGGAGAAGGGACTGGGATTCAATACGTATACGGGCAAGGATTTTGATCCTATCTTGCAGTGGTATAATCCACAGAACAGCGCAGAGTCAAATCTGATTGTGGGGCGCACCGGAAGAGATGTTGGGACGCTTTCGGACGTTTACGAAGATAGAAATGCCGAGAAACAAGGAGTGAAATATCTTACAGGTGTCGGTCAGGCTAAGACAGATATCAGGAAGAATAGTGACACAGATATCCGGGATGCATACAGGAAATATACAGGAAGACCCAACGACTTTTCATATGAGCAGCGGTTGGCACTGATGCAGAGGGATAACTGGGCAAGTGCGCAGTCAGGCATATCGGGTGAGTTTGAGCAGCTACAGGGCGGGCATGTCTATCCAGCGGTGCTCAGAGGTCCGCCGCTGCCATGGAACTACATCACGCAGACGCGGGAAGAGAATATGGAATGGCTGAGCGCGCAGAATTATATTGAGAATCTTCCAGAGCGTGAACTTCAGCAGGAAGAGGCGTGGGGGAGAGTCGAGCAGGAGTATTCCACTGGTGTGGAAGAGATCAATGCGCGTACTCTGGATACACGGGGCCGTCCTGAGAATGAAGCCCAAAAGGAAAAGAAGCGCTACGATCTCAGGAAATCGGCAAACATCAAGATTTATAACCGGCAGTTGAATACCGTCAGGTCGGCGATACGAAGCGCAGAAAAGGATCTCAGGGGAGAAAAGAAAAAGGTAGAGGATGCCAGGGCGAAAGGTTACACCGACCCAACGTCTGAGGCGCAGATAAATGTCATCGAGGCTGCGCTAGTTGAGTACAGGGCGCAGTATGACAAGGTATCAGGGCTGCGGGATGCAGAGCAGGGAAAGGAGTTCGATCTGCCTGTGCAGGGTACGGATCTGTCCAGATTCCAACCAATGGACATTGGCGGTTATGACAAATATGCTGTTCGCTACGGCAATGCCCCCGAACTTGCAAAACCAGAAGACATCGAGAAGCTGGTTGACCTCAAGAAAATCACCGCTTACTACGCGGCAATGAAAAGCTATGGCCCGGTGACGGGTTTCAGACCCGGGACTCCGGAAGAGGTCAAGAACCGCATATTGATCACGAGGGATCCCCGTTATCAAGAGCTGGCGCAGATAGCCAATCCATTAATCTCAGGGGCGGGATGGGAAGGAATATCGGGTAAAAACTACATCGGACCAAGGAATATTAGTGAGATCCGGGCGGTTGTGGAGAGCCCGGCATCTGAAACGGAACCAGTGATAGGTTTGGGAGAGCCGCAAGCATGGTATTCTGACCAGCAGTTATCTCAGGAACCCGATCAAACTACAGGGTTCGATTATAATGACCCGGAGTTCAGGGAAGTGGTAAGGGAGATTGTCCAGGAAACGCTGAGTGAAGGCATAGTTTCGGACTGATTCACCCCGAATTCTATTCGGAGGTCGATGACTGCAATCACGGATTTCTTATATGTTGAATAACTGAATATAATTTAGGGTTAGACGCAGTAACAACGAGTTTGAAAAATCTCCTTGCTTGTCATATGAGCATGCTAACTTTTCATTATTTATGATATGTTTATTAGCTATAGCAATTATTATGATAATTATTATTATTATTTTACCGAGGAATGAATTATGGTTCAAGAAATTTTAAAAAAAACTGTAAGCGAAACTTCAAGATTGTCTGGTCTTGGAATAGAAAAATTCCTAATGCCGAATGAAATGCTTATTTATGCAACAATAGGTAATTTGTATGTAGGGACAAATAATAACGATATAGCAGCGGGTTTTAAGGGCTATGTAACAAAAAATCGAATTATCTTTTATAAAAGAGCGGGATTAATATTCAAATCCGATATAATTAATGAAATACCACTTAATCAAATAACATCTTACAATATGGTTGAAGAAGGAATTGTTTTCAAGAAAATGCATCTTAAGCTAAATCAGTTCAAAATCAATGGAGAAAGGTCTGATATTTTAGAGATGTATCGAGCGATACAAGCTGCAAAAAATACATGAATAAGCAACAGCACTTAACAATAGGAGTGGTTGCATTTTTTTTGTATACTTATTTTATATATATAATTATTAAAATTTCTACTGAAGCGATCACTTATGCATTTATAGCTGTTGTCTTAGGTTCTATTATTCCAGATATTTTAGAACCGCCTACAAGTTGGATGCATAGAGGCTTAGGTCATAGTAAAAGGGCTTTAAAACTAACAGGGAAAATTTTAGCTACAGCAACTTTAGTTGGTCTATTTTTTTCTACCTTCTATATTATTTCAAGTTTTTTCCTTGGATATGTATTTCATCTATTGGCTGATGCAACGACTGAAGTAGGGCTTCCAGACTAATGGAATGTAAAATTATGCCAACAAAAAAAAAACACAGGATGTTGCGAAACATTTTGCAGAAAGTCAAGAATCCTGGGGACCAACTATAAGGAGAGAATAAATGTCTCAACAAGGGGATTCATTCACGCAATTATTTTTGGAGGGTAAATACCTCCTGCAAATATTTGATTTAATCTCATTCTTTATTTCGAATTTAGTAGTATTCTATTTGGTCAATCAATTTATTGAAGTAGCATTAATACAATTTTTACTAATTTTCTTGTTAAATTTGATTTTGATAAAATTAGATATAATTATTTTCTTTATAAGAAGTATAAATAAAATACTATGTATAATAATATCAAATTTAAAATCAATGAAATGGAATATTATAATCAATATTGTTAATTATTTAAAAAGTATAATTTTCTCTGTTGTGAATTTACCTTTCCACATATACCGCAGATTTTACATGAGTAAACTAGTTCTCATTCTAATTTTATTATTAAGAATTATTTTTTTAAACAGCATTCAATATCTATTATTTACTTTGATAATTTGGATGTTTTCTGTAGCAGTATTCATTAATTATGGATACATTCTTCTGAATGAAGAAATACCGCCTAATTTTTACAATATAATAGGACTTGTTGGTATTTTAACGGGGTTTTTTCAATATTATATTCAAAGATATGAAGATAAGATTCAAACTAAACTGTCATTAAAAATGAATATGTTGGTATCAATTTCAGATAAAGAAGTTTCATTTGGTAATTTTAAAAAGTTCTTAAATAAAAATAAAAATTTTACTAAACTAAATAAGACGTTTGATAAAATTACTAAAGAATATGACACATCTAAGCACAAATTGAAATTGGTTCAGTTTACATTAGCAAGAATGCCGGGAAAAGAAATTAACATATACCCTCAATTGATGCCACCGTTCAAACAAGATGAATATAAGTTATTAGAGGATGAAATTGCAGGAGATAATAATGATTCAATATATGCAGAGCTATTGGAAGCATATAAACAATTTTTCTCAATAAAAAGGATGGAAATTTTAGAGAAAATTAATAAAGAAGCTGTTGCTAATGAACTTATTGAGATGTTATTTTTAAATATTAACTTTATATCCGAAGTCAAAAGTGATATTATTGGAATTAAAAAAGAAGATATAAAGAATTTAAAAAGTGCTAATGATTTTATTGACAACATGAAAGTTGAAATTTTTGATGATTTGTTATCGAACAGTTTTATAAAAAAACATCACGAACAATCTAACCTTTTTTCTTTTAGTTTTTATGTTTGAGATAACCAATTCAGAAATAGGCGGGTGTTTGACTAAACCCCGAAATAAATTCACTTTTTACAGGCATCCTTATCATGCATACCAAACCCTATCCACACACAAAATAATCGCTCATAGCTCATTTATGGAACCAATTATAAGAGATCTGGGTGAGGGTAGGTTATATCGTCTCTGGATGTTGTTTTCTAATAAAAGCCTGGTAAAAACTGCGTATATCTTTTATTTTATGACCTTTACTTTCTCAATAGCCTTACAATGAAGGCATTCTACGGCACGGGGAATTTTCAAATGATTTACTCATGAAAATGAGTTACATATTTAAAAATACATGAATAGTAAATACTTTATATTTAGCCTGTTAAGTCTGGGATTGAGTGACTGCACGTTGCGGAGAAATCATGCCCCTAAGCCCTCACAACACCACTAAGATATGTTTCGCAACATCTCATTCGGTTATTTATCACCATAGTGATACAATAGTTATATTACAACGCAGGACATTACCATTGTCACTGTGACACTCAAATTCGAAGGTTACATAAAGAGCCCCGATGGCTTCGGCACTGGCACATATGAAATTCTGCACCCTAAAGGCGCATCGATAGAGATAACCAGGTCGTTATTCGAAGGCGATGTGCTGCAGATAACTTCAGTCAGGAATACGCCAGACCCGGCGCTCGAAAAGGCTCGTGGGATCAGGCTATATGATGGGAATAAGAAGTTATTCGATGGGTATTTGCGCGCACCGGATTACAGGCGCGGCAGCAACAAATACAGGACGCTAACCACCGGCGTTTACGATTGGCGAAAGGAACTTGAGGCAATATATATCACAGAGTCCGCAGGCGGCACAGAGAGCTATGTCGATCGATCCACAGACTTCATACTTGCAGACCTGTGCAGGATAGCAAACTCAGCAGGAGTTGTGAAGAAGCAGACCTATAGATACGATCCTGCCAGGCTTCCATATCATCCATCCTTTTTCGAGACAGAATTGATCTCCCCGACCTTTACAAACACGATATGGGATGCACTTACTGAATTAACAAAACAGATGGATATCCTGGAAATATCCCGCACAGGGCAATGGGCGATCAAGGTTGACAGTTTGCAGGATGACAATTACATCTATATTATCCCACAGATGGTTTCGATCGACTCGGTCGCATTCGGGGACTTCGAAGTGGGCGTGGGATTCACAGACCATTTTATTCATCCTTACGGTCTCATGCTATGGGCGAAGTCGCTCGAAGATATAACCAGCTCGGATCTAACATTAACGATCACTTATACTGACCAGGGGGGTGCCAACCCAAATACGGGTACTGTAGTGATCCCGAGAGATACGCCAAAAGGCACTTATTATCCCGTTCCACTGGAGCCAGGGGACAAACTTGTAAAAGATATCACCAACATAACAGGGTCGGGCGGTGGGACCGGCAATGCCATCCGGTTAGAAGGCAAAGGCACACAAACACTCCCTGACTGGAAACTCCAGCCACCAAAGGATATAGGGAAGGATTACAAGAAACTACTGAATCATGTTATTGTCAAAGGACAAGGAACTTTAAAGACCCAGACGCTTGGCGAAAAACTACTGTTGGGTACTGAGGAGTTGGTTGCCTCGGATGGGGGTAGTTCAACAATACTGATTGACACAGACGCTTCCTTCCAGACCTGGGGTGTAAAGAGCGGAGATCGAGTGAAGAATATTCCAGCAGGCCAGGAATGTTCGGTTGTATCAGTAGATAGTGAGATCCAACTCACAACCACGCCCCTTACTAATAATATGTGGGTGGGTAATGATCCTTATGAAATGGATATTGGGGTATTAATTTCATCAAATGACCTTTACATAAACACTGTACAACAGCCAACAAAGGTAAATTACCTGAAAGTCACGATCTCAAATACTACAGTGAGTGATAGGACCGGAAGCGTGAAATTGCGTGGATTCTCAAGTCCGATAGACAGTCCTGAAACATTACTGGAAGAACGATTCTTTCTCAGGGTACCAGCCGGGCAGGAGATTAGCCATGTTACGGATTACCGTTACTATTCACTATCAATGAACATATCGCCTAACACCGGTCTGAATATCACCGGCTTCTGGGGATGCAGGATAAAAGTTGAGGAATTCATGTACGGAGTAGCGGGCAGATCAATAAACCTGTTCGGTCTCAGAGCTGACACCATCCTGAACATGGATTTTGACACCCAATTAAAGTGTGATTTCTATGCCCATGAACTTGTGGAATCGTATCATGCACCAGTTGTCTATATCTCAGCAGTAGTGAAGCCGCAGTACATAGATACAACGGATCTTGTGGGGAAGACTGTAAGGCTGGATGATGAACTTACGGGAACACAGGAGGACTTCCTTTGTACAAAACAGGTACTCAGGTTCAGCGGGAGACAGAGATATGAGCAGATAGAGGCGATGCGGTTCAACTACAATTGGGAATATTCGGAGTAGGAGATCATGGAGAAGAGCACCAACGATACGCAGGACCTTATTGACAAGGCGATCTGGAAGTTCCTGGAAACCAATAAGGAGCTTGTGATCAGACGTATTATTGGTGCAGATGGGCTTGCTCTGACTGCGGGAACAAACAAGAATATAACTATTGATACATCCGGTACGGGAAAAGCGCTCTACAATGGGGTGGAGCTCGGCGGCGGCTCCGCTAACAAAATAGTCGGTTCCGGGTGCGCTTTGTCTCTGGTACAGCCGACAGTGGAGTGCAGCCCTGACGGGGCGCCATGCGAGATCCATATTACTGCCGGAAAGACAGGAAAGATTGTCTTCAAGAGGTCAGCATAATGACGATCGGAAAAATCACCGCAAGCCAGCAGGACACTGTTTTTGTAGAAGTCCGGCCAGAAGACGGGACGTTTATGGAAACTTATAACGGGACGACGAGATCCAATTATTACATGATTGATTCGGTTGGGGAACAGTTCTCTGCTGCCCATTGGTTCGGACGCATCAAGGTCAAGATCGGAAATGCAGTCGAAGGCTCAAGGGTTCGAGTCAATCTTTACGATACTCCAACAAAAGCCCTGACCTACTATGAAACTGAATCCGATTTACCTGCAGGTGGAAGTGTAATTCATGTTATATTTAATCCTTTGCCGGCTGGAAATTATTATCTTGAAATTAAAACGGTATCCGGTAGTTGTGGGGTGAGCGTTGTAACCGACAGCACAATTCATAAAGCATACAAAGAAGGCGCTGCAACCAGTGATTGGGATATCGAAAGCAAGATCATGTATGTATCGGATGTGGAAGTAGAACGTGCAGTAGCGGTTGTGGGTGATGAAGTGGACACTGGTGTAACGGTTACAAGCGCAGGTTCAGATTTTGATTTTATAATAGCAGGAATAAACGAAAAAGCAGTATGTAGAGAAGGAGATTCACTATCAAACGGCGGCAGAATACTTAACGGCTGCTGGTTCGTGGAGGTATAAATAAAATGAAACCAACGATTATAGAAGGCAGGGTAATAGGAAATATCTACGATATGGAACGAGATAAGAAATTAAAACAGGAATTGGGACAGCAGGTTGAAAAAAATGCCAATGAGTAACCGGGAAATATTAGAGGAACTGGCAAACGGGATTGCCAGTATAGAACCTGCGCCCGCTGGAAAATCATACCGCCGCCTTGTGATACAATTGCCAGAAACAAGTCTGGCGACAGTGTCTGAATTTAACAGGGCGATCCAGGAGTCGAGTTAAATGGGATACACAACAGGCGCGAAGATATTACCCGATATCATAGATGAAATAGCCGCCGCTTTAATTGCCTCCTCTGGCGGAAACTGGACGAATGCAGACGCAGCCTGGACAACCACTACAAAAACAGGAAACCTTGCACGGCGAGCGTTGAAATACACGAATGGCGCCGAGGTCGTATATCTTGCGCTGGAATGTATTAACACGCAGATTAATACTTGGTGGAACGGTGGCTCATCTTGGGCGTATAGTAAAGGATTGAGGATTACTTTTTCAGCATCGTGGGACAGCGGTGCTCACATCTATGGCGCAACAGATTACTTCACTTTCATAGCATTTGAAAGTTATTATTCTGGCGCAAGCAATACAGTCGATATGGCGACCCTGCAGGTAACATACTATCTCTGGGTTGATGCTACGGGATTTGTTATTATGGCGAAATCAGAACCCAGTGGAAATAATTACCAGGGTTCATTCCTTGCGGTAGTGGAGCGAAATCCGAATAAAGAATACACTGATGGCTTCTCGAATTTTCATGGCTTTTTCCAATGTAATTTGGAGAATGGAAATGGAACTACAAACTGGCAGATGCGCCAGGTGGTAAGGCCGTTCGCTTATGTTTCACAGGACTATAATCAGCAATCGTGGACCGGGATTGATATGGTTGGGATTGTTTTCCCTCTGTGTCCGTATTTAGCGTATAAGAGTACAGGCAACGGCAAAGTGTATTATGTAAAACCGATTATTTGTAATGCAAGAGATGAGAGGTCACCGATTTTTCAGTCAGAGATTTTCTTCGCCTTTGATGAAGGCGTGGGTCTGGTTGATGGTGATGTTATAGCAATTGAAGGAGAGACTACGAAATATCTATGCAAGGCGTTAGACAGTCCAGATAGCACAACGAGGCTGACGTTTGCGATAAAATACGTAGCATAGGAGAAGAACTATGACGAGAACTAAAAGTGAAATATTACAGGAACTGAAAGAAGCAGGTATTCATATCGAGGAACCAAGCACCTCTCTTCCACACACAAGAAAAGTGGTTTTAAAAGCGCCTGGCGATAGTCCAGTTACTGCTGAGGAATACATGACTGTCATTAAGGAGCTGGTTTAAATGGGATACACAACGGGAGCGAAGATATTACCGGATATCATAGATGAAATAGCCGCCGCTTTAATTGCGTCCTCTGGCGGTTACTGGACAGATGGAGACTCTGCATGGACGACAGCTACAAAAACAGGAAACCTTGCAAGAAGATGTTTGAAATATACCAATGGTGGCGAAGTGATGTATCTTGCGCTGGAGTCAATCAATACTTCGGGGAGTGTTTATTATGTGTCGGGATATCATAGATATGCGACAGGATTAAGAGTAACATTCTCAGCAGCCTGGGATGGAACAGGCCACGCTCCTACATCCAGAACATACATGACGTATCTGCAGTTTGAGGGTAGATATAGCGGCGCCGTAATTGCTGACCTGGCGACACTCCAGGTAACATACTATCTATGGATAGACGCTACTGGATTCGTAATCACTGGAAAACCAGAACCAAATGCATCGGATGATCGACAGGGTGCTTTCTTTTTGGTTGTTGAACGAAATCCAAATAAAGAATACACTGATGGCTTCTCGAATTTCTTCTGCTATAGTGTCTGCAATTACCTGAACGGGACATATACTGCTGATTGTTATATGACGCCGTATATTAGACCATTCACCTATCAGAACCGAGACTATAATCAGGAAGGTATGGTAACAATTAATGTTAGTGGAATCTATTTTCCAGCCTGTCCGTGGACTTCATTTAAGAGTAATGGCAACGGCAAAGTGTATTATATAAAACCGATTTATTTTAATACAGCCGATAGAAGGACACCCATTGCTCAGAGTGAAATGTTTTTCGCGTATGCTGAAACCGTAGGATTGGTAGATGGTGACGTTATAGCAATCGAAGGACAGACCACGAAATATCTCTGTAAGGGTCTTGACAGCCCGGATACCACAGGAAGACTAACCTATGCAATAAAATACGTGGCATGACATTTGATACGGTCGTGTTTGGTTCCTTTAAGGTAGGAACAGGATTCACTAACGGCAGTGTCATAACAGGCGGTGGATTACGATTATTTATTAAACCCACTGCAAATATTGGCTCTGCGCCTCTGGACGTCACGGTTACCTATGTGGATCAATTTGGAAACACGGCAGAGGTCACAGCAGTTTCAACCAGCGTGGCTGCTGGTACAACGTCTGGTTCACATATTCAGGTAGTATTGAATGCAGGGGACACAGGAGTTCAGGACGTTACAAATATAACCGTTACAGGCGGGACAGCGGGTGATGCGTTTAACGTAGAGAGCTGGAATGAAGGATTAGGAAAATCACCATTTGTTCTTTCAAAATCAGATGCTGGATTCACGTGGTTGGATAGCGATCCCATTGTGGAGACCGTTCATTTAGAGCAATCCTGGGTGAAAGCTGAACAGATGGACATCACAACAGTAAATGTGATACAGGGCGGGACGGTTGCTGATAGATCATTTACAGTGGAAACCGAGACGTTTGTACCCGATTACGTATATGAATTTAGCAGAACAGGAGCAATGGAGGCGACAACAACCGATATTCAAGATGCAGGAATGAAACGGTTGATGAGTTCCCTGCCTGCTTCCTTATCGGTAACGGCAACGGATGCTAACGAGCAGGCCACACGGTACAAATGGAAATATAACGGTACAGGTTATGATGATTCTGGCTTCATACAAATTGACTTTGATTTTGCCCTTGTCAGAGGCTCACTATTCACGTTTGAGGTTCTGGATAAAGCGGGTGTTGTAAAATTTACGAGAGCAGCAAATACTAAAGGCTGGACAGTTCCCCCAACGATAAACTCATATTGCGGTCAGGAAACATCTTTTACCGCAGCGAATACGCGGGACGGGAATACAACAACTGAATGGCGGCATTATGTAGATGAAAGACACTGGATTATTTATGATCTTGGCGCGGGCGCTATAGTAGGCGGAGTGAAAGTATTCTGGCGTGGCCTATCGTCTGGTTACGTTTGTGATATATATTCAAGCAATAATTTAACGGATTGGACAACTGAAATCTCAGGCTGGAATATTTCAGGCACTGCAGGGGTGTGGGAAGAGCAGCAATTTATTCCAGTGCAGAAACGATATATTAAAATCGAGATCGACCCCTATGTTCCAGGCAATGCTTTATATGATTTCATGGAAACGCAGTTCTATCTGTTCGAACACCAGGCTCTGGTTTTCAAGTCTCTAGCTTTTGAAATGCGTTTACGTTGTTCGACCACGGGAACAAGTGCAGGAACTGAATATCTGGATATAAGAAATATCGTACTGACAAGATATAAATTAGAGGGTTCGGTCACATCGAATATGGCGGTATCTTTGCCAAACATCGACCAATACGATGAACTGTTAATGGCGGTCACACAGCCCACAGGAAGCAGCGTCAAGTTTCAATTAGCATTTAGCGACAACGGCACAAGCTGGAGCAATTATTGCGGGCCAGACGGTACTTCCGCAACATTTTATGACTATATTGGCCAGGCAATAGCATTACCGGGCGGATACACTGGTTATTATTATAAGTGGAAAGCAATACTATATTCAGACGGGCGGGAGACCTCAATATTTGATGGATTGACCATCTGGGAATTTGTAAAAATCCAGGCAAGAGAACTGTTGCTGGAAAAGCAATTATCGGATTATATGCCTGCCCCAAACCCATTAATTGTTTCCCCTATCGAATTAAATAACGTAAACCCTCGAACAACTGCTGGATATCCATCGTCTCCTGCTGGCGGTGATTATATTTCCGAACCCCTGTCCGGGAATAATTATAACGCACTGCAGAAATACAGTATCTGGACAGTTGGTGTAGATGAGATCTGGATACCAGAATCCCTGTCCGGAAGAACATTTGACAGACGGGAAATCCTATTAATAAAAACATATTCGGAAACCACAGTGGGTCAAGTGTTATCAGGGTACGTCAGAGATCAATATGAAAATATCATTGCTGGCACGAAAGTGATCATTACCAGCACCTATTCAATCGGATTAGATCAGATGGGTACTGTAAATCCAGACACTGGATTCTATCAGGTATTTGTGAAAAATACAAAATACGATGGTCGTTCGGTGATTGTGGGACTTTCTGGAAAATCCTTTAGCGTATCTTATACCAAATACGGGACACCTGCCCTCTTAGACGGTACAACACAACTGGCATCCCCGCAGGATCTGCATTTCTGGAAGCCTGATGCGATCTGCGGGAAGAGTATAGCTTTTGTTGGTTCTTTGGTAACGTATTGATTGATAATCGAAATATGAGGACGGTCGGGCTCTGCGAGGCAAAGCAACATCACCTCAAATTGTATGATAAGACTTATTACTTATTAAGACAGAATTATAAACTGAGTTCGCACTGATAGCTTGAAGCTTTGCAACTTTGCAAAGTGACTTATTTTGGTTTATTTCTAATTTATGGGGGATTCCACATATAGAATACTGAGTCCGCCCGGGACTATAAAATTCATTTCTTTCTCATTTTCTTAAGGGGCGTACCGCACACAGGGCAGTCATCTCCCTGCGGGAACCGCCGTTTGCATCCGATACAGAATTTTTCCCATTGAAGAACATCCCTGATCTTTTTCTGCCCTGCCGGCATGACCTTTATTCCCAGCTGGATCGCAGTATTCTGGACGGCATAATCATCGCTGATGAGCGTGGTCTCTTCATTCCGGGTATATTCAAGAGCCTTTGCCAGCAGGTCTATATCGGTTTTTGAGAGTTCTTCACTATCCCTGTTTGCCCTTGCTTTCGTTGTTACTTCCCGGATAAAACTTTGAAGCACAGGCTCGATCCTGACATTCATCAATTCCAGGATAGTACGGGATCTATCATCCCTTATTTCATCAACAACTGATGGAACTGTGATTATATTTCCTTCGATCCTTTTCCCGATAATGAAAAGGGAGGAATCAGCGATGTATATCATTACGATATCCCTGCCACTTGCATTATAGTCGCCGCTGTCATTCTGGTCACTTCTACTACGTAGTCAATGTCTATATTGTCATAAGTATCGGTTACCTCATGATTGTGGGGGTACCTGCCAGCCTGGCACACTCCAATGACTGTAAAACCAGCTGAGTTAAAAGGCATATGATCGCTTTTCCAGAGATCTGACAATTTAATGGTAAGATCAGTATATAAAGAAGCAGCCTGTCGGATCACTTCCACAAATTTTTGGGAAGCAGTATTTCCAGGTGAGCCATTACCCTGATCCTTCCCAATAATAACTTTCCATCCAGGCTTTACATCCGGATATCCTATTTCATCAAGATTTATGACCAAAACGATATTCATATTATTCGAAAGGGCGTGATCTGCGTATGCCCTGGAACCCCACAGGTTCTGTTCCTCGCCTGTAAAGGCAATGAAACGGATGGTATAATTCATATCTATATTACTGAGGATACGTGCGATCTCAATCATGGCCGCCACACCGCTTGCATTATCATTTGCGCCAGGGGAAGGACATGTTTGCCAGTCCCACCCTGTTGTCGATTTCCCTGTTGAATCATAATGTGCGCAAAGAACAATGATCTTATCCGATTCTCTATTCCCTTGCTTTGTACAGACTATATTTTTCTGTAATGAGTCACAAAGGACAAAATCCTGATATGTCACATCAGAATATCCCAGTGTACTGAATTGATCATATATCCACTCCCTGGCAAGAGCCGCCTTATCTGAGAATGTAAAGCGAGTGGAATAGCCAGCCAGGTGCTGGATATTGGATTTGATGCCAGTCAGGGAGACTTCTTTTACAATAGCTGAAATATCTTTTTTCTGAATCATATCTTTTATTACTGGCATCAGGTCTTTTTTCGGGTATTATTTCGCATCAAGTTCATTCCCGTATGCTTTTCCTGGTACTATCGCAGCAGCTATTGCCGAAACTATCAATGCCTTGTATATATCGACGCCAATGAATGGCAGTGCCCCCAGTTCAATGGCTTTTTGTACATTAACTCCAAGTACCAGTAACAGCTGGACAACACCAAAGATGTAGATTATCGCAATACCAAGAACCATGAGGCTGAAAAGACCTGCAAAACTCCTGGATTTTATATATCTGTCAGTGAACCAGCCGATGATCAATGAAGCAAAAATGAATCCGATTATATAACCACCGGTGACTCCTGTGAGGATCTCTAAACCTGCTTTTCCCCCTGTGAACCATGGAACTCCGGCAACGCCTAATACTGCATATAATCCCTGGCTTATGCCGCCATACCATTTTCCAAGGATGACTCCTGAAAGAAGGACCGCAAAGACCTGGCCTGTAACCGGCACTGGTGTATAAGGCAGGTAGAACCTTAGTTGGGCAAATATTCCTGTCAGGCATGCAAAAACAAATGCAAGAGCAAGTTTATTTTCTAATTTTGATTCAAAGCGCCATTTAAAGAAATCGTATTTGGCGGATTCATATTTTGTAAAAATATCTTTAAAACTATTCGTGATTTCAGACATATTTTATCACCATTGTCAACTTTTTTTCTCTTCAGGTAGACAACCTTTATAAATTAATCGCATGTTTTTTTCTGATACTTTTTATTTTTTATTTCTCATCTCACAATATTTCTAATCTCACAATACATCCTTATATCATCCTGCATAATATCACGAGCATGGCAAGCTACAAGTTGATGGTAAAAGATGTTATAAAAAAAGCGGATATTCTTCTTGAAGTAATAGATGCCAGGTTTCCGGACGAAACACGGAACAGCGAGGTTGAACGAGATATATCGCGGGCAAATAAACCTTTCATAATAGTCATCAACAAATGCGATCTTGTGTCAAAGGAAACACTTGAAAAAACCAAATCCCGATTGTCAAAGATCGCACCCACGGTCTTTGTGTCTACCCAGGAAAAGTTCGGGACAACTTTGTTAAGACACAAGATCCTTGAGATCGCAGGCATAAAAGGGCGTGACATACTGGTGGGTTCCATTGGTTATCCCAATACGGGTAAATCATCTGTGATAAATGGCGTATCAGGCAGGCATTCGGCCAGGACGTCCCCGATATCAGGTTTCACAAGAGGAGTTCAACTTGTGGATGCAGGTTCACGCATCATGTTTATGGATACGCCGGGTGTGATACCATTTGGTGAGAACGATGAGTATATCCAGGGACTTCTTGGTGTTAAGGATGCAACACACCTGCGGGATAAGGTAGGAGTAGCCATGAAGATAATAGAGAAGTTATGCGCTGAGAATAAAACTGCCCTGGAATCCTTATACCATGTGACAATAGAAGGACAGGATTCTTATGATGTACTTCTGCTGATCGGAAAAGAGTGCAACTTCCTGAAGAAGAAGGGTGAAGTGGATGAAGATAGGGCGGCTATGAAAATAACCAATGACTGGCAAAAGGGGCTGCTTTTGATATAATATTGTAAAAAAAAATGGATTTTTCCCGCCTTAAGACGGGTGAATCCCTCTGTGTTTATTCTTTCCAGGATATGCTGATGCTGCACTAACTCCCGGGCTTGCTCCTGAGCTCATCCACATGTTTGACATCCTTGAAAATGTATCCGTATACATTCTGGTCATGGTCTTTATGGGCCCCACAATCTCCTTCATAGGTCCTGCCGCCGGAATTTCCTCAAAAAATCCCTCAAAAGCCTTTTCATAGGTCTTCATCCAGAGATTATAAAATTTATTATATGTTTCCGTTCCAGTGCTTTGTTTTGACAACTCCTGGGCTTTACCCGATATTTCTTCCAGCGCTGCTATCCATGACTTGTACATGCCCAGATAAATATCAGTGGCCCCTATAAAATTCTCAAACATTTCCCTGGAAAGTTCGTTGGACTTTCCATACTTTTCAAATATTTCTTTCTGGGCATCTACCCACAAGCTATAAAATTCCTTATAGCTTTCAGGACTTGCATCCCCCTGTGAGATATCTGACATTTTCTCAGAAAGTTTCAGCATGGATTCATTCATTGGCTCGCAAATCTGCGTATATGATCTCTTCCATAATTTTGACAACTGCAAAAAGCCATCCTGGTAGAAATCAGATATTCCAGCGTATTCCCCAAACAACTCTTTTGTATTTTTTTCAGAAGGTAGTTTCAGGAGATTTTCGAATATTTTTTCATAAGACTTCATCCAGAGATCATTGCATTCCTTATATTTTGCAGGATCCGGTTCATCCCCGAGTATATCTTTTGTTTTCCTGAAATTTTCTTCTAACTCGTCAATCCACGACTTGATCAGTTTGTTTGATTCATCGGTCCTTGATAAGAATTTCTCAATTATTTCTTTATTGGATTGTGGTGTTGGGATCGGGTAAAGTTTACCAAAAGTATTCTGGTATGTTTTGATCCATTCATCATAAAATTCCGTGTATTTCTGTGGCGCGGCTTCTTTTGAGAGAAGAGCTGTTTTGTCAAACATCTCTCCAGTGGATTCAAGCCAGGGCCGGTATACCTTTTTGTAAGAATCTTCCCACATTTTAGAAACTGCTGTATAACCGCCAGCCCATATCTTGAAAATATCTTTGTTTTCTTCTATCTCTTCGTTCTTAATATTACTTTTCCTGACCATATTCTATACTCCTCCGGATTTACTTCATTGTACTGATATATTTTTATAATTAGAACTTAATTATAAAAATATATTGTTAATTTGCAATTATGGTTTTCCCCACTGTATTGATTTACTCCTCATTATTAATTACGCTGTTATGCTATAAAACATTTATTGCCTTTATCCAAAGTATCTTTTCCCAAAGAATGTATCAAAGTCTGTCTTACGCAAGGTAACCCATTCAAAAGTTAAAACACAGATACTATCAGCCTGGTGCTTCATTATTCCACGGACAGCTTTTTTACAAGCGCTGCCCAGTTGAGGGAGGATCTGGATTAGAGATAAAATGGTTTAAAAAATCCCCGGATATGAGCAGGTTAGACATGTTATCTTAGACTATTGATTTTGCAACCATTGACCATATATGAAACCCCGCCATCGGCGGCGCGTCCCCGCAGGAATGCCGCACGATAGGAAATATTCGAAGTTCGGCCTTACCTTTTCGGCAAAACCAAGATATCTTATTAATGATAAATTTTAAGGTTGTGAACTGCTCCGGGCTAAAGGAGGCTGTCCGATAATTAACTGAAAAACTCTCCGATTTTTCCATAATTCCAAATTATAATCAAGCCCATTGCTTGCGAAATAATTTCAAAACATTTATATCATACAAATACAGTTTTTAAATAAATATGACTTTCTATAAAGACCTCAAAGACCAGGAACTGCTCTTACCTCCAAACATTCGTGATATGATACCAAAAAATCACATCTGCCATCTGGTTGATAAAATAATCCAGAATATGGATCTATCTGATATCGAAAAGGAATACGAAGGAGCAGGACACCCCGCATATCATCCAAAACTCATCCTCAAGCTTCTGATATTGGGTCAAATAGATGGAGTACGTTCATCAAGGATAATAGCAAAAAATGCTAGAGAGAACGTGGTATACATTTACCTTGCAGGTCTTCTCCAACCTGATTTCAGGACGATAAGCGACTTTCGGAAAAACAATCTTGAAATGGTCAAATCATCATTTCATGAAGTTGTAAAATTCGCAAAAGATCTTGGCATGGTATCTCTTGGTCACATATGCATTGATGGAACAAAAATAAAAGCCAATGCATCAAATCACAGTGCAGTAACAAAAGATGATTTTTTAAAATTGAAGGAACTCGTTGAAAGAGAACTGGAAGAAGGCATCAGAATAGACGAGGAAGAGGACAGGATCCATGGTGATAAGAATATCGATGAGCTGCCAGATAACATCTTTGACAAAACGATAGCGGAAAAATTGAAAGAGAAATATCAGTCAGGGAGCAAAGAACAAAAAGAAAAAATCAAGAAACAGGTTGATAAGATCGAAAAAGAAATCGAAAAATCAGAGAGTGCCATCAGTGCTACTGATCCTGAAAGCAGGTTCATGCCAAATAACAAGAAGGTCACTGAATATTCCTATAATCCTCAGATAACAGCGGATTCTTCTTTTGGGATAATCATTTCCAACGATGTCACGTCAGAGGTAAGGGATGCAAATCAGCTTCAGCCTCAGATAATACAGGCAGAAGAGAATGTTGGAACCCTTCCGGAAGGTACGAAGGTGAGTGCTGATAATGGATATTCAAGCAGCAAGAATCTCAAATTCATGAAGAAAAAAAAGCTGGATGGCTATATCCCGGATGAAAAAACGGCATCAAACCTGAACAAAAATGAAGGAAAACCAGAAAACCCATTCGGTAAAGAGAATTTCGATTATGACCCGATAGAAGATTGTTTCATTTGCCCCAATAATCAGAAACTGACGTTCCGTTTTGAGTATGTGGATATTGCCAAAAACAGAAATGTGCGGATTTATAAAGGCACTCAGTGTAAGCAATGTCCTGATCGTAAAAAATGTTCAAAGAACTCTCGGGATGGAAAAGTGATCAAGAATTATGAGGGGATGGAAGAGGAAAGAAGGAAGATGGCTTCTAAATTGATGTCAAAAGAGGGAGCATTGACATATCAGACGAGGAAAAAGGTCGTGGAGTGCATCTTTGGTCATATCAAGAGGAATCTTGGGTTCAGGGAATTTCTGTTGAGAGGGATTAATGGGGCGAAAATTGAGTTCAATCTTACCTGCATTGCTTCAAACCTGAGAAGAATGTGGAACTTTTTGAATGGATTTATTGAAGTAAGATGTTAAATTGGAGAAGAAGTATCGTTTTTTTTTGTTTGTCTGAAAAATTAGGCAATTATTGCTGAAACATTGCTTGAATAAACTGTATTTGATATCAAATGTCGGTCAACCTCTAAAGCCACGGAGCGTCCCGCTGCATTGATACTACGAGATATCCTTGACGGGCGTTAATTCCGGTAGTTCCTACCGTACATCTATTTTCGATTAATATTGCAGATACCTGATCTCTTCCCATGACAAGACCACAGGAAGGACACCGATGTATCCTCACTGAAAGGTCTTTCGGTACAGGATATCCGCAGATACAGGTTTGGGATGTTCCAGCCGGATTAACGAATTCAACTGTTTTCCCGGCACATTCTGCCTTGGATTTCGTGAATTGCATTAATTGATGCCAGCCTGCATCGGATATGGATTTGGCAAGATGATGGTTCTGCACCATGTTCTTTATTTGCAAATCTTCAAACACGATACGGTCATAGGAATCCACAAGAACCTTGCTGGTCTTATGAGCAAAATCTTTTCTTTGATTCCTGATTTTTCTATGTACTTTTGATACTATCACCCGCTGCTTATTCCTTTTCCCTGACCCTTTCCTTTTCCGGCTTAACCGCTTCTGTTCCTGTGTCAGCTTATCCTCTGATTCCCGCAGGAACTTCGGCGGTTTGACCTGTTCCCCGTTACTCAGGGTTATCAGGTCGATTAATCCAACGTCTATTCCTGTTTTGGTTTTGACTTCAACCGGGATATGCTCTTCGATTTCACATGAAAAGGAAACATACCATTGGTCAATATCCTTCTTGATGGTACAGGTCTTGATTTTACCTTCGATTTCCCGGTGCTGGACGATCTTGATAGCCCCGATCTTAGAGAGAATGAGTTTTCCATCTTTCAGTTCAAAACCCGATTGGGGATACGTAAAACTATTGTATCTATTTCTTCCTTGAAACCGTGGATAGCCGAAACCCTTATAGAAATTCTTGAAACTTCGATCAACCCTTTTGATCACATCTTGGAGTACCTGAGAATGGACTTCTTTTTGAAATAGTGTTTTGGTAGCTGTTAAACCAAGTTTCTGCTCATAATAGTCTATCCATTCCGGTTTTCCCCACGGAAAAACATCAAATGATTTTCTCAACCGATTAAGCTCTGCTTGCTTCTTTCGTTCTGCAAGTTTTTCATTATAGAGTTTTCTGCATGTAGATAGAGTTCTATTCATGATAACCTCTGGATTTTTGTTAGGGTATATCCTGAACTGATACGTTATTTTCATGCAGCATAGACATAGTTCTGAATACATATAGCCCTTATGATAGAGTGGTGTGAAACTAATCTATAAGCAGGGGTACGATTCATCTGCGCCCTCGAAGGGCGCAGGGTTCTCTACCCCTTGACCCCACGTCTAAGTAATATTATATTTTCAGCGGAGTTGTGCCTCAGGCAGGATCACCAACAATTCTTTGTTTTTAATAGTTCTTTTCCCTGTTTTATCTGTTATAAAGGTTATATAAAGGAAATAGGACGATTATAAATTATTTAACACTTTTCCGGGTAAGAATGCACTTTAAAATATTATTAGACAGTAAGTTTGCTTAAATTCATGATAAGCGTAATAGTTCTTACCGGCAAAATGCCGACTAAAAAAAGAGGTGAAATTATGAGATTGAGAAATATAACCCTGACAGGCGTGATCCTGATAGTCCTGGCCTTTACTATAGGCATGGCTGGGGCTATAGAGAATAGTACGGGTAATGAAACACCCTCAGTAAATGTAACGGGAAATTCAACCGAAACACTAACTGTAACGGGAAACTCAACTGAAACATTAACTGTCGGTTTAAATGATACTGTAGCGGATGATGATGAGACTGAAGATGATAGTCTGATCGGTCCCGGAAATGCATTATATGGATTAAGCATAGCATTTGAAAATATAGGTGAGGTCTTCACTTTCAATGCAAGTGAAAAACTGGGAAAACAGGTATCTCATGCAAGAAAGAGGATAGCTGAAGCAAGAGCCGCTCTTAAAAGAAATGATACTGGAGCAGCAAACAAAGCAATTGCTGAGTATGAAGCGAAAATCAATGAAGTAAACGGTTCAATGTCTAAACTTTCCGACAATGATACTGGACTCATCCATGCACAGCAGATGATATCAAAGCATCAGCGTATTCTTGAAAATCTAAGTATCTCACACCCTAATAATACAGGACTGGAGAGAGCTTACAACAACAGCAAGGACCTTGAGGAAAAGTTTAGATCCAGGACGGCACGAAAATTTGGCCGGGTTGAAATGGAAGAAGATGGAAGAGTAGAAGAGCATGATGAATCTGCGGATGCAAAGGAGCGAACCCAGATAAAAGCAGAGGTAACGGATAATGGTTCGACTGTCAATATCTATCTGAGATTCCAGACAAACAGTACCAATGAAACAGATATTGTTGAAGAGACACTTGATGAACTTAATAACCTCAGAATAAATCTAAGTGAAAATTTAAAGCTTGAACAAGATGACGACACAGATGTTACAGGAGCTCCTACAACAACATTGACCGCATCAGAGAACGAAAAAGATTCGAAGGATTATAGGGTAAAACTTGATGTCAAAGCAAAAGTTGAAGGGAACTTTACCGATGTCAAAGTAGAATATAAATTCCATCTTAATGAAACAACAAAGTCCGGAATCGTTGATGGGATCAATAAGAAACTTTCAGAACTCAATCCTGATGAAATACTTAAAGGATTAGAACTCAAAGTCCTGGAAAATAAAAAAGTTGAGAATGGTAAAGAGATTGAGAATTCAGGAGATATAGAAAAGTCAAAAAAATCAGAAAGCTCTAACATTGTTGAGAAGAAAGGAGAACGTGAGACGAGAAAAAATGGTTCTAAAAAAGAGGACTGAACCGGAAAAAAGGCTGTAAGATAGGTGAAATTTCACCTATCTTTTTTTTATCATATTGTCAACCGGCAGGCAGGATCATAAATGTGGAACGTCCATGACCGGGGTGAGACGATGAATAGTACAAAACCACTTTTATGTGAAAGCCTATACCGCATAAAGCTGCTAAAAGCTGGATTCACTGTTAAAGAGATTGAACATTTATATATTCTGGACAATAATATAGAACTCGTAGGAATGAATTGGTGCAATTGTAAAATATGCATATCATGCCCTGACAAATATATTCAGAACCAGAAGTTGTAAATTTATTTTATCGGAATACCCCACAGCTCTGCTTTGGATGGGAGCTTCACTGAGGGGTCTTTACGATTATTTTTTCCCTGTACTTAAATGAATTTCCTTCACTCTTCCAACCTGCCCATTTTCCAATTCTACCTTTATTCCATGCGGGTGATTGGAAGAATTAGTCAAAATTCTCTTTACTATGCCTTGAGTTATTTTTCCACTCCTTTGATCTTGTTTTAAAACTACCCCGACATTTGATCCGACTTTAATATTTCCTCGATTATTACCTTCATTCATAATATGATTTAAAATTGAGTTCTATGAAGATATACCTTCTTCGCTCCCGACGGGTAATCGGGACGCCGATAAACGCGGATTTGTGATAGCGTATCTGCATTATCTTATTTTGATTTCATGAGCTTTTTATTATAATATTTTTCATATTCACTGACCAGAACATCTGCATATTCATTCCATGATCCGTCTGGCACATAATTATAGTCTGAAAGTTCCCTGACAAGTTCAATTCTTTCGATCTCTTCCGGTTTCTTCTTTCCCTGGTATATTCTTTCAAATATTTCACCCACAGATGCAAGACCGATCTGAGTATCCCCTATACGTACCAGGGTTATCCTGTTATCATTTGTCTGGCTATTTATCCTTCCCATTTATATCACCTCATTTAGCTTCACCAAATTTGATGAACTGTTAAATATTTTTTCATTTCAAAATTCCCCTCACGATCACATCAACCGCTTCCTCAGGACAGAGGCCGTGTGCCATCAGGGTCTCAAGCTGTTTCTTATCAACACTTCCGATAGCAGCCTCATGTGTTACTTTCGCAAGCGAGTTACTTACCATCACAATAGGTATTGCTTTTGCCACAGCTTTGTCCTTGACGATCTCCATGCAGTCAACATGCCCTCTTGCACCCGGAGCATTGCCTTGCGTAATACCTGTTACTTGCGCCTGTGCGTTATCTTCGATCGCCACCCTTGTTTTTATCAGCCCCTTTGAATTCGCACCATCAAGTGCAACCTTATCCATTATTGAAATATTATCATTCCCATGCCCGAACACCCGCGCAGTTATTTCAGTTACTGCATTTTCACCAACTTTAACCGAATAATCGATCTCAAGCTTCCCCACACGTCCACTGACTAATAAAAAATCCGTGAAATACTTCCCATTTTTTCCGATTTTTACAACAGCTTTTGGATATACCTCTATCCCCCCATATATCCCGTGATAATGTACCTCGGAATATCTCATTGTTGCATTTTCACCGATGTCGATCACCGCGTCCATGATATGCTTTACTTTTTCGGCTTTCGGGAAAATGCAATGAGCGATGAAGCTTGCTCCTGAATCTTTTTCAAATTTTACATCCATATTTATTCTTTGGATACCGCTCTTATGGAGAACCCCGAAGCAGATATGTACAGGATTCAAAAGCCTGGTACCTTCAAGCACCTTTACCTTAACTGAAATCCCGGATTCGGTCCCGGCGGCCTCGACCTCAATACCTTTTACTGCCCTCATACTCAATATCTTATGACCGCTTGCTACAATATGTGAAATATCTTCTTTTGCCAGGATGCTTTTATCGCCGCCAGCTTCTCCGAATGTCTTCATCAATTCATCAAGCTCAGACATATACACATTCCTCCTCGATGCAAACTTCACATTTTCTGGATTTATAATAACTGGTGACTTTCAAAGGTGTGCCAGAACAGATTATTCTTCCATTACATATCTCAGAGGCCCTGTCAGCGATATTTGCGATCTCCTCCCTGTGTGTAATTAAAAGCACTGATGCTCCGTGTTCCTTGAATTCAGTGATGACATTCAAAATGTCCTGGATCGAAAGCATGTCTATGCCTGAGTCGGGTTCATCAAGGATAACAAGTCTTGGATTAAGTGTAACAACAGATGCCAGTTCGATCCTTTTTCTTTCACCGCCGCTAAGGGTCCTGTCCATTGTCCTTTCAAGGTAAAGCCCCGGATTCAGTCCTGCCAATTCAAGATACCTCGATGGGTCAATTTCTTTATTTCCCAGGGTCAGGTAATCCTTTACGGAAATGCCTTCAAACCTCACAGGCTCCTGCCATGCCATAGTAATTCCAAGCTTTGCTCTTTCATGCAGCAACAGGTGATTTATGACTTTTCCGTCAAACATTATCTCTCCTGTTGCGGGAATGTAACCTTCGCATCCCATGATCAGATATGCAAGAGTGCTTTTCCCGGTACCATTTTTTCCAATAATTGCGTGGACTTCCCCCGGATCAACTACAAGTGAGAGTCCTGAAAAAATCTCTTTTTCTTTCACCCCATATGTAATTTCTTTGATCTCAAGTAAAGGCATAGCATCCTCCCCGTCAGCTAATTTATTCTGGTTCTTTCCCTTATTCTATATTATTGACCTCATATATAGTAACTTTTCGGTTTGATCTCTGAAATACCGCTATCTTATTAACGATTAATCCCTAAGAGTATAATGAATGCCAAAAAACCCTCCCCTCGAACAGGATAGAATACAGGCAATTGATCTTGTAAAGGGTATTGATATCATATTTATGGTTTTATTTAATTATTCTATCACCCTGGATTATTTCAATTTGATTAGCATACCCTCAAATTATTTATACCGCTACATACTTCCTGTTTCTATCGCTTCTATTTTTATTTTCATATCAGGTGTTACAGCTTATGTAAGCTATCAAAAACAAAAGGAAAAAGTAACAAGGAAGTATATAATACGGGGAATGAAGCTTCTTTTTTATGCAATATTAATAACATTATTCACTTATGTTTTTGTACGCCCGAATACAATATTTTTCGGCATACTGCATTTCTTCGCTGTTGCCTCTTTTTTCATACCGGTTTTCATAAAGTATAATAAGCTGAACCTTATTGTTGGCTTATCGCTTATTCTAACTGGTGTTTTTCTGCAGCAGCAAACTTTTCACTTTTCATCCCTCCTCTGGCTTGGTTTTGTTCCTGAAAAATTTTCCACATTCGATTATTTTCCGATCATACCGTGGCTGAGCGTCATTTTACTTGGCATCTATTACGGGAAATATATCGTTTCAAAAACTGAAAAAATCAAGTTCAATAGCAGTTTTTCAGGTATATTCAAGTTTTTGGGTAAACATTCGTTAACTGTTTATTTAATTCACCAGCCTCTGCTTATAATGTTTTTAATCGCTTTTGGATTCAAGACATTTTAATTTCCCTGAAATGCATTAGAAGCACTACGGGGCTGTCAAAAAGTTTGGTGTTGAGAGCAAACCCTTTGCGTACTTTGCGCCCTGGTATGAAAAAAATAAACAACTAACTCTTACGAACTGAAACGAACTCACGCTACCGGAGTTCGTAACAGTTCGTTTAATTTGCTGTTTTTTTCATGTTCATTTATGAACCACAGTTAATGGCCGACTTTGCAGTGAAAAATCGTGCACCGCAAAGTACGCAAAGAGCGCAAAGTTACTCTATGCAAGATTTAACACCAACAGATTTTGCACCCACAGCTTACGAAATAATTTAGTACATGTAAATGAATCTAACAATAGATGAAGGATACGATTATTTCATTGATCCAAAAAAACAGGAACAACAGGTTCCTGAAAAATAAGATCGAGCTGAAATGCAAATGCGGGTTTTCCGAAAAAATTACTTATTATGATTTTCTTTCAGGCGGGGAATTTGATATCGGACAGACCATCCAGACAGTCAGCACATATATTTCCGAATCTATATATGATGAAACGATCAGAGTAACTCCACTGAATTTGTCAAGGAAATGTCCGGTATGCGGCGAAAAAATTATGGCAGTTTTCCCGATATCACTTGAAAACCTTATTCCGATGATGCAAATGGCGCCTCCTGATCCTCTAATGTATGGATAATAATATGGATAGTATGGGTGATAATATGGATACGATAGAAGCAATAAAATCAAGACGCAGTGTTCGTGGATTTACTGATGAAAATGTGAGTGATGAGAAAGTATTACAGATCCTTGAGGCGGGAAGATGGGCACCCTCGGGTTTGAACAACCAGGCATGGCGATTTATTATAGTCCGTGAGTCCGGAACAAAGGTCGCACTATCAAATCTTACCAAATATGGCCCTACTATTAAGAAAGCACCACTTTTGATAGTTGTTTTCCTGGACAAAGACCACATGTACCATTATGTAAAAGATGTGCAATCAATAGGCGCATGTATCCAGAATATGCTCCTTGCCACTCATTCCATTGGACTTGGGGCAGTCTGGCTCGGCGAGATACTGGATAATAAGGAAAATGTCAATAAAGTCCTTGGAGCTCCGGATTCATTTGAATTAATGGCTGTAGTTGCCCTGGGGCATCCTGTTGATACGAAAAGGATTCCGGAAAGGAAGGAACTTGGTCAACTTATATTCAGGGAAAAATTCGGAAAAAGCTGGTAACGCTTATCCATTTAATTCTATTGTTATCGTATGATGATGATGATAATTACAATTATATAATTATGGGTTAATAATATATACCATAGGAATTATTTACTTATTGTTGACGATTAATAAAAATCGCCGACATAAAAGGAGGAATAAAATGATAGTTTCACCATACTGCCAAAAACATGATATGGCCATAAGACTTCTAACGATTTCACATTGTGACAGGCGGCAAGAGGAGGATTGCGAAGCCGGCCAGTGTGAACATTTTGGAATGCGGTTTTATTCTAAAAATGGTTTTTGAACTTTAAATTTAAACCATTTTTTGTTTTTTGTTATTCTATTAAAAAAATTAACAACTAACACGTACGAACTGAAACGAACTCACGCTATCTGGAGTTCGTTTCAGTTCGTATTAGTTCGTTGTTTTTTTCATGTTCATTTAAATTAGGTTCTTAACTATAATTATTGGTATCCTGCAAACCTCGCCTGTATCAGCTTCCTGTGAAATTCCGGTTTACTGATAACCTCATTCACCGCACGGGCTGCTTCTAATCCCTCTTTGACTGGCAATCCCCATATGTTTCGTCCATAAATACCGCCTTCAGCACCTGCTTTCATCACGATTTCCGTTTGTTTCACCAGGCTCTGTGTGGGATTACCCGGCAGTTTAGGCCCGCCTGAGAAAATAACAATAGAATGAGGAGCAGCCTGCACAACAATGCTTGCCCTGAATATTTCCTGCCCGGCTGTCAATGTGGTTTCTGCATTTTTTGGTTCGAGGTATTTGTAAGCGATCATGCTTGAGTTCTTTTTTGCAAGACCTTCTATATGAGAATCGTATGCTCTTCGGTTGTCAGGCTTTACCTTTGCCGGATATTTGGTTTTGACAATATCTGCGCCCAGTAATCCTGAGGCTATCGAAACAGCATAATGTGTCCAGTACAGGCTGTCGGCCTGGGTCACGCCCTGGAATTCACCCTCTTTGTCTTTAAATTTAGTTTTATCATCTAACCCAAGCCCTCTCGCATAAGCCCAGACCACAGCAACAAGACCCGCATCATGAGCTTTCCTGATAATTTCTGCTGCTCGTTCAAAGTCAGATTTGACATGCTCACCGCCAGGGTAGATTGTCAAACCGATAGCGGAAGCACCGTATTTAAGCGCTTCTTCAATTGTGCCCACAGTTGACATAAATCCGGCGCTCTGTGGCTGCGAAATGTGTCCATCTATCTTGTATATCAAAGGAATATCAGGCCTGAATAAGTGCTTGAACTGCCTTACATTGCCAGGGTGCAGGACATATCCTGAAAAATTGCCACGATTCACCAATTCTGCAATGGATCGCATGTCTGCCGAGCCTTTTCCCCGGAGATTTATTTCATTTGCGCCTGCCCCATCGTTTTCCCACAGGAATTCATGACCAGGGCCGTGTTCGGAACTTTTCTGGTCAAAAGGCATGAAAAGGGCTGTACCATTTCCGGGACCCTGGGAATAAAGCATGCGGTAAAGGTTTGCTTCAACTCCACTTTCCAAAAACTGCATATTCTCAAGTCTTGGCCGCAAAGCTATATTTTTCCCAATGTCGATTTCAAGATCAGCTTCATCAATATGTTTCTTAGAATTCATTAATGTTTGAACGAATGCCATAATTCCCTCAATATTCTTTTCTCAGATATTTTATCTTATCTTCATTTAATTTATCTTATTCTTCATTTAATGTTTCTGTATATTAAAAATATAACGTTTTTAACGGTTATTTCCGGTTTTATCAAAACAAGCAAAATAAAGGCATTCAACTCTGGGTATCTGCGGGATATCCACGCTGCCATCTATGAATACAGCAGGCGCATCCCTGATAAGCACTGCCGGAGTGCTTTCGTCGGCTTCACCCATGATAATCTGCGCTGCCGATACAAGATTATCAGCGGTAGCCCGCCTTGTAATTAAAAGCGGTTTTCCGAAAAGGTCTTTGCGCCCCCGGATATCCTCCACAGGTTCAATACCCGCGCATCCAAGTGCGATCCCAACGCATCCAAGGCGCAAGGGCTGTGTCCTGCTATCGCCAACTATAACAGCAATATTGCAATTGTATTCTTCCATTAGTTTCTTCCTTATATCAATTGCACTCTTTGTCGGATCATGCGGAAGCAGAACCACATACCCCTCAGGAGCATTTGAATTATCGATCCCTGCGCTTGGCGAGAGCACACCTTTTGTAATGGTCACGACCACACCTGGTATCCCTCCAAGGATCTCATCAGATTCCCTCATTATCAGCTCCATTTTCCGCGGGTCATTTTGATATATTTTTGAAAGTTCGATCGCTTTTTTAGAAGGTTTTACTGTGTCTAATTTCACGATCCCGCCTTCTGCGGTGGCAACCGCTGATTCTGCGAGGACGAAAATATCATTGTCCTGCGGCTTTATTCCCGCCAAAGTAAGGGACTCGATAAGTATTTGCGCAAAATCGTCTCCCGGTTTTATCAGCTGTGTTTTTATCCCGAATAATTGCATGTTCCAAACTCCTTCATTATTTTAATTGCGCAGAAATCCCCGCACATGGTACACGGCCCTTCTTTTGGCGATAATTCCCTTGCCCTGTCACTATCAATAGCATATTCCATCTGCCCTTCCCAGTCAAGATTTGCCCTTTTTTTAGCAAGATCCCTGTCTCTTTCATGAGGGCCGTATTTGATGGAATCGCCAATATGTGCCGCTATCTTAAAAGCGATGAGTCCTTCCCGCACCTGTTCGGGGCCTGGAAGACCAAGGTGCTCTGATGGAGTGATATAACACAGGTAATCAGCACCAGCCCCGCTTGCCAGGCTTGCTCCGACGCTTCCTGCAATATGATCATACCCGACTGCAACATCAGTAGGAAGCGGCCCGGCAACAAAGAGAGGATGACCGGATTGTTTTTTATGGAACCTGACATACTCAGCTATCCTGTCAGCGCCGACATGCCCGCCCATTCCTTCTATTATTACCTGGATACCTGCGTCATTTGCGATTTTTGCAAGTTTTACATTCTGCTTTATCTCTGCAATTTGTGCTTTATCCCGTTTATCGTGAATGCATCCGCTTCGCATGGTATTGCCAAGTGAGAGCACAATATCATGCATTCTAAGGATCTCCAGGACTTCCTCAAAATTCGAAATAAAAGGATTTTCACATTTATTAAGCATCATATAGGCGCTTGTTATTGATCCTCCTTTTGATACAACACCCATTATTCGTTTTCCTTTTTTCATTATATCGAGTGTCTTTTTATCGATGCAATGAAGCACAAAAGAACTGATACCTTCATCAGCCTGCTGTTTTAAGTTCTTGATGATATCATCGCAATCGATATTCCCAAGACCTTTTTCGGCCGCAGCCTGGTAAATCGGGACAGTGGTCAAAGGAAGAGTTGTATTCTCCATTATCATCTTTCGGATATAGGAAATATTCCCGCCCATGGAAAGATCAGTTATCGTGTCAGCGCCATACATCTGGGCGATACGGGCTTTTTTTACCTCTTCATCAGGATCGATCTTTAAGGTAGATGTGCCTAAATTCACATTGACTTTTGTTGACAGACCTTTACCGATGCCGACAGATACATTACCAGATACACTACCCCTATTATTATCTCCAATATTTCCCCGGTTCATTATTACGATACTTCCATTTGAAATACGCGAAATGAGGGTATCGATATTGATATTTTCAGTCCTTGCGACCTCTTCCATTTGTTGTGTTGCTATTCCATCCCTTGCATGTTCAATCTGAGTCTGCATATTCTTCATATTAAACCTGCCATTTCGAGCAACTTTTTTGTATTTTCGTGGTTCCCGACCGGCATAATATGGACGCCGTCGCACATTGTCCGTAATTCTTTTATTATATTTGCGGTAATTCTCATGCCTTCGATTTCAGGATTATTTGCATCTTTTATTTGTTTGATCATATCATCAGGAACTCTTATGCCGGGAACCTTGTTAAGAAAAAGCGCACTCCTTTCTGATCTTAAAGGTATTATACCGGCAATAATCTTTATTTTTTTTGATTGTTTTGATCTGATTTCCTCGGTTTTTTCAATAAATTCAGAAAAACGTTTTACATCAAATACAGCCTGTGTTTGAAGAAAAACTGCTCCCGCCTTTATTTTTTTCTTAAGCTTAATAAGTGCTGCTTCATTTAATCCGGTATTTGTTACAGCACCCACGCAGAAATCCGTCATCCCATCCAGTTTATTTCCTGAATGATCTACTCCCTGGTTCAATTTCCGTAACATTGCGAGAAGCTGCACAGAGTCAAGATCATAAACAGGTTTTGCTCCCTCATGGTCGCCTTTTGAAGGATGGTCTCCTGACATAACGAGTATATTTCTTATTCCAAGAGCCCAGGCCCCGATAAGTTCAGACTGGAGAGCAAGCCTGTTCCTGTCCCTGCAAGTGATATGCATAATGGTTTCCAATCCATTCCCCCGGAGGATACTGCATGCTGCAAGAGGACTCATTCTCATCACAGCCCTCTGGTTATCAGTCACATTTACTGCATCAGCTATATCTTTTAACAGGGTAGCATCTCGTAACATTCGCGATGTATCAGTCCCTTTTGGGGGGCTGATCTCTGCTGTGATCATGAATTTTCCCGATCGTAATTTTGAAATGAAGCTCAAGTTTTTTTCACCCTGCCTTTTTTCCTGTGGTCTTTTGGCTCATGTATATTTTCAATATTTTCAAGTTTCCCCAGCTCTTTTAACCTTTCAAATATCTTATCCCATGCGCATAAGCGTTCATCCACTTCGCATTTTCCCTCAACTGCGCCGCCGCATGGCCCATTTAAAAGACTTTTTGGGCACCGGATGACTGGACAAATTCCGCCGTATAACCATATCGTGCAATCCCCGCACATGCCGCATTGTTCTGTTACCACTTCATTACAGCAAACTCCTCCGAGGGATTCCGTATCAAGAGCAGGATATACCTGCAGCCCCGCAAATCCTGATATCACAGAAACGCCTCCCCCGCATGACATTACCAGAAGTGCGCCAGCCTTTTTAATACCGGGATTCTGTGACAGGACCTCCTCCCAGGAACTGATGCTGCAGGCAGAACTTAAAACCGTCCATCCGGTAATATTTTTTCCTGAAGCTTCAAGTTTTTTTTTCATGTCAAGGACTTCAGGTTCCCCGCCAACTCGCTGTTTTTTCGCACATTTTCCGCAGCCGATTATGAAAATATTTTTCTCACTGACCAGTTGCAGGATATCATTGAATTCTTTTTGCCTTGAAATTATCATTTTTATCTTGAATACCTGAAAACTGTATCATTGTTCTTATTCATCAATTCGGTCAGCATATCTGCAATTGCGGGAAGCTCTCTTACCTGGCGGCGGATTTTATTTATAAGACGTTCAACCTGGAGATGTGTTCCTGAAATAATGAGGCTCACCTTTTCGATTTCATGAGAAACAGCTTCGCGCGGAAGGGCTGCATCTCCGCCTCTGGCCAGCATCTCCTGCTTTATTATTAATGCTTCGGTTGTGCTTATATTATTGATCAAAATGTTGTAAATCAATGTTTTTTTCTTCATAATCTGACTTCCGGTTGAGGTCACACCTATCGATAGCATCGCTTCCCGGCAATCCTCAATATTTTTAATATCAAGCAATTGTGCAACAATAGTTCCTGACCTGGCTTTGGGGATCTTTGCCCGTGCTGCCTGGGCGACCCTGACTGCATCTACAGTTGGCGCTACATCATGGGTACGTATTATATGCGCCCCGTTCCTTACTGCAATCGCAGTTGCTGCAAGGCTTCCATAAAGCCTTTCAGCTGCGGGTTTGTTCAATGTCTCACCAATGAAAGATTTTCGTGATATTGCTGCTAATATGGGTTTATTAAAAATCCTGAGTCTATTGATGCTGTCAATTGTCTCATAATCAAAAACAGGAAGCTTTTGTGAAGTCCATTTTCCAATAGCCGGGTCGATGATAATTGAATCCGGTGAAATTCCGCAATTCTCGGCCCGTTCAATTATTCTTCCCAGTGACTCCATTATCGCATCCATTCCCACCGGATCACCCGGAATATTATTGCTAGCCATTAATATTACAGGGCAGGCGTATTTTCCAGCCACGTCCATCATTTTTTCATCAGCCGTGAAGCCGCTAACATCGTTTATTATCTTCGCACCGGCAACAAGCGCTTCTTCTGCAAGGTCTGAAAACATCGTATCCGCTGAAACCGGCACGGGAATATCCGCAAGGGCGCGAACGGCAGGTATCAGGCGGGAACGTTCTTCATTTTTTGATATTCTGGCTGCAAGAGGCCATGTCGAACGCGCCCCAACATCGATAATATCTGCGCCTTCATCTATCATTTTGAGGGCAGCATCAAGTACATGTTCAGGTGAAACCACAGAATTCTTATAAAAAGACTCTTTGCTGAGATTAATTACTCCCATTATCCTTACAGGTTGATCGTCCCCTACTTTCAATCCTGCAATGGTTTTTTCTATCACGTTTTAACCTAATACTTTTTAAATACTGATAAGGTTTGCGTATATACAATTGAACTCAAAATAAAATCAATTTTCTATGGTGGTTACCAATTCATAGGTTTGCCTTATAAATTTAACTATTTTTTATACTTGCAGTAAGATTTATATTATTCATCCCCCCATTATTATTTTAATCACAAAATTCCAAAGAGGGGATGAACAATGGAGTTTAATGTTGATAAGCAAATAAAAAGCTATTGGAACAAATTCATCGGTCAAACCGATGCAAATAATGAAGAGTTTGCAGATGCAACCTCCGAGAACAGCGTTCGGGCATCAAAATTTCTGGAAGGATTAAACCTGGATCCGATAATGCCTGAAATCAACAAGCATTATACCGTTAAAGAAGGAGTGGAAACCTATCCAAGAAGGGCAATGGTAAAGGCATTTATCTGGAGAAACATAAAGACAATAAAATATTATACGAAAGAGGAAAGAAACTTAAGAACACATCCTGATGAGGCACTAGAATTGGGTTTCAATATTGATCCGGATGAAAATATCATAGTTCCAGATCATGAAACTTTGAGGCATTTCGAAAAAGTGAGACTGGGTAATAAGGGGATGGATTCTATAATGCAACTTTTTTGTATAAAGGTTGTAGAAGCTGGTAACCGATTGGATTTAAAAATTGGAAAATGCACTGGAACAGATAGTACTCCAATCAAGACACATAACGATCCTGATGGAAAATACAATGGCCATTATAAGAAAAAGATGGTCAAAGCACAAATAACCATGGATTATGAGCACAATATTCCTCTGGCCAAAAAGGTATGCGGTGGAACTGAAGATGATGATAAATATCTTGAAGATATGCTCCGAAAGACAGCAGTATCTGCCGGGATGAACATGGAAGAGACTTGGTTCGATGGCGGTTATAACAGCAACAAAAACATTGCATTTGCTCATGTTGAAATGGGTTTGATGTCACATTATCATATTGACAAGGATTGGAGAGAAAATGTAAAATACGAGCATAGGTTTAATGGAAAAACCTATATCTACTCCCCTGAACAGGAGATTAATTATCTCTATAGAAAAAATTGGCAAGATTCAAAATATAAGAAAGATGCTTCTCTAGAATATAAGATGCAATTTCTGGTCAAAAAGGGATTTCATGACCCTGTTGCCATGTATTTTAGAAATGACTATATGAATAAATATGATGAGTGTCCCGATAATGTTCTTGATCTCTACCATAGAAGAAACAGCAACGAAGGAATCAATAGCTATCTGAAAGATCACCTTGAAGTTGAGGTACATTTGAATGGTAAAGGTATGAAGAATATTGATCTTCACGTGACAGAATGCTGTATTGCCATGCTGGCAGTAGCATTTGCACGATTGCAGCATGGTATAAAAGAAAATCTCTCTTCGGTTGCATATCTCACATAGGAGGTGAAAAAAAATCTACCAATGGTTTCAAGGGTGTCTTGGTAACCACCTCTATGATGACTTTATTTAATCGATACTTTTATATATCTTTGCGTCAGACATTGTGTCAGACAAACGTCATACATCTGGCGCACAAAAGGCGTACACTTGTAAGCAACTTTGATGAACCCGTCTAAAATTACGAAAAATCTCAGGGTTCATCAAACCTCCCACAGGGAGTTACCAAAATATGCAAAGAGTAACACTAAGGCTCCCGGAACAGCAATTAAAAATGATCGACATGTTAGTTGAGTTTGGCGAATTTCCGTCCGCTAGCGAAGCAATCAGGACGGCTATAAGAGACCTAATCGATCAACGAAGTGAAAAATTGGTTGGCAGGATGCAATTGTTCGATAAAGCAAAAGAGCAGTCAAAGAATGCAGAGTCATTCTTACGCTTAAAAGAGGAACAAGAGAAGGAATATAAAAAAATCATCTGAGGGGATGAATATGGAATCATTTGTACAGGACGCATTAAAATTTAAGGAAAAGGAAACCAGTTTCAAGCAGGCAGCATGCGGCTCGTCTGAAGAGATTGATGAATTTGGAACACCAAAGATCGTAGTAGTCGGATGCGGCGGAGGCGGCAATAATACAGTGAACCGTCTTTATAACATCGGCGTTGCAGGCGCAGATACTATCGCAATAAACACAGATAAGATCCACCTGGATATCATCCAGGCAGATAAGAAGATCTTGATCGGCAAATCAATAACAAGGGGATTGGGCGCAGGCGGGTTCCCGGAAGTTGGTAGAAGAGCCGCGGAACTTGCAAGGGGAACACTTGAAGATGTACTTAAGGATGCAAACTTAGTATTTGTCACAGCAGGAATGGGTGGCGGAACAGGAACAGGCGTTGCACCAGTAGTTGCACAGGTAGCAAAAGACCAGGGCGCAATAGTTATCGGAATGGTCACAAGCCCATTCAAGGTAGAGCGCTCAAGAATGTTCAAGGCTGAGGAAGGTTTGGACGAACTGAGAAAAGCAGCAGATACCGTAATAGTCCTTGATAACAACAGGCTGCTTGATTATGTCCCGAATCTCCCGATTGACCAGGCATTTTCAGTAATGGACCAGTTGATATCTGAGACCGTAAAAGGTATTACCGAAACTATCACCCAGCCATCATTGATAAACCTTGACTACGCAGATGTCAGGGCTATAATGAAGGGCGGAGGACTTGCAGTAATGCTTGTCGGTGAGGCAAAGGGACAGGATAAGGCAAAGGAAGTAGTAAGAGCTGCCTTGAATCACCCGCTGCTTGATGTGGATACAAAGGGCGCAACAGGCTGCCTGCTCCACATAACCGGCGGAACTGATATGTCACTCCATGAGGCCGAACAGATCGCTTCATCCCTGACTTATGAACTTGACTCCCATGCAAACGTTATCTGGGGAGCAAGAGTAAAGAAGGAATACGAGGGCAAGGTACGCTGCATGGCGATCATGACAGGTATCCACTCAGCCCAGATCATGGGGCCAAAGGGAGACAGCATGCCAATGAGAAACAGCGCTTCTTCGGTTGAAGAGAAGATCAAAGTGGCTGTAGCGGCTACCAGGAACAATAGCAGGAACAGGGGCTCAATAATAGACCAGATCCTGTGATTACATGAAATGCAAGCACTCAAATGAAAATTGTGTTGTGCGCATTATCACGACCGCTTGTGCAGAGATACGTGCGTGCGAGCACGGTGTATCCTGCAATTTCGACAAAAGGGTAACGAAGGCATAGATCCGGCAATATTTTTGCCGGATTTTCTTTTTTTGGCTGGCGATATGCCAGCGGTATATTTAAAATATTTGAGGTCATCTACACAGGGGTATCATGAGAAGCGACAATATCAAAAAAGGACTTGAGCGCGCCCCACACAGGTCTTTATTAAAAGCAGTCGGGTTGACAGATGAAGAAATGTCTTTGCCTTTTATTGGGGTAGTGAATTCATGGAATGAGGTTATACCCGGCCACATTCATCTTGATAAGCTTGCTGAGGGGGTAAAAGCAGGAATTCGAATGGCTGGCGGCGTGCCATTTGAATTTAACACGATCGGAGTATGCGATGGAATAGCAATGGGGCATACTGGTATGAAGAACTCCCTCCCGAGCAGGGAAATAATAGCAGACAGCATCGAAATGATGGTGGAAGCACACCAGTTCGACGGAATGGTCATGATCCCAACATGCGATAAGATAGTCCCGGGACATATAATGGCTGCCGGGCGTCTTGATATACCTGCGATAGTTGTAACTGGCGGGCCTATGATGCCTGGAATTGTGGGTGATGAGCCCCGCGATGTAATATCACTGTTCGAGGCCGTTGGAGCGCGCCAGAATAATAAGATATCAGACCAAGAGCTAAAGAACCTTGAAGATTGCTCCTGCTGCGGAGCCGGGTCATGCGCCGGCCTTTTCACTGCAAATACGATGGCGTGCGTTACCGAAGCGCTTGGCTTGAGCCTTCCAGGATGTGGAACTGCTCATGCTGTGGATGCAAAAAAAGTACGGATAGCAAAGCATTCAGGCATGAAGATACTTGAACTTGTTGAAAAGGGAATAACAGCACGAAACATTGTCACACAGGAGTCACTTGACAATGCGATTCGCATTGATATGGCAATCGGAGGAAGCTCAAATACTGCACTGCACCTGCCGGCAATTGCGCTGGAATACGGCCTTACTCTCCCGCTTTCAAAGTTTGATGATATCAGCAGGGAGACACCGCACCTGATCAATCTGCGGCCCGGCGGGAATAGATTCCTTATTGACTTTGAACGTGCAGGTGGTGTGCCAGCGATACAGGAACGCCTGCGATCAAAACTTTACCTGGATACATTGACAGTAACAGGAAAAAATCTCGATGAAAACCTGAAGGAATACATAATCATAAATCCGCGCTCAAATAAGGAGATCATCGCAACCCTTGATTCCCCCGTTCATGCAGAAGGCGGGATCGCCGTATTGCGGGGAAGCCTTGCTCCTGATGGATCTGTGGTAAAACAGACCGCAGTCAGCCAGAAAATGCTAAAACATTCCGGACCCGCCCGGGTTTTTGACAGTGAAGAACAGGCAATGGCAGCCATAATGGCTAAGAAGATCAAACAGGGCGATTGCCTTGTGATCAGGTATGAGGGACCAAAAGGCGGTCCGGGAATGCGAGAGATGCTTTCTCCTACAGCAGCAATAGCCGGTATGGGACTTATTGATTCGGTTGCGCTCATCACGGATGGCAGGTTCTCGGGCGGAACACGCGGGCCCTGCATAGGTCATGTATCACCTGAAGCGGCAGTAGGAGGCCCAATAGCTCTTGTCAGGGAAGGAGATACGATCGAAATCGATATACCAGGGCGTATATTGAACCTTGGGATCTCAAAAGAAGAGTTTGAGAAAAGGCAAGGATCATGGAAACCCCCGGCGCCAAAAGTCACAAAAGGTTATCTGGCACGCTACCAGAAAATGGTAGGGTCAGCGGATAAAGGCGCTGTGATACAATAAGCAAAATCAAAAGAAAATGGGAAATCTTATCTTTTACATAGTGGATGTATTTGCAGAAGAGAAATTAACTGGCAATCAGCTTGCTGTTGTGAAAGATGCTGATGGACTTTCAGATACCAGGATGCAACAGATTGCCAGGGAGATCAACTTTTCTGAAACAACCTTTATTCTGTCAAATGAAATGAGAAATGGCGGTTATGATGTTAGAATATTTACCCCGAAAGAAGAGGTTCCCTTTGCGGGACACCCAACGCTGGGGACTGCTTATGTAATACAACATGAGATAATTAAAAAGCCTGTCGAAACGATAATCCTTAATTTGAAGATCGGGCAGATCCCCCTGAATCTCAATGATACCAGGGGAGTTTTGTGGATGAAACAGATGCCACCGATATTCGGAAGGATTTTGAATTCTGATGAAATCTCAAACGTTTTGAATGTCGAGGTCTCAGACATTGATCACATGTACCCGGTACAGGAAGTTTCAACAGGATTGCCATTCATCATAGTTCCCCTTAAGACCCTGGAGGCTTTGAAAAAGAGCAGGATCAACAGTGAAAAATACTTTGGATTAATAAGAGATTCGGACGCAAAAGCGCTTCTGGTTTTCTGCCCTGAAACGATAAAGTCGGAAAATGACTTAAACGTCAGGGTTTTTGCGCAATATTATGGTGTACCCGAAGACCCTGCCACAGGAAGCGGGAACGGCTGCCTTGCAGGATATCTTGTGAAATACAATTATTTAAAAAGCAAGAAAATCGATATACGGGTTGAGCAGGGGTATGAAATAGGAAGACCATCATTGATCTATTTAAGAGGGGAAGAAAAGGTGGGGGAAATCGAGGTACTGGTTGGCGGAAAGGTGCAGATGGTCGCAAGGGGAGAATTCTTAGATGAATAAGCACCTGGATTTGAAAACTGTCGTCCTTATGGGAAGAACATTTGAAGAATATTATAAGATGTTCGACCTCGATAATGAATTGCTGAAAAATGAAACCTTGCTTGATGCAGCATCGGGTGTGAGTTCTTTCTGTGCAGAAGCAAATTCAAAAGGATTCAATGTCACCGCTTCTGACAAAATATATTTCCTTCATGCTGATGAAATTGAGACTAAATGTGCACAGGACCTTGACTCGGTTATAGAACAGATGCCAGCTATCGCTGATATTTATCTATGGGATTTTTTTAAGGATATCCAATCACTGAAAGCACAGAGGGAAAAAGCATATCGATCATTCCTGGAAGATTTCAAAAAATATGGGCTAAAAAGATATAGACCTGTCGAATATCCCGCAACGGATTTCAGGGATGGACAATTTACTATGTCTCTCGTATCCCATTTATTATTTCTTTATGAAGACAAACTGGATTATGATTTTCACAAGAAAACAATACTGGAACTTTTAAGAATTAGTTCCAGGGAAATTCGCATTTTTCCAATAGTGAATTTTAAAGGAATCAGATCAGGATATATTGAACTTCTTATACACGATGAGGATTTCAGGAATCTGAAGATATCATTAACAGAGTTGGTTATGAATTTATGAAAAACGCAAATGAGATGATGGTAATAAGAAAATAGATTTATTTATGCACTAAGGAGAAATGAATTTGTCAGTATGTAAAAGCATAGAAGAAGTACGCGAGAACATTAACGGGGTCGATGAATATATTACAAAGAAGGGTTTTGATAACTCTTCCGTTAAACTTCTACCCAAAGGTACAGTCTTGATTGCAATGATCGGTGAAGGAAAAACTCGAGGACAGAGTTCAATTCTTGATATTGATGCTACAATCAACCAGAACATTGCAGGGATTATAACTGATAATGAACTAATTGTCCCAGAATTTCTCCAACTATGGTTCATTTCGAATTATAATAATAACAGGAATGTCGGAAGTGGCACTGGGCCACAAGCATTGAACTGTGATCGAGTAAGGGAATTACCATTTGTATTACCTCCTTCTGAAGAACAGCATGAAATTGTTTCTCGCGTTGAAAAACTCTTTTCTCTCGCTGATTCCCTAAAAGCCAAATATGAGAAAGCCATGGAACGAGTTGAAAAAATCGAGCAATCGGTTCTTGCCAAGGCTTTTCGAGGGGAACTGGTGGAGCCAGACGCGAACGATGAACCAGCAGAAGAGCTGTTGAAGCGGATTCTGGAACAAAAGGCAAAGTTGGAGGGTGGGAAGATTAGGAAAAAGAAGAGGATATGAAAAAAATATCCGACCTTCCAGAGATGGATAAGCCTCGCGAGAAGCTTATACGTAACGGGGCTTCATCGCTTTCTGATGTTGAATTACTCGCTGTGCTCATCGGTAAAGGATATTCGAAGAAAGATGTGCTTCAGGTCGCTTTAGATATTAATACTCGGTATGGAGATAAACTTGATAAAATTGAATACAACGAGTTAAGAAATATCAAGGGAATCGGAGAAGTAAAAGCTTGCCAAATACTTTCCAGCTTCGAACTTGCAAGGCGATATTTTGGAAAAAAAGATGTTAAGATAACCTTTCCTGAAGATGTACTCCCTTTCGTAAGGGACATTTGCGATAAAAAACAAGAACATTTTATTTGTATCTCATTAAATGGAGCTAATGAAATAATCGAAAAGCGAATAATAACGGTAGGTCTAATGAATTTTAACTATGTTCACCCAAGAGAGATCTTTTCTGACGTATTGAAGGATCATGCTGCTTCTGTTATTCTTGTACACAATCACCCAAGCGGAAACAATGAACCGAGTAAGGATGATATTGAATTGACAAAAAGACTGATCATGGCGGGAGAATTACTTGGAATAAAAATACATGATCATATTATAGTTTCAAAAAAGGGCCATACAAGTATGAAAGAGCAAGGATTGATTTGATATGACAATCACCCATTTCTTAAGCCAGGGGCGAAGATCGAAGAAACTTTCCGATGAGATAAAGACCGTGTTACCTTCAATCAATAATATAAAAATAATCAGCGGTTTTCTAACAAGGGAAGGATTTGAAAAGATATTCGGTCCTGATGAAAAAAATATTAAAGACAACGGAAAAAAGATTGAATACATCGTTGTCGGTCGTTTAACGGTTGAATGTGCTGAAATATTTGACGAACTCTATTTGATGCCGGAATATAAAAATAAGTTATTCATAAATCTTGGATTGGGAAGATTGAATAAATCTCATACTGCGATAAACAGATTTCTGCCAATGATACATTCAAAGATTATTGCTCTTAATCCTTCATTGGATGATAACTTATTCTATATTGGTTCGGCTAATATCACTCATTTTGCCATTGAAGATTTCAATGCTGAAGCAGGAATTATTCTAAAGAATATAGATAGCTCTGAAAGAACCGGTATAACAAGATACATGGACAATTTAAAAAATCTCAAATCTACAGTGCCTTATGATCCATCTCTAAAAGATAGCTTGAACTTTTTGTCCAATTTATCGGCAGATCCTTTAGAAAAAGATGTTGAGAATATAGACTCTTGCTTACTCGTTCTATGTTTAAGTCCGACGGATTATAAACCAAAAAAAGGAGATGTCCTTTTTGCAGACCTTCCAAAACACCTTCCAGAAGAAGTAATTAAATTCCATCAAAAGACAAAACGTTACTTGATTTTGATGCTCTTTAAATCTTTATCGGATTTATTGAATATGTCATTTAGAAATGCTATAGTTGTATATGCTAGTACTGAAAGTATTAATGATATTCAACAAGTAAATCGCTCTATTGAAACTAATATAAATGGGATGATATATTATGATCCAACAGTGCCTCCAATAATCATTCCTATGAATACAGCACCAAGCGCAAATCCGGTTAATTTCCATTCTCAGATGAAATGTAAAGTAATTTCATATATAGACGTACCAGAAAAGATTTTCGATCTTTTTAACTTTCAACAGGAAAAGGAAACTAAAGTAAATGACCTTGTTGTTAGAAAGAGAAATAAACCAATACAACATTTTGACATCGATGACCATAACACTGTTTCATTTTCCGATGGATTGTATGGGGAATTACTGTCTTTCAAACGTATAGGTGAGTTATCCACATTATCTGAAGTGAAACAAGAGATTTCAAAGGTCCAATTGGATATTGCAGATATGGACATTATAACCTATAACAGCCAGTTTAATATGATGCTTAAAGATTTACCATCAGACGATTTTCACTCCGAATTATTGAAAAGATATACGACTTTGTTAAGAAAAGCATTCGATCAATTGAAATTGCTTGAAAAGAAAGAATTTCATAATTTCATTTTCCAATTCTCAGGTATATTGAAAAAAGATGCAGATTTGGACGAATAATATGAAAGAAGTTTAGACTCACCTCCCCTGATCTTTGCTGGCACAGGCAAGACCACGACCATCACCGCCAGGATCGCTCACAGATACAAAAGCAACGCACCATGTGCCGAAGTTCGCATAATTATATGTACTAATAAGGAAAATTAACTTATAATGCTTCAAGATGAAGTGATAACCGGTCTTATCAGCCAGATCTTTTCTAAGAAAAAGGACATGAAATTAGCTAAATACGCTATCCACAAAGTTTTATTCAAGCTCAAAGTTGAACTCCCTGAAGATAGCACCATAAGAGAACACCTTCCATTCTACTGGTATAATTACGGCCCTTTTTCAGATGTTATTGAAGCCAACATAGGCGCGCTGAAGCAGGAAGGCATATTAAAAGAATACACGACCTCAGAAGAAAAAACAATACTGGGACTTGAGAAAAAGATACCAATGCCTGAGGTAGATGACTTTGAGGAAGCCAGGAAGAAACTGAGTTCAATAGTTAACCATGTGGACTTCTTTCATTTTAATTCATTTGTGGATGAACTTTATAGAAAGCACGCACCGTGCGCTTTTATGCCTCTGTTCAAGATGGATTTTCTGAATGTCATGGAGGGTTACGTGGAAATAGTATCTTCCGGGCAGCAGACTCTTGATAAGTTCTCAGGTATTTATCCTGATGTTGATAAACTTGAGGAGATCCTCTATGATTGCGAGGCTGAACTTCCCTCTGCACCCCTTTTCAGATCATTCAATGCCTCATTTTCCTCATTTGTAACAGGAGCGTCCAGGGTATTTGATCACATCAGGAATAATGGTGATAATCTGCTGTACCTGGATGAGGAGGTCCTTCACACAGCCGAAGTAACCTGGCTTACCTTTACGAAAGGGATCAGGATCCTGGATGTGGGCCACGATAAATATTATAATGACCGAATGGATAAATGGGAACCTCTTTATAACAAATCACTGACCACCTTTTATACTCATATCGATAATTTCAGTTCAGGAGTTTTGACCGAGATAGAGCCAGCCAGATTGTTTACCGGATCTCCTGGAGATCAGTCCAAAAATATCCTGTCCTCTGTTATTGATGGCTATCTGGCATAGGAGCATCATCCATAGATGTTCAAAGACCATTTTTTAGATGCCAATATCCTGGTCGGTTCTCGTATAAGCTGGGATAGGCAGTACAACAGCACAACTCGCTATATGTCACTTGAAGGCATTCGAAGACATACCAGCAAACGGGTCTATTATGAGAGCCGGGGAGTATTTGAAAGAAGCAGGGGTCTTATCTTGAAGTACTTGAAGAGGTTCTACGAAGAATTCAACAAATCCCCGGACCCGATGCGTCTTGACCAAATAATAAGAACCTTTACCAGGAGATTCAGTGGCACTCTTGGAGAGAAAGAAAGCAAAATACTGAACTCATTCGTTGAAATAAATTTCATGGAGATCAGAAATACGGCTCTGGGTGGGGAAAGAGAGTTCGGTGATTTCAGAAAGGCAATAATAGATGCTTTCATGGTAGCGATAAATTCCATAGACAGGGACTGTAATTCAGATCCTAAAGCAGCAGTATGTAGATATGACGACTGCCCGCCTGATTATCGAAGCTGCTATGTTGATGAAAGCACCCGACTTCTTAAAGTAATTAACTATGAAAACGATGTGTTTGTGGTACTGGATTCGTATTTTGTGAAAAATAAATATATCAAAGATAACGTCTGCTTTGTAACTACCGACCATGAGCACATGCTAAAAAACAAAGCCCAGATCGAGAGCATCCTTACTGGAATTTTCATCATGAAGCCGAAGTAGTGTCAAATTCAAGAAAACTACGCAGGATGTCAAAGCTCCATCGCGCGTGGAGGAAGTAATATCAAAAGTAAGAGGCATTGCCGTTGAACATGATCTTGACCCTGATATTGTGGAGAAGATATACAGGACAATGATCTCGTGCTTCATAGATTATGAAATGAAATTACACAAAAGATAAATGCGTTAAAAAGATTTTAATGCGGAGGATGGGATTTGAACCCACGAATTCCTTCGAAACCAGCCCCTCAAGCTGGCGCCTTTGACCTGTCTGGGCAACCTCCGCAAATGTATGCTTTTAAAGCATTATTAAATATTTCATTATGAAATATTTATAAGATAAAAGAGATGGTATTCTCTTTTATCAGAGGGCATCAACTATTTCACTTAATTGTTCCGCTCTCTTCTTAATACTACCTGCCGCCTCAAGAGCGATTTCCGTAGCGGTCATAGCCCCTGTTGTTTCGAACGTCAAAACAAAGGAATCCGGTTTACTGGTCACTTTAATTGAATTCATGTCACATGTTTCTTCACATAACCGGCACATGGAGCACTCAATTACGTTAACGACCTTAACCTTATCGCCTTCCATTTTCAGAATATTCCGCGGGCAGATTTCCACGCATTTTCCGCAATAATCGCATTCTCCGATGGTCACAATAGGCATATTCTTAAATCCTGCCGCAACACCAGCCTGCCATTTACTGTGTTTCCTGCCTGTTCCAAGTCTCGCTATTGCTTCTACTACGACTTTGTGCTTATCCTTGAGTTCCACAATTGGTACGGTTTTATCAGCCGGTTCCAACCCCGGATCAGAAGAAACAAGGTCGCCTGAATATACGACTTTCGGGCCTTCTGCGCTAAGGGTCAATGATACTTTGCATAAAGTGCAGCCTGCGCCTTTGCAGTTACATTCTTCGGGAAGCACATAGGATTTATTATCTGTTTTTAACGGGATCAATCCTAATCTCAAGGCAAACTGTTCATCAAACAATACAGAAGTATTTTCATAGATATTAACATCATCAATAGCCATTACCGGAACTTCCGCAAGGATACTTCTTCTTAAAGCATTTGCAAATGATGCAGAAACATCAGATAGAACAAACCTTGCCTTGCGTTCGGATAATTCGATTATGTCAATATCCATTTACACACGCCTGCCCTTCTTAGGTTTTGTGCCGTCATGAGGTATCGGGGTAACATCCTCGATCCTGCCAATTTTTATTCCAGCACGTGCAAATGCCCTGATGGCAGCCTGCGCTCCGCCTCCGGGACTCCTCTGCATGTTGCCGCCAGGCGCTCTTACTTTTATATGAATACCCATTATTCCTTTGTCTCTTATCTTATCAGCAATCTGGTTAGCCATCTGCATGGCGGTGTAAGGGGAGCTCTCTTCCCTGGCAGCCTTTGTAACCATACCGCCGCTTGTTTTTGCTATCGTTTCAGCCCCGGTTAGATCAGTGATCGTTATCAGGGTATTGTTGAACGAGGAATATATATGAGCTACAGCCCATTTCTCAGTTGCCATTTATTTTGCCTCCCTCATGGGTACATTTTTTGTTTCATCTGATACTGTTGTTTCCTGCACAACGTTCCTGACTACCTGTCCAGGTCTTGACGGATGAGATTCTTTCGATAATTCAGAACCGATATAATAACCGATTGACAATTCCTCATTAGCTGGTACAATATAACCAGGTATGGTGATCTTTCGTCCTGCAACGCTAATGTGGCCATGGACAATGAACTGCCTGGCCTGTTTATGTGTATTGGCAAGTCCCTGCTTGTGCACCTGCGTCTGAAGTCTTCTCTCAAGGAAATTATTTACATCAAGTGAAAGGATGTCATCAAGCACTGCATCAGTCTTCAATAGACCATACCTTTTCAAGCGGGCGAGAATATTTTCCCCGTCTGTTTTCACATGCCCCTTAAGTTCTCCTTTTATGCTTTCAGCAAGCAGTTTCCTGGCAAGTTCCCTATATTTCTTAAGTTCGCTATGAGCTTTCCAGACTTCTCTCTTGTTCCTGAGGCCATATCTTTTTACAAGTTCGACTTCAGGTTCGATCCTGGATGCCTGCCACGGATGCTTTGGCGTGTTATATGATTTCCTGTTTTTTCCCGGGTAGCCCATTATTTACCAGCTCCTTTTTTCTCTTCTTTCGCTTCAGCTTCCTTGGGTTTTGCGGCCTGAAGAGCTGTACGCGATACACCTACTGTTCTTCCTCTTCTGCCAGTGGATCTTGAGCGCTGGCCCCGTACTCTTAGACCTCGTTCATGTCTTAATCCTTTATACGAACGCATTTTTTTCATTGTGTTCAAATCTTCATTAAGACCCAATAATACATCTGTCCCGATAAGGTGCTTGTCTTCACCGGACATAATATCGTTTTGTTTATTTACCATCCATGTCGGGAGAATGGTCGATATATTTTCTACTGATGATTGTAATCTCTCTGTTTCCGCATCGGAAACATAACCCAATATTGCTTTCGGGTCAACAGCCGAATTAACGGTTAAGATTTTTGCCGCGCGTCTGCCTATACCTTTTATTCCTATAAGTCCATACTGGACGCTTTTTTTGCCATCAAGGTCAGTATTTGCGATACGGACAAAATGTTTGATCTCAGGGCCTGCTTCTTTGCCTTTAGGAGCTTCTTTCTTTCCTTCTTTTGGGGCACCTTTACGATCTTTCTTTTCGTGCTCTTTCCCTTCCCCTTTTCCCTCGTGTTTCTTATCCTGTTTCTTCTCTTTCTTCGCTTCCTGGGGAACAGCTTCCTGCTTGGGAGCCTCTTTCTTAGGAGCTTCTTTCTTGGTTTCTTTTACTTCTTTTGTTTCTTCTTTTTTAGCCATATTTTCCTCCTGTGGCTTTAGCCCCGGAATTTTCCGGCGCAGCCCTCACATTTGGGCAGCCCTAATACTTTTGCATAGCATTTATATCTTATGTATCAAACATTCAAAATAAACTCTGCAAATCATAACTGTGTGAAATTTCTTTTAATGGAATGGAAACTGTTATTTCAGACTGCACCCTTTTGTCATAAAAAAATTGTGGTCAAATGTTCAGAGTAATCCCGGCGATCGATATAAAAAACAGGAAATGCGTTTCACTTATCCAGGGTATTCCAGGTACGGAGAGAGTATCAATTGACAATCCTTTAGATGTCGCCCTGCGCTGGATAAAGGGTGGCGCAAGGATAATTCATCTCATTGATCTTGACGGCGCCATCGAAGGAAACCGTTTAAACAGTCCAATAATTGAATCCATAATAAAATTTTCCAGGATTGAAACGCAGGCAGGCGGTGGAATAAGGTCAAAAAAAGATGCGCAGGAACTTCTTTCACTGGGCCTGGACAGGATAATCCTGGGTACCGCCGCAATAAAGCAACCTTCCCTGGTCAAAGAACTCGCAGATGAATTCGGAAGCGACAGGATAATGGTTGCCCTTGATTCAAAAAATGGCAGGGTTACTACACATGGCTGGGCTGAACAATCTGCTTTTTCAGCCGTTGAGCTTGGCAGGAAATTTGAAAAACTGGGGGCAGGAAGCATACTTTTTACAGATATTAATACAGAAGGGTTATTACAGGGAGTAAACCCGGCACCTACAAAAGAACTTGTGGATGCGCTGGAAATCCCGGTCATAGCATCGGGTGGAATAACCACATTATCAGATATTGAAATAATTAAGGGGACAGGAGCAAAAGGTATTGTTATCGGAGCTGCCCTGTATGTAGGGAATTTCACCCTTGGTGAAGCGCTGGAATTCGATGAAAATTAGAATTAAATGAATTGACAATCTTTAAATATTAAATATGAGTTTACCGTTAGCAAATATATCTCATGGCGGACAATATGAACTCCTATTTGTTTTTAGGAAGTATTGCAATATACTTGATCGGGGCTGTATCTGCCCTGATATTCAATAAAAAAAATCGCTTGTGTACATATGCTTCATTTTTCAGTGCAGCCATCGCATCGATTTTAGGAATTATTTTTTCATTTTCCGTGCTGTTTGGTAATACCTTCAATTACATGTCGCAAGGCGGAACGCTGCTGAGTTATGGCTTTTATGTTGATAAATTATCAGCATTCTTTATTCTTATCATATCAATAACAGCATTTGCAGTTTCGATCTATTCAACAGGATATGTTACCGAATATTTCGGAAAAAAGAACATCGGTTACCTGGGATTCCTGTATAATATGTTCATCATTTCAATGGTCCTCGTTGTTTCTGCAAACAATGCGGTCATGTTCCTAATAGTCTGGGAATTGATGTCAATAATTTCCTATTTGCTTGTTATGTATGAACACGAAAAAAAAGAAACAAGAAAAGCCGGTTTTATTTATATCGTGATGACCCATATTGGCACAGGCTTCATAATTTTATCGTTCCTTATCCTTGCAGGTTCAACAGGCAGTTTTAATTTTGAAACATTCCGCGGGATAGGCGGCAGTATGGCCCCCTACCTTAAGGACATGGTTTTCCTTTTTGCTCTTATCGGTTTTGGCACAAAAGCAGGAATCGTTCCTCTCCATATATGGCTGCCATATGCACATCCTGCCGCACCGAGTAACGTATCCGCACTCATGTCTGGAGTAATGATAAAAACTGCAATTTTCATGCTGATCCGTGTCTTTTTTGATTTCCTTGGCGCAGGCGTTGCCTGGTGGGGTATTATTGTGCTGATAATAGCCACAATTTCCGCACTTCTTGGTGTAATGTACGCCCTCATGGAACATGATATGAAACGCTTGCTTGCGTATCACAGTGTTGAAAACATAGGAATTATCCTGATAGGTGTTGGAGTTGCAATGATCTTTATGGCTTCGGGGCATCCTGACCTTGCAGCATTTGGATTAATAGCAGGCCTTTATCATACGATAAACCACGCAGTTTTTAAATCATTGCTGTTCATGGGAGCAGGTTCAATAGTATATTCAACCCACACAAGGAACATTGAGGAATACGGGGGACTGATAAAGAAAATGCCATGGACAGCGCTCTTTTTCTTAATAGGTGCAATATCTATCTCGGCACTTCCTCCATTTAATGGTTTTGTGAGTGAATGGCTGACATTCCAGGCTCAATTGCTAAGTATTACTCTTTCAGATAATATTACTAAGATCCTGGTGCTTTTCAGCGGTGCAGCTCTTGCTCTTACAAGCGCTCTTGCCGCGGCCTGTTTTGTAAAAGCTTTCGGCATCAGTTTCCTTGCGCTTCCCCGAAGCAGTCATGCAGAACATTCAAAAGAAGTACCGGTTTCCATGCTGATCGGGATGTTCCTTCTTTCTATGATGTGCATTGTCCTTGGTGTTTTGCCATTTTATTTCATCAAAATCATTGATTCAATATCCGCATCACTTGTAGGCGTAAGTATACTTTCCAGGATCAATTTTGACTATTCAATAGCTACGGTTTCCACATCCTTTTCTTCAACACCAGCGACCATATCGACTCTATGGATCGCGATCCTTGTATTTGTGGTTTTGCCGCTTCCTGTCGTAATGTATCTTTATTTCCGCCAGACACCAGCACCAATATATGAAACATGGGGTTGCGGGCAGCCCGTTTCAACTGGAAGAAATGAATATACTGCAACAGCATTTTCAAAGCCGATACGCATGTGGTTCGGGGGGATCTTCAGATCTCACAGGGAAATACAGACAATGTATTCGGATTCACCTTTCTTTAAAGAGAAAGTGATATTCGAATCTGAAATTGAGCCAATATTCGAAAAGTACCTTTATGATCCCGTGACCTGGGTGGTAGTAACATTATCAAGATTTATGAGGATAATACAGACCGGATATATCCAGACTTACCTGCTGTATATCCTTATCACGCTTGTGATCGCATTGATATATGTAGGAAGCGGCGGCTGAATTCTGAATGAGCCAAAAATTTCGGCGGGGGCAAACTCAAAATACAACCAGTCATTTAATATACTTGCAAGACCTGTTAAAAAATGGATAGGTTAGGTGTGTTATGATCAAAAACGAATTTATTGATCTAGGATATGAAATATGGATGCGTTTACTGCAGAAGGCTGACCAGTCTTATGGCCCGCCTAACGAGCATATTGAAGGACAGCAGCCATCAGAAACATCCATTTTCCCAAAACATTAAAATTCAAATTCCAGGCCATCATAGCCAAGAGGCCACTCTTTAATTGAGTCATCATGCGGGGGGAATTTATGGCTAAGATGTGTCAGTACCACATTTTTTGCATTCAATTCCCTTCCGAGTTCCATCGCTTCTTTTGAATTCATGTGTTTGGCAATAGTCGCCCGCGGTGGGATAATGGCATCTGCTATCAATAGGTCAGGTTCAAACATTGCCGTAAGGGTTTTTTCCGGAATATTTTTTGAAGTATCGCCTGTGATAACGACTTTTTTACTGCCGTCTGATATTATTACGGCTGCCGACTCTTCAAGCGGCGGATGTGTTACTTCAAGGAGCGTAAAATCAAGTCCTATAAGTGAAAAAGGCTCATAAAGAAATACATCATGCCTCACAGGATTCATGAAATAAAGATAATTCAATATGTAATCCAGCGTAATCTTCAGGCCATAAACATTAACCCCATTCTGGATACGGTGAAAATCCCCAAAACCAGCATAATGGTCATAATGGGCATGCGTCCAGATCACCCCATCAACGTGGCTTATACCTTTTCTTAAAAGCTGCCACCGCAAATCCGGGCTTGTATCAATAAGTACTTTGCCGCATTCCGATTCAACGAGAACTGAAAACCGAAGTCTTCTGCTTTTGCCACCCCCTAATGCATCAAGACATGTCGGGCAGGAACATCCTATTTTAGGTGTTCCTACAGCATCGCCAGTTCCCAGAAGTGTTATTTTCATACACTTTCATCAAGCTTCTTTAGATGTGTCCGTTTATTGAACTCGGTAACCCCACGAAGCAGATCCTGCTGCGTCAGGACGGTTCTTTCCGTAATAAGCCCGTTAAGAACAGCCTCCCTTACTATGAGGCGAAGATCCGATCCTGAATATCCTTCTGAAATATTAGCAATTTCTTCAGTATCGAAGGTACCTTCGATGCCCCTTAAAATAAGATCAAGTATCTTTTTCCTCATGTCCTTTTCAGGCAATGCAAACTCAACGATCTCATCAAACCTCCTCCATGCCGCATGGTCAAGTATGTTAGGATGGTTTGTGGCTCCGATGACCAGTACACCATGTTCAACAAGGCTGACCTCGTCAATGGCTTTAAGAAGTGTGTTTACCGCCCTTTTCAATGCTGCATGCTCATCCGTTGCCCTTGCTTTTGCCACGAAATCGAATTCATCGATAAAGAGGATGCAAGGACTGAGGCGCTTTGCGAGTTCAAAGACCCTGTCGATGTTCTTGGCTGTCTCGCCAAGATACTGGTCAGCAATTTGTGAGAGTTTTACTTCAACTATCGGGATCTTAAGCTGACCTGAAATAGCCCTGGCAACCGAGGTCTTTCCTGTTCCTGGCGGCCCGACGAACAATAATTTCCCGATTTCCCGAAGACCGATGCGCTTCAGGTAATCGCGATATTGTATCGCTTTAGTCATTTTTTCGATCTCATCTTCCTGGGCTTTTGTAAGGATAAGGTCAGAAATATTCTGTTTAATATCCTCCGGCGCTACAATGTGTGCAAGTTTTAGCATATCTTCGGATCCTTTTTCAGATTCAATGCTCTTGATCAGGGAGTTGATCCATTCCCTGCCGCTTTCTTTTGGCATGATCGAAGCTTTTGCTTTCTTATAGCTTACTGGTAGTGAATCATAACTCTCAAAAAATGAAGCCAGAACAGGATTCTTATTTATATTCTCAACCGCTTCAGGATGTTTTGATACCCACTTTATCGCAAGATCAAAGATGTTGAGTTTGATCTGGGAGCCAAAATCTTCGAATTCAAGGAAAGGAAGTAATTTTGTACTGTTTTTTACATTTTCAATTCCATAAATGGTTTTTATATCCCCTTCAGTTACATAAATGGGACGCTTTACGGTTTTTTCTTTATCATCCCAGTAATGTTTCCTTATTTTCTGTGGAAGGTCATCTACGGTAAGCTTATCTGACTGATTATACAGATGTGCTGTCAATACCAATTCCGTTATCAAAAATTTCTCATCTGTCATATTTAAACTTCATTATTACGTCTCGAAATGAGATATAGTTTACTCAAATTTTCAATAGTGTTTTTCAGGAATACAATATTCTCACCCCGTAAAGAATAAATACCATAATGCAATTGTTTGAGCATTCATCACGATTGATTGTTAAATAATTAATAAATATATACATTATCTATTATTCTTGGAGAAAGGAAATGAAGGAAATTCGAATACATGGTCGCGGTGGACAGGGTTCTGTGACTGCAGCAGAACTACTGGCCGTTGCAGCATTTGAGGACGGGAAATACAGCCAGGCTTTTCCTGCGTTTGGCGTTGAAAGAAGAGGCGCCCCGGTAACTGCATTTGTGCGTATTGATGAAAAACCCATACGTCTGCGGAGCCAGATATATGAACCTGACTATGTGGTAGTACAGGATGCGACGCTCATTGATGTAGTTAATGTGGCCGCAGGGACCAAGCCCGATGGATTTATTTTAATAAACACGGAAAAAAGCCCGGATACTTTCAATTTTAACACAAAAGCTATCGTCAAAACCCTGGATGCCACAAAACTTGCAATGGACATCATTGGAAAACCCATTGTTAATACTGTTCTTGCCGGCGCTTTTGCCGGTGTCTCCGGTCTTATCAATCCGGAATCCATTAAAAATGCCGTTATGGAACGGTTCCCTGGAAAAGTCGGTGAGAAAAATTGCCAGGCAATACAAGCTGCATATGATCTTATGGAGGCCCAGCGATGAAACTTGTAATCAAGACAGTGACAAAACCAGGGAGCACCCGCGCAAATAAAACAGGAGCATGGCGTTCATTCAGGCCGGTTTTTGATCATAAACTATGCAGTAAATGCGGGATTTGCGGGATTTATTGCCCTGAAGGAGTTGTCTATAAGTTGGAAAATGGTTATTTTGAGCCGGATTATGAATACTGCAAAGGATGCGGCATTTGTGCTAACGAATGTCCAAAGAAAGCCATCGTAATGGTGCTGGAGGGAAAATGAGAAAAAACATGGTAGTTGTAGAAGGATCGTACGCGGTGGCTCATGCCGTGAAGGTATGCAGGCCAAATGTAATATCAGCATATCCTATCACCCCCCAGACGCATATTGTTGAGGACCTGGCGCAATTTGTTGCTGATGGTGATATAGATTGCCAATATATGAATGTGGAATCGGAATTCTCAGCCATTTCGGCTTTAATAGGAGCAAGCGCAGCAGGAGCAAGGACATATTCCTCAACAACTTCGCAAGGCCTTGCGCTCATGCATGAAGTATTATTCAATGCCTCGGGGATGAGATTACCCATTGTCATGACAGTTGTGAACCGTGCACTTTCGGCCCCAATAAATATATGGAATGACCAGCAGGACTCCATCTCACAGAGAGATACGGGCTGGATACAGCTTTATGCTGAGGATGTCCAGGAATCAGCAGATATGACCCCCCAGATATACAAGCTTGCTGAGGATGAAGATGTTTTGCTTCCCGCAATGTCATGTATGGACGGATTTATCCTTTCCCATGTATATGAACCAGTGATATTACTTGAACAGAGCCTCACTGATGAATTCCTTCCTGCATATGATCCCGAATTCGTTCTTGATCCGAAAAACCCGATGTCATTTGGCGCTTTTGCTGATCCAAGTACATATACGGAGTTTCGGTACAAACAGGAAAAAGCAATGGGTGTGGCCTTAGAGAAGATAGAAGAGATCGCAAACGAATTCAAAGATATCTATGGAAGATATTACGGCGGCCTTATTGATGGTTATGTACTTGATGACGCGGAAATTGTCATTATGGCAATGGGTTCTATCATTGGAACTATAAAAGATACGATCGATGAACTTCGATCCGAAGGAGAAAGTGTCGGACTTCTTAAAGTTCGGTCTTTCAGGCCTTTCCCGACAGAGGCTATAAGGAAATCACTGAAGAATGCAAAGGTCGTCATAACTCTTGATAAGAATATTTCTGTCGGAAAGAATGAGGGGGCACTTTGTACTGAAGTCAAGGCCTGTCTCCATAACACAGACAATAGGGTGCCAGTTATCGGTTTCATGCTTGGTCACGGTGGACGCGATATTCCCATACATATTATCAAGAAAATTATCAACAAGGCAAAATTAGTTGAAAAAGGTATATTCATAGAAAGCGAATACGCAGACCTGAGGGAGGACCTGGCATGAGCCTGTTAAAACCCGGTCATCGTGGATGTGCAGGTTGCGGAGATGCTTTTGCAGGAAAATTCATGCTTGATGCTCTTGGCGAGGATGTTATAGTTGTCAGCCCGACAGGATGTCTTGAAGTGTTTACCACCCCATATCCTGAGTCTGCATGGGGCGTTCCATGGATACATTCTCTTTTTGAGAATGCAGCAGCTGTTGCTTCAGGCGTTGATGCAGCGCTGATAGCACTTGGTAAGAAAAATAACACAAAGATCGTGGCTATTGGCGGAGACGGCGCCACCTTTGATATAGGTTTACAGGCAATATCGGGCGCATTTGAGCGCGGGACCGATTTTACCTATATCTGTGTTGATAATGAGGCTTATATGAATACAGGTATCCAGCGAAGCGGCGCTACACCATTATATGCAAGCACAACTACGAGCCCACACGGCAAAGCCTCGATCGGGAATCCCCTGAATAAAAAAAATATGCCTGCGATAATCGCAGCCCACGGGTCTCCTTATGTGGCAACAGCTTCGATCGGATATGCGCCCGATATGATAAAAAAAGTGAAAAAGGCAGCCCAGGTAAAAGGTCCCACTTATGTTCATGTTCATGCGCCTTGCTGCACGGGCTGGAAATTTGACAGCTCAAAGACAATAGAGGTTGGCAGGCTGGCAGTTGAGACTGCTTTGTGGCCTCTATATGAGATGGAAAATGGCGAGATCACAAACGTCAGGAAGATCAAGAACCGGAAACCTGTGGAAGAATACCTGAAAGTCCAGGGGCGCTTCAAACATCTTTTCACAATGGAAGGAAAAAATGAAAGTATCAAGAAGATACAGGCGATAGCTGACTGGAATGTAAAGCATTTCGGGCTTGAGTAGGAATTTAGCATAATCGTCCTTCATAAAGGGCGATTTTTTTTACGCGTTGGAAAGTATAAACGTATATCCTTAATTTGACAGAAGCATAAATTTTATAATGATGAAATGTATCAACCATAGCTGTTTCTCAAATAAATTATAGATTATATAACTTTATAAATACGTGTGGTGTTATACATTCTGCTAACAATAATCAGTTGAAGCGATGTGATTTTCATAAATATGAACCTTCTGAATTTTCTGAATCTGTCAGACTAAAGATATATCACTATTTCGCAGTGTAATTTGAATCTGGGAAAGATAAAAACTATAAAAAAAAAGTCTACAATTTTGCGCCTTTATTCCCTTTTTTTCCGGCCTGAGTTAACACTGACTGGGATTTAGAATTCGTTTTTACAAAAAAAAAGAAAAGTAATCAGATTTATTACTTTTTGGGTTTTGGCTTTCCTTTAGTTACTTTCTTTGCCATAAGTTTTTGCCTCCTGACCTTAAAAAGTCTATGTAAATATAATAACTTTTTATATATAAATCTTACTGAAGATTTATTAAGCAACATGATGAGGGAATACAATAAACTGTATAAATCTTCATACACCCTCCTGATTTATCAGCATGTTTTTTAAAGATCATTTGACAGATGTATCTTTTTTCTGGATCAGGGCGATCTTAGCTTCAAATTCAGGGCTCCTCACAGCATTGAGGTTCAGCCCGACTTCTTCAGGCGTATAGCCGAATGCCAGCCCAAGCAGCTGGCTGTAATGTACGACCGGGATATTGTAGGTTTTTCCGGCTTTTGCAAGTTCTACCTGAGCGCCATCGTATTGAAGATGACAAAATGGACATGCTTCTACAATGCAGTCAACACCAGCTTTTTTGATCCGGTCCAGTTTATATTCTGTCATCTTAAAAGAAGTTTCAAGCATTGCCGAACGCACACCCCCTCCAGCACCGCAGCAACTTGTTTTTCCTTCATACGGAACACTTACAGCGCCTGTTGCTTCCACAAGCCGGTCAAAAAACACCGGGCATTCTGCACCTCCAAGTAACCTGTCTTTTGTTGGTTTCAGGAGATGACATCCGTAATGCACTGCGACTCTTAGTTCAAGTGGTTTCTCAATTAATTTATTCAGGTTTTTTGCACCGATCTCTTTATCCAGGAATTCAATTATATGCCTGATCTCTATAGTGCCTTTATACTCCTTATTGATCTTTTTAAGATGTAAATTCACTTCATTTCGAAGAGCTGTGTCGTTCTTTAAAATATTGTTGGCATCCATCAGGGAACTGAAGCAGCCATTGCAGATCGTCAGGATGTCAGTGTTATTTTCTTCTGCCAGCACTATGTTCCTTGAAGCGATCGTGAGCCATGTTACTTTATCAAACGAACGGAATATCCCGGGCGCGGGGCAGCATGAAGCTTCCTTCAGTTCACTCCATTTTATCCCGAGCCTGTCAAGTATCAGCCTTGTAGCTTTTTCGATGCCAGGATAACGGTTAGGGATCACGCATCCCAGGAAAAGAGATAAGTCCTTCATTATTTTACCAGCTCATTAAAACCGCATGATTCAAGAAGTGTTTTTACATCCTTTAGCGCTTTCGGATACTTACTTACGGTCTCAGGCTGCGAAAGCCCGATTTTTTCCCTGATGGTTTTGTGAATATCATCAATTGGAACGGCATGTCCCAACTCAATAAGGAATTTACAAACAGCCCTGTGCTCTGGCAGTATCCTGTCTTTTTTCACAGCTTCGGCACGAAGGGACAGGATGGCATCTGTTACTTTTATTCCGCGCGGGCATCTTTCCTGACAATTATAGCATGTCGTGCACATCCAGAGGTCGGGCTGGTCTGAGATGTCTTTTTTTATTGAATCTTTGATGATCCTTCTCACATTGAGGCTCGTGTACTTGCCAGAGGGGCAGCTTCCTGTACAAGTGCCGCACTGGAAACATGTGAGTATCTCGGAATTTTTCATTGGGGGAAATATGTGGGTAATTGTATTTAAGACTTTAAGGGAGTTTATAACATATAATCACCGTAAAGTCAGCTAGGAACGCCTTTCATAGCTGACTTTGCTGTGAAAACAAATACTATGCACCCATATATATAGCAAAAACGACTAATTGTACTTATAAAATGAGACCTCCTTTTAAAAAAGATATACCACATCTTTCGCATAATGGAATTCCCCTTCATTTCTATCACGCCGACCAGTGCGACCCCAAAAAGTGCACCGGGAAAAAGCTTGCCAGGTTCAATCTGGCAAATCTCCACAAAAATCCCAGGACACTTCCAAGGGAGGCGATATTCCTTGACCCGTTCGCCCAACAAGCACTCTCACCAGCGGATGATGCCAGGAAAGGCATTGTTGTGCTTGATTGTTCGTGGGAGGAGGTGGAACGTGTATTTCCGACGCTTCAAAAACTGATGATGAAGCACCGCGCCCTTCCCTACCTGCTTGCGGCAAATGCAGTAAATTTCGGGAAGCCATTCAAGTTAAGTTCAGTTGAGGCTTTTGCTGCGGCGCTTTACATTCTCGGTGAAAAGGAACAGGCAGCGCTCATTCTTAATAAATTCAAATGGGGCCCCGTATTCATTGAATTGAACCTCGAACCTCTTGAGAGATATTCGCAAGCTAAGGACAGCACTGAGGTTGTGAAGATCCAGAGTGATTATTTAGTTGATGATATACAAGAATAAGATCGCTGCTTTTGGGAAATCAAATCTTCAATACTCTCATCCCAGAATTTCAGCCATTTCCGCAGGGGTTACTTTTTGCCTCATCGCCTGGTCTTCCCAGAGCTTCCTGAAATAATAGAAATATTCGTACAATTCATAAACATCTTTTGTATAAATTATTTGGTTATTTTCTATTGCATTGATCTGAATATAAAGAGGTAATTCTTCAAAAAACCTGACGTCATATTTTTTTGAAAATATATCCAGTTTCCTGTATATTTCATTCAGTAAACCTAACTTATCTTTGCATGAAGGTGAAATTATACAGATATCTATATCGCTTCGCTGCGTCTCCTCGCCTTTTGCCACTGATCCGTAAAGCAGGATAGCAAGAATATCATCCCGCAAAGACAGGAAAAGAAAGTCTTTCTTTATAATTTTGATCTCAACCATATCCCGATTACCTCTGAAAAATCCGAAATCGTTGTTAGATGCGCCACGATTGAATCAAACGCCAGGGAATCGTCTAATCCATTATAACGGTGAACAAGTCTATTCCTCAAACCATTCGACTCAGAAAGAGCATTTTTTAAGCCGATATTAATGATCTTTTTTTCAAATAGCAGGTCGATATTTGTATAGTCATCCTTCGGAATTAATTTTAAATCTTTACATGCCATTGCAGCAATATCAAAAGATGCTTCCACCAGTTCCTGGAATGCTTTATAAACCGCAAGTCGGGTCTTTTTATCAGAAATAAAATCAGAAGGATCAAAGCCTGAAATCCATTCTTCAATATCCTGTCTTCTTTCAGAAATGAAGTTCATTTTATCTTTGTATCTTCTAATACGTTCGATATCCATCATATCTCCAGCTTTCTTTAAGTTATTATAACCAATAAACTATATGATGATTATCTTTTATTTCCAGGGTTTTGAGTAAATTGGTGCCTATTTCGATTCGAAATCCACAGCAATCGCAGATTCCCTTACCGCCGTTATGTATTTTGCCACTTCCAGATGGACTGGATGGACCTGGTATGCCTGCAAGTCTTCCATTGAATCAAACTTCGTAATAAGTGCGATGTCATAAGACCGCTCGGAGTGGAGAACGTCTGTCCCGACTTCCAGGTAGCGCAAGAAAGGGATCTTACCTTTCAGGCCAAGCAGAACATCCTTTGCTTTTTCGATGCTCTGGGGGCTTCTGTCTTTCAATTTAAAAAGAACAACGTGCGTGATCATAATAACTCCTTTTGAATTATTTTAAACCATCAGCTTCCTTACAGGATCAAGTATCTCGTTCATATACTCAGCCGCTGCGGTCTTCAAATCCATGGGATGCAGCGCCTTTGCAGCAAAATCAGCCTCAAGCGCCTCATAACTGTTATAATTCAGGTTGCCGCCGAATTTCTCGGGGCGCTTTATCACGATATCGGGATAACGCGGCGTGATGTGGTACTTAAAAAGAGCAAGTACGGGGTTATCTTTTACCTCGCCCTCCACGCAGAACGCGCCTTTCATTTTCTTCTTCATATCTTCGGGCATATCATCCACTGAAATGTAATTCCCCTTGCTGGATGACATTTTCTTGCCGTCAAGACCAAGAAGAATAGGTGTATGGATACATACAGGCGCCTTATAGCCGAGTTCTGGCAAACCTTCCCGCGCCAGCATGTGGATCTTACGCTGGTCGATGCCGCCAACAGCTACATCAACACCAAGATGGGCGATATCAAGAGCCTGCATAATGGGATAGATCATCTGTGATACCTTGGGGTCTTCGGAATTCCGGCTCACTTCATCCATACTTCGCCGCGCACGATTAAGCGTGGTGCTGCGGGCAAGTTTAAGGACGTCAAGCATGTATTCTGAACTCAGCTGGTATGAGGAGCCCAGGACAAAGTTCGTGTTCTTTTCATCAAGACCAAGTGCTATGAAACATCTTTTATTGTAATCGGCGATCTTTCTGACTTCATCCATAGTCCCTTTCTCATTAAGATAAGCATGTACATCAGCAAGAAGCACCGTAATTTTGAAACCTGCCTGCTGGAGGTCAAGGAGTTTGTTAACGGTCAGCACATGGCCCATGTGTATTTTCCCGCTGGGTTCGTAGCCCACATAGGCTGATGGCTGTTTTTCCGAATTGACCAGTGCTTCAAGCTCTTCTTTTGTTACTATCTCTTCCGTGTTCCTTGTGATAATCGCCAATTTGTCCATGATCGCAGATTCCTGTTACCTCAAAACCTGCGGTTCTATGTCAGGCAAGCACATAAATTCTACGATGTGCTAAAACAGTTCCAGTTCTTCGAAACCATCAAAGTGGTCTTTATTGAAAGTGAATAATTTAAAACCCCGATTTATTGCAACTGCTGCGATCATTGCATCAAAACTGGGAACTTTATTCCCTTTTTTCTCGGCTTTCACTTCAAGTCTGGCAGAAAGAGCTGCATCTTCTTTCGTGAAATCCACAATCTCAAGCACCATTATTCTCTCGGGTTTTTGCTTATCAGCATATTTATACATACCATACAGGATTTCATGGAGATTCAATGATGTCAGGGATATGTCTTCCCCGGCGTCCTCGATCCTCTGCAAAGCGGCTGCCCCTTTTTTTGAGTTCTTATCGAAAATTTCAATAAGAACATCAGTATCAGCAAGGATCAATATCTTATCTCCTTTCTTTTATCATATAACTCTTTCAAAAGAGCTTCTTTATTCCTGAATTCAACAGAGCCTCTCAATTCTTTAAGTTTTTCAATGTTTTTTCGCGATTTCACGAGCCGTTCAAAAAAATTGCTGAAGCTCTCGTTTGAACCCTTTATCGAGAGAAGCATTTTGTAAATATCTTCGCGTATTGTTATGGTCTTGGCTGTCATAAGTAAACATATGTTTAAACATATATTTAAATTATAGCGCAAACAGCTTGCGATATGTCCTCTGCGCCTATCCGGGCTCCGCGTCATCCCGCAGGCGCCGGGTTCTGTCGGAGAGCGCAGGGGTATGGAACGAAATGGGAAGCGGCGCACATCCTGGCATAGAATACTTGTTTTATGGAAAAATCTGAAGGCATATTCAGGCATTAAGAAAAAGAATGCCAAAGGTTTATTAACTTTCTGATACAATTGTCTATAATATGATACAATTGTATCAAAAAATTACACAATTGACAATTCTTGAGCTGTTCATTAAAAATCCTTACGAGAGGTACTATCTCAGGGAAGCCTCAAGGATACTGGAAATAAGCCCCATGACCGTTAAAAGAGCACTTGATATGCTTGTCAAAGAAAGGTTGATTATCAGGGAAGAATTCAAGAACCAGATACTTTACAAAGGAAACATGGAAAGCTCCGTCTTTAAACATTTAAAAGTCACTTATAATCTTGCATGGCTTGAGGAAAAAAACATCGTGGATCACCTGAAAGAAAATCTTGCTGGATTGAGCTCCCTGGTTCTTTACGGAAGCTTTGCAAAGGGAGAGAATGATGAAAATAGCGATATAGATATTCTTGCGATTTCTTCGTCTACTAAGAAAAGAGATATCGGACTTATGGATATATTAGAAAGAGAAACTTCTCTCACCGTTCTTAAACCTGCAGAATGGAGAGAACAGGCAAAAAAAAACAAAGCTTTTTATATGGATATCATAACTGAGGGAATAGTTCTATTCGGAACAAGACCGGTGGTTGGATGAACCTTGAGGAATGTTTTGAAAAAAGATTGTTAAGAAATGCACTACCTGACAGATTGAAGAGCGAAAAAGCAATAGAAATGGCGCAAAGGGCGATCATGGAGGCAGAAAAACTCTTTAAGCATGGATTTTATGAGCAAGTCATACTTTATTCCTACACTGCCATGTTCCAAGGTGCTAGAGCGCTTTTATTCAAAGATGGATTTGTTGAAAAAAGCCATTACTGTGTTGTAGAATACCTGAAACGCCACTATGTCAAGATTGGTAAACTTGACCAGAGCCACATTCACTGGCTTGATACTTACCGTATCGAACGCCATGAAACCCTATATGGACTGGAGATGATGGACATACAAGAAAAAGATGCAAATGCCGCTATAATCTCTGCAAAAGAATTTCTGGAGGCAATCAGAAGGCTGGCAGGATAATAATATATTATCAAAATGCAGAGCGAAAACCAACTAATATTCTCCGCACCTGTCCGGGCTCCGCGCATGCCGCACGCGCCGGGTCTGCCAGCGGGGATGGAAGCTGGGACGATGAAATACTATCCTACAGGAGATGATTGAACTATCCTTTCCTTTTTATTTGTATTATTCCTAGGAGAAGTATCCAATCTTTAATATCCCTCACCCCCTATTCAGTACTTCCAAATGCTCCACGTCATCATCCACCCCCAGAAGTCAAAGCTCATCGTCCTCCCCATAAAAGACAACTCAAAAGAGCCCAACTTTTACGGCACCCTGATACTGAAACATACCCCGAAAGGCGCGCGCGTGGGCAAATTCAGGATAAAACAGGGTGAAAAGGAAGACTTCAGGGCGCCTGAGGAACTAATTGAACTTTTGCGCCTTGCTGATAAGATACTTATCGCAGAAGGGGATGAGGCTTCTGAGGCTGGTTTTAAGGAACTTCTCACAGCATACCAGCTTGATTACGGATATACGGCAACATGCCGCCTTTGTCTTCTTGCAGGTAAATTTACAACGAATAGTCCGATACGGTTCCACAATGAATCTGTATGTGAGGATTGTGCAAAAAAAGAACTGGTAAAGGAGGCAAAATCAATCAAGCTGGGAACTCTCGGGCAGGAACGTCTCATCCAGATCCTGCTGAAAACAAAGAACCTTGACAGGGTGCTTGCAATGCTAAGCCCCGGGAAACTGGATTCGGGACTGACACGATTTGACACCATGGCGGCCTGCAAAGTTGATAAAACAATAAAAGTGAAAGACCTGCCGCTCCATGATGACCTTAAAAAGCTCCTCCTGAAACAGATGGAAGAACTTATGCCAGTCCAGGCGCTTTCAATTGAAGCAGGTCTTCTTGAAAGAAAGAACCAGCTCATCATTTCAGCTACCGCAACCGGAAAAACACTTGTAGGTGAGCTTGCCGGCCTTTCCAACATTTTGAACAATAAAGGCAAAATGCTTTTCCTTGTCCCTCTTGTCGCGCTTGCCAACCAGAAATATGAACAATTCACCCGCCGGTATTCCTCAATCGCAACCACATCCCTGCGCGTGGGAACAAGCCGCATAACCAAAGGAATCAAAGGTATCCGCACAACCCTTTCCTCTGACATCATCGTTGGCACTTATGAAGGGATTGATTTTATCATGAGGGCGGGAAATGCACATATGCTTGGCAATATCGGAACGGTTGTTATTGACGAAGTGCATACACTTGAAGATAAAGAAAGGGGGCACAGGCTCGATGGTCTTATTGCCCGCCTGAAATTCATTGCACCCGATGCGCAATACGTTTACCTCTCGGCAACAGTTGGAAATCCTGGCTGGCTTTCGGAAAAACTGAACGCAGGATTAATTGAGTTCGAAGAACGGCCTGTCCCGATAGAGAGGCATCTGATATTCGCGCCGGAATATGAAAAAAAGCGAATGATAGAACGGCTTGCAAGACAGGAATATGATAAGAGATCCTCTAAGGGTTTCCGCGGCCAGACCATCGTATTTACCAATTCGCGGCGCAACTGCCATATGCTGGCAGAAGGGCTTTCGATAAAAGCGCTTCCGTACCATGCCGGATTATCTTATCCTGAACGAAAGAAAGTTGAAGAGCAATTCGGGCGGGGAGAGCTTCCTGTGGTCGTGACAACAGCAGCACTCGCGGCAGGCGTGGATTTTCCCGCGTCGCAGGTCATATTTGAGTCGCTTGCCATGGGCATCGAATGGCTTACCGTGCGTGAATTCCAGCAGATGCTGGGGCGCGCCGGAAGACCGGATTACCATGACCTTGGCATCGTTGTGCTTCTGGCTGACCCTGAAAGAAGGTTCGGAAAAGGAGATTCGGAGGATGAAGTGGCTTTTCGGCTGCTTCGTGGTGTACTTGAACATTTTGGCGTGGATTACGGGGATGATGAACAGCTTGAGGAAACTCTTTCCAATATCGTTGTCGCGCATTCTCTTCCTGATATCAGCAAAATAAATGAAATGCTGCTTGGCAAAGGAAACCTTGAGTTCCTGCTTGATAAATTAAGGGAATATGGTTTTATCGAGAAAAAAGAAGGCGAATACCGCCCCACAAAACTTGGATTTATTGTCGCATCGCATTTCCTGAGCGTAGAACAGACATTCTTGATAAAAAATGCAATTTTCAAGGGAATTAAACCAATGGATATTGTTACAGGCCTCAAGACCCTTGATTCTGTCTATTTCAGGTATGCATCGCAGTTATCCGAGGCCCTTGGTACTGACATCCCCACAAGAGTTTTCGGCGCCGGTCTTGATATTGTTTTTTCGGCGGATGGTTTTTCAAAGCTCAAAGAGAACCTTCGCCGCATCATGCTTGATTTTGCCCGGGAATTCCTGTCATGCACATGTAAGGATTCACCATACTGCGGCTGTGCCGAGCGAAAATTCTCAAGCCAGGTCATAGAATTATGTGCTGAAGGTCATGCTCCTGACGGGGTGATAAAGGAGCTTGAAAAGCAGTATGGGGTTTATGCATATACAGGCGATGTCCTCAATTATCTTGACCAGGCTGCAAGGAACCTTGAGGCTGTGGAATTGATAGCAGGGATTTTCGAGAAGAAGGAGATTTCCCGGATGGCGGGGGAATTAAGAGAGAAGATGGAAGGATAAGAAAAGCGTTTATAGTTCCTGCAATATAACTCAGGGTAAAATCATAAAAAGAGATGATAGTGTGGCTAATAAAAAAAAGATCCTGATAACTTATGCATCTGCAACAGGGAGTACTGAAAAACTTGCACAGGTAATTGCGCAGGGTATTAAAAAAGTGGATGATGTATCATTTGACGTGAAGAGGGCAAGGGACGTCAAACAAGATGATGTAGTTCCAGCTAGTGGTTATGCGTTTGGCTCACATTCTGCGCCTGAGTATATGGAAGGAGAAATTAAAAATCTCATTGAGGGCTTATATCCTTTAAAAGAGAAATTGAGTGGTAAACCCATATTACTTTTTACAACCGGAGAGGGCAGGCAGGTTGCTGCGCTTGCATCAATGGAAAAATTAGTAAGTGTATTCAATCCCGAGTTGATCAAACCAGGTATTGCAGTTAAAGGTATGCCGGGAGAAGCTGATAAATTAAATGCTATCGGGATGGGGGAAAAACTCGCAGAAGCAGTAAAAAAAACACAAAAAAAACCCACATATATTGTCGCGTAACAGGACTAACTGAAAAAAAAGCTGCCACTATCCTATTTAAGGAATGGAAAAAAACAGCCCTCATCTTAACGCTTGCGTATCCTTACCGCATTTGCGTGAGCGAAAAGCCCTTCAGCTTCCGCAAGCTCAATAATTGTATCGCTCATTCCATCAAGGCCCTTCTTTTCAATTATCTGCACGCTTGATTTTGTCACGAAATGGTCAATGTTCAAACCTGAGAACATTCTTGCATATCCTGCTGTTGGAAGGACATGGTTCGTTCCTGAAGCATAATCCCCCGCAGATACAGGCGCGTAAGAACCAACAAATATCGAACCTGCATGTTTTATCCTCCCAAGAATATCATCCTTTGTCATTATTTCAAGATGTTCAGGCGCAAACTTATTTGAAAAATCAATACATTCTTCAAGTGTTCCAGTGAGTATGGCTGCATTCTCAAGCGATCTATTTATGATCTCTTTCCGCGCCACTTCTTTTATCTGTAACTCTATCTCTTGCATTACCTGTTTTGCAAGGGTTTCTGATGGGGTTACAAGAACAGAAACAGCGTTCGGGTCATGCTCTGCCTGGGCGATCATATCAGATGCAATAAAATCAGCTCTTGCCGATTCATCCGAAATTATAAGGATTTCACTTGGGCCCGCAGGGAAATCAATAGCTGTCCCGCATGCCATTTTGGCTGCTGTGACATATAAATTGCCAGGCCCGACTATTTTATCAACTTTTGGAACTGTCTTTGTCCCGTAAGCCATTGCAGCTATTGCCTGAACGCCGCCCACGCGAAAAACACGGTCTGCGCCTGCGATATGTGCAGCTGCCAGGGTCAGCGGGTTTACTGTCCCGTCAGGGTTCGGGGGCGTGCACATGATAACCTGCCTTACACCTGCGACTTTTGCAGGAATGATAGTCATAAGAGCAGTGCTTGGATATGTTGCCCTTCCGCCCGGGACATAAGCACCAACCGACCCAAGGGGCAAAATGCGCTGTCCAAGCCTGATACCTGGAGAAAATTCTTTTATCCAGTCCTTTGTGACCTGAGCCTCATGGAAAGCACGGATGTTTGACGCTGCTTTTTTTAGATGTATAAGGAGCTTTTTATCAAGCGAGAACACAGCTTCATGTATTTCTTTATGGGAAACTTCGATATCACCTAAGGATGCTTTATCGAATTGCGCCGTGTATTTTAATAGAGCAGGGTCGCCATGCTCTTTTATATCATTGAGAATGGATGTTACAGAGGGCATTACCTCCTGTAACTCACCCTGGCGCTTTAGAAGTCTTTCAATTTCAATATTTGTGAGTTTAGAAATGGAATTTAATAACATTATATTCTGATTTCAGGGCGCGGAAAGATAAATGTTTGTGTGAAGTGGTCTTCGTTTGATCCGGGACTCTTGCGATCCTTTCCAGCTTGTTATTTTTAGACTTCAGACAAATGATGCGAAGATCACTTACCAGCGATATTCTTTGTATGCATCTATTTAGCTAACATCTCTTTTGGTGTCTTTACAGGAATATCAGTCCGATCCAAAAAGTGTTTTATATTCCACGTCACAAAATTAGAGCAATTATTCTCTTCTGCTACATTCAGTATCAGAGCATCAGAAAAATTCATTTTCAGGGTTATTTTTTCAAATAGATTATCGAATAACTGCTCTAGAAAAGCATCTGGAGATTCGTATGATGTTTCAGGAAATAGTATTTTTATATCATAAACTTCAGAAAATCCTTTGAGCAATTTTTTCAATTCGGTTGTATTTAGATTAAAAGATGCAATGCCAAGAAGCTCAAACAAGTTGAAAATCGAAGTGCATTTGTTCGTTAAATCGCTGTGTAGAAACTTATTTGTGGCCATATATCTTTCATCGTTCGGAAAAAGCCTTTCAATCACAAAGATATCCGTGTCGATGAATATCATCACGTTCTCCTGAGTTCTTCCATTACACTATCTGCATTCGTTCCAAAACGCTCTTTCCAGTCCTTTCCAGACCTTATTTTTTCCCATAAAGCATCGAATTCTTTCTTTGAATGACCACGCCTTGTTTTTCTTCCATGCATCTCTTCCCGGATGAATATCGCTATATCGCTTTTTGCCTTCCCAAAACCCACAAAATGACGTACAGCATCGATAATTGCCTCACTTTTGTTTTTATAAAATCCCTGTTTTACCAACTCATCTATGCTTTTTAGTAAAACAGATGGCATTCTTATTTGTACTGCATTTGTTGTCATACATTATTTAGATATATCTGTATATACATAAACTTTGACTAATAGATAACATTATTGGGCGAGAGTCTTTCTTCATGCCCGCAGGTAATGTTATTGTGAATTAGAAATATCTGGCCAATATCAAACTGAATTCAAACAATATTACAAGAACTAATGCCACTATCAATTCTGAAATAGCTGTGGGGTCAGGAGTTATAAAAAATGCAAATGCAAGAAGTGCCCCATAAATGAATTTACGTTTTCCTTTAAAGAACCCACGTTTCAAAAGACCCATCTTGATCGCGGATACCAGGAGTAAAGGAAACTGGAATACAAGTCCAAATCCAAATATCAGGGTAATTATCGTATCAATCGTTTTTATTACTGAAACCTGCGGGTCTGCGACATCATTTGAATAAAAGATCGTATATTTGAACAGGATGGGCAATACCAAAAAATACGCAAGAAATGCCCCCAGGACGAACAGTATAAATGAAAATGGTACGATCTTGATGAAAAACATTCTTTCATTTTTATAAAGTCCTTTTGCAATAAACATGAATCCCTCATAAACAAGGAGCGGTATCCCTATAAAAAGCGCTGTAACTAAAGAGAGTTTAAATCGTGTAAGGATCAGTTCCATCGGGGAGTAAATGGTCATAGGCACAGGAATCGCGTTGTTCCATATGATTTTTAAGAGTTCCCCGGAATAAATGAAAACAATAGAAGTGATCAAAATGATCGGGATAGCTACTACCATCATCCTTGAACGCAGTTCCTTCATATGTTCTTCAAGGGGCAATTCCTGGTCGCCAGGTACAGAATTCATTATGGTGTATTGATTCTTTATTCTTAATAAAGTTGAGGAAACAAATTCAATGATAGAAAACTTATAACGTATATAAACCAAATTATCACATAATGAAAATCCGTGAAATTAACGAGCGCGTATTAATTGAACATATTGCAGGATTACTCACAAAACCCGGACAAAATACAATCGTTGGCGCAGGTGATGATGATTGCGCAGTTCTTGATATTGGGGGGGATGATTATCTTCTCGCGACAACCGATATGCTTCATCGAAAGACGGATTTTCCAGAGCAGATGTCAGGCTGGCAGATAGGATGGATGTCGGTGGCTGTAAACCTGAGCGACCTTGCTTCTAAGGGGGCAAAACCTCTTGGAATCCTGATGGCAATAGGTATTCCCCCCGATACAGAGCTTGATCTTCTTGATGAGATCATAAAAGGAATGGATACTTGCGCAAGAAGTTTCGGGACACAGGTCATCGGAGGTGATATGGATTCACATGAGGAACTAACGATGACAGGGACGGCGCTTGGACTTGTAAATAAGGACTTGCTTATAAAAAGAAGCGGGGCAAATCCGGGAGATCTTGTGTGCGTAACAGGAAATCTTGGTACGGCAGGGGCTGCGCTGATTCTGATGCAAAAAAATATTAATGCAGGCCAGCAGATACTAAAAGGCCTGTTTGAACCCATACCGAGAATAAATGAAGGCATGGCACTTGCAAAAACACGCGCAGTAACTTCGATGATGGATATAAGCGACGGGCTTTCGTTATCACTTCACGATCTTGCAAAAGCAAGTGGCGTAGGGTTCAAAATATCTGAAGATATGCTTCCGGTTCTTCCGGATGTCAAAAACCTATTAGAAGGGGATGAATTACTTCAAGCCGTTGTTTTTACTGGCGGGGATTTTGAGTTATTGTTCACAGTGCCGCCTGATAAGATCAATGAAGCCAGGAATGCCTGCTCATTTACCGTAATAGGTGAGGTCATAAAAAATGGTATTTTCATTGAAAGATCGAATGGGATTGAAGAGCTTAAGGGGCTTGGGTTTTCGCACTTCGGACAAAAGTGACAGTTATAACCGATTCACATATCAAGCTCTGCTTTACGCCTTCAGTGATTTTTGTCTTTATGGCGCTGCGTATTGCGTGGCGCTTCGGGCGTGGAACGATAGCCTGAGGCAATTGACAATTCTTCTTTATCGACTGCTCAGGTCATTTGCTTAAATAAATCCCTGAAGATCTTTCCCTTCAATAAAAGGCATATTGTTCTCTTTTGAATACCTGATGGCATCTTTTTTCGTGAGCGCTTTTCCTGTTTTCTCATCAAGCATCTCGCATACTACCATCGAGGGAGAAATACCTGCTTTTAATGCAAGTTCTATGGAAAGTTCGGTCTGCCCGCGCCTTTCTTTCAGGAGACCTGTGGCGGCGCGAAGCAGCGCGACATGACCGGGCGACCTGAATTCGTCTCCGAAATCAATTTTTTCTCCTTTCATGACCTTATCTACGACTTCACCGACTTTCCTGATGGTAAGTGCCCTGTCGTTATCGGTAATGCCTGTAAAAGTTTCCCTGTGGTTCACCCAGAGTGAAAATGATGAACGGGAGTCATAAGGGATATCCCCTTTCTTTTCCACAAGACTGATGAGGGACTTATGGCCATTTTTAGAGACGCTTCTTAGAATATCTGACATGAAAGGCAATCCCAGGCTGTCTGCGGCTTTTCCATATATTGCAACACATATCAGCCCTCCGCCATCACGGCGCATGAGAGCAACGTCAGCCGGTGTTATACATATCGCCGGGATCACAAGATCTGTTTCTCCTTCCCTGTCCTCAGCATCAAAAAGAAGTATCATTTTACCATTTCTTAATGCATCTATTGCGCTATCAAGACTCATTTTATCACTTCCACATTAACATTATGTCCATCTTTCAGGTCAAGGTGATCTCGCAGGTTTACAGGCGCAATTATTTCAATAATATCTTCAGGATAATGCGTTCGCTCAGGAGTTATTACAGCGCCTTCAATATCGCAAATCCTGATCCTGAAACACGAACCTTTTCCGAAAGTCCTGTTCTGGTCCGTAAAACCAGCGATCCTTATGTTTTCCGTTATTTTCTTACGAAGATCAATGCTTTTAGCATCAAGTTTGATGTTCAACGTACCCGGATACGGGTCAAAACCAAGCTTTTCCAGGAACTGTGTCCTGTAGCCCTCAAGTGAAATGTAATATTGTCCTTCTCCCAGCCCTGTAATTAGCTTTCCACTTAAGATCTTAATGTTTCCATTCCCTGAAAATATCTCGTTGTAATCACACAATTCCCTCTGAAGGGCATCGATCCCGTTTTTTGTTATCAAGATCAACTGCCCGTCAGGCAAAAACTGCCGTGAGATGAGCTTTTCCTCTTCAAGAGCCTTGAGCTTTCGTGCTGCTGTCTGCTGGCTTGAATCGAGGTGTCCTGCGAATTGTATTGAGGATAATTCCAGGGGTTTCTGGTGCGCGCCAAGAAGCGCAAGTTTTTTCAAAGATTGTATATCCATAGAGTCCTCTCATTTTTGAGGTGCTACTCAAATATGGATTTGCAGGGGTATAAAACTTTTCCTTGATTATTTTGCAGCCGGATATGAGCCCAGTATTTTGAGCATTCCCACCTTGCTCTTTATTTTTGAGAGCGTTTCTTTTATGGTTTTATCTTCAATGTGTCCTTTGATATCGATATAGAAAACGTAATCCCCAAGGACTTTCTTGGTTGGGCGCGATTCTATCTTTGTTAAATCAATATTTCTGCCGGCAAATTCACCAAGTATCTCATAAAGGGCCCCAGACCTGTTTTTCTCAAGATACACAATAATAGATGTCTTATCATTACCTGTGGGAACTGGCGATGTTTTCCCTATAACAATGAACCGGGTGAAATTCTCCTTCTCATCCTGTATATTTTCATCCAGTATTTTCAAACCATACATCCTGGCCGATTCCTCGGATGCTATTGCAGCGATTTCCTTAGATTCCGATGCAAGTTTTGCCGCATGGGATGTACTCAGGTCTGACCTTATTTCGATTCCTTTGAAATTATTCTTAATATATTTCCTGCACTGGGATAAGGGCTGAGGATGTGACATAATTATTTTTATGTCCTCAAGATCTCCTTTTGAAAGGAGGCAGTTTTTTATCTGGACTACTACTTCACCTGTGATCTTTAGCTGGTGTTCCATCAGGAGGTCAAGAGTGAGTGTGATCGAGCCTTCAAGGGAATTTTCAATAGGCACTATGCTGCAATCAACTTCTTTTCGCAAAAGAGCATCAACAGTATCAAATATATCATCATAAAATCTTAAATCAGCTTTATCATCCCATTGCTTCGCAGCTTTTTCCGAGTAAGTGCCCTTAGGTCCTAGAATTCCTATTATCATCTGCTCCTTATATTGATGCGCAAAAGAAATAGTTTGTTGCTTTGTATATAGATAGATCCAACGTCAACCTTGGGGTTGATGAAAGGGAAATGAAAGTTTCACAGATTATTTATACTTGGTTTACTTACACAAACGTCATAAAATGTTTGGGCTGTTAAAAGTCCTCAAAAATGCATTATTTCATTAACGGACAGGTGGTAAAAATGGTTTCGAATAAAATTGTGTGGCTATGTTTCAAAATCTGGAAGGGGTTTGACTTATCAACAAAATCAATAACAAATCTAGTTGGACTTTGGAGATTGGTGTTGTGAAAAATAGTCTGAAAAATATAATCATTAAAGGGTTGGGAGGATTATTTATATTCGCAGCTCTCCGTGCAAGGGATGCTGGTGAATCCTGGCTCTTGATAGGAACATTCGCAGGACTTGCTGTATGGCTTATAACAATGGACACAGAAAAAAATAAAAAAAAAATGAAAACGAAAATTGATTTGATAGCATCGGTCACAATTTTAACGCTAGTGTTTTTTTTAGCTTCTGCAATGGTAGTTAGTGCATTAACGATTCATGTGCCAGATGATTACGTGACGATTCAGAAAGCGGTTAATTCCTCAAATGAGGGGGATATGATTATCGTCAGGGATGGAACGTATTACGAGAACATTAATGTGAACAAGAGATTGACGATTCGATCCGAAAATGGATCTGCTTTTACAACAGTAATTGCAGCAAACCCTAAAAATTATGTATTTTACGTAACAGCTGATTATGTGAACATAATTGGACTTACGGTCACCGGAGCAACAGGTCATGAATTACCTAATTATGCTGCTGGAATATTTCTTGAATTAGGGACGGATTACAGTAATATTTCTGATAACAACGTATCTTTTAACGGTGATGGTATATGGCTATGGAATTCGAGCAATAATATCATCGCAAACAACACTGCAAACTCAAACGGAAACATTGGCATTTACGTTGTTTCCATAAGTGATAATAATACGATAATAAATAATATTGTTAAATTGAACCATGTGAGCGGCATCGAACTTTGGGGTTCGAACAACAACATGATCGTAAACAACACCGCATCAGGCAATGACCGGGGTGTCTATTTGTGGGATTCGAGTGAAAATACTCTTTCAGGTAACAACGCGGACTCAAATAAAAACTATGGAATCTATCTTCTTACATCGCAAAATAATATGCTTCAAAACAATGCTATATCGAATAGTAACTATGGTATCTATCTCGACAAATCGATAAATAACAGATTACAAAACAACTCCTTATCCATCAATAATTATGGAATTTATTTGTTTTCGTCTGAGAGCATTATCGACCAGAATAATTTCATTGATAATAAAGAGAACATCAATGATGGAACCAGTGGACCACCTGTAGCTGGAATAGTATTTTCAATGGCTGGATTATTAGCAATGTTGTATATAGCCTTTAAATACAAAAGACATTTTTCACGTTTCGGTGATTTTTCAAAAAAAGCCATCATTGGGCTTCAAACTTTTATTATAATAATTATTATATTTTTTTATTTAATGTTAATATCCTATAATTTTTGGTTGATATCTTTCAATACGATTTCTTTAATACTATTGAAAGTTTTTGGAATACTAATATTCACCCTTGGAGTATTCATTATACTCTGGAGTATATATTACCTAATAAAAGAAGTTTTTTTCCACAAGAACAAAATAAGGGTAAAGGGTCCCTATAAATTCGTTCGTCATCCCCTGTATCTCGGTTGGATTATTGTGGCCGTTGGACTTGCATTATCTGCGAACGCATTAATTGGATTGATATATTCAATAATTCTCGCTTTAATCCTGTCTCGAATAGCCGAATATGAAGAAGAAGACTTAAGAGAAAAAATTGGACCTGATTATATAGAGTACATAAACAAAGTCCCTAAGGCAATACCTAAAAATAAATTAGTAAATTATATAATCTAAGCCATCATATATAGTGGCATGGATACTAACAAGGAGTACACATGGTGGCTAAAAGCCCTATCAGGAGCGGATGAAGTTCAAGCAAGACGTTTTGCAGGAGCCATAGCACTTGAAATTGGGTGGGGTGGAGTCTCAAAAGTTGAAGAATTAACAGGCATGTCCCATTCGACTATCCATAAAGGGATAGAGGAACTCAAAACGTCAGAGAAACTTAAACCTCCAGAAAGACTTCGAGCACTTGGAGGAGGAAGAAAAAAGGTAGAAATAAAAGATCCCGAAATAATTGGAGATCTTGAAAAAATAATGGATGAAAACACCTCAGGCGACCCAATGAGCCTGCTGAAATGGACAAACAAATCAACCTACAAGATCGCTGATGAATTGAAAAAGCTAAAACATAAAATCGATCCAGATACAGTAGGACGTTTATTGAAGGAAAACGATTACTCGCTTCAGGCCAATAAGAAAAACATCGAAGGTTCTTCAGTTCCCGAAAGAGATGCCCAGTTCAGGTATATAAACGAAAAAGCTAAAGAATTTATAAATCAGGAGTATCCCGTAATATCAGTTGATGCAAAAAAGAAAGAAAATGTAGGAGAATTCAAAAATCCTGGAAGAACATGGGAGAAAAAAGGCAAGGCAAAAGAAGTAAATGTGTATGATTTTCCTTCACTTGGGATTGGAAGGGCGACACCATATGGGATTTATGATCTTAAGAGAAATGAAGGAATGGTAAATGTGGGAATGAGTTATGATACGTCCGAATTTGCCGTTGAAAGCATAAGGCAATGGTGGCTTATGTTTGGAAGAAATAATTATCCAGATGCAAAAGGTCTGATGATATGTGCAGATGGTGGGGGGAGCAATGGAAGTCGCAATAAAGGCTGGAAATTTCATTTACAAGAATTGGTGAACCAAATAAAAATACCTATTACCGTATGCCATTACCCTCCTGGGACAAGCAAATGGAACAAGATAGAACATCGCATGTTCTCATTCATTACAATGAATTGGAAGGGGAAACCGCTCGTTAGTTTTGAAACAATTATTGAACTGATCAGTGGCACAAAGACAAACAAAGGTCTTACTGTGGCATCGCTATTAGATGAAAAGGAATATAATAAAGGAGTTAAATTCTCTGATGAAGATATGGCAAGATTGAAGATAGAATACCATTCTTTACACCCAAAATGGAATTATTCTCTTTCCCCAAAAGAGGAAGGGAATTAATTTAGATAAGTTATTTTTCGGCAATCCCTAAGCTTTTTCCTTTTGGGATGAACCAAGATAAATAAGGTGTAATTAAATAAAAAAGTTGCTTTTTACCCCATGCCAATAACTTTTAGCAAACTTTTAAAAACAATCCATCTTATTATAAGCGGAGATTAATTTGAAGCTTGATAAATATATCCCGATAATTGGCATGGCATTCATGCTGCTCCTTGTGCAGCTTATCGCCATCGCTTTGAGCAAACCCCTTGAGGCTAATAACTTCAAGGCATTTGAAAATCCAAACGATACAGGAAACGTTTTCGTCTGGGTCGCAATAATTCTTATTTTCACTGCATTCATTTTTCTTGTAATAAAATTGAATAAAAAATGGATTATCCAGGCTTTTATACTGATAACGGTAGGATGGACTTTAGCGTATGTGTTCTATGCGATTTTTTCAATGTTCCCAATTGCACCAGATACGAATCTTATCTTGACCATTATAATCTCCGCTGCCCTTACTGTTATTTTGTATAAATTCCCTGAATGGTATGTAATTGACATAGTGGGCGTGATACTTGGAGCCGGTTCTGCTTCGATTTTCGGGATATCCCTTAATATCGTGCCTGTGATCCTCTTACTTATTGTGCTGCTTGTTTATGATTATATTGCGGTTTACCAGACAAAACACATGGTGGCTCTCGCAGAAGGCGTTATGGACTTAAGACTTCCCATACTCCTTGTGATCCCGAAGCACTGGAATTATTCATTTATGTCTGAGAAATTCGATAAAGAAGACCGCGAAGCCTTCTTCATGGGCCTGGGGGATGCTGTTATGCCGACTTTGCTTGTTGTTTCAGCAAACGTTTTTATAACAGAGACTTCTTTCTATTCAATCCCGCTCATTGGCGCTGTAAATATACCGGCAATTGGCGCCATCCTTGGAACATTCCTGGGATTTTTGGTACTTATGGTATTAGTTATGAAAGGCAAACCCCAGGCAGGCCTTCCTTTCCTGAACGGAGGAGTTATCCTGGGATATGTAGTGGGAAGCCTGATCGCTGGCTCAAAGATATTTGGAGGATATTTTTAGATAAAACTAATGAGCGGTTTTTCCCATCGGAAAACTTATTACCCCGCTTATTAATATTATCTTAATAAACGGAACTACTTTACAAGTAACCATAAAAGGTGTATTTCTTATTGAGAAAGCTCCAGGCCCGGTTCCGATCGTATTGCTGGAAGACGATGCAAAACGCCTGATGCCAATATATATCGGAATATCTGAGGCGATTTCCATAAATTCCGCTCTTAATCATGAAATACCACCAAGGCCCATGACCCATGACCTTTTTGTCTCTTTACTAACGCGCCTTGATTCAAAGGTTGACGATATCCTGATAGATGAATTAAATGAAGGAGTTTATTATGCAAGGATATCATTTTCCATGGATGGAAAGCATTTTGAACTGGATGCAAGACCAAGCGACTGTATAGCGATAGCTCTTCGATGCGGCGCCCCTGTACATATAAGGGAAAGTGTACTTTCAGAAGCTGTAATATCAAAAGAAGAGCTTCAAAATGTGATACCTCTTGAAAGTTACATTTCCGGATGATCACTTTCACACCGCTATCGAAAAACAGATAAGTTAAAGGATCAATCTGGAAGCATGGGTATTGAAACTAAAGGGATCTATACAGTACACGAATTCACACTGGCGGTAAAGAGTGTTCTTACCCAGGGCCAATTCAATGATACCTGGATCCGCGGGGAAATATCAAATTGTACGAACCACAGCTCAGGTCATCGTTATTTTACATTGAAGGATAAAAACAGCCAGTTGCAGTGTGTCATGTTCAAATGGTATGGAAAAAACCTCAAATTCGAACTTGAACATGGCATGAAGGTCATTGTTTTCGGGGACCTGGATGTTTATGAGCAAAAAGGTGTTTACCAGTTAAAGGCCAGGGATATCCGGCCTGATGGTATCGGGGAACTCTACAAAGCATATGAGCAATTGAAGAATAAACTTGCCATGGAGGGACTTTTTTCACCCGACCATAAGAAGACGCTTCCCAGGTTCCCGAAAAAGATCGGTGTGGCAACATCGCCCACTGGCGCTGTTCTTCATGATATTCTCACGGTACTTGGAAGGAGATATCCGGTCAATATTCTTTTTATCCCGACAGTGGTTCAGGGTGACAACGCGGGGCAAAGCATTGTCAGGTCAATTGATGCGCTAAATAAGACAGATGTGGACCTAATCATCCTGGGAAGAGGTGGTGGATCTATAGAAGACCTCTGGGCTTTTAATGAAGAAGCTGTGGCGCGTGCAATTTTTAATTCAAGGATCCCGATCATTTCAGCAGTAGGACATGAGACCGACTTTACGATAGCTGATTTTGTGGCTGATATCCGCGCTCCGACGCCATCGGCTGCTGCTGAAATTGCAGTCCCTGACTGCCAGGAATTAACAAATCATATATCAAGGCTAAGACACAGGTTGATCGAGAACCAGAAACGATTTGTTGGCGACATGAAGTCCCATCTTTCTGATCTGGAAGATGGTGTAGCTCCACATCTGTTTATTGACCGATTGACCCAGCACATCCAGTTTATTGATGACCTCACCCGGAGGCAGACAATAAGTATGGCACGGCTTATTGATGTAAAGCTTGCTCTTTTGAATGCCCACGCAGGAAAACTTGATGCAGTAAGCCCGCTTGGAACTCTTTCAAGAGGCTACAGCATTACATTGAAACTGCCCGGGAAAACACTTGTGCAATGCATAGGGGATGTTGAAAAATCCGATGAGGTTTCGATAATTGTGAGCGATGGAAAAATAATATGCAAAGTTAATGATAAAGAGGAATGCAAATGGAAATGAGTTTTGAGGAATCACTTACAGAGCTTGAGGGAATAGTGGATAAACTTGAAAAAGGACAGCTTTCCCTGGATGAGAGCCTGATGCTTTTCGAGAAAGGGATTAAGCTTGTGAGGGAGTGCAATACGAAGTTAAAAAGTGCGCAGCAGAAGGTGGAGCAATTGGTAGAGGAGAATGGGGGGGTTAAGGAAGAGCCGTTTGAAGTGAAGTGATAGCGCAAACCTAATATCACATTCATGAAATATAGATGAGCATGAGATATCCACCCACAAACCTCATCCAGGCATATGGTCTTGCCGATGCATGGGCACAGGCTGTTAATTTTGTTATTAAGAACGGCATGGAGATAAAAACAGAATATGGTCCCATGTCAAAGGATATTTGTTCTGTGATGGAAATCCGGGAGCCTTTTGCTGAACCCATGCTGCATCCACAGTTCCCTACAAAGGAATTGCATGTGAAAGAATATCTGCGGCAGTGGGAGAGGGATTATGACTGGAAAAAACAGGGTTTTGAATATAATTACATGGATCGGCTGATAAATTATCCATCGCGCGGCAAGGATGTTGACCAGCTAAAAGCAATAAAAGACCTTTTGCCCAAAGGTGTTTCAAGAAGGCGCCAGGCGATCACATGGATACCGGAGCGTGATCTTTTCGTGCCGGAAGACCAGCCCTGCCTCCAGAGACTCTGGGTAAGAGTAATTGGTGAAGGAAATGCTGAAATGCACTGCATGTGGCGCTCGCGGGATCTTTTTGCCGCCTGGAACAGCAATATGGTGGGTCTGGTTACAATGATCAGAAGGGAAGTGCTGGAGCCCAATAGCCTCAAACTCGTAAAGGTTGTGGATTTCTGTAACTCACTGCATATTTATGAAGCGGACTGGGAAGCTGCATCCAAAGTAAAGCCATTGCCAAAGAGCCCGCAGATGATGAGGTAATTATCTCTCATACTCTTTCTTGAACTTTGAGATCTGGTCACTGTTCCCGATAATAGCAAGAGTCATTCCTTCTCCCAGGATGATCGAAGGATCAATATCAGTTGTTGTCTTTCCCTTCTCTTCTATCCCGATGACAGTGCAGCCTATTTTTGAACGAATACCTTCATCGGCAATGCTTTTTCCTGCAAGGGGCGATCCCGGGGTTATTTGATATTTTCCAATTTCAAGGCCCTGGAGCATCAAAATGCTATCTTCCTCATGCCCGAGAGCGATATGCGCCAGCATCTGGCCTGCAACTATGGATAGGGAAGCAACATAATCTGCACCCGCCCTGTATATCTTGTCGATCGATTTTGTAGAATTTGCCCTTGCAAGTATAATACTGTGAGGGTTAACATTCCTGGCAATAAGTGTTGTAAAAATAATATCATCATCATTGTTTAAGGCAATAATTACAGTCGAAGCACTTGTTAGCCCTGCTTTTCGTAATATTTCTTCATCCGTGCCATTCCCGATATGGTATTCAAATCCTTTATCTTTCAATTTTGCTTCGTTCGTATCAATTACAACATAAAAAACATGCGCTTTTTCAAGTACTTCCGCTATACTGCGTCCCACATCGCCATATCCGATAAGTATAATATGCTTTCTCATGGTCACCGTGTCAGTTTTTTCAATGATTCAAGCTGTTTTTCAGTACCTACTGCCAGAAGAACGGAACTTTCTTTTATCATATCATCGGGCTTGGGATTCAATGATAAATTGCCGCTTGTCCAGAGCCCCACAATGTTTGCCCCAGTTCCTGTTCGGATTTTTGCATCCTTTAGTTTTTTCAAGATCAGGGGGCTTTTGGGATAGATAGGGAATTCCACTATATTCAAATCTTCAAAAAATCGCGTAGCTCCTGCAAGGTGGTCTGTGAGCGGGTCAATTGCTTTTCTTCCTATATAAGTTCCGAATAATGTTTTAGGTGAAATTACCTGGTCAGCGCCTGCATATTTCAGATAAACGGTTTTAGCGACATCTTCAACAAGTGAAATTACTTTGATATCACACAATTCCTTTGCTGTCAGGATTATAGAGGCATTTTTTTCATCATTATGGTTCGCTATTAGTATGCGGCCGGAGCAGATATTTGAATTCAAAAGAATATTATCATCAGATGCATCCCCATGAACACAGAATATTTTTCTCGATATCAAATTGTGGATATTTTTTTCAGTTTCATCTATTACCATAAATGGTATCCTGTATTCTTCAAGTTCTACAATTAGTGTTTCAACAAGCTGGTTATATCCACATATTATTATATGGTTCTTAAGATCAACCGGAACATTCCTGGGAAGTTCTTTTCGAATTATCTGTTCAAGCTGCAGGGTAATGACCAGCGGGAAAAGAAGAGCGAATATCATAAATACGCCGGATAAGGAAACTATAATACTGAATAAATGCCCTGCTGAAGAATTGAAATATATATCCCCATAACCCACGGTTGTCATGCTTACAATTACCCAGTATATTGCGGTTATGAAATTATATTGCCTGTTTTCATAATTAAGCATCAGGTAATTAAACATGAGGCTGTAAATTAAAACGAGAAATACAAAAATAGAAACATAAGCGATAATGGATTTACTTATTCTGATTTTGAACATCCGTACTATTATTGTATTGAGGAGGTAATAATATTAATGTGGGAATAAGATTTTGCCTGCGAGTTATATGTATTTCCGGACAACAGGCACAAATTCAGAGGAAATATAGTGTTTCAATGTAATGCTTGCATACTCAGAGATTACAATTCCGTTTTTTGCCATTGTTTTCATATGCGAAGCTACTGCAGGCCGGCTGATCCCTACAGCATTGGCTATTTCCCCGTGTGATAATCCCGGATTTTCCAGAAGGATTACTAAGATCTTCCTTGGCGTGCTTTCTCTGAGTGCAGATAACACTGCCTGTTCCCTGCTGGAGAAGGTTGAGTCATTTAAAAAATATCGTTTATATGCTTTATTTTGAAGGCTGGTTATCAGCCCTGCCATTTCCAGTATTTTCAAATGGTATTCAGCAGTGCCTTTATTGATTTTTGACTCTGAAATAAGCTCCCTGAAATAGATACCGGGATTTTCTTTGATAAAGTTATACATACTCAAACGATTCTTGTTTTCAAGTGCATTAGACCTTAATATTCTCTTGAATCCCCCTGAAACAAGAGGAAATATCTTGAAGGAACCCAGAAAAGCGAATATTAATCCTGAAAGCCAGGCGATTTGAATCCACAGGGGAAGGTTCCAGAAGGTGATGGTTGCATCAGCGCCGGTTGAGTCTATCAGCCCATACTGTGGTGCATGAGGCTCGACAGTATATCCTCCGGTACTGGCGACGACAACATGGTTAAAAGCCAGAAATAAAAGCAGTGTTAAAGCTGTCAATTGTTTCATATCAGGATTTGTAGGGTATTGTCACAGAAAATATATAAAGTTCATGCAATAATCATAATCCTGAAACGCTGGTTTCAATTATATGCAACGTCTCGAATGTAGTCATGCATAAAATGTATCTGTCGTTTCACCCGTAGGATAACTCAGGCGCAAATGCGCTATAAATATACAGGTGATAAAATGAAGAAATCAATACTGATCGGAATATCCATCATAACGGTAGCAGGGATAATTCTTGCAGCAGTTGCACTGGGTTTTGGTGATACCAGGACAAAGGTCAATGCATCAGCGCAAATTAATGAGCCGTTCACGAAGGAAGCAGATGCACTGGCAGAGACAGAGATTTCCCAGATTGATATAAAAGGAGCGATCCAGTATGCTCAATCTAATGTCTCATTCAGGATTATCGAGCCAATGTATATTCCAGCCGGCTATAATTTCGGGAGCGTGGAAGGAAAAAAGTTCAGGGGTGTTGCGACAGATATCGATATGGCATCGTTCTCCTTTAAAAATGGAGATGAGCAGTTAACAATTAAAGAGACAATAGTTTTAAACACCAAACAAAAAGCGGAACCATCCACTTTACCCGAAGACACCAGGGAAATCGTGGATATAAATGGAATTGAAGGCCGATATTCTGAGGAGAATGGCATAAAGTTCCTGAGCTGGAAGACCGGAAACCTGAGCATGAGCGTCAGGAGCTGGAAGAACGATGGTCAGAACCAGACCGGCAGTTCTCTTGGCAAAGAAGAAATTATACATATCGCGAAGAGTGTCCGGGAAAAGACTCCCGGAGAAGCTATTGCACAAGCACAGGATAAAGTATCCTTTAAGGTTCTCCAGCCATCGTATGTTCCTGAAGGATACAGGATGAATACCGCACAGACCTCAGGAACAAAGTTCAGAGGCGTTTCGACGGAACTCGAGCAGGCAAGCATTTCTTATATAAAGGGTGATGAGTTTTTCATGAAAAATGAGTATCTGAATTTAAAGGAACTACTTGTAATAAAAGACGATACCGATACAAGTATCTCTGCATCCAAAATTCCATGGAAATACGTGGATATAAATGGGGTCCAGGGACGATTCCTTGAGACAGGCGATGGCGTAAAGCAATTGAGTTGGGAAATAGGTAACCTTAATCTGACAATCGGCAGTCAAGCCTACAAAGAGACCTATTCTGCGAATGAGAGCGGTGTTACCGGAACCATGCTCAGCATGGAGGAAATGGTAAAGATGGCAAGGTCTGTCAAGTGACCTTTGCTGTTATTTCTTGGATATGGCTATGAGATGGCTTTTGACAGGAATATCATCGAAAACGCGTCCTGAGCCGTAAGCATGAGGGCAGGCTTTGAAGTCGCGCCTGCAATAGCATTTCTATCTACAATCTATTTATTTAAAAGGAGGTACAATTGAGAGTCAGGGTAAAGGTGCAAGATAGATGATTTCAAGGAAAACAGGGACAATGGTACTGGCAGGCGCTGTGCTGATGGTAGCAGGAGTTATCGTCACAAGCATGCTGCTTGCTACAAAACCATCGATCATCCAGATAAACGATGGGACTTTCAAAATCCTCGAACTTCCTTACACTTATACCAAGAATGATGCTTACGTCCTGGTCATTGGCTCGGCAGCCGGCGGCATGATGCTCTCGTATATTCTCACAATATTGTTTGCAGCAGGAAAAAGCGAGGTTAAAGACATGATAATGATAGAAAAACCAGTGGAAATCCAGGTTTCCCATACGGATATAGCTGCATTTGCAGATGTCAAAGACGAATCGCTATTGATCGATGCTGTCTTAACCGCATTGGAAGGGGATGAGAAGAAACTGGTTAAGGAGATCGCAGACCACGGCGGTGAGATGCTTCAGAATGAACTTGTGCTTTCCCTGAATTTCTCAAAAGCAAAGGTCTCAAGAATGCTGAACGACCTTGAAAAAAGAGGGTTGGTGGTTAAAAAGCAGTATGGATTGACCAATAAAGTTGCTCTGGCTGACAAACTGCGAGGTGAGAAGAATGAGAAATAAAGTATTGATTGGGACAGTTTTAACAGCATTAATTTTCGTTGCAATATTTATCTGGTATAGCAGCGGAGCCACTGTGAGCATTGTTAGCCTTGAGTTTCCACCTGAAGCAGGAACTCGCCCCGAGGTCGGAACTCTAAACACTGGATTTCTATATATTACGCTGCAGAACAATGCTTCGAATGATGTCAACATAACATTAAAAGTGAAAAATGCACTGGAAGATGAAAAGGGTAACAGCATACCATCGTATGTATTAGTTTACGAATCAAACAGAGAACCCCCTACGATTAATGAACCGATTGGCGAAGTAAAATTGCATCCTGGGCGGAATGAATTGCAGGCATTTTTCGGATACCAGGTGCCAGGACTAAAAAAAATAGAAGTCGAAGTTTATCAGGGGGGAAAACTTGTGGATGCAAAATCTGCAGAGATTACGGTACTCCCGCCAGTCATCGGCGTATCTGTGCAATATACCAACGAATCACGATCAGGTTATGATATATACAAAGTATTCGGCAACCTTTCAAATACCGGGAGGGGAACTGCGCAGGGAGTTGAAGTAAATATCTCCATAATAGATGAAACCACAAAAACAATTGTTTCATCGACCATAAAAAGATATTCTCTTCGGAGTTTTGAATCTTCCTATCCTATGATTGTGTGGGAGGGAAGGGATAAAACCCAGCCAACATTAGGACCAATCGCTGTCATTGAACTTTCAAGCGGCACGTCTTCTAATGAGAAATATTTGCCAGCTTCAACCGTTGCCAAAGGTAAGGTGGGGGATAAATTCAGAGTTGTAGTCATTGCTCGGTGGCAAGATCAAATAGCAAAGGCGGAGATGATGATACCGCCTTAAGATATATAGGGAGGAATTGGATGAAAAAAATAAAAACTTCTAAAAAATCTATAACTGCATCGTTTGTGCTTTTAGTTTTAGTATTGCCTGCAATATCCTTCTCTGCAAGCGCAGCGCAGGAGGAGAAAACGCTGAAGGTGGGTGATACGTGGGAAAAAGATGGCTGGAATCTCACCGTCAAAGCTGTAGAAATAACCGCACAACCACGTATCATCCTTATTTCACTCTCATATCTGGAAAAAAATATCGGGGATTCCAAGATCGAAAATGGTAAAACCTATACATATATGGGCAGAAATCCAGATGGCAGTGAAACATCCCTCTTTACTATCAAAGTAGCCAGTATATTTGTTGGCACGGATGTTAATCTTGCTAAGCTGGCGTTTGACTGGTCAATACCGGCGGATGATGTTCAGATAATTGGAGTGCCTGTGGAATCTGATCCGAAGGAAACCCAGACGCCTGTTCCCACGCCAATCGTGCGGACAAGCCCTGATGCGCCCGGATTTGGGATGATCTTAGGGATAATAGGGGTACTGGCTGTATGCTGGAGATTAAAGAAGTGAGACGAAATGATTGCATGAGCGAGCAAGATATAATGACATGGGATATATTCTATCTACAATCAATTAATTTAAAAGAAGATACAATTGAGAATCCGGGTTAAGGTGCAAGATTGATGATCTCAAAAAAAACTGGAACAACGATACTGGCAGGCGCTGTGCTGATGGTAGCAGGCGTTCTCGTAACAAGCATGCTGCTTGCTACAAAACCATCGATCATCCAGATAAACGATGGTTCTTTCAAAATCCTCGAACTTCCTTACACTTATACCAAGAATGATGCTTACGTCCTGGTCATTGGCTCGGCAGTCGGCGGCATGATGCTCTCGTATATTCTCACAATATTGTTTGCAGCAGGAAAAAGCGAGGTTAAAGACATGATAATGATAGAAAAACCAGTGGAAATCCAGGTTTCCCATACGGATATAGCTGCATTTGCAGATGTCAAAGACGAATCGCTATTGATCGATGCTGTCTTAACTGCACTGGAAGGGGATGAGAAGAAGCTGGTTAAGGAGATCGCAGACCATGACGGTGAGATGCTTCAGAATGAACTTGTCCTTTCCCTGAATTTTTCAAAAGCCAAAGTTTCAAGGATGCTGACTGATCTTGAAAAGAGGGGATTGGTGGTTAAAAAGCAATATGGTCTGACCAATAAGGTTGCCCTGGCTGACAAACTGCGAGGTGAGAATAATGAGAAATAAGATGATGACAGGAGCGATAATAGCGATACTATTGCTATCCGGCGTACTATTCTGGTATTTTATACCTTCAAACATCAGCATTTTAAACATAGATGCGCCCAAAGAAATCGCGATAGGACAGTTGAGCGATCTGAGAATCGACCTTCAAAACAATGCCTCAGAGGATTTAAATGTAACTATAAACGTGAAAAATGCGTTTGTAGATGAAAAAGGGGAAAGTTTAAAAGGATTCACAATTTTGGCATATGGAAATTTGAGTAATATGTCCAATTATATATCCTCCAACGCGATAGACCAACCCCAGAAAGAAGTCCTATTAAAACCCGGCATTAACAGCATAATTGTTAGCATAGGATATCAGGTACCAGGCGCACAAAAAGTCGAAGTTGAGGTATATCAACATGGAAAACTTGTAGATTCAAGAACAATCGAACTCAATGTTCTCAAACCAAAAATTGAACTGGATATCCAGAGCTATAAAAGCATAAATGGAACCAATGAAATATACTCTGTTCATGGTTATTTACAACTCAGGGGAAAGGGCTATGCATCTGGTATTTCAGTAAATATCTCGGTAATAAATGAATTAACAAATACAACAGTTGAAACGGTTACAAGGGGATACTCTTTAAACAATTTAGACGAAATAATCCTATATTCATCTCAACCCCTTGTGATTTGGCAGTACCTTAATTCCACCTATGACCCTGTGACGGGGGCGACAATTGAAACCCAGATCAAAACCTATTCACCTATCGTAGTCATTGAGCTTGCTAAGGATAATTCTTCCACTGAGAAATATGCACGGTCACCTATTGTAGTAAAAGGCAAGATAGGAGATAGATACAAAGTGGTTGTAACCGCAACGTGGGTGGATCAGGTAGTAAGTTCGGAAATGAAGATACCTTCATCCCCTACGCTATATGGACGTGACCATCCTTATGGGGGTAAGGTCGAAAAGAGGAGACTGCCTCAGTAAAAGATGGAGAAATTTGAATGTTGACATGGATATTAAAAGAGACTGCTATAACTACGAACCCATTCGTAGTTTAAGAAAATCCTTTTATGAGTTAGATGTGTAGATGATTGTCACAGAAATTATATATTAAAGTCTTGAAATATAGAGTTTAAAGGATACAATGCCAAATAAATACACAAGGGGCCTAAAAATACTACATAGATGCGGGGTGTAAAAAAATGAGTAATAGTTACGAACCAATCCCATTGTTGCTTGCTTTTCTCATGCTGTTTTCAAAACAGATTTTCGGTAAAAGAGGAGATTGAAATGATAAGGCTAAAAAATCAAAACCAATTTATGCATGTATCGTTTGCGCTTTTACTTTTCATACTACTTACAGTCGCACCAGTAGTTTCAGCTTTAATATTAAAAATGAGCGTTGAAGATATGACGAAAGAGGCCGATGTAATCGTTATAGGAGATATTAAAGAAGTGGAGAGCAGGTGGAATTTTTGGAGGACGGAGGTACACACATATTCTACAGTTTCCGTTGAAAAGTATATTAAGGGCACAGGGCCTGGAACACTGACAATAATCACCGAAGGAGGAACTGGTGGCGATTTAAGCGTATGGGTGGAAGACACACCGGTTTTCACAAAAAATGAGAATGTGTTGGTTTTCCTGAAGAAAGCTGGAGATGAATTTAGCGTTGCAAGTTGGGCGCAGGGCAAGTATATTGTTGAAAATGAGGAGGTGCTTGATAGAAGTGGCGAGAAAGTATCACTGAAGGACTTCTTACGCCGCGTAGAGGATGCGATACCACAACAGGATGTTGCCACTCCAGCGGCGCAGGCAGGCCAGGAGGCGCCGGGGTTTGAGATGGTTATCGGGTTTCTAGGGATTCTGGCTATCTGGCAAATATTAAGCGCAAGGGGGATTAAAAATGATAGGCACAAGTGAGATATTTTTGATCCTATATGTTCTTGTGTTTGTTTTTGTTATATTTTTCTGGCTCTGGATGCTGATAGATTGCCTGAAGAGGCAGGATGATAATTTCAAATTCGGCGGAAATCATGCCAGGCTAATCTGGGTTATGGTTCTAATTTTCTCGGGGATTATCGGTTTCGGGGCGTTTATTTATTATTTTCTCATTAAAAGGACGGATTCTAATCAAGACAGGCTTATTAGCATTGCTCTACTTGCTTGCCTGGCTCTCATTGTAATTTTAATAGCCAGCGGTTTCACGGTAACAGAAGCAACCTCTTCTATCGAGCCATACCACTCAAATAAATTACCACAATATACTCCCACTGTAACAATGAACGGGACATTTCAAATAGTCAACATTCCAGCATGCCCTTTTAATGTGCAGTGTAATCCGAAGTATCAATTGGCTGTAAAAGATGGGAACACTTACCAGCTCCTATTCAGTTCCGGTACAATATTGCCAGATGACAGCCAGCATATCGAAGTAACAGGAATCGTGAACTACGACACGATTTCTAAATGTGAGCTTAATGGACAAGCAGTTCCTTGCCAGCCTATTGGGAGAGTTAGTGTAACCAGTTGGCAACCACATAGACTTCAGCTCTTTGGTGGAGATTAAAAAAGTAAGAGGAAATAAAAATATGATAAAAATAAAACAAACATATAAAAATTTAAAATATATTTCTTCAATTGTTGTATCAGTTTTGGCACTTATAGGGGCAGTTTCAGTTGTGAATGCTCAAGGGCAGGATAGCGGTGGAAAACCTGCATTGGATGATAAGGATGCACTGTTGTATGATGCTCAAGGATATGCATCAAATACAGGAGTTAGTGTTGAAGAAGCTCTCCACCGATTCCAACTTCAAGATATTGCAGGGAAACTGGATGCGGAACTGAGCATGAATGAAACAGGAACCTTTGCTGGACTTTGGGTTGAACACAAGCCGCAATTCAAGATTGTTGTGCAGTTTACCCGAAATGGCGAAGAGACAATCAAACCATATATGAACCAGCATGTGGAATTAGCTAACATTGTTGAGGTGCGCACTGCAAATGTGTCCCTGGCTAACCTCCAAAGGGATCAGGCAGACTCATCATCGTCAGTCGATGCCTCAGGTATACGCGTACAGTCAGGAATCGATGTATATGAGAACAGTGTTAAGTTGTATTTGGCTAAAGCGGATAAGAGCCGGTTTGATGACGCTTTGCAAAGAAACGAGATCAAATTACCCGATACAGTAAGGGTGATTATGGTTGATGCCATGGCAGAAGAGTACCAGGAGGAATCTTCTTCGCCAGCGGCAAGCCCGAAGGCGCCTGGGTTTGGTGTTATCCTGGCCTTAACCGGTTTACTGGTTGTAATGATGAGGAGGGGAAAAAATGAAAACTAAGATCAAAATTTTAATCCTGGGAATTATAACTGTAATTTTAATTGTAACAGGTGTATATTTGATATCCCAGAAAGAAATAGAGCCGCCGCCAGCAATCCTTAAGATAGATGGGAAAGAGCAGATTTCAGGAATAGGCAGCTATTGCTGGATTGAAACATGGAATGCTCTCTGCGTAGACATGGGAGAAGTACCGACAGCGCAGGAACCATTGATTGCAGGTTCACCTTTTACAGCACTTCTACGCTTGCCTCTTAAGGAGCCTCCTTATGAACTGCGTTTCGATGTCATTCGGGTTGATCCTGAAAATCAAATTAATTTGAGTGAGCGCGGCTGGCGCTGGTGGGATATATGGCACTTGCAAAGAAAGAATTTTACCCTGACTCTTGAACCTGAACAGGATATAGAGCTATCGCTTGAGCCAGGGCTTTACGTTCTGAATCTTGGCGCATGGTGGATGGAAAAGGGCTCAGCAAGCTACGGCTTCCTTGTGGAAGTGCGAGCAAATGACATGGGCGCTCCTACTACAACTGAATCTCCCGTTAACCAGACACCACCGTCAAATGCGACCACATCTGTGGCCATCACGTCAATTCAGCCCGGCGCAGGAATTATCGGAACAGAAGTAGTTATCACCGGCACAGGCTTTAGTACTAAAGACAATAACGTGGCTTTCAGACTTTATCCAGAGGACGGCAATAATAGCTTAGTTGGCTACATTAACAACCTTATATCCAGTGACGGTAAAACCATTGAATTCGTAATACCTGAATTCCTGGGCGCATGTGCTTTCCCGCTGCCTGAAACAATTCCGGTTACAGCGTGTCCTGCAGTTGGTATCCTCTTTAAGCCGGGGACTCAAACATATCCTGTCTTTGTGGTCAATAAAAACGGCTCGAGCAATGGCGTTAATTTTACTTTGTCACGATGAAGAAATAATATATTATGAATGACCTTTAAGAAAATAATGAAAAGTGAAAATATGATCAAAACAGTTTGCGTCTTCAGTTCATCAAGTTCAGCGGTAAATTCTGTGTATCGTGATACAACTATAGAATTGGGAAAAAGACTCGGCCAGGAAGGTTTTGGTTTGATCTTCGGCGGCGCAGATGTCGGATTGATGGGAATAATAGCAAGAACAGCGCAGAACCACGGAGCCAGGGTTACAGGTGTGATCCCTGGGTCATTAGTGGAAAAGGGCATTGTCTATCAAGAAGCTGATGAATTAATTGTATCAAATAATTTACGTGACCGGAAAGAGATCATTGAATCGAAATCTGATGCTTTTATTGCGCTGCCCGGCGGTTTTGGGACGCTTGAAGAGATTATCGAGATACTCACACTAAAGCAGCTCCAGCTTCATAATAAACCGATCGTTTTTATCAATACTAATAGTTATTACGATAATTTGATCGCCCAATTTGAAACAGGATATCAGGAGAATTTTGCGAAAAAAGAGTATAAAGAGCTATATTATGTTTCAAAATCTGCTGATGCTGCGATAGATTATATAAAACGCTATACACCGAAACAATTTCCGAGCAAATGGTTTTGAAAGAAGAAGGAGAGAAATGGGAAATGAAGATAAACAAAAACATCGGGATAATAATTGCAATAGTAGCCATTATTGCAATCTTGCTTTCTGGCAGTCTTGGAATAGGGATCATACTATTTGTGTACTTCGGTTTTATAATCGTAGTGGGCTACATCATAATAGATGCAATCAGCAAGTTTGCAAACAGGTTTATTGACGCATTGGAAAAACGACAGTCAGCCGGCAATGAAGAGATAAATGCAAAAATAGAACTCATGATGCAGAGGATGCAGGTTATAGAGGATAAAGTTGATAAAACCAATGCAATACTGGAAAAGGTCTCCGATTAAACGGTGGTAGAATAGCGTCGGTCACTATTTCATGTTAAGATTTGAAAAGGATTGTCACAGAAAATATATAAGGTATGTTACCGTGAAAATAATAAAACAGTTCAGAAAAAATAAATTAAACCCATAAAAAGAGATACAAATGGTTGAAGTAACTGGAAAGCTTGCACTGCCCCTGGTGGTACTGGGGTTTTATCCAATGGTAAAGATCATCGGGAAAATGATTGGCGGCCCTGATATCCCAATATTTTTATTGTTCTTATGGAGTCTTTCATTGGCTGCTTCGATGCTAATATTCTATAAAGAATTTAAAAAGTGATAATTTGATATATTGCTTGAATAGCAGAAAGAGTAAAACTACGGGGAGATGAAAGGATAAATGAGAAGAAATTTCACAACAGCATTTGCGCTGATGGTGATAGTTGCAGTTACAACAGGATGCGTTTCTGATGACGTCCAGGGAGCTAAAATTTCCGGAAATATCGGGGTCTCCTTAGGATCTTCATATGAAACTCAAACAGATAGTCAAAAAATTTCCTGGACTGTAAGCATTGCAAATACAGGTGCTAAAACAGCGAAGAACGTCACAGCCTATGTTATTCTACCCCCTGGAATCGTTTCGAGGCTGGATGCTCATGAAGAAAGCAGAGCACTGGGGGATCTGGAACCTGACGGCTGGGCTGGATTTAAAGGCAATGCGACATTTAACGCAAGCGGGCTGAGCAAGCAGGATATAATGGCATGGGAGCCTCTGGTAAAAATAAAGGTGATATGGACAGAGGACGGGATATTAAATGAAGAAATATTTCCCGATGAGGCGATCGAATGAACAGCGGTAATAAAGAGAAAAAATTAGATAGATACTCAATTGATCTGGGCCTGCCCATAACAATTATAATTTTTATAATAACCTTATTTATTAACCAACTATTCTATGCTATCGCAGCAGCAGGTGTATTGTATGTTGGCATACATGCAGTACATTATTTTAAAAACAGGCTTGAATATTCAAAGGAGACCTTGGCAGAAATCAGCAGGCAAAACGAATTACTCACAGAGCTAATAAGAGAGAGGAGGAATGAAAAATGATAGGCACAAGCGAGATCTTACATAGACAAATAGAGAAGTTCTTATTTCTTTTCATACCATTCCTGTTAATTGTGTGGATTGTTATAGAAAGAGTAAACTTAAGGGAAATGGTTCGTTCTCAAGATAAAAGTAAATGGGCGATTCCTTTAGGAGTAATTACTTTTATAGCTGTGTTGAATAGCATTATTTTTTCGTTCCTGTCAATGGTTGTTCTGGATTCTATCGAAATGGATAGAGTTTTCGGAGGATCTGGTATGCTCGCAGTGATGGTCATAGTGCCGCTTATTCCATCAGGGCTGATATCATTTGTAATTCTCCAAAATCGTAAGTGGGTATATTATACCCTTGCCTTAACTTTATTTGTGGGACTGTATCTTGTTTTCTCATGCTTCTATTGTATAGGATAGTTGATCGGAAGTGAATAATAAAAATGAACAATAATCGGAAAAAAGCTTTAATACTGGCTTGCATATCATTCGCAGCATCGTTATTGGTTTCCGTGTACATCACGAACTTCCAGTACTCACCAGTTGTTGTCTTTTATCCCTCCATTTCCTTCCTTGGAGTAATCGGAATACTTTTGAGGAAAAAAGAAGTTTTAATTGCCTCTGCACTCATATCCATTGCCCTCATGATCCTTGGCATAATGACTGTCGGCGGGCTATTTTTTATTTCTTCCTTACCACTTTTGATCTCTGCTTTTGTTTATCAGGGTGATTTCGAAAAGGTGGATTCAGATGAAACATCAAAAAGAACTGCAAGAATAATGATGATCGCATCTTTATTTGCAGCAATAGCAGCAGGTATTATAGAAGTATCGTGGCTTTATGTAGAGTTTTCATCAGGAAAATGGATACTTTCTGATATTGAATTCATATTCCTTATTTTACTTCTGGCAATATTACCAGTATTGGGTTTGAAAGGAATAAGCAGGGGAAACAAGGAGTTATTGGACACATCGGCTGCAATGTCCATAGTATTGGCTGTATTTATGGGCATATTCATGAGAAGAAACCTGTTCCTTATCTCTCCGGTGCTATTGATAATCTCCGCATTTGTATATGGAAACGGTATCAAGAGGCAGATAAAAAAAGAAACAGTTGATCCGGGGTTTAAGAAAACTGCACTGGTTTTGGCAGGCGCGTCCTTACTGTTTGCCGTAATCATAACACTGTATTCAGAAATCGTATTAATTGCCAATGGCTGCTACACCTATAAGACCTCACTGACCAGCGGCGGCACAATATGCAGTGATTTTCGTCCTGACTATGTGATACCAGTGTTTCTTTCCTTTTTTGGGATAGCCGGTATTCTCAGGGAAAATAAACTCATGCTTTATTCATCGGCAGCACTATCTTTTGTGCGGATAGTTGTTCATTTATCGCAAATTGCGGTGTTATTCTTGCCATCATTCCTGATGCTGATAATATCGGCATTTGTTTATCAAAAGGGGATAAGGAAAGCAGAAGTTCTTGAAGAATCAGCGCAAAACAGCAGGCAATATTATGTTTTATTGCTGCTATTCGCCTTCGTGGTTATCTGGATGATCGCAGTTTATATTTTCGTGCAGCCAGGCAGTATTAATGGGGAGAGTGGATATGGGCAATCACCGGCTAAACAGATTCCATAATAAGATACCGGTTATTGCACATTCAGCAGGAAACCATAGCTAACGTCCCCTTTTTCTTTCCATCTTGGGTGTACTTCAAGCACATAAAGCCCTGGCAGAAGTGACAAATTTATATCCAATTCACGCCCCAGGGTCAGATTGAAGGAATTATTTTCCCTGATATTCCATGCCCGATCATTTGCAAATGATAGGTTTATTTCATCTTCATCCGTAACCCGAATGACATTGAGTTGTAACTCCCCAGGAGGCTGCTTTAGAGGAAAGCTAAGATGCCCTGCAAATGGCGAACTGGAAAGCAAAGGCTCAACTGGAGTATGGATTCCTTCTTTATCAGCACAAATAGACGTTGAACTCATTGTTATTCCTGAGACTTTCTTGGTTTCATTCCAGCAATATGAGCCAATCCCTGAGAACTGTTCAGTCCCATTTACTTTAAGAAGCGCAGGCGGCGGCTTTAGTATTTCCATTTGTCGTGGTTGCATTGAACTGAAATTTATGATCACCAGGATTAAAACCGCTAATAGAACCGATAGTATCAGTCCTATTATTGCAAATTTGATTTTACTATTCATTTTTTCTCTCCACTCTATTAGATGTATTTCAATCATCCATGCATTAAACCCATAAAAGATTTTCTTAAACTACGAATAAATTTGTAATTATATCTTTTCCAGATTATGTATCATAATCTTTATATTGTCAATACGCATATATTGACTCATGTTCCTTCCTTTAAATGACAGGCAGTTTGAGTTCTGGAGGCTCAGGCGCAATGGTATTATCAGCATAGACATAGCGCGCCTGTTCAATATTTCCAAACAGGCTGTTTCAAAGGCGCTCCTCACGATGGATGAAAGAATAGAAAATACGCTCATTGAGATGGCGCGCGCAAACCAGATAGAGGTAGAAAAAATAAACATGGAGCGAGGCATTTTGTTCGGGCATTCTGTGCCTTTTAATGCCAGCGCCATAATTTTCGTATCTGCAAAGCACGGGATCCAGGTATGGTACGAGCATGAAGGGAATTGCAATGCGTGTAATAGATATACACAATGCGTTGAATTGCTGTGGGATTTTGCGGATGAGATGAAGCTCAGGCTTGAGAAAACTGATGATCCCACGAAGCTGGCTGAGGAGCTTTTTGAGAAGTTAAGGGGATTAGCTTGACGGTAAATTTAATGGAAACCATACGGAAAATGATGGGCTGGTGCCCGAATACAGGCGTACTCAAGACAAGAAACTATGTGCAATTCAATAATATATCTCCAGGCATCTCCGGCGGTGTTAGCGGTGCAATAAAAAGCATAGTAGAGCAGTCTACATTCAAGAAGGCTGTAATGATCGTGGGTATATATGCAGTTTTGAACGCATTTGGAGTATATCTGACAGCTAAGAGGAATTCTGAAAAAGAGTTCTTCATGTCGATAGATTGGACAACCAGTTTTGTTGGTGCATTAATAGCTTTTTTCCTTTTATGGCTAATCGTCTCAGGAATACTTCATATTCTTTCAAAGGTTTTAGGTGGGAAAGGCAAATTTTATCCCCGGATGATGACAATCGTTGGTTATAGCTCTATTCCTTTGATTTTAGAAAGCCTCATCAGCCTTGCATTGCTTTTTATGTTAGAACCCATGACAATAACATTGTCACCAGGAAATCCAATAAACTACAGGGAACTCTATAGTAATCACTATATATTATTTTCAATCCCAATCACAATAATTATGTACGCACTGAGTTCAATAATCCTTTTTTTCGGTATACAAACCATCCACAGGCTCACACCTATTAAATCGGCAATCGTGGCCGGACTCCCCCTGGCATTAAAATTCATATCCATTGCACGGATTTTCCGGAGCTTCATCTTATGATTTTGATATTGAACTGGTAAGGAAATTAGTATGATGATAAACTTGACCGAAGTAATGAGAAAAACGATAAGCTGGTGCCCATTAAAGGAGAGAATGTTCGTGCAGGTTCATGAAACTGGCAAGATTTGCAATTCCAATAAAAATCAAGCAAGAGCTAATGGTGGAACAGCAAATAATGTAAATTTACCTCTTGATTTATTTGACTGGCGCAAGTTTGCAATTATATTAGCTCTTGGTTTCTTTTATTTCATTTTAATTTTCGTAAATTATTTAAATAGAACGGCTGCAGGTTATTTTGGCATAATATTGCTTTATTTTACTTTTATTGCTTTTTTTAATCTATCCGATAAGAACAAAGTGTCGATTGACCCGAAAAAGCTGGTGATAAAGACTTCTTTCTTCGAATCCATCAATATCCTGAAACACGATATAACTGATATAAAAACAATTGACAATGTTCTCTACAAATACAGGCGGATCAATCTGGTTTTAATTATCCTTATTTTAATACTCGGGTTTTTCCAGATCCTGAGTTTACATGACCAGATAATACGTTCCGCTGACATGGAGGAAGCAGTATTACATATTGCCAATTCGATGTTCGTATTTTTTTTATTTATATCAATGTTCTATAGTGGCAATCGCAGATCCCGGTATCCAAAAACCATCCGGCTGGATACTGCTACAAAGAACATCACGCTCTACCCAGGAAATGAATCTGAGTTTAATATTCTGAAAGGAGAATTAGAGAGATGAAGGTCACTTTTGTTGAGAATATCAGGAAATTGATGGGCTGGTGCCCGAATGCAAGCACGATAGATACAAGAAAATCCGTGCAGTTCGATGACATGATGGTAAATGCGCCTGGTAGTGATGGGGAATTAACTCACGCTACTGCAAGATGGTGGAACAAATGGCGCAACAGGGTTTTACTGAACGCAGTTATCCTTACGTTAGTGGCAATGAATTTTTACATTTCATATGGACGATATAATCCTGATAATTTCCTGGCAGGCATAATCTATGGTTTAATAGTCAGCATATTTACAGGAATAACAGAATGGCGCAGGCTGAACAAAGCGGCTGTAGGTGAATTCAAAAAAGTCCGGGTCACAAGAAAAAAGAAGATCATGAACTATCTGATAATATTTGGGTTTATAATAGTAGTAATGATAATTGTCGGCTTCATCGCCGCAAAGACCGATATCCGCATAAGTGGTATTTACGCCACTCTTTCAGGTTTCAGTTTGTTTGTCTGGACACAATACCTTGAGGTGGTCTGCTGGGAACGGAAAAACAGGAAGACCCTGATCGTGGAAAAAACATCTTTTTACGCGATTGACATTGAAGCAGGTGGCAGATAGAGGATATGCAAATGACTACTTTAATCGAAAATGTCAGGAAAATGATGGGCTGGTGCCCGCAGGAAACAGATTTTTCCGCAGTTAAAGATGTGTATAATATAGACTATGCCCATAACGATAACAGAAAGTCCAATTATTACCCTGTTAAGAACATGGATGTACCGATCCAGATGTTAGACTGGCGCATTTTTTCAATTGCATTAATTTTAGGTATTTCTGGTTTTATTTTAATATTCGTTGATTTATTTAATGGATTTCCCGGGATTATACTTGTTTACATGATCTTTATTTTGCTAATTATCAGCATTGACCGGATCAAAATTTCGATTGACCCTGAAAAGGTGCAGATACTTAAGCCCTTCCTCAAACCTGTCAATATCCCAAAACATGAAATTAATTGCATAAAAATTATCGACAATTCTATTTACAAACATAGATGGATGAATTTTTTCTTAATTATCTTTATCATGCTGTTCGTTTTTCTGCAGGCTCTGACTTTGTACCGCAAGATGATACGTTCTACACCTCTGGAAGATATGATATTTAGTTTTGTTATGCCTGTTTTTTTGATTTTTTTACTCATATCGTCCCTTCAAAGAAATATTCGCAGGTCTCGTTATCCAAAAGCCATCAAGATAGAAACTGCGAACAACGTCACGCTTTACCCAAGAAATGAATCTGAGTTTAATATTCTGAAGGGGGAATTGGAGAGATGATAGGCAATTTTACAGAAAATATCAGAAGAGTAATGGGTTGGTGCCCCCAAAAAGATTTTGAGTTTATGCACCCGGGTAATATAAACAAGACGAACATGAATGCCATTTATTCACAAAATAAGGCACCAGAGCATGACCGGATAAAAATTCTTGTAGATAGTTCCCGTGATGCTGGTATAACAAGTATCATATTGCCCGCTTCGATAACTGCATTTTTATTAATGCTCATCAACATCAATTACCATGCAATTGATATAATCGCAATTTCAATATTTTATTTTGCCTTTTTGATTTTACTTATTCAGAATAAAACAACCGTGGAGCTTACACCTCACAGTATTATTATCCACCGGCCTCTGCTAAAGTCTGTCTTGATACAAAAAGAAAGCATTGTATCAATCAATATCATAAAGAATCCTAATTACAGGTTTAGATGGATTTTATATCCCTTTGCGCTTGTTGGACTATTATTTTCAATAGGAAAAAATATAACCAGTCTAGACCATAATGCTGCAAATTCTGCTCCTGTGATAGTGAAATTCATTACTGCTTATTCCATCCCCATTGCCACTATTCTTGTTGCTGTGATATTCTACAATTATCTGGTCAGATCATACAACGCTGCTGTCCTCAAAATAATGACAAAAAATCGTGAAATTACATTCTATACAAATAATCCAAAGGAACTGGAAAGTAAATTAGAAGTGGTCCAATGACAGCTTTCACAGAAAATATCCGGAAAATCATGGGCTGGTGCCCGCATGAAAATTTTGTCTACAGGACTGAAAATCTGTTCATTTCAGACTATGCCAATAGCAGTAACACCCATAACGATGATAATTCCATTCCTGGGGATATGGATGTGCCGCTGCAAATGTTTGACTGGCGCGTCTGGGCTGTTATTCTGGGTTTTGCGGGTTTAATTATAATCGGCAGCTCATGGACAGGTACATATAGGTATTTTATACCTATGTCTTCTATCCTGATTGCTTTGCTTATCGTTTTTTTCCATACAAAATTATCTATTGGCAGTGAAACATTGAAAATCACCACGCCGATTTTAGGTGACACCGTAATTCCTAAAAATAGCATCAAAAGCATAGAAATATTTGAAAACTATGGAAACAGGCATAAGCGGAATAGTCTGGCATCATTAGTAATGATGATATTGCTATCGATTTATTTTGCGGTTGCCATGCCAGACTCTGTCATGAATATATTGTTCCTTATTGCAATTTTTTGCTTTGCATATACATTATATGCCGCGATCCGCATATCGAATTATCCGTATATGATTAGAATGAATGCTGGTGGAAGCTACATCTTGCTTTATCCTCGCAATGAGCATGACTTTTTGAAATTGAAAGATATTATTCCGGGTATGCCGGGTTGTGAAAGGAGGAAGGAATGACCGCATTTATCGAGAATATTAGAAAAATGATGGGCTGGTGCCCGAATGCGAACATGGATAGGAAAATCACCATGCAAAGAGAGATCGAAATCCCGGAAATGGATTTCTATTCAAAGCCGCCATTATTCAGTCCGATTATGCTGAAAGATGCCTATTTTATGGGAATAACAAAAGAGACTGTGATTGGTGTATCAACAATATTGATCTTAATTCTCTTTTATTTCCTCAGGTTCAGTTCCTTTTTTGAATCATATTCAGTTTATCTGATATTACTTTCCGTGGTGTTGCTCCAACTCATTGTTTCAAAAGCAGGAATTGAAATTAGCGACAGAAGCATCAGGGTAAAGACTATACTCAGCCCTTTTATGGGTTCGACAACACACGCTTTGACCTCGGTGGGTTCAGTGGAAGTACGAAAAAATAAAGTTTCACGATTAGCCTGCTACTTTCTTTTTCTTTTAGGGATACTGTGGCTTTTTATGTTTTTTTTGCAATTAATGGATGGGGCGCCCCGGGTAAAAATCATTGGGAGCCTGATGTGGATAATTGTTAGTTTTGGCTTTGGTTATCAGATGTACTCAATGTCAAAGTCCGTGTTCAATATCCAGATACGGTTTTTGCCGCACCCGTCCGTTAATAAAATGACGATACACACAATTAATGCCGGGCAAATTGCTGATCTGATAGAGAAGGTTAGAACAAGAAATTATGGTGATCAGGAATGACCACAGGTCATTGCAGTTATTGACGTGATAAAAAACGGGATTGGGTCGCGTTTCTGACAAAAATAACAAAGGTGGAAATAAATGATTAAAAGAACAGGAATAGTTCTGCTCGCAGTCATTGTAATATCCCTTATATCGGGATGTACTGCAAACATGTCTGCGGAACAGATAGCACAGAAAATGAAAGAAAAACAGGATAGTATCAAAGACTATTCAGCCACGATGGTAGTCTCATCATCATATGGTGGGAAAGATGAAATGGTAAAAGCAAAAATGATGAACAAGATGCCTGATAAGAGCAGGATTGAGTATCTTGAGCCTGCCGAAATGGCTGGTCGGGTTATGGTCAATGACGGCAAGACTATATGGAGTTCTGACCCAGAGAAAAATGAGGTGACCAAGATGGATATGCCTGAAATTGCCACTCCTCCTGAGCAGGATTACACGCAATTTATTAAGGAGCTCCTGAATCAGACTGACATATCTTACCAGGGCACAGAAAAATTTGAAGAAAGAAGTGTATATAATATAAAAGCATCGCCAAAGAACGGCAGCATGATGGGCATGCATTATAATATGCTGGTGGACAGTGAAAACTGGATGCCTCTCAAAATAGAGGTGTTTGATAAAAATGATAAGCTCATGACTTCAATAGAGTATCGCGACATAAAGTTCAACACCGGAATACCCGACAGTGAATTCGAGTTCAAGGTGCCTGAGGACGCAAAGGTTGTAACAAGAGACCTTCCGGCGCTGCCAAAACAAATGACGCTTGAGGAAGCAAGAAAAGAAGTCAATTTCACAGTCCTTACACCTTCCTATCTGCCAGAGGGTTTTACATTCAACAGCAGCACAGTTTTCAAATTTGAAAAGATGGAAACTGTATCACTGCAATATAAAAAAGGTTCTCAGATACTTTCGCTTTCCGAGATGCTGCGCGATGAATCAAATCCTTCGCCGGACTTTGGCGATGTCGAAAAGGTCAATATCAACGGCGTTGATGGGAAATTAATATCCGGGTTTGGTGATACCAAAACGCTGATATGGACCAATGGAGGGCTTGAATTAGTGCTTTCCGGCCAGTTAAGCAAAGAAGAAATGATCAAAGTAGCGGGGTCGATAAAATGACCCTTTGCTTTTTTAATAGAATATTTATCTGAAAATTATGGGGAATCAATATGAAGAATATATGAGAAAAGTGCCAGCGCTTAATTTTCTAAAAAGGCTTAAGAAATTTTTTACGATATAAAAGAACAGCAAGTAATTGAAATATACATCTCCTCTAAAGCCAGCTCATCAAAGGTAAATAATATATATAGTTAGAACTAACTTGGCGAAGCAATATAGGAGGAATTATGGACATTACGAATTTAATGTTGTATTCAGCCCCGCTTGCGGGAATTATCGGTTTAATATTTGCCGTATATCTTGTTTTGTATATTATGAAACTTGATGCCGGATCGAACAAAATGAAAGAAATCGCAGCAGCCATACAGGAAGGCGCCATGGCCTACCTGAACAGGCAGTATAAGACAGTCGCAGTGATCGCTGTCATACTTACTATAGTGATCGCGTATGCAATAAATACAGCCACTGCTCTGGCATTTGTCCTCGGGGCAGTAATGTCGGCAGCAGCAGGATACCTGGGCATGAACATATCTGTCCGGGCCAATGTGCGCTGTGCCAATGCCGCCAAAGAAGGAATGAAAAAAGCCCTTGATGTGGCTTTTAAGGGCGGCGCTGTAACAGGAATTTCTGTAGCAAGCTTTGCGCTTCTTGGTGTCAGCGGACTGTTCATAGCTTTTGGCGGTAAAGCTGATGCTGTAGATAAAATAGTTGGTTTTGGTTTTGGCGCTTCACTTATCAGCCTTTTTGCAAGGATAGGAGGCGGCATTTTTACAAAAGCAGCAGATGTAGGAACAGACCTTGTAGGTAAAGTAGAAGCAGGAATACCTGAGGACGACCCCCGTAATCCCGGGGTTATTGCAGACAATGTCGGGGATAATGTGGGTGATTGCGCCGGAATGGCAGCAGACCTGTTTGAAACTTATGCAGTAACCGCTCTTGGCGCAATGCTTATCGGTGTAACTGTGCTCGATAAATATCCGAATGCGATCATTTTTCCGTTAGCTCTTGGAGCAGCAGCCATTATCGCTTCAATAATCGGTATATTTTTCGTAAAACTCGGAAAATCCGGAAATATAATGGGTGCAATGTATAACGGAGCGATCGTTGCAGGAATTATATCTCTGGTACTGTTCTACCTGATCACCGGACAGATGATGAATGGTGATATCCGCTTATTCATATGTGCTCTTATTGGCCTTGGCGTGACCGCAGCAATGATACTTATAACAGAATATTATACGGCAACTGAGCACAGCCCTGTCAGGCAGATAGCCAACGCATCAGTAACAGGCCCTGGAACAAATGTTATTACCGGTCTTGCTATTGGTCTTCAGAGCACGGCAATGCCAGTGATCGTAATATGTGCAGGCATCCTGTCCTCATATTTAATAATGGGGGGCGTGGCGGATCCTGCCCTTGGCTTGTACGGCATTGCAATAGCAGCGGCGGCCATGCTTTCAGTCACAGGGATAATAATCGCTATTGATTCTTATGGCCCTATAACAGATAACGCAGGGGGCATAGCTGAAATGGCGGAATTACCAAAGGAAGTCAGGGATATAACAGACCCTCTCGATGCAGTTGGCAACACAACAAAAGCAGTAACTAAAGGTTATGCCATAGGCTCAGCCGCATTAGGCGCCCTTGCTCTATATGCAGCATACAGCAGTGAGATAACCAAACTGCGTGGAAGCCCGTTAGAACTCAAGCTTTCAGACCCCATGGTATTAGTCGGATTACTCATCGGCGGCATGATACCATTCCTTTTCGCAAGCTTCCTGATGGGAGCTGTTGGAAGGGCAGCAACTACCATAGTTACAGAAATAAGGCGCCAGTTCAGGGAAATAAAAGGCATCATGGAAGGAACGGCAAAACCGGATTACGGACGCTGTGTAGATATTGTTACCATTGCAGCCCAGAAGGAAATGATAATACCCGGCCTTCTTGCAGTACTTTCTCCCCTCCTGGTAGGTTTCATCCTTGGCCCTGTGGCATTGGGTGGTCTTCTTATTGGTGTTATTATTTCAGGATTGCTTCTTGCGCTTATGATGACAACAGGAGGAGCAGCATGGGATAATGCCAAGAAATACATAGAATCAGGGAACCTTGGCGGAAAGAGACTGCCAGACGGCAGCAAGAACCCAACGCATGCCGCAGCAGTCGTAGGCGATACAGTTGGCGACCCTACAAAAGACACAGCAGGACCGGCTATCAACCCGTTGATAAAAGTAATGAATATCGTTGCAATATTGTTCGCTGCGCTGATATTGAAATACAGTTTGATGGGATAAATAATTAAGAAGAGCATGTGGCGGATTAGCCGCATGCCCTCTTAATATATTTTTTTTATCTTATTAAAATAAATACCTTTATCATGTAAAGTATTCAAAAAAGAGAGACCGTTACAATTCGTGTTGGTAGTTATGTTAATGTGCAACACATCTTCAATGAATACCATAAAATTAAAAATATCACATTATTAATGTCAGTTAGATTTTAATCTGATGTGGAAATTTTCAACCTCACGGCAGAATCATCATCTTTCTTTTTTGCAATATTCTCTATATAATTCGGAATTGAATTTTCTCAATATCCTGCAGAATTCACCACTTGTTAGCTTTCTTAGACCACTTCGATTTTGACCAAAGCCACGAAGAGTATACTTTGGGCTATAGTGTAAGATTTCGTTGACTTCTTCTCGTGAAACGTAACCATCTATTGAAACAGTTTCTGTTTCGGCAATCCATTTCCAGTACATTTTTGTGTCTTGTTGGCCATCAGAAAAAGTTTTACAATGCCCATCAGGATTCTGCGTAAACCTTTCGGTCGCTTTGACTAAGGCAATGATACCGCAATCCCCCACCTTTCTTTTTAATCCCTTACCCTTTTCGACACGGCCTGTTTTTAGCTGGTAAATGAGAATTAAATCGTCTGGTTCTAAATCTCGACCAGCAACTATATGATCATATTGTAATTCTATAGCAAATTCATTATCTTCACCTTCATAAGGTGGCCATTGTGTTGTAATCCAGTATTTTTGTGTCATAATTAGCTTTTCCTAAAGTGTAATGCTTGTACACATCACCTTTGTTATTTTAAGTCTTGCAGGATATTTATTTTGAATTATTTAATATAATCTGCTTCCTTTATATAGATTTTCTTTTAGGGATTACGTTTTCTTGGGTTTATTTAATACCACTCTCATAAAATCCATCCCAGATAATAACGGTCAATTATTGTATACATGCCGACCTATGGAAAGATGGAAGAGCGACACGACACAAAGGTTATATGGGGACGTTGTTGAGTTGTTCTTAGCTTAATAATAAACAAACACGCCGGACGAACGCAACCGTTTCGCGCTTCGCTGCGAAATGGACAAGCGCCTTTCGTCGAAGCCATGGGCACGATAAACCTAGGTTAAGCCCTGTGCAGCAGGATATAGTAATTTCGGATAGAGCGCCAATTTAACAATCGCGCCGGATAACGTGCGCGATAGTTAAATCGGGAGGTTGGGCGATAATGCGAACTGCGCATAATCGCGGTTTATTTCGTATCAAACGCCCCACAAGCCATATTATCTATGGTTTTCCGGACTCGTTGCGGCAGCGCAGACCATCGAACGCCACCCAGAGCCAATAGTTTTATAATCTTTTAAATAATTAATTAGTAATGTATTATGTATTATGGAAGAATTTATAACGACTACTTTTAATAAAATTAGGATAGGCACAATAAACGGATTAAAAGAGTTTTACCGTCTTTTTATGCCCTATATGATATGCTTATTCATAGGCATTGCATTCATTAGACTATTCTTGCTTTTGAAGCAAAATAATTATTCCGATATTATCGCTTATGGAGAAAAAATTATAGCTCTAATAGGTTCATTGGCAGTCTTAACATTTACATATGCAGATACCTTTGAGCCTTCAGAAAAAAAAGACGTTCGAAAAATCGGTGAATATTTTTTAAAATCTTTTTTGTATTTTGTTATTGGTTTGATATTCACAATAGGGTTATATGAAGCTCTGATAAAGCCTACTTTCCCTTCGGGTTTACCAAGCATATTATTACTCTTCTTTTTATTAGCACAAATTATAATGTTTATATTATTTTGGATTGGATTTGTAATGCTTATTATATCAGCTTTCCATCTTGGAATTGGAATTTATAAACTATATTGCAAATTGGCATAATTTCCAACAAAATATTATATGAAATGAAAGTCTAGGAGAAATAGAGATTGTTTTTAGGTCAATTAATTAATGTGTTGCAAATTGACCTAACTACTAACACGAATAGAAACGCCTTTAAAAAAAAAGAATCAAGAGTCTGGCAGACGGAAACGCCCGAAAATTGTTATTTCTTTTTTCAGCGTTCAAAATTAAAATTCTGTTTCACGATCTTAAGAGCGCAATAGTTCCCGCACATAGTGCATGCTTCTTCATCATCCGGAGAGCGGCTGTTCCTTACTGATCTTGCATATTCGGGGTCGATCGCAAGCTCATACATCTTTTCCCATTGAAGGTCACGCCTTGCTCTTCCCATGTCCATATCACGCTGGCGATCTTTGTTCTTAACCATATCACCTATATGCGCCGCGATCCTTGCAGTTATAACCCCCTGCTTTACATCATCCACATTTGGAAGGGCAAGATGTTCAGCCGGTGTAACATAACAAATGAAATCAGCTCCATAAGCGCTTGAGAGAGATGCGCCGATTGCCGCCACGATATGGTCATATCCAGGCGCTATATCGGTAACAAGCGGCCCGAGCATATAGAAAGGCTTGTCACCGCTCAAACGCTTCATGAGTATTACGTTCGCTTCTATTTCGTCAAGAGGGATGTGACCCGGTCCTTCGACAATCGTCTGGACACCTGCTTCATGGGCTGTATCGGATAACTCCGAGTTCATGATCAGTTCCTGTATCTGCGCCCTGTCTGTTGAATCGTGGATCGCACCTGCACGCATGCCATTGCCCATGCTGAGTGTGACCTCATGTTCTTTCATTATCTCAAGAAGATAATCGAATTCGCTGTAAAGCGGGTTTTCTTTCTCATTATGCAGCATCCATGCGGTCATGAAAGCGCCGCCGCGTGAACAGAGTCCTCCGAACCGTCCCTGTTTTTTAAGCCGTTCCACCGTGAAAAGGTTAATTCCCGTATGTATCGCCATGAAATTTGTGCCAAGTTTTGCCTGTTCCGCTGTGACCTTGAACAGATCATCTTCTTTCATCTCAACAACAGAACCGTATTTTCGGATCGCTTCGATAAAAGCCTGGTACAGGGGCACACTTCCTACTGACAGGGTAGTAGAATCAATGACCTTTTTCCTGATATCATAAAAATCCCCGCCTGTTGAAAGCTCCATCAAGGTATCGGCGCCTGTTGCTTCTGCAACCCTGGCTTTCTCGATTTCCATGTCGATATCCACGATATCGGATGATGTCCCGATAGAGGCGTTAACTTTTGTGCGAAGCCCCTTCCCGATCCCGCAGGGCTTTGTATAGCGATATGGGCTGACCGGGATGACGATTCGCCCGCTTTCTATCCCGCGGCGCACAAATTCAGGTTCAACGCCTTCAATTTCTGCGACTTTTTTCATTTCTTCCGTAATATTGCCGTTTCTTGCTTCAGTGATAAGACTCATAAAAATTACCGGGTTTCGAAATGTAGCGCTTATACTTAAATATGTTCAATCAGAAAAATTGATTTTAAATCAAGTAAAGTTGATTATCCCTTTGCTACTCCCAATGGCATGAGCTTTACGACTTTTCTGGCTATGCCAAGCTGGTGCACTACGTTAACAACCTCTTCGCTTGATTTATAGACACCGGGAGCCTCTTCTGCAATTATCGAAGGATGCGTGGCCCTGACAGATATTCCCATTGCTGCCAGATCCTTTTGTATAGTTTCACCATGGTATTTATGTTTTGCAGCCCCGCGGCTTGAGACCCTCCCCGACCCGTGACAAGCGCTTCCGAATGTGAGTTCCATTGCCTTTTCTGTCCCATGCAGCACAAATGACGCGGTTCCCATACTGCCCGGGATCAATACTGGCTGTCCCACTTTCCTGTAGATCGGGGGAACATCGGGATGCCCGGGAGGAAATGCCCGTGTAGCGCCCTTCCGGTGGACATAAACCATCTTTTTTTCACCGTCAATTGTATGCTCTTCCAGTTTTGCCACGTTATGCGCCACATCATAAATGAGTTCCATTCCAAGGTCATCCATATCCCGTCCGAAAAAGCGGGTAAATGCTTCCCTGACCCAGTGGGTGATGACCTGCCTGTTAGCCCAGGCATAATTGGCGCCGGCAGCCATGGCCTTATAATAGTCCTGGCCTTCCGGTGATTCAGCAGGCGCACAGGCAAGCTGCCTGTCAGGAAGCTGGATCCCGTATTTATGGGTGGCTTTATCGAGTATCTTGAGATAATCATCGCATATCTGGTGACCTGCGCCCCGCGAGCCGCAGTGTATCATGACCGTGACCTGGCCTTTATGAAGCCCGAAAACCTTTGCAACTTCAGGGTCATACACTTCATCTACGTACTGCACCTCAAGGAAATGGTTGCCGCTTCCAAGCGTGCCGAACTGTGGTTTACCCCTTTTTCGCGCCTTCTCACCAACTTTTGCAGGGTCGGCTATTTTCATATAGCCATTCTCCTCGCAATGCTCGATATCTTCCTTAACGCCATATCCGCTATCTACTGCCCATTTAGCGCCGTGCAGGAACGCATCTGTCAGTTCACTGTCAGAAGCGCGAAGCTTGCTTTTTGAGCCTACGCCTGACGGGATCTCATGGAAAAGAAGCTCGATAAGTTCTTTCATCCGGGGGCGCACCTCATCCACCGTGAGATTTGTTTTGATTATCCTGACCCCGCAATTGATATCGTATCCAACACCGCCAGGGCTGATAATACCTGTATTCCTGTCAAAAGCCGCGACTCCCCCGATGGGAAAACCATAACCTGAATGCGCATCAGGCATTGCCATGGCGAATTTCTGGATACCCGGAAGGGTGGCGACATTGGAAACCTGGGTAAGTGTGTCAAGTTCAAGGCTGCCAAGCAATTGCGATGAAACAAAAATGCGCCCGGGCACTCTCATACCGGGTCTATAATCCATGGGTATGTCCCATGTGTAATCATTTACTTTTTTTAGGATGCTTGAAATATCTTTTGTAATTACTTCTGACATGGTTCTTTTCCCTGCTTTTCGTTCTTTGCGTTCTTTGCGGTGAAAAAATCCAGACACCGCAAAGGTCGCAAAGATATTCTAAAATGGTTGATTAATATCCTTATTCGTCACAAAGATATTAAGTTTGATGCATTTTTGTTTATCCAAAGTCGGCCATAAACTCTGGTTCATAAATGAACATAAAAAAAACAGCGAACTAATACGAACTGTTACGAACTCCGGTAGCATGAGTTCGTTTCAGTTCGTATGGGTTAGTTGTTAATTTTTTCCATATCAGATCGCAAAGATAGTTTGAATTGTTTGGTTTTTAACAATAATTTCAGGTATCAACAACAACCTGAACCATGAATCCCCCGGTCTCAACCTGTTCCACCTCAAGTTCATGTAAAGTCACAGCTTTCACCTGTGTATCAAATTTGTGGTGCGAAAGGTCAATTGGTACACCCGTTGCTTTCCCCTTCAAAGAAAAACCATCGCCTGTTTTCTCGATATTTTCAATCCTGAATTCACAGAATATGATCTCATCCACTTCAAACAGGTATAATAATTCGGATAGCCAGTCAACAAGAAGCATTTTAATATCAGGTGATGTTAATTCGATCTCCCTTTCCTCGCTGGCCAACAGATTTGATGTATCTATCATCACATTGAACAGGGCAAGCGCAGCATTCCCGAATGCTTCTTCAAGTGTAAGGCCAAAAGCCCTGAACTTGGCATCTGCTATGTGGTACAGATATTCGTATTTTCCTTCATATTTTCCTTCGCTTTTCTCCCCGGTCATCAGTCTTCGAATCCGATCCTCTTGATATCCTCA
>CAVWCX010000035.1:0-40004 GCA_963753595.1 Candidatus Methanoperedentaceae archaeon | reverse complement strand
ATGTGACATAATAATCATGTTATTTCCCAAACGTTGTTAGAAAAGTATTAATATTAGCGAACCAAAATAACGACTTGAATTGATTGTGACATTTAAAGTAACATTTAAATAAACATCGATTAAGGAGAAATACTTCAAAATGACATCAAAACCCTTGCTGTATACCCCTGAATGGCTTTTATCATTCCAAAAAGAAATAGCAGGAGCACTATTTTTAACACAGGATACAGGTGAAGTGATCTGTCAGAACAGAAAGAGATATGGTATGTCACAGGAAGATTTCGGCGAGTTGATGGACCTGCGTCGTGAATCAATCTCGCGGATTGAAACCGGAAGTGTCACTCCCACATTTGATTTTGCGAAAAAATTCATTAATGCCATGGCGCTTATCGAAGCGATAAGGGTGGAGAGGGCGCAGCATAAGGAAATCGATGTCTATTTCCTTGAAAATCTCGCAAAAGAACTGGGGTTTGACAGGAAGAAACTCGAATTCATGCTCAAAGTAGCTGTAGAAAGTTATGATAAAAAACTCGTGAAGATCCAAAAATCATTAAAGGAGATAAAAATATGACCGAAGATTCAGTTGTCTGGCTTGAAGAAGTTGGAAAAGAAGATATTGCGATCGTTGGCGGAAAAGGTGCAAGCCTTGGTGAGATGCTGCGGGCAGAACTGCCTGTTCCTACAGGTTTTGCCGTGACTGCACAGGCGTTCAGGAGATTTATTGATGAAACCGGGATAAATGATGAGCTTTTCGGTTCTCTTGAAGTTGATGTTGATAATGCGGATATATTACGCAATGCTGAGAAAAAAGCAAAAAAGATCCTGATGGATGCAAAAATGCCACAGGATATCGATAACAGTATCAGGTCAAAATATCGGGAAATGTGCAAGAAAGAGGGAGAAGAGGTTTTTGTAGCCGTGCGCTCAAGCGCGACAGCTGAAGATCTTCCTGATGCAAGTTTTGCAGGACAGCAGGATACTTTCCTTAATATGAAAGGGGAACAAAACGTGATCGATGCTGTCAAGAAATGCTGGGCATCCCTGTATGGGGCAAGAGCTATCTATTATCGTGTTAAGCAGGGTTTTGACCACCGAAAGGTCAATCTTTGTGCAGTTGTCCAGATGATGGTAGATGCTGAAAAAGCAGGTGTGATGTTCTCATCGCATCCTTCAACCGGAGAGCCCCTTACCATCATTGAAGGAGCATGGGGGCTGGGAGAGACCGTAGTATCAGGTTCAGTTTCTCCGGACTATTATATGGTAGACAGGAATTCAAAGACAATAAAAGAACGAAGGATCGCTACCAAGAATATCATGCATACAAAGGACCCCAAAACAGGGAAGACAATTGATCTTCCTGTGCCGCAAGATAAGAAAAATGCAAAGGTTCTTGAAGATGATGAAATTTTAAAACTCGTTGAGTTCGGGGAATTGCTGGAAGACCTCTATGGGATACCCCAGGATATTGAATGGGCGATAAAGAACAAAGAGATATTCATTCTCCAATCAAGACCGATCACCACGATCAAGAAGAAAGAACCAAAAGGAAAAGCCGCGACAACGGCTATTCTTGAGGGTCTTGGGGCTTCACCGGGCATTGCGTACGGTGAAGCAAAGTTCGTTTCAGATGCAAGCCAGCTTGGTAAAGTCAAAGACGGTGACATTCTTGTAGCGGTCATGACCACGCCTGATATGGTCCCTGCGATGAAGCGGGCAGCAGCTATAGTTACAGATGAAGGCGGCCTTACATGCCATGCAGCAATTGTGTCACGGGAACTTGGCTGTCCGGCTGTTGTAGGAACGAGAAAGGCAACTGAAGTTTTAACAGATGGTATGAAAATAACCGTAGACGGGGAAAAAGGGCTTGTATTTGAAGGCAGGAAAGAAATTGCAGTCCCTGAAGCAGCACAAAAGGAAAAATCAGTTGTCTCTTTTACAAAATCAAAACCCATAACTGCAACTGAAGTGAAGGTTAATGTTTCAATCCCCGAAGCTACAGCGCGGGCTATTGAGACACAGGCAGATGGCGTAGGACTTTTACGGATCGAGCACATGATCCTTGGTCTTCCCAAACACCCTAAACAGTATATAAAGGAAGGAAAGGCAGATGAGTATGTTGAAGAGCTTGTTTCGAGAATCCAGACGGTAGTTGATGCTTTCTATCCCAGGCCTGTCTGGGTAAGAACACTTGATGCGCCCACTGATGAGTTCAGGGCGATGGAAGGCGGAGAAGGCGAACCGGTTGAGCCAAATCCGATGCTTGGATATCGCGGTATCAGGCGTGATCTTATTGATACTGAACACTTTGAACTTGAGGTAAGGGCCTTCAAGGAATTGATCAAACGCGGTTACAATAACATGGGTATAATGATCCCTCTTGTCCAGCATCCTTCGGAACTACGAAGAGCAAAGGAGTTCATGCGGAATAACGGGCTTAATATTGACAAGATCGATATCGGGATAATGGTCGAGATCCCTGCAGCGGCGCTGATCATCGATCAGTTCCTCGCCGAGGGGCTTGATTTCGTGAGCTTTGGTACCAACGACCTGACCCAGTACACGCTTGCGGTTGACAGGAATAATGAGCATGTAGCGCACCTATATAATGAGCTGCATCCTGCTATCATGAAACTGATCGAGCATGTCATCATCGAGTGCAATAAGGTTGGCGTGAAGACCAGCATCTGCGGACAGGCTGGCAGCAACCCGAAGGTTGCAAAGAGGCTTGTTGAGCTTGGTATCACGAGCATTTCCGCGAATATTGATGCGGTTGAAGCTGTGCGGGATATGGTTGCGAGAACGGAGCTTCAGTTGCTGCTGAAGGGGGCAAGGGAGAGGAAGGGATAAGTGAAAACTTCTCTCTTTTTTACTTTTTAATAAATATGTTAAATTTGGTTAATAAAGTTAATAATCTATTAACACATGATATTTATTAATGTCATTAGATTATGAAAAAATAGTTAGTAATATATTGAAAAAAGAAGATTATATTATCCTCTCCTATTTATTTGGATCATATGCAAGAGGGGATATGAATTCATTAAGTGATCTAGATGTGGGTGTTTTGTATGCTTCTGAAATAGATTCGCATCGAAAATATGAACATAGATTAAAACTCACTGGAGAACTTGCGGCAGCCTGCAAAATTAATAAAATCGATATAATAGATATGGAAAAAAGTTCGGTTTTATTGAATTACAATATTATCAAACATGGGAAAATCCTGAAATCTTTGAATGAAAATAAAAGAATAGAATTTGAGACTCGGATCATTTCCAGATATCTGGATGAAAAATTCCATATAGAGCGGCATAACACATTGGCTTTAAAATCAATCGCATTGAGGGGACTAGTATGAAGGATGAAATCGTATCAAAGCTTGAACTCTTATCAGAATATGTCGAAAACCTTCGAAGTTATAAAAAATATAATGTTGAAGAAATAAAAAATGATTTTACAATTCGCGGAGCACTGGAAAGATATCTTGAGCTGAGTCTGGAATGTTCTATTGATATCGCAGAGATGGTAATATCATATGAGAACCTGAAAAGACCTGACAGTTACAGGGAAGTCATACTTACACTGGGACGTGCCGGAATAATGCCTGAAGATTTTGCACAAAAATTCTCGAATGCAGCAGGCCTTAGAAATGTTCTTGTCCACATGTATGCGAAAATCGATATTGATGAGATCTATTACAACTTGACGGAAAATCTACAAGATTTTAATACTTTCGCAAGGTTTATTGCAATATATCTTGAGAAAAAAGGTGTTTCATAATTGATATTATTTCAGAAAAAAAAAAAATTAAAAAAGGATTGATCTTCAGATCAATGCGGCTGTTATACCCATTACTCCTGACTGGATGATAATCGCAACCGTGATTATTACACCTGCCATTTCAAGGGCTACTGCAACATTTCCTTTCTTGATTTCTGCGAATTCATCGATCCCTTTGGTCAGTTTATCGAGAATATTCAATGCAAGATATATTGCTACAATTGCAAGCACTATGCCAAGCACTAATTGAAGAATGCTGACAACGATTATTGTTATGCCCAGAGAGGACATAAGACCAGCATTAATAGCCTGTGAAATTCCCACTGAAATACCTGAAACTCCTGATTGGACGACTATTCCTATCGCAATAAATACCGATGCTACAAGGATTCCGACCGCAGTATTACCTTTGGCGATTTCCTTTTCTTCATCAATTCCTTTAGTTATCTTTCCTAATACGGAAAAACCAATATACAATGCAACGACTGCAAGGATAATGGCAATAACTAATTGTATAATCCCTACGACTGCGTTTACTAGTTCCATATATTCACCTCACGCATTTAGCGCAACCTTATATTGGCAGTAGGGTAATATATAATTATTGTGATGCCTTTAATATAATACCTTCAATCAAGATACACAAGTGCTTTATTAGGGCATACCTTAACGCATCGCATACATAAATTGCATTTTTCATTATCTACGCGGGCAATGCCATCCACATGCGTCAAAGCCCCGGTTTCGCAAACCCCATCGCATTTCCCACATTTTTTACATCCAAGGACAATAATAAAACCTGCGCTTTTCATTCATAAGTTATTTAAACTTAAAGGTATAGATAGGTTTTGTACTAATTGTGCAAAACATAGATTATTATGCCAAGATCAATTCCAGAAATGATCCGTGGAGATTTCAAATGCGACGATATCGCAAAGTGTATCCTCGGTCTTAAGAACATCGATATAGATGCCTACAAAGTACTTGTAGCAAAAGGCCCCATGACCGCAGAAAGCCTGGGAGACCTCCTTACACGTGAGCGAAGCACTGCTTACAGGTCGCTGCAGAACCTGATGACAAGCGGTCTTGTTCACAGGGAGACAAAAACCATCACAGAAGGCGGGTATTACTATGAATATAAAGCGCTTGAACCCCTGAAGCTAAAAGAGATGGTAGAGGGAAACATCGATGAATGGTATAATAAAATGAAGAAAATCGCGGCTAATATTGATAAAGAAATAATGAAATAAATACTTCAAATCCCGAATATACTATCGCACACTTCTTCTGTTTTTTCCCTGAATTCCTTCCGGGAAACACCCATCATTGCAGCTGCGAACATGGCGCCGCCTGCACCTACTCCTTCCTTCACATCCCCATCCTCATACATACGAAGCCCTTTTCTCCTTGAATTTCCAAAACCGGGATCCGCAGCAAAAGCCTCGTAGCCAAGGATTTCGGTCATTCCCCGAAAATTCGCACTTTTATCGTCAGCAACATATCGCGTCGTTGCAATGGAAACATCACGCACAAGGCCAAGATGTTTAATAACGCTAAGGACAGATACCATCTGGGTCCCGCCTGCAAGCACAGTCTTTTTATTGAGCCCATCAACAAGTCCTGCCGCTGCTGCCATCATTGGATCGCCAAGACTTTCAACCGCTTTGAGCGGACTGTTCCTTAAGCTTCCAAAAGATATTCCTGAATTTTTCATTGCTTCTTCTACGACTTTACTCTTTATTCCCAGGGGATTTTTCGGGAAGCTGGATGAGACTTTACCATCATAACCAAGAGCCTTGAGCACGCCCATGGCTGTTGTTGTTCCTCCGGGCACGCTCTCACCGATTATCACAAAATCCGAAAGTTTCCCAAGTTTTTCGCCCAGCGCCTTTGATTTATTGTAAATTTCAAGCGCATCAACAACTGCATGACCTTTTCGGATATCACCGCCAGGACTGGCATTCAAGTCTATGGTTGGTATCATGGGGCGGACGCGAAGCCCGGAGTTAATAAAAATACAGGGGATCCCGGTAAGCAGCATTGAAGCTCTTGTCAAAACTGCGGGAGAGGGGGCGCCTGATGGCGTCATTGCCGGCTCATTGATGCTTATGGCGTTTCCCGTCTCCACAAGTTCTGCATCTGCGGCAGGAGTAAAATCAGTGAGTTCCGGGGATTTTCCTGCTGCCGATATATTAGGGATTTTAGCCGTTTCCGTATTTGCCAGTATGCAAAGGAACAGTGGTTTTTCAGGGCTAAAATCCGGTCTGGGATTAACCCACATCTTATTCCTACAGGAGGTTTGATGTTTCGATATGGATCGAAGCCGGGCTTTTCACGATATTTCCCATTTTTGCGCCAACCAGGTTCTCAATACCTTTTTCGGCCGCAATATCCACAATGCGCTGGGTTATAACACCATCAAAGACAACAGATTTAATATTGCCATTTGCATCTTTCAATGCTGTTGCAAGATCACGAACAGGCACTTCATTGATCGTATTATTATTTTCATCTATGAAACGAGCGCTAAGGGTGCCGCTCAGATCGGTTATATGTTCATGGAAAGGACTCTCCTTTACCTCTTTTTCGGGTTTTGGTTCTTTCCTGGGTTCGAATCTTGATTCAGCCCGTAGTTCGGTTCTTGGTTCAGTTCTTGTTTCTGCCCTGGATTCAAACCTGTTTTCAGCCCTTGGTTCTGCTCTTGTCCTGGGTCTTTCCTGCTCTGCGACCGGCTCAATTTCTGCAGGTCCTTCCCTGATAGGTTTTGCTTCCCCTTCTTCAGGAAGGAGATGTTCACTTTTTCCAGCTTTCTTCTTTGTTGCTGCAAGTATCGCTATTCTTCTCTTCTTGTTAACCTGGTAATAATCAAATGCCTGCTCAACAGGTATTTTCTGCCTTAATGATTTTACGACTTCTTTCTGGACAAGTTCCTCAACGCCTTTCCCGTCCGGGGCCCTGGCAATGAAATCCACATCTGCGACCTGGAGCAATTCCTTGATGATCAATTCTCCGCCCCTGTCGCCGTCTGTGAAGGCTGTAACCGTCTTCTTCTTGCACAGGTCTGCAACGGCCTGCGGCACATTCGTCCCGCCAACAGCTATTGAGTTCTTAATGCCGTAGCGAAGAAGGTTAAGGACATCCGCCCGCCCCTCAACAACGATAATAGCATCCGAATCAAGCACATTAGGGCCCATGGGGATGTTATCTTTTCCGTATGTAGTCATTTCTTCTATTCTTACGGATTGCCTTACCTCATCAATGATCTCCTGGCTTTCCGGGAGCATTTCATCGAACATTGCTGTAAGGACCTGCTTTGCCCTGTCTACTATCTGTTTTCTTTTCGAACTCCTGACATCTTCGATTTTCACGATGTTGATAGTGGAAATGCAAGGGCCGATCCTGTCTATGGTTTCAAGGCTTGCTGCAAGGACTGCGGTCTCAACTTTGTCAAGACTTGATGGTATATCTATTGTTCCTGCCGATTTACCCATGTTTGACTTTATGTTTACCTCAAGCCTTCCGATCCTTCCGCTCTTTTGCAGTTCCCGCAGGTCAAGATCCGCGCCTATTAAACCTTCGGTTTGTCCGAATATTGCTCCGACAACATCCGGGCGTTCTATTACTCCGTCTGCTTTTATCGTTGCATGAATGATATATTTTGTTGTATCTGAATTTTGCATAATGTACCCTCCCTTTGAACAGTATTAGAAAAAGATTTCATTAGTTTGAGCTTTTGCTATTTTTGAAAGTACCTATCCTGAACTAAAGTACCGTATTAGTCCCGGACTATTTGACTTTTTATAACCCAAACTGTGAATGACAAGTAACATTGATCTATCAGGTCACAATACATTCTGTGACCCCTTTATGATTATGAAATATCTAATTCTAACTACTTTTCACTGGATAATGTTCGCATGGATGTATGATTTTTCCACCTATACAAACTAATGCTATAATTAGATATATCCCTTTAAAAAGCTTGCGGTCTTATAGCAGAAATCTCATAACTTATATTATAATCATAAACTGGCTTGTTGTTTTTATTCAAAAAACACATTTTTATTTAAACATACATAATAATAAATCACCAGTACATATCCTCTTTCCGAGTTAAATTTATATACTATTATAGCTATAGTCCATTTCCCCAATACGAGGAAAAAAATGCCCGAATATACTTTATTCTTAGGTTGTATCATCCCTGCACGTTTTCCCTTCATGGAAAAATCGACCAGGCTTGTTTTATCTAAGCTTGGCTGTATTCTTCACGATCTTGAAGGGGCTACATGCTGCCCCACAAAAAGTATCATTAAGCCGATCGGAGATCTGGCCTGGTACGTAACAGCGGTAAGAAATCTGGCCCTTGCGCAAAAAGCAGGCCATGACCTTCTGGTTCCGTGCAATGGTTGCTACAGCACATTAAAATCTGTGGAAGTAGAAATGCGTGTAAATACCGGATTACGAAACGAGATAAACGCAATTCTTGCATCTTCCGGTCTGGAATACACAGGTATAGTGGAGGTAAAACATCTTGTAGAGGTTCTTCATGATGAGATCGGAATACCGAAGGTCAAACAGCACCTCATAAAATCTTTCGAAGGAATGAGAATAGCGCCCCATTATGGCTGCCACATGGTTCGCCCCAGTTCCTCCATATCCTTTGATGACCCGAATAAACCCAAAAAATTCGATGCATTGATCGAAGCACTCGGTGCAAAAAGTATCGACTATGAAACAAAAATGCTGTGCTGCGGCGGCAATCTCAATACTGCGGATGAACCCGAGGAGGCAACAGCCCTGGCGCGCATGAAACTGATAGAAGTCACAAAAAAGGCGGATGCAATAACACTTACCTGCCCATCATGCTTCATGCAATACGATTCACGCCAGTACATGATGCAAAAAACCGGGGAAAAATTGAACCTTCCAGTCCTGTTTTACCCTGAATTACTTGGTCTTGCAATGGGTTTCTCAACACAGGAACTCGGAATGGATATGCACAGGATAGATACTGCAGGATTCCTTTCAAAATGGGATTCAAAATATAACTACCTGAAGACATTGAAGGAAGTCTTCGACCTGCCTGCTATCCGCAAATGCTACGAATGCGCAGCTTGTGTTAATGACTGCCCTGTTGTAAAGGTAAACCCGGATTTCAATCCAAATGAGATCATAGGCCGGCTATTGTCTGGCGAACTTGAAGCCGTAATAGAGTCACACAACATATGGCAGTGCGTTGACTGTTATACATGTTATGAACTCTGTCCGCAGAAAATGGGAATGAATAAGATATTTGATAAACTAAAGCATATGGCTATTGAAAAAGGAAAAGGGCCAAAAAGCTTTACTGCAAGTATCGAGATGTTCAAGAAAGATGGGAGACTTGGTGAGCCAACAAGCGTGCGAAAGAAACTGAAACTGGCCGAACCACCAAAGAGCGGGGGAGAGGAATTGAAGAAATTACTTGATCATATTAACAATAAAGGAGAAGAAAATGAAGTCTGATGGAATACCGTCCGGATGTGCGATATCCGGATTGATGAGCGAAGATGGAAGACGCATTGGCGGCAACGTGATTATCAAATCCATTGCCTGCATGCACGACCGTTCAAACGGGCTTGGTGGAGGGTTTGCAGCCTATGGTATTTATCCAAAACGAAAAGACATGTACGCTTTTCACATGATGTTTGATACTGTGGAGTCTAAAAAGAATACTGAAGAGTTCTTCAAGGACTACTTCAACGTTGATAAGGACGAAGCCATACCTACCCAAAGGCAAAATGGCGTATCGAATCCCCCAATCTTATGGAGATATTTTCTTGAGGTGCCTGAAAATAAACTTGAATTCCTTTCAGAGAGGGACTATGTGACAAAAACAGTAATGAAGATACACTCTGAGATAGACGGGGCTTTTGTGGCATCAAGCGGCATGAACATGGGCGCTTTCAAAGGTGTCGGCTATCCTGAAGATATCGGAAAGTTCTATAAATTGGAAGATTACAAAGCATATATATGGACATCGCATGGCAGGTTCCCCACTAACACACCCGGCTGGTGGGGCGGCGCTCACCCGTTCACACTTCTTGACTGGTCTGTAGTGCATAACGGTGAAATATCCTCTTACGGGATCAACAAGCGCTATCTTGAGATGTTCGGTTACAAACTCGAATTAAGAACTGATACCGAAGTCATCGCTTACATGTTCGACCTTCTGGTCAGAAAGCATAAGCTTCCGGTTGAAACGGCAGCAAAAGCGCTTGCAGCCCCATTCTGGAAAGACATAGACCGCATGGAACCGCAGAAAAAGAAAATAGCCATTGCACTGAGGCAGGTATATGGAAGTACACTTTTGAATGGCCCATTTAGCATAATCATCGGACATAACCGGGGCATGATCGGATTGAACGACAGGATCAAGCTTCGCCCCATGACAGCTGCCCGCAAGGACGATATGCTTTACATGGCATCTGAGGAATCCGCAATTAGGGAAATCGCGCCAGACCTTGACGAAGTATGGAGTCCCAGGGCAGGAACACCGGTTTTTGGGACACTTTCGGCAGAGGTGGAATAATGGAATCACAATTACCACCTGAATTCATTGTGAATGTGGACCATGAGAAGTGCCGAAAATGCAAGCGCTGTGTAATGAATTGCAGTTTCAGCGCTATTGAATTCAAGGATAAGGTCACGGCCAATAACAGGCAGTGCGTGGCCTGTCACAGATGCGCGACATTCTGTCCCGAAAGCGCTATCACGATCACTCAGAATCCTCTTGATTACAAAGACGGTTACAACTGGTCGCCTGAGATAAGGAAAAATATCCTGAAACAGGCAGAGAGCGGAGGAATTATACTGACAGCTATGGGCAATCCAAAACCATACCCGATCTACTGGGACCACATGCTGATAGATGCCTGCCAGGTGACAAACCCCTCGATAGACCCGTTGCGTGAGCCAATGGAGCTTCGCACGTACCTTGGAGCTAAACCTGAAGCTCTTGAATTTGATGGAGATATTAATAATATCAGTCTTAAGACAGAACTTGTCCCGCAGGTTAAACTGGATATTCCCATTGTTTTCGCTGCAATGTCCTATGGCGCTATCAGCCTGAATGCCCACAAGTCGCTTGCAATGGCAGCAAAGCGCATGGGTACGCTCATGAATACAGGCGAAGGAGGGCTGCATGAAGACCTTGCAGGTTATACTGACAATATTATAGTCCAGGTCGCATCAGGGCGTTTCGGTGTAACAAGCAAATACCTGAACAACAGCGCTCTTGTTGAGATAAAAATCGGACAGGGCGCAAAACCAGGAATCGGAGGCCACCTGCCTGGCGAGAAGGTGGGAGAGGACATCTCAAAGACACGCATGATACCTGTGGGTACAGATGCACTTTCACCAGCCCCGCATCATGATATTTACTCGATAGAAGACTTATCTCAATTGATCTATGCGATAAAAGAGACCACGGATTATAAAAAACCCGTATCTGTCAAGATCGCGGCCGTTCATAACGTCGCTGCTATCGCAAGCGGTATCGTGCGGGCAGGCGCTGATATAGTAATGATAGACGGATTCCGAGGCGGAACAGGAGCAGCTCCCATGATAATAAGGGATCACGTAGGGATACCGATTGAACTGGCTCTTGCGGCCGTGGATGACCGGTTGAGGCAGGAAGGTATCCGCAACCGCGCTTCTATCCTTGTCGGAGGAAGCATCAGGCAGAGCGCTGATGTTGTCAAGGCTATTGCTCTTGGGGCGGATGCATGTGTCATAGGCACGGCATCACTTATCGCATTGGGCTGCCGCGTGTGCCAGAAATGCTATACGGGAAACTGCGCCTGGGGCATTGCGACCCAGAGACCTGAACTTGTGCGCAGGTTGAACCCGGAAGTAGGGGCAGACAGGCTGTGCAACCTGCTTACTGCATGGGGACATGAGATACAGGAAGTACTGGGTTCACTTGGCTTAAATGCCATCGAATCTTTGCGCGGAAGCCGTGAGCGCTTGCGAGGAGTTGGATTAAGCCAGGAAACGCTTGATATACTTGGCATAAAACACGCGGGAATAGGACAGTGATCAATATGAGGATTTTTAATTATGAAAATAAAAAACCGCAGATTCCGAGTTGCGCCTCGGAAGGGCATAGACACGTATGCCCTGCAGGCATACGTGTGCACGCCATAGCTGTGACCATCTATGAAAAGGCGGCGCAATCACGACTTAGAACACGGATGACGCGGATTGCGCGGATATTCACAGATCCGTGTGCATCCGCGTCAACCGTTGCGCCAGTTGACGTCCCCCACACGTATGGCTCCCGCCATACGTGGAGATCCGTGTTCCATTGCAATCCATCTGCATTTCTGCGGCTAATATTTGAAAAATCAAATATGTCCTATGGCAAGGTGTGTGATCGATTATGAAAATAGACGCAAAAGGCATGCATTACAGGCCAATGAACAAGATGATCCGTGAAGCAGTGGCACAAGGCGAGAAGGAATTCGAGCTTGATAACATAGGCGGGCAGAGGTATATCGGCGCAGGGCTGAATGAAAAGATAAAAATCACCATTAACGGCACCCCCGGTAATGACCTCGGGGCTTTTATGAACGGCCCGAAGATCATAGTGAACGCTAACGGTCAGGATGGTCTTGCGAATACTATGAATGATGGTGAGATCATTGTCCACGGCAATGTGGGCGATATCATCGGTTACGGGATGCGCGGCGGGAAGCTGTACATCAAAGGCGATGTGGGCTACCGTGTGGGTATCCACATGAAAGAGTATAAGAAACAGGTCCCAATTATCATAGCCGGAGGCACAGCCGGGGACTTTTTCGGCGAATACATGGCAGGAGGGATAATGATCCTTCTTGGCATGAATGGAAAGAGCCCGCTTGTTGGCGATTATGTGGGAACCGGCATGCACGGCGGCGTAATGTACATCCGCGGGAAGGTTGATACTTTTAATCTCGGAAAAGAAGTGAGCTGCCTTGAATTGAGCGAAGATGATACAAAGCTCATCAGCGGATATCTTAAGGAATACTGTGAGTATTTCGGATTTGACTTTAATGAGGTTATGAGTGGAAAGTTCACAAAGCTGGTGCCGCTATCGCTAAGGCCGTATGGGAATATGTATGTGTATTGATGCAGCGAAACGATTCTTAACGTATGCTATGGAGGAAAGGGCTGGTAGGATAAGCGTAGGAGACATAAAGGATAATATAAAGAAAATGAGACTTGCCTTTACTTGATCGTATTAGAACAATTGAAACCCGAAGGGGTAACTATATTATTAAAGTATATTTATATGTTGATCTTCTCGATGGTTACGTTAATCTTCTTGGCTAATATAGAATAAGTGTGAAAGCGAAGCGGTAAACGCATAAATTTAGCTAAAAATGTTAATTGTGAATTTCTGTATTGGCTAATAGAGAATAAAGCCAAAAGTGAAACGGTAGGCTTGATAAGAATCCAACATATGAAATTTATTTATGGATATCCATAAAGATTGAAAGATGGATTTTATTTAAATCGTAACATATAGTTATATCTCTTATAATATCAATTATATCAAAAGTAAAATGACATTGAAGACTGAAGAAGCAATAAAGATAGCAGAAAAAATTAGAGAGAATATAGAGAAAAATCCCCTTAGTATTGCGAATCTTCGAATGTATTATAATTTAGTTGAACTTATTGAGGTGAATGATGAAATTAATTGGATAAACAGCGAATTGCGTGGGTATATACCTTCTAAAAATGTGCCAAATTATAGGAAAGTTTATCATCATGAATATAAAGATAAATTTGTATCCATTGATGATGATTACATAACCTTGTGGGCTCTTTGCGACAGTGGTAAAAATTATACATATACCCTCACGCCAAAGTCTGGTGGTCGTTATGATAGTTTTACTATTCGTCTAGGTACTCAAAATTATTTGTATATTCTTAATACAGTGGATAATGAAATATACAGAAAAACAATTGCCATATTGAATAATTTAAAGTTTGAGAAAATGGAATTTGACATATTTGAAGAAACACGCAAAAGTGTAAATGAAAAACTGCAAGAAATTTGCCCGAATGCCTTTGAAAAATTAACACAAACTTATGAAGATTTAAAGGAAAGTGAATCCTCGTTGGATTTGCAGAAAATATCGTTTGCTTGTAGAACAGTAATAAATGATTTTGCAAATGCGGTTTATAAACCGACTGAAGAGCAAATAAAAGGATTTGATAATAAATTTCATCCTTTGGAAGAGAACAATTATGTAAATAGGATTATTCAATTTACCTTTGAAAAAATAGATTCAGATCATAATTCGAAATTCATGAAGTCTAATCTTGAGTATCTTGCTAATTTCCTCGGAGATTTATATAAGTTAACAAATGTCGGAACTCATACTGAAAGAGAAAAAGAGCATGCTAGAAGATGTGTAATTTACACATACTTGGCAATAGGTGATATTATAAATCTAACAAAATTGAATCTTAAATGAATTTATCCATTTGCAATGAAAAGTATCTGCGAAATATAGCTTGTTATTAATACCAGAACAACTCAACAACGTCGCCATATAACCTTTTTTTCGGGTCGTTCTTCGTTTTGACATTCTCAAACATCTTTCCAAACAAGTAGTTAGAGTCTAAGATAAACTTGCATTTAAAAAAACAGGAGTTCATAAATATAAGTTAGTATATCGTTACGATGCGTTAAATTGTGTCGTTTGATTCTATGAACAGTATTAAGGAAATGTCGGCTGAGGAATTTATTCGAAGATTTAAAAACCTCATAGAAGAACATGAAGAGAGCAGATTTATTTTTTTCCTAGGTGCAGGTTGTTCAGTTTCATCAGGAATACCAAGTGCCAGGACTCTTGTAAAAGACTGGTTACCGAGGCTCAAGAAATTGAAAACGGGTTGTAATGATAATTGTGATTCTTGGATAAATGAAATATATCCTGATTATACTGAAGATAAAGCGTCTTTGTTTTACGGCAAGGTCATAGAAGATTTATTTTTGACCCCCGAGGAAAGACAAAGAGAAATTGAAAGACTTACAGAAGGAAAAGACCCAGGATTTGGCTATGCAGTTTTAGCTCAGATGATGACCTTTGAAGATATAGGTCGGCATTGTAACGTTGTTCAGACAGTCAATTTTGATGACTTGATAGCTGATGCATTGTATCTCTATACACAAAAAAAACCGCTTGTTATATCGCATGAATCGCTTGCAGGATTTGTAAAAATTTCAAGAACACGTCCATTAATATTGAAATTACACGGAGATGCCAGGCTTGACCCAAAAAATACAGAAAAAGAAACACAAGGACTGGCAGAAAATGTTCGAAAGGTACTTAAAAACTTATTATATGAAACAGGTTTGATTTTTATAGGATATGGTGGTCATGATGAAAGCATAGCGGAAATATTAGATGAATTACCTTCAAATGCACTGCCATGGGGGATTTACTGGATTGGTAACAAGATTCCTGATAGCAAGATAGGCATGTGGTTAACAAATAGAAATGCCAGATGGATAAAACAAAGTGATTTTGATGAATTGATGCTTCTTATGTGGAAAGAATTTAACTTCAGCCATCCAAAAAAGGATAGATTTGATAAACTCCTGAACACGTATTTTGATACTTTCAAAAACCTTAAAAAAAGGATAGAGATTCAGCCAGAGAAAGAAGATGATAAACCCTTAAAAGAGGCACTGGAAAAAGCATCAAATGCATTTGAGTCATGGCATGCAGTAGTCCTTGAAGCAGATAAATACGAAAAGAATGACCCTGAAAGAGCTGACATTATTTACCAGGAAGGACTGAAAAGATTTCCAGATAGTAAAGAACTCCTTGGCACCTATGCTTTATTCTTCCATATTCAGAAGGACTATGATAAGGCAGAGGAGTATTACAAAAAAGCTTTGGAAATAGACCCAAAATATGTTAATGTCCTTTGCAATTATGCCTCATTCTTGGGTGAAATTCGTAAGGATTATGATAAGGCAGAGGAGTATTACAAAAAAGCTTTGGGATTAGACCCAAAATATGTTAATGTCCTTGGCAACTATGCCTTATTTTTGAGTGAAATTCGTAAGGATTATGATAAGGCAGAGGAGTATTACAAAAAAGCTTTGGGATTAGACCCAAAATATGTTAATGTCCTTGGCAACTATGCTCAACTCTTGAATGATATTCGTAAAGATTATGATAAGGCAGAGGAGTATTACAAAAAAGTTTGGGAAATAGACCCAAAAGATGCCACTAATCTTGGCAACTTTGCTGGTTTTCTACTTGCCAGAGGCAATGAAAACGGCTTTTCTATTTTGGAAAAAGCTCTGGAATTGGCAAGAGAGCAATCGCTCAAGGATACATTACTTGAATGCTTGTTCTACCAATATGCCCATTCCAAAGATAAAAAATTACAGAGGAAAAGTCTTGAAGAAATTAAAATCCTAGTAAAAAAAGAAAAAATAAGGTCTCCTGGGTGGAATCTGTCTGATAACATAGAAAGAGCGATAAAAGACGGGCATCCAGATCTGAATTTCGTAGAAAAATTAGCAAAAGTAATTTCTGGTCAAATAGATATACGAGAATTGGATGATTTTGAATTTTGGAATAAGTAAACGAAAATACTATGAATAATATATTGTATCATGCATAATTATCAAAGTTATACAATGAAAGCATATGCGAAATAAAGCTTGGTTTTAGGTCAATCAATGTGCAACACATCAGGATAACTACCAACACGAATTGAAACGAGCTCGCTTATTAATTGCAATAAACTACTCGATTTTCAATCCTACTCAAAAAGACTCAGTTGATCGTTTCACATTCTTCGCTCGCTGATAATGCAAAATCCAAAGCGTCGAAGGTATCGTCATGTTCACCATCTGGAAAAAGGCATAGTTCATCAATCAGCCCAGTAATATCCACTCGTATGCGTATCTTTCCATTCTCAAAAAGGGCACTACAGCGCTGCAAAAATACTCTTTTTAATCATCCCATCTATTGATACCGATTCAGGGAAAACAGAATATTTTTGGCTTATCCTCTATGAAAACAGATCCCTCTGGCAACCTCTCACACAATTTTCTCATCGCTGGCGCTTCTGTTGCATAATGGGTTGCATCAAAAAGGCATAAACCTTGCGCATACCTTATCGCATCGTGGCGCATCTCCCCTGAAACAAGGGCATCGACTTCGTTCTCGAATGCGATATCGATGTATTCGCGCCTGAAACCGCTTCCTCCGACCACCATGACCTTCTTTATCTGGCCATCTTCTTTATACTGGACATGAGTATCCAGCTTTTTTGCGATAAAAGCTGCAAATGCAGGCGCCTTCATTGGTTCTATTTCACCGATCCTTCCCAATGGAAGAGGACGGTATTGTTCAATCCCAGTAATCCGGCAAGCACATCATTCACAAGTGAAGATTCCCCCAAGAAGTGACGTAACCGTTAAAGTCAATCTGCTAAGATTAGGTCCTTTTGCGAGATACGAATATTTGAATATTTTTTCTTAGGAACTGAAATACATCACTCGAAACATGCTCATAAAGATCGTTATCATCTTCCCTTTTGACTTGGGTAACTGAGTATCTTTGTAACGAGAGTTCTTCCTTTAATAGAGTCTCCATTGCTGGTATCCGTTTATCAATCTCTTCAAAAATTCTGCATTTCCAGAGTATCACCGGATCTTCAATAGCGTGTATCAATTCTCTTGCTACACTCCCTGTTTTCCCTCTGCATGTAAAGACAAGGATGTTTAAATCGGCCATTTCCAAACAATCTAAACTTTTTTCAAGGACTGCACCGGGTAAATCTTCAACAATTGCGGTATTTGTATATCCATCCTCTCTCAAGCGATCCCGAAGTTTTATCAGCCGTTCTTTTTCCCCCGAATGTTTTTCATCAGCGGGAGGATTATATGCGCCATAGATAACAATGTTAATCTTATCTTTATATGCAAGAATTGATTCTTTTTTCTTCGCTCGAAATTCATCGAATCTTTTTTGAATCCTCGTTTATGATCACATTCCTTTTAAAGAAGATTCGATAGATAAGCTTTTACATTAGTAGAAATTAATATACTTAAGTAAACAGTATTATACTCATATATCTTAGAGAGAATGCTAATGGGAACATACACGAATGAAAAAATTAAAGAGTATGCAGACGAACTGCCGTCAGAGCTTAAGCGAGCGGTAGAAGCTTTGGATGACGATCTTAGACAGGCAATTTTTTTTGTCCTTCTAAAAAATGGAGAACTATCTTTCACTCAAATAATGACCGAATTAGAAATACCTCGTAAAGATAGCAGTATTCTATCTCATCATCTAAAAATACTTGAAAAAGGAGCACTAATCAAAAATAAATATGCTAAAAAAGAAGGTGTAGACAGTCATTCATTTTATGACCTTACAGAGTTTGGAGAGGATCTACTCGATAAATTAATGGATACGCTTGCTATTCCTCGTCTGGTCGAAGAACCACTTGAATCATTAAAAAGAGTGGCGTTAAAAGTCGGGATAAAGCAATCAGAGAAAGTTTTCAAAGAGGCGATCAAATGAACCTGACTCCTCAAGAAGTCGAAAGGATGGAATATCTCTTAGGTAAATTCAGATTGAACCATCTGACAATCAATGAAGAATATGCATTGCGTGATTTAATCGCAAAAGAAAATCCTTCAGCTAAGGATAACTCTCTGGATGAATTAATCAAGTTTGGGTTAATCCTGGTTGGATTGTATATTTTGTCAAAAGCAATTAGTGAGAAGTAGCTGCCATTTTGAACTTTAAGTTTGATCAACGTCCATATGGGAGAACGCAGCGCAAATACTCTTTTTAATCATATCATCTATTGATACCGATTCAGGGAAAACAGAATATTTTTGGCTTATCCTCTATGAAAACAGACCCAGCAGGCAGCCTCTCACACAATTTTCTCATCGCCGGCGTCTCAGTTCCATAATGGGTCGCATCAAAAAGGCATAACCCTTGCGCATACCGTATCGCATCATGTCGCATTTCCCCTGAAACAAGGGCATCAACATCGTTCTCGAATGCTATATCGATGTATTCGCGCCTGAAACCGCTTCCTCCGACCACCATGACCTTCTTTATCTGGCCATCTCCTTTATACTGGACATGAGTATCCAGCTTTTTTGCGATAAAAGCTGCAAATGCAGGCGCTTTCATTGGTTCTATTTCTCCGATCCTTCCCAGCGCAAGTGGAACGATATTCTTCAATCCCAGTAATCCGGCAAGCACATCATTCACGTCGCCCTGTGCTTTGTCGTAATTCGTGTGCATCGTGTAGATAGAAATATCGTTATCGATCGCAATTTTCAGGGTATCTGACAGGCGTTTGGAAATAAGCACGGAAATAAAACAGCTATACAGTTTCCATCAATTCAAGCCACTCTTCTCTCGTAATCCTTGCATCATTTATTATTTTTCTTATCATCCCTTTACCAATATCTTCACCGGGATGCATAGTGATTAATGTAGTTCTCCCATCAGGATGGCGCATGAACAAATGGCTTCCTTTTTGTCTAATCTGCTGAAAACCAATCTTCTCAAGCGCTTTTATTACTTTTTTAGCAGGAAGAGGATTGATTTTATCCATTCAGACTGCGACCTCGACTTTCTGGATGCCCACGAATTCTAACGGCACTTCTTTGATGATATCGGATTCGACTTCTAAATAAAGTTGTATCGCTTCTTTTATCCTTTCTCTCAGTTCATCCAGAGTTTTTGCCTGTGTATGGCATCCTTCAAGCTCGGGCGCAGATGCTACATAAATGCCATCTTCATCCTGCTCGATTATTATGGTGAATTCTCTTTTCATATTATTTTCCACAATGGTCAAAATATATTGCTTCTTTATTTTCTAAAGCCCATGCAATTGCCATTTCCATAATATTTCATATATATGTAATGGCAAATGGATTAATCTATCTATCGAATTTACCCCATGTATCTCTGCATCCTTCAAGAGCGCCCCTAATTTATCCATTACCGATTCAGGGAAAACAGAATATTTTTGGCTTATCCTCTATGAAAACAGATCCCTCTGGCAGCCTCTCACACAATTTTCTCATCGCTGGCGCTTCTGTTGCATAATGGGTTGCATCAAAAAGGCATAAACCTTGCGCATACCGTATCGCATCATGGCGCATTTCCCCTGAAACAAGGGCATCAACATCGTTCTCGAATGCTATATCGATGTATTCGCGCCTGAAACCGCTTCCTCCGACCACCATGACCTTCTTTATCTGGCCATCTCCTTTATACTGGACATGAGTATCCAGCTTTTTTGCGATAAAAGCTGCGAATGCAGGCGCTTTCATTTGTTCTATCTCTCCGATCCTTCCCAGCGCAAGTGGAACGGTATTCTTCAATCCCAGTAATCCGGCAAGCACATCATTCACGCCGCCCTGTGCTTTGTCGTAATTCGTGTGCATCGTGTAGATAGAAATATCGTTATCGATCGCAATTTTCAGGGTATCTGACAGGCGTTTGGAAATAAGATTTATGGGGTCAAATATCAACGTGTGGTGGGTTATGAGGAGATCAGCGCCGATGCGTGCGGCTTCTTTAAGAACCAGATCGGTAGGGTCAAGTGCGACTGCGATATTTTTGAGATCGTTTTTCCTGTCAAGCACAAGTCCTATTCTACCGTTATCGAAATCTTCGGCAAGTGAAGGTGGTGCGATGGTTTCAAGCAGCTGGATAATTTCTTCAAGATGCATGGTTGTTTGTTGGTTCGGGGGATATTTAAGGGTAATTAATAAATAGTTGAATCTACATTATAATAATCGTGTTTCAACAATTTATCAATCGCAAGGAAGAACTCAAATTTCTCAATAACAGATATGTTTCCAAAGATCCTGAATTCATAATCCTCTACGGTAGGCGGCGTGTGGGGAAAACCGAGCTTATCAAAGAGTTCATCAAAAATAAGCCTTCAGTTTATTTCATGGCTGACAGGCAGATCGAAAGGGAAAACATAAGGCTTATGCAGAAAAGTATGGCTGTTTATCTTAAAGACTCTCTTTTTGAAAAAGTGCAGTTCAGGGATTATTTCGAATTATTTTCCGAATTTACTAAAAGAACCAGTGAGAGAGTTGTTTTTGTAATAGACGAGTTCCAGTACCTTATGGAATCAAATAATGCGATTCCATCTATTTACCAGAAGCTATGGGATGAGATTATTTCAAAAACAAACGTTTTCATGATATTATGCGGCTCATCCATTTCAATGATGGAAAACCTCATGGGTTATAAGAATCCACTGTATGGCAGAAGAACAGGCCAGTGGAAAGTCGAAATGATGAAATTCAGGGATGCTGTTGAATTTTTGCCAAATTTTAGCCTGGAACAACAGATAGAAGCTTATTCCATACTCGACGGGATACCTCTCTACCTGAAACAATTTGATGACACAAAATCAATAATGGAAAATATCAAAGAAAAAATAATAGAAAAAGGTAACATCCTGAATATTGAGCCTGAATTCCTTTTGAAAGAGGAATTACGTGAACCCAGGAATTATTTCTTCATTTTAAAATCTATAAGCTTTGGAAATGCCAGATTCACAGAAATCGTAAATTACACCCAACTCGATAAGACCCTTGTATCAAAATACCTGGATAACCTTGCCCAGCTTCACATTATTGAAAAGATCTACCCGGTTACTTCGGTCAAAGAAAGGGCGAGGGATACAAGATATAGGTTAGGGGATAATTTCTTTTCATTCTGGTTCAGATTTATTTATCCTAACAGGTCAGAAATTGAAAGAGGAGAAATAAATCAGTTGATGGCTCTTATTCAAAAAGATCTCAATTCTTTTATGGGAAGAAAATTCGAGAAAATATGCATGGAAGCCCTGATCGAACTGAACAACAATGGGCGTCTTCCTTTCAAATTTAAGACAATTGGCGGATGGTGGCATAAAGATCATGAGATAGATATTATTTCCATGAATGAAGATACAAAAGAAATGTGCTTTTGTGAATGCAAATGGCAAACGCCAAAAGTAGGGGTGGATGTGTTGAAAGAACTCCGGGAAAAAGCAATGTTCGTAGATTGGTTCAATAAAACAAGACAGAACTGCTATATAGTAATTTCAAAATCGGGTTTTACATCGACTGCACAGGAATATGCATTAAGCAATGGGGTATTGCTTTTTGATATTGGAGATTTGAGAAAAATTTTTGGGAACAATTATAGTAAAGATTAGTTGAACCTTGATTAGTATAATCGTGTTTCAACTATTTGCTTAATTATTTTATAGACACTATCTTTACGATATCCCCATTCTTCAACTCGTGTTTCTCCCCAAGCCTCATTTTGGTGCGCGCATCTACTGCATGGAGGAAACTCTTTCCGATATCCGTATGTATCATGAAGGCAAGGTCTTTTGGAGTACTGCCTTTTTTCATAAGGAATGCATCGGGAAGTATTCTTCCCTTCTTATCTGTGAACCTGTTCTCATCTTCCACAGGGTAAACAACGATCATTTCAAGAAGCTTAAAAACCGTTTCATTGAGGCATTTCTGGATGCCTGTGCCGCCATTTGTCTTCAAAAGCAGGCGGATCTTTGAAAGCGCTTCTTTCTGGGCGCTGGAAAGGTTTGGCGATTCAACAAAATCAGTATCTCCGGGAATGTATTTTACTGCATTGCTCTTATCGGCAAGGCGAAGCACAACTTCTGTTGCCCCGCTTACCGGTATAGCTCCCTTTTTCACAAGGCTCTCGATATTTTCCTTTGAAGCAATATCAATTTTGTTGGCAGCAATTATGAGCGGCTTACTTTCAGCACGGAGCATGTCTGAAAGCTCGATTATCTGCTCTTCTGTCCAGACCTGGGGCTTATCGCGCGGAAGTTTAATTCTTGAAAGAATGGTCCTGACGTGTGCTTCGGTAATTCCCGCACCTTCAAGTTGTGCTGCGATAGTTTCTTCGATCTTTAAACCTTCCGCATTTACCTTTCTTGAAAGCCTCTCCCAATTGCGCTTCAGGATGCCGGCCATCCACATTGTAATCTCATGTTCAAGGAATTCTATATCCCCGAGCGGGTCATGCGAACCCACAGTAACGGGATTGCCTTCAATATCAGTGCCTCCCGATGCATCTATTACATGGATTATAGCCTTTGCCTGCCGAAGATTATCAAGAAATTCATTTCCAAGTCCCCGCCCCTTATGGGCATCAGGAACAAGACCTGCCACATCGATCATTTCGATCGGCACGAACCTTGCACCCTCACGGCAATTACCGCAATCGAGTTTCAATTCCCTGCACGGGCATGGTGTCCTTACATATCCCACACCATGATTCGCATCTATAGTTGTAAAAGGATAATTTGCGATCTCAACATTCGCAAGGGTCGCAGCTTTAAAAAATGTTGATTTCCCTGAGTTTGGTTTCCCAGCAAGAGCTATTGAAATGGCCATGCTACTAATACATATCTTTTGAACTTAACTTTTATGTATATTTAAAGGATCTCTTTAATTTTACCTGCTGTCTTTTCCATTTCCTTTATGATGGGATCAAGATTTGCATCATTTGTCGCCATAACAGAGATCAACGCTTTTGAACCTGCTGATGTCGTAATCAGCTTTCCGCCATTATAATCGACTATCACACGGTTGGGATTTATTTTTTCAAGCTTATTAGTAACCGTTTCAGCAGCCCGCAGCATGTTCGCTGACATCATGGTAAGCATTTCTGATCCTTCGCTGGCATGTTCACCGATAAGATAACCATCACGACCTGCAAGTGCGATCATTTTCACCCCATTCATTTTCTTCAGGTCTAAAAGGACTTTATTGTAAACATCCGACATTTTTCCTTCTGTCATATATTGCCCCAATAAATCATATACCTTTGATGTTATAACCCTTTCGGGTCTGTCTTAAAGTATTTGCTTATTAAAGTTTATTTTTTGAGACATTATATGTCACAGAAATGATCAGGTATGTATCTTGACTTCATCGAGGAGGAAAGGCGGATAAAAAACCCCGTTTTCTGTGATAAGCGCAGTAACGTTCTCCATGGGGGTCGCATCAAAGGCCGGATTATAAACATTTACTCCAAGAGGGGCTATCTGGTACTTCCCAAAATACTTCAGTTCTTCAGGTTTTCTTAGTTCTATCTCGATATCATCTTCAAGCCTTTCAAAATCAAACGTTGAAACAGGAGCCGCTACATAGAAAGGCACGTCGTGCTCTCTTGCGATGACCGAATGTGTATAAGTCCCGATCTTATTGAACACTGCATCCTGTGTGATCCTGTCTGCGCCCACAATGACTTTATCAACCATGCCTTTTCGCATAACATGACCTGACATACTGTCTGTAATAAGAGTTACCGGGATCTTATCTTCCATTAATTCCCATGTTGTAATCCTGCTTCCCTGATTTAAAGGTCGTGTCTCACAGGAAATGACTTTTATGTCTTTTCCCTGGGCGCGGGCAGACCTGATAACACCAAGTGCGGTGCCCCAGTCCACGCAGGCAAGCCTTCCGGCGTTGCAGTGTGTCAAAACGGTATCCCCGTCTTCAAGAAGGTCAGCGCCATGTTCCCCAAGCTGCATGTTTTTTTCCACATCTTCATCAGCTATTGCTTTTGCCTCATCGAGCGCGAACATTCTTATTTCTTTGATGTTCTTTGCATCCTCTAAAGCCCCCAATACGCGTTTAACCCCCCATGAAAGGTTTACTGCTGTGGGTCTTGTGGCGATTAAAGTATTTGCAGCATTGCGGATATCATCCATTATTCTATCCAATGAGCTTGCATTGCTTTTAAATGCAGCAAGAGCGACACCAAAACCTCCCGCCGCCCCAAGTGCAGGAGCGCCGCGGACACGAAGTGATTTTATAGCTTCGCATAGTGAATCTAAAGTGGCGCATTCTATGACTTTAAATTGCGCAGGCAGAAGGGTCTGGTCTATCATTGAAATATTGTTGTTATTGTTATTCCAGTCTATTGTTCTCATTGAAATCGTATTCATCCTTCAGGTTTAAATAAATTGCTTTTTAAAGTTAATTTCCCGATAACTATCCCCACAATTGCCCCGCCGACCACATCTATCGGAAAATGTACTCCCACATATATCCTGCTTAAAGCCACGATAAGGCTAAACGCATAAAGATATTTACTATAGCGGGGATGGAATTGTGATACGATAGTAGCTGCAAGAAAACTCATTTCAGTATGTCCCGACGGAAAAGATGGGTCGTTTTCAAAAGGTGTCAATAATCTTGCGGAATCAAGCTGTTCATAAGGTCTTTGCCTGTCGATCAAGAATTTTATGGGATATGTGACAACCGCTCCTGCAATTATCCCTGCTGTCAAAATTATTGCCAGTCTTTTTTCTTTTTTAAACCAGAAATAAACGACCAGGAATAACCAGAAGAAATAAGTAAAATCCCTTAAAAAAGGGAAAAAACTATCAAAAAAAGAATTGATGATATCCAGATTTACATCCAGGAATATTGAATGGTCCACTGATTCTATATAACTAAGAATATTCATATCAGGTCTGTTAATAACATTGTATCCTGTTTGATAATCCCCGGATCATATCCGCTGCTTTCCGGGGGCCATTCATTGTTTCTGACATCATGGAGTATTGTCCTGCTTTTTCCCTGAATCCTGCATCGTTAAGAAGTAAATTGATCTTTTCAAACAGAGATTCAGGATTCAGTGTGCTATATTCAAGAGTTTCCGAGATCACCAAGTTCTCTCATTCGTGAAGCATTGTTTTCCTGCTCCAATTGTCCCTCATCAGGGATGATAAGAGCTGGTTTTCCAAGGGTCAATATCTCCATTGCTGTGCTGTGGCCTGCCTGGGTTATTATCAGGCCGGCATTTTTCATATATACGGAAATATCCTTTGCGAATTCCCTTATTATAACATTTTTAGGGGCATCATTGTCCGTAAATTTAGTGAATATAAGAAAATCCATGTCGGGAAACCTGTGTGCGATCTTCAATATCGCTGAAAATATTGGAAGCCTGAATGAATGCCCCCCAAGAAGTGTAAGGATATAAGGCCTCTGCATATCACTGGCTATTGATCCTGCATTTTCATTAAAGGACACGACAGGCCCTGTAAAAACCTGTTTTTTCATGATATGCCTGCTTTTACTTAAGCTGTCCAGGCAAACTGTATGAGTGGGCGGGAAATCAGGGATAAGGACAACCTCGGAAAGCGCCATTGTGGTCTTAAGGGTAAATTCAACTTGCTTTCCTATGAAACATAAATAGAACTTACTTTCTTCAAAAAATTGTTCAATACTTGTCTGGTTGGATATGATAACGCACGGTATCCCGAGTTTGAAAGCCGCAAAAACCGCAGCAACTCTTCCATCTGCTACCACACACGTTGCATTAAAATCCTCCATGATCTTTTTCTCTTGCGATATTATTTTTGAGAATGAAAATGCCTGGCTCTTACTTTTAAATATGGTGGCTTTAAGATCAAAAGCTCCTCTATTTCCTACCATCTCAAATTCCTTTTCAACTTCAACCGCATCAAAACCCTGTTTTAATCGTTCCAATACATACCCATAACCGCCCATGAGGACACTGGCGCCGTCTCTTGTAAGTTCTTTTGCAATGGCCATATCCCTGCTTGAGTGCCCGTAGCCTTCCCCGCATACTGAAAAATAAATCCTGTGCAACATTTTCTTCCTGATTTTTTTTGAATGATTATAAAACCTGTCCAAAGCGTTCAATAGCATTGTATCCGGTTCGATAACTCAATAATGATATCCGCAGCTTTTTGTGATCCTTTCATTTCCCGTGTTATTTCAGAATATTGCATTGCTTCTTCCTTATATTTTTTATCATTCAACAGAAGGTTGATCTTTTCATAGAGACCTTCGCTGTTAAAAGATTCGTAATCGAGTGTTTCACACATTCCAAGTTCTTTCATCCTTTTGGCATTATATTCCTGTTCGATCTGTCCTTTAATGGGAATAATGAGGGCTGGTTTTCCAAGAGTCAATATTTCCATGGCGGTGCTGTGGCCTGCCTGGGCAATAACAAGTTGCGCTTCTGCCATATATGGAGATGGATCCTCGCAAAATCCCACAACGGTTGTGTTTTTCGGGATATTGTCGCTTTTGAATTTGGCGAATACCAGGAAATTTATTTCAGGAAACCTGTCAGCGATCTTTAATATCCCATTAAAGATGGGAAGGGAAAATGAATGCCCGCTGAGAATCGTCAGGATGAATGGACTTTTTATCCCTGTTGGTTCAGGTTGATCAGTTTCAAATCTGGCAGATACTACGGGTCCGATAAATCTTTGTTTTTTCATAACATGCGCACCTTTACTTAACGTATTAAGACAAACAGTATGGGGTGGCGCAAAATCAGGGATCAGGACTTCTTCAGCAAGCGCCATCGTAGTTTTAAGGGTCAGGTCCACTGGCTTCCCGACAAGGTTCAACAGGAATTTACTTTCATGGAAAAATGACTCAATGCTTGTCTGGTTGGATATTATAATGCACGGCAACCCGAGTTTGAAAGCCGCAAAAACAGAGGCGCCCCTGCCATCTGCAACCACGCATGTTGCAGAAAAATCCTCCATGATCTTTTTTTCCTGGGATATTATTCCTGAATAACGAAATACTGAATTCCTGCTTTGTGAAATTGTGGCTTTGAGGTCAAAAGCCCCGTCTTTTGCTGTCATTTTGAATTCTTTTTCAATTTCAATTCCATCAAAGCTCTTTTTCAGGCGATCCAGCGCATAACCATAACTCCCCATGAGAACGTTGGCCCCGGCGCATTTTTAAGTTTCGCGGCTATTGCCATATCCCTGCTGGAATGACCATAACCTTCCCCGCATACTGAAAAATAAATATTATGAACCATGCCTTTCTTAGATTCGGTTTGGGGTATATAGGTTGCGCATTAAAAAGTATCGGGATTTTGAGGAAAAAATACGGTTGTGCGGGGTATGCGAAATGAATTCGCAGAATAAGCAGGAACCTCAGCAAGCAAAAAATAATAACCTCCTGCGCCAAATATACATTATTGTAAAGGAGTGGCAATAAAATGAACAGAAAGATAGACAAAATATTAAAAGGCAAACCTACGCTGGAAGGCGCGGGAGTCCACCTGAAAAGGGCATTCGGTTACAATGAAGTGCCTGAACTTGATCCTTTCCTGCTTCTTGATGATTTTCATTCAGATAATCCTGCTGACTATCTCGCCGGATTTCCCTGGCATCCGCACAGGGGTATCGAAACAGTGACTTATATGCTGGAAGGCAGGGTCGAACATGGAGACAGCATGGGAAATAAAGGTGTGATCCTGCCAGGTGATGTGCAATGGATGACCGCTGGAAGCGGAATAATCCACCAGGAAATGCCAAAGGGACTCAATGGACATATGTGGGGTTTCCAGTTGTGGGTGAATCTTCCATCCACCCATAAAATGATGGAACCCAGGTACAGGGAAGTAAAAAAGTCGCAGATACCAGAGGTCACGACAGATAAGAACGTTAAGGTCAGGATCATTTGCGGAGAATTCGGGAACACAAAAGGGCCTGTCCGGGATATCGTTGTTGACCCCGAGTATCTTGATATTTCACTGGCGCCTGGTGTGGAATTTGAACATGGGATCAAGAGTGGGTACAGAGCATTGGCTTATGTGGTCGAAGGAAGCGGTTTTTTTGATGCAGATAAGAAAAAATCAATCGGCATCGAACATCTTGTAATTTTCAAAGATGGGGATAATGTAAAAATCACAGCCGGCGATAAGAATCTGCATTTCCTCCTTGTGTCGGGCAAACCTCTTGGCGAACCTGTAGCATGGGCCGGACCTATTGTTATGAACACGCAGGAGGAACTGGATGTGGCTTTTGCTGAATATCGCAATGGTACGTTTATCAAATTCAATGGAAACATTTAAGTTTAATAATGCCGTACAAGGGGCGCACGTCTACGAGGTTTTAAGAGAATTGCCATTTATTGAGGGATTTTTTTCATCAGTGATTGGTAGCGTTTATTTAAGATTCGTTGATGACACGGTTGGGCTCGTAGCTCAGTCAGGCAGAGCACCGGGCTTTTATTCAAATGAGAAGAAACCCGATGGTCGAGGGTTCAAATCCCTCCGAGCCCGTCTGCCCGGGAGGTAATTGTGTGAAAGAGAAAGAGAATACCGGCAGGGAATTCAATCCCCTTAAACATAGAATGGTACCGAATCACGAAATATTAGGTGAAGATGAAGTTAAAAAAGTATTAACCGAATTTAATGTAGAAAAAGAGCAATTGCCTAAAATCCGAGTAATAGATCCAACTGTAGTGGCTGCAAAAGCAAAGGTTGGAGACGTAATAAAGATCACCCGGGAAAGCAAAACGGCAGGTATAGCTTATTATTATCGTATGGTAATCGCGTGAGCTGTAAATAGAGGTAATATGTTGGACAGAAGGGTACTATCAAAAGCGTATTTTACAAGTGACAAAATTGTTAGACATCATGTAGATTCTTTTAATGATTTCCTGGACCATGGTCTTCAGAAAGTCATTGAAGAGCAAAGGATAATTGAAACCGAAATTGAAGGAACATATGTTAAACTCAAAAAGATAAGGGTCGGTTTTCCTGTAGTGAGGGAGGCAGATGGTGCTGTTGATAAACTCCATCCCACTGAAGCACGTCTTCGAAATATTACTTACGCAGCTCCACTTTTCCTGAGTATGGCGATCGTCACACCTGAGGGAGAAAAGGAAGAAAAAGAAGCAGAGATCGGCTTACTACCGATAATGATATGGTCAAAAGCGTGTAACCTTGTAGGATTGTCCCAGAAGGAAATGATCGAACTGGGAGAAGACCCGCAGGATCCTGGCGGATATTTCATAGTGAACGGTACGGAACGCGTTATAACTACACTTGAAGATCTTGCCCCGAATAAGATCCTTGTGGAGATGGAAGAACGCTATGGTGAGAATATTGAAGTTGCCAAAGTATTCTCGCAGCGCAGGGGCTATCGCGCCCTTGTTGTTGTTGAGAGGAACAAAAAATCGATCCTTGAAGTTTCATTCCCATCCATATCGGGCAGGATCAATTTCGTCACTCTTATGAGGGCGCTTGGCATCGAGACTGACCAGGACATTGTCAATACAGTGTCTGATGACCCCGAGATCATCAAATTCATGCTTGAGAACCTTGAAGAAGCTGAAGCTGCCAACAAGGTCGAAGCAATGGAAAAAATCGGGTTACGGGTGGCTTCAGGCCAATCCAGGGATTACCAGGTCAAAAGGGCGAATTATGTTATTGACCGATATTTATTACCCCACCTGGGGAATGATGAAATTCACAGGATCGTAAAAGCACAGTTTATCGGCCGCATGGCTCAGGCATGTTTTGAACTGGCGCTCGCCAAAAGAGGCAGCGACGATAAAGACCATTATGCAAATAAGAGGCTCAAACTATCCGGAGAATTGATCGAAGACCTGTTCAGGGTATCTTTCAACAGGCTCACACGCGATATCAAATACCAGCTTGAAAGAGCAAGCATGAGGAACAGGGATTTGAATGTCACAACAATTGTCAGGTCAGATGTTTTAACCGAACGACTTGTACATGCCCTGGCTACCGGTAACTGGGTAGGGGGCAGAACAGGAGTTTCACAATTGCTTGACAGAACGGATTATATTGCGACCCTCTCACATTTAAGAAGGGTCATTTCACCATTATCAAGAGCACAACCGCATTTTGAAGCAAGGGACTTGCATCCCACCCAGTGGGGAAGAATATGCCCGTCAGAAACACCTGAAGGCCCCAACTGCGGACTTGTAAAAAACTTTGCGCAGCTAGTGGAGATATCAACAGCTGCAGGTAATGAATCACAGCTTAAGAAAATGCTCCTTGACATGGGCACGGCGCCGATCATACCCCAACTTCTTGGAATGGAAGAAGTTCCCACGACATATGCTACGGAATTAGAAGCGCTTGAAGAAGCTGAAGAAATAAAAGTAAACATGCCGGAAGAGGAGGCTGAATCATTTGAGTAAGGCAAGAGTTTTTTTAAACGGTGAACTTATTGGTACCATTGCAAATCCAAAAGAACTCGTCCATAATTTGAGAAAAAAACGAAGAATGGGTGAGATCAAGAAACAGGTGAATATCATCTTCTATGAGGATACAAATGAGATAATTATCAACTCAGACCAGGGTAGAGCAAGACGCCCGGCAATAATTGTTGAAAACGGCAAACCTCTTGTAACCCCAGAACATATTGAACGCCTGAAAAGGAAGGAAGTCACTTTTGATAGTCTTGTGGATGCTGGTTTGATCGAGTATCTGGATGCTGAAGAAGAAGAAAATGCGTTCATAGCGATCGATGAAAAGAATTTGAACCCCAAGCATAGTCATCTTGAGATGGATCCGTCTTTGATCCTGGGGATCTGTACAGGCATGGTTCCTTTCCCGGAACACAATGCATCACCAAGGAACACAATGGGTGCAGGCATGGTCAAACAGTGTCTGGGTATGTCAACCCCAAATATGAAATTAAGGCCTGATACAAGAGCCCACGTATTGCATTATCCCCAGAAAGCGCTTACTTCGACCCAGACTGCAGAAGCGATCGGTTTTGACACCCGCCCTGCAGGACAGAATTTCGTTGTTGCAGTATTATCTTATGAAGGATATAATATTGAAGATGCCCTTGTTATAAATAAAGGTGCGATCGAACGCGGTCTTGGAAGAAGTCATTTCTTCAGGACGAACGAAGGAGAAGAAAGAAAATACCCTGGCGGTCAGGAAGATAAATTCGAGATCCCTGATACGGAAGTAAGGGGTGCCAGGACTGCGGAAGTTTATAATCAACTTGATAGCGATGGTCTTGTCAATCCTGAAATTCCAGTAGGGCCAAATGATGTCCTGATCGGAAAGACAAGTCCGCCAAGGTTCCTGGAAGAGCCAACAGAATTAGGTTTAAGCCCCGTGCAGCGCAGGGAAAGTTCTGTAACGATGCGTTCAAATGAGAAGGGTATTGTAGATACCGTAATACTTACCGAATCTGAAAACGGTTCAAGGCTTGCAAAAGTAAGGACACGGGATTACAGGATACCTGAGATCGGGGATAAATTCGCCTCACGGCATGGCCAGAAAGGTGTAATTGGCCTGATAGTACCTTATGAGGACATGCCATTTACAGAAAATGGTATGGTTCCTGACCTTATAATTAACCCGCATGCTATCCCTTCAAGAATGACTGTAGGTCACGTTCTTGAGATGATAGGTGGTAAAGTAGGAGGACTTGAAGGACGCAGGATCGATGGAACCGCTTTCTCAGGCGAATCCGAAGAGAATTTAACCTCCTCACTGGCGAAATATGGATTTTCAAACACCGGTAAGGAAGTATTTTATGATGGCATAACTGGCAATAAGATCCAGGCGGATATATTTGTAGGAGTTATCCTTTACCAGAAACTGTACCATATGGTATCATCAAAAATGCATGCCAGGTCACGCGGACCTGTACAGGTATTGACCAGGCAGCCAACTGAAGGCAGGGCAAGAGAAGGTGGCTTAAGGTTCGGAGAAATGGAACGAGATGTTCTTATCGGGCATGGCGCTTCAATGGCCCTTAAGGAAAGATTGCTTGACGAGTCAGACAGGGTCATGGAATATGTATGTTCTCATTGCGGCATGATCGCCACACTGGATAAAAGAAGGAATACTACTATTTGCCATGATTGTGGCGCAGAAACAGATATACATCCCGTTGAAATGAGCTATGCCTTTAAATTGCTTCTTGATGAAATTATATCTCTTGGCGTAGCGCCGAGGCTTGAATTGGAAGATGCTGTGTAGGTGAATATTATGGTAATTGCAACCCCCAAAAGAATAAAACAAATTAGATTCGGACTTATTTCACCTAAAGAATTCAGGAAAATGAGTGTCACAAGAATCATAACTGCTGATACATACGATGATGACGGTTTCCCCATTGAAATGGGATTAATGGATACAAGACTTGGTGTAATAGACCCCGGTCTTCGATGTAAGACATGCGGCGGAAGGGCGGGCGAGTGCCCGGGCCATTTCGGGCATATTGAACTTGTAGCGCCTGTGATGCATGTGGGTTTTGCCAAGCTGATCCGCAAAATATTAAGAGCAACATGCAGGAATTGCGGGGCGCTGCTTCTTGACCCCAACCAGAAAAAAGAAACCGTAGAAAAGATACGCACCCTTAAGAAAATGGGACAATCCATAGAAGATGTTGTAAATGACGTTTTCAAGGAAGCGCGTAAAGCCGGAAAGTGCCAATATTGTAACGAAGAACAAAAAGAGATCAAATTTGAGAAACCCACAACATTCGTGGAAGACGGTCATAAACTGATGCCAACGGACATCCGTTCACGTCTTGAAAAAATGACTGATGAGGATATTGAAGTTATCGGCATGGATTCCAAGAATGCACGTCCGGAATGGATTATCCTTACTGTTCTTGCTGTTCCTCCTGTCACGATGAGGCCATCAATTACCCTTGAATCAGGACAAAGGAGCGAAGATGACCTTACTCATAAGCTTGTGGATATTATTCGTATTAACCAGAGATTTCAGGAAAACAGGGAAGCTGGCGCTCCCCAGTTGATCATAGAGGATCTATGGGAATTATTACAGTACCATGTAACCACATTTATCGATAACGCAGTTTCAGGAGTGCCCCCCGCCCGCCATAGATCGGGCAGGCCGCTTAAAACCCTGTCCCAGAGATTAAAAGGTAAAGAAGGAAGATTCAGGGGAAGCTTATCCGGTAAACGTGTTAATTTCTCTGCACGAACAGTGATATCACCCGACCCTAATCTTGATATGCATGAAGTAGGAGTTCCCCTTGCAATCGCCAAGGAACTCACTATAACATTGTATGTAACACCAAGGAATATTAATGAAGTAAAGGAATATGTCAGGCGCGGTCCTGATAACCATCCCGGCGCTAATTATATTGTCAGGGCGGACGGAAGAAGGTTAAGGATCACTGATAAAAATGGCGCCGAACTTGCAGATCTTGTTGAACTGGGTTGGAAAGTTGACAGGCAGATGAAAGATGGCGACGTAATTTTATTCAACAGGCAGCCCTCACTTCACAGGATGAGTATAATGTCTCATGAAGTAAAAGTGTTGCCTCACAAGACTTTCAGGCTCAATCCGGCTGTATGCCCGCCATATAACGCCGACTTTGACGGTGATGAAATGAACATGCACGTACCGCAAACAGAAGATGCGCGTGCAGAAGCAAAAATACTGATGAATATCCGGGAAAATATCATTTCCCCGAGATTCGGAGGTCCTATCATCGGGGGTATCCATGACCACATTTCAGGTCTTTTCTTGCTTACAAATAGTAAAGATAAGATCAATAAAGATGATGCGCTGGAACTCCTTGCAAAATCCGAGATATGGGAATTGCCGGAGCCTGCAGGAAAAAAGGATGGAAAACCATACTGGAACGGAAAACAGATCTTTAGCCAGATACTTCCAAAAGGCCTTAATCTGGAATTTAAGGCTGAAATATGTGAACAATGCGATACCTGCAAAGGTGTTGATTGTGAACATGATGCATATGTAGTAATCAAAGATGGTGTGCTTGAAAAAGGTTCAATTGATGAAAAAGCAGTAGGCGCTTTCAAAAGTGTGATCATAGACAAATTGATAAAAGAATTTAACACAGGGTTAGCCTGTAAATTTATTGATGATTCTACCCGTCTTTCTATCAGGGGCATTATGCGAAGCGGTTTCAGTTTCGGGATCAACGACGAATATGTACCTCCCGAAGCCCAAAACCAGATAAATGATACCCTGAACTCGGCTACTGATAAGGTGGAAAAATTGATCCAGGCTTACGAAGCTGGCGAGCTTGAACAGTTGCCCGGGCGAACCATACGGGAAACGCTTGAAATGGAAATAATGAAAGAATTAAGCAAAGCAAGGGATGCGACTGGTGAAATTGCGGGACGGCATCTTGGAATGGATAATTCAGCAGTTATTATGGCAAAGTCAGGCGCAAGAGGTTCGATGCTTAACCTTACACAGATGGCGGCATGCGTGGGACAGCAGGCCGTTCGAGGTGAGAGGATCCAGAGAGGATACGCAGGACGGACATTATCCCACTTCGATAAAGGTGATCTGGGAGCGCAAGCACACGGATTCGTGAAAGCAAGTTACAAGGGCGGATTATCACCCACTGAATATTTCTTCCATGCTATCGGTGGTCGAGAAGGTCTTGTGGATACAGCCGTAAGAACATCACAGTCCGGATACTTGCAGCGCAGGCTTGTAAATGCTCTCCAGGATCTTGAAGTACAATATGATGGCACGGTGAGGGATACAAGGAACATGATCATCCAGTTCAAATTCGGAGAAGACGGCATCAATCCAATGAACAGTGATTTCAGTAAACCAGATGCAGTAAAGCGAATAATTGATTCGGTAACAGGGGTGAAGGAATGAGCGCACATCAAAAAAACATTGATGAGATGATCTCAGATATCAAGTTGCCCCAGAATGTAATTGATAACCTTAACCGGGAACTTAAAGAACGTAAAGTCACAAAGAAACAGATGGAAGAGATCGTAAAACGTCTTAATTCCGGATATGAGAATGCTAAAATCGAAGCTGGCGAGGCTGCTGGTGTAGTTTCTGCGCAGTCGATCGGAGAACCTGGTACGCAGATGACAATGAGAACATTCCACTACGCAGGTGTAGCGGAAATTAACGTTACGCTCGGTTTGCCCAGGTTGATCGAAATAGTGGATGCCAGGAAAAATCCCAGTACTCCGATGATGACCATTTTTCTTGAAAAGGATTATTCTCACGACAGGGATAAAGCACGTGATCTTGCCTGGAAAATAGAGGCTACTTATATAAATGTCCTGGGCAGCATTTCAACAGATATTACTGAAATGAAGGTCCTTATTGAACTGAACAAAAAAGCTCTGACCCAGAGGAACATGATCTCAAAAGAAGTTGCAGAAAAGATCGAAGAGGAACTGGGGGTATCATCCGAAATCAAAGGTGATACACTTATATTAGAGCCCAGTAAACCTTCCTACAGGGAACTTTTGCAGCTTGTAAAAAGTGTTCATTCGGTAATTTTGAAAGGTATTAAGGGTATAAAAAGGGTCGTTATCAGGAAGGAAGATAGCGGTGAATATGTTTTATACACTGAAGGTTCTGTTCTCAAAGAAGTCTTGGCTATAGAGGGTGTTGATGCAACCCGGACAAGGACGAATAATGTAAATGAGATATTTGAAGTAATGGGAATTGAGGCGGCAAGGCAGGCATTGATCAATGAAGCCACAGACACCCTTAAAGAACAGGGTCTGAATGTGGATGTCCGTCATATAATGCTTGTATCTGATATCATGACTGTTGACGGGGATGTAAAACCCATAGGCAGGCATGGTATTTCCGGTGAAAAGGCCAGTGTGCTCGCAAGGGCCGCTTTTGAAGTTACGGTCAATCACCTGCTGGATTCCGGAATGAGGGGTGATGTCGACGAACTAAGAGGCGTCACCGAAAACGTAATAGTCGGGCAGCCAATACGATTGGGTACCGGAAATGTTAAATTAATTGCAAAAAAAGCTAAATAATGGAGAATAAGTATGGAAACTGATTTCAATAAAGTATTCAGAAGCGTTTTATCAACAGGAAAAGTTGTTGTAGGCACACGGCAGGCCATTGATGCTGTAAAAAATGGTTCCGCACAGGTTGTTGTTTTATCATCGAATTGTCTTGAAAAAACAAGAAATGAATTAAAAGGAGTACCTGCAATTAATTATCCTGGAAACGGTGTAGATCTTGGGATTGCATGTGGAAAACCTTTTTCAATTACAACTTTTGCGGTTCTGGATCCAGGTGATTCCGGAATACTCTCTTTAAAGGAGAATGAATGAGTGAAGTTAAGTTAAGCATGGATGGAATAAGGTACATAGCGTTATTTGAAAAAATAACCGGGGCGCAGGCAAAAGATTGCTATGAGGATACCGAGAACAACAGGCTTCTTTTTGTAGTCAGGAACGGAGATATGGGATTAGCCATAGGAAAAGGCGGGGAACATATCAACAACGTGAAAAAGGCTATAGGTAAATCAGTAGAAATAATCGAACATTCTGATGATCCTGTTTTGTTTGTTAAAAATGCATTTCATCCAATAACTTTAAAAAATATTAATATTAAAATTAATGATGGCAAGCGTATAGCTTATGTAGAAGTTCCAACTAAAGAGAAGGGGCTTGCCATCGGGAGAGACGGCAAAAATATTGAGAAAGTGAAAAAGCTCTCCTTAAGGCATCATAACATAAACGACGTAATAATTCAGTGATCTAAATTATATATACATATTGGAGGAAAAAACTACATGGGAAAAGGATTATACGCGGCTCGTAAACTAGAGAGCGTGGACAAAAGTAATAGATGGCGCGATGGAGATTTCGCAAGACGAGCCCTTAATTTGGATGTAAAGGCTGACCCACTAGGAGGATCCCCACAAGCAAGGGGTATTGCTCTTGAGAAAGTCGGTATCGAAGCAAAACAGCCAAACTCAGGGATCAGGAAATGCATCAGGCTTCAGCTCATCAAGAACGGCAAACAGGTAACAGCTTTCTGTCCCCTGGACGGAGCTATTAATTTCATAGACGAACACGATGAAGTTATCGTGGAACGGATCGGTGGAAAAATGGGCGGCGCAATGGGAGATATTCCGGGTGTTCGCTGGAAAGTAATATCTGTAAATAATGTTGATCTAAGACAAATGGTTCTTGGTAAAAAGGCAAAACCGGTGAGATAATATGCAGAAACTATTCGGAAAATGGGATTTTACAGAAGTTGAGGTCAAAGATCCAAGTGTTAAGGGTTATATTAATCTTACACCTACAGTTGTTCCGCATTCAGGTGGCAAGAATTCAAAAAAACAGTTCGCCAAGACGAACCTGAACATTGTGGAGAGGCTCATAAATAAAGTCATGCGTGAAGAGCATAATACGGGCGCCAAGATTACTGTTACAACGATAATGATGGAAGCATTTGAAACTGTTAACAAGAAGACCGGTCAGAATCCGATACAAGTTCTTGCAAATGCCATTACTAATGCAGGGCCAAGAGAGGAAACCGTCAGATTACAATACGGTGGTATTGCGGTTCCAAAATCAGTTGATACTGCTCCGCAGCGCCGTGTAGATACAGCTCTTCGCCTTATCGCTGAAGGTGCCCAGAAGGCAGCTTTCGGTACAAAGAAAACTCTTGCGAATGCGCTTGCAGAAGAGATCATCGCTGCAGCCAACCATGACGTAAAAGGATATGCCATGGGCAAGAAAGATAATATTGAAAGGGTCGCGAAAGCGGCACGGTAAATCGCACAACTCTGGTTGTGTGATTACTTTTTTTAATTTTTTTAAATAGTAGATTGGTAAGGGCACTTCAGTCGCTACCCCCGACCGAGGAGGCTGTCCGATAATTAACTGAAAAACTCTCCGATTTTTCCATAATTCCAAATTATAATCAAGCCCATTGCTTGCGAAATAATTTCAAAACATTTATATCATACAAATACAGTTTTTAAATAAATATGACTTTCTATAAAGACCTCAAAGACCAGGAACTGCTCTTACCTCCAAACATTCGTGATATGATACCAAAAAATCACATCTGCCATCTGGTTGATAAAATAATCCAGAATATGGATCTATCTGATATCGAAAAGGAATACGAAGGAGCAGGACACCCCGCATATCATCCAAAACTCATCCTCAAGCTTCTGATATTGGGTCAAATAGATGGAGTACGTTCATCAAGGATAATAGCAAAAAATGCTAGAGAGAACGTGGTATACATTTACCTTGCAGGTCTTCTCCAACCTGATTTCAGGACGATAAGCGACTTTCGGAAAAACAATCTTGAAATGGTCAAATCATCATTTCATGAAGTTGTAAAATTCGCAAAAGATCTTGGCATGGTATCTCTTGGTCACATATGCATTGATGGAACAAAAATAAAAGCCAATGCATCAAATCACAGTGCAGTAACAAAAGATGATTTTTTAAAATTGAAGGAACTCGTTGAAAGAGAACTGGAAGAAGGCATCAGAATAGACGAGGAAGAGGACAGGATCCATGGTGATAAGAATATCGATGAGCTGCCAGATAACATCTTTGACAAAACGATAGCGGAAAAATTGAAAGAGAAATATCAGTCAGGGAGCAAAGAACAAAAAGAAAAAATCAAGAAACAGGTTGATAAGATCGAAAAAGAAATCGAAAAATCAGAGAGTGCCATCAGTGCTACTGATCCTGAAAGCAGGTTCATGCCAAATAACAAGAAGGTCACTGAATATTCCTATAATCCTCAGATAACAGCGGATTCTTCTTTTGGGATAATCATTTCCAACGATGTCACGTCAGAGGTAAGGGATGCAAATCAGCTTAAGCCTCAGATAATACAGGCAGAAGAGAATGTTGGAACCCTTCCGGAAGGTACGAAGGTGAGTGCTGATAATGGATATTCAAGCAGCAAGAATCTCAAATTCATGAAGAAAAAAAAGCTGGATGGCTATATCCCGGATGAAAAAACGGCATCAAACCTGAACAAAAATGAAGGAAAACCAGAAAACCCATTCGGTAAAGAGAATTTCGATTATGACCCGATAGAAGATTGTTTCATTTGCCCCAATAATCAGAAACTGACGTTCCGTTTTGAGTATGTGGATATTGCCAAAAACAGAAATGTGCGGATTTATAAAGGCACTCAGTGTAAGCAATGTCCTGATCGTAAAAAATGTTCAAAGAACTCTCGGGATGGAAAAGTGATCAAGAATTATGAGGGGATGGAAGAGGAAAGAAGGAAGATGGCTTCTAAATTGATGTCAAAAGAGGGAGCATTGACATATCAGACGAGGAAAAAGGTCGTGGAGTGCATCTTTGGTCATATCAAGAGGAATCTTGGGTTCAGGGAATTTCTGTTGAGAGGGATTAATGGGGCGAAAATTGAGTTCAATCTTACCTGCATTGCTTCAAACCTGAGAAGAATGTGGAACTTTTTGAATGGATTTATTGAAGTAAGATGTTAAATTGGAGAAGAAGTATCGTTTTTTTTTGTTTGTCTGAAAAATTAGGCAATTATTGCTGAAACATTGCTTGAATAAACTGTATTTGATATCAAATGTCGGTCAACCTC
>CAVWCX010000034.1:0-119403 GCA_963753595.1 Candidatus Methanoperedentaceae archaeon | reverse complement strand
CATTCCTGTCGTATTTTCGACAGCAGCATATGCAGCAGAAGCGAACTTTTCAGCATCTTTACTGACGGCAAATGATGTCAATTGCAAAAAATGCCATGTTGATACCCCGCATGTGATCCATGCCAATAAACCCGTGGAATGTGTGGCCTGCCATGGTGATAAACTGACTGTATCAATACCCCAATGCACAAAATGCCATGATGGGCCGATCCACCAGGTACATGCAGGAAAAGTGGCGACACAGACCTGTTCGTATTGCCACAAGACCATAACTGATGTACATAATAATCTCTTAAAAGATGCCGTATGCTCCCATTGCCACAGGGACCTGATAGAAGTTCACGGAAACGATGCCGCATGCGTAAAATGTCACAAGTCCCCGCCTGGAATTGTTAAACCCATTAAATCACCGGAAATGATCCTCATTTGCCAGGATTGTCATTCGGCCTCCAGCGTTGCAACTATCCACGGTGAAGCAGATAGTAAGAAAGGATGTTATGAATGCCACAAAGGTACTTCAAAAGCCAACGGCAGCGAGATACCACACGCGATCCATGCAACAAAAGTTGATTGTAAATCGTGCCACCAGGAAAGTGGGCAGGTTGTCGTACCAAAATGCACAAGATGTCATGATATTGATAAATTGCACGCATTCGGGAAAATTGGAAAATTAACCTCACAAAGCGGATTAACGTGCTCGGCCTGCCACACAGAAGAGACACAATTGTCAGCGCAGCAAACCTCTCCATCGCAGCCGGCAGTTGTGTCAACTGTGGTAACAGCCAAACCGGAAAATACACCGGCGATTCCGCAAGCTTCGCCAGCGAAAACTCCGGGATTTGCAGGAATATCCGCACTAGGACTTTTGATCGCAGGATATATTATCCGAAAACGTTTAAATTAAAAAAACAGGATGAAATAATCAAAAAAACCAAAGGCAGCTTCAGGCTGCCTTTAGTGTGATCACGGGTTTACTTATGCCTATCATGCAGGAATCAGAACATTTCATGCAGGCGATACAATCCGTGGATCCTATATTTTTGCTTTTTCCCGTATAATCCTTGCACAGGTCAAGATTACACGATGAGTGACATTTTTTGCAATTCCTGCAATCTTCTATTGATATATTGAGTATTTTATTCTTCGCGAGAAGTGATTGGGCGTATCCAACCGGACAGAAACCGCACCATGTCCTTGGCATGTACATGACACCAAGGGGGATCGAGATGAGGAGAGTGGTCACGATACACATGAATACAATAAAACCTCCGATCGAAGCAAGCTCATCATCTGATGTCAGCAGCGGATTTTTATCAAGAATTACCATGATAAACATTATTGCCATTATTGAAGCAATGAACAATTTGAATGCTTTTGACCTCAAAAAGCCTGGTGTTCTGGACTTATTCGAAATTTTTTCAATAAAATATTCCAGGAATGTACCGCGAGGACAAAGCCACCCGCACCAGAACCTTCCCAGTATGGGCGCCAGGAGAATTCCTCCTACAATAATAAATCCTATAAGTAGAAGTCCTATCTCGAAATAGAGGTCATTGTGGGTTACCAGGCCGTGCAGTGCTATCGTAAATATTATCGAACTTATTGCAAGTGATGTGAATTGTGTTGTTTTTCTTATTTTTTGGAATTTATCCATATGATCCTCCTTTTAGGAAGTTGCGTTAACAACTTTTAGAATATTACCTCACTTACGCACAATTGTATTTAAAAGTTTTGTCAAAACAATGCACAACTTGAAAAGATAAAATACTTTTGATTGATATTGACTGGCATTACTGGATCGCAGCCTTAACAAATGCCAAAAACGGCGGCGATGGCTTTCCCGGACGCGATTTGAATTCGGGGTGGAACTGTGAGCTAAAGAAGAAGGTATGACCTGGTATTTCTGCTATCTCCATCCTGTGGTCGTTTTTGCCTGTGAATTTCATGCCTTTTGCCTCGATCTGTTTTATGTATTTCGGATTTACCTCATACCTGTGGCGATGGCGTTCGATCAGAGTGATACCCCCATACAATTTGCTCGCAAGAGAACCTTCAACAAGTGTTGCTTCGCAATTCCCAAGACGCATTGTCCCGCCCATGTTCTTTATATTCTCCTGCTCCGGCAGGATATCGATAACAGGATGATCGGTCACAGCAAGCTCGGAGCTGTTAGCATCCGTTAATCCCAGAACATTCCTGGCAAACTCGATGACAGCAAGCTGCATGCCAAGGCACAGTCCCAGGTAAGGAATATTGTTCTCGCGCGCAAATTTTATGGCAAGGATCTTTCCCTCGGTCCCGCGCACGCCGAAACCTCCGGGAACAAGGATCCCGTTATATTTTCGGAGCATGTCGATGTCAGATGGATTTTTCTCAAATTCCTCAGCATCAAGCCAGTCTGCCTTTACACGGCAGCCGCATTCTATTCCGGCATGTTTTAATGCTTCGTTGATGCTGATATAAGAGTCGCCAAGATGCGCATATTTCCCGACCACTGCTATACGGATCTCCTTATCAATGGAAGCCATCTTTTTCATTAATGTTTCCCAGACATGTGAAATTTCTTTTTCTGTGATATTAAGTTTCTTCATTAAATAATCTGAAAGACCCTCTTTTTCCATAAGGGCGGGAACATAATATATATCGCTTGCATCATGGGCGCTTACGACCGCGTTTGCGGGTACGTCGCAAAACAGGGCTATTTTTGATTTTGTGTCAGAAAGTACGGGTTCCTTGCATCGCGCCACGATCGCATCTGGCTGCAGGCCTAGGCTCCTGAGTTCCTTTACAGAGTGCTGCGTAGGCTTTGTTTTCTGTTCACCCTGCGTATCAAGAGGAACAAGTGTCACATGCACAAAAATGATGTCTTCTTCCTTTTCTTCACTGTGCATTTGCCTTACCGCTTCAAGGAAAGGCATGCTTTCGATGTCGCCAACAGTGCCGCCTACTTCAATGATGCATATTTCTGCGCCGCTCCTTTTTGAAACTTTCCTGATCCGGTCTTTTATCTCATTTGTCACATGCGGAATGATCTGCACGGTTTTACCAAGATAATCCCCGCGCCGTTCTTTCTCAATTACTGACTGGTACACCTGTCCTGTGGTGATATTGTGCTCCCGTGTCAGTTCAATATCAAGAAAACGTTCATAATTACCAAGGTCAAGGTCAACTTCCCCGCCGTCTTTAAGGACAAAAACCTCGCCGTGCTGGTATGGGCTCATGGTCCCAGCATCGATATTGATATAAGGGTCGATCTTGATGGCTGTAACATTGAAACCTTTGTTTTTCAAAATCCGCCCGATTGATGCGGCTGTTATTCCTTTTCCAAGTCCGCTCATCACACCGCCAGTGACTATGATGTACTTCATGACTGCTTTTTACGATAGCATCAGGGATATAATTAATGGAATGTGTTGATATCAACCTAAATCTCCCTGGAGCAGAGCTGGGAATAAATGAGCAAGATCATTCGAGTCAACTCGTTGACCTGCGTATTCAACAGCCGCCCCAGCAAAAGTGCGAAGCGGGCGCGAAAAACCAAACTCAGAAGTATTAAATATGAATCCAACAATATAAGATAATGTCAAATGATTTTCAAGGAAAGAACCTGGAAAATACACCAAAGTACTTATAAAAGGTTAATAAATGAAAATGGATTCAAAAAAACCTCTGGGACAGGATTTATCCAGTGTCATTACGAAGATAAAAAACCTGGGGGGAGCGAAGATAAGGTTCATAGTGCTGTATGGATCAGTGGCAAAAGGAGAAAGCACAAGTTTATCTGATATTGACTTTGCAGTTTATTACGATGGCGATAAGAGGGAGAGATTTGATTTCAGGGTGAAAATCCTAGGCAGGGCGGGCAGTAAATTTGATATTCAAACCTTTCAGGATTTGCCATTGTATATCCAGAATGAAATCCTTTTAACGGGGGAATTAATATATTATAAGTCATATAAAGACATCTTTAATATTTTCATGAAAACCATCAGGGAATTTGAAGATTTTAAACCGCGCCTGAAATTATATTATTCAGGTTTGGGGGTGTAATATATGGAGCGATCAGACAGGGAACGCATATTCACAAAGCTGGATGAGATGACAAGATATGTTCAGGAATTGCATGAAATGCTTCCAGAAGAAGAAGAATATCTTCATGACCTTATTAAAAGAAGAGCATGTGAAAAAACCGTAGAAGTGGCGATCGAATCATTGATAGATGTATCAGCAATGATCGTTTCTGCGCAAAAGCTGGGTTTACCTTCGAATGAAGAAAATATTTTCGATATTCTTATTGAAAATGGAATATTAAAAAAGGATTTAGGCGAGAAGCTAAAAGACCTGAAGGGATTTAGAAATGTTTTGATTCACCGTTACGGGTATGTTAATGATGAAATAGTCTATCATAACCTGAGTAATTATTTAGACGATTTTTATAAATTTAAAAATGCAATTGGCTCATATTTGGGCATTTGAGCTGTTCTGTTTTGGGCACAAGGCGAAGTTATGATATTTTTACAATGTCATTTTTTTTTATATAACCTTCTGGCGACAAGCAATATCGATACAGCCATAATTCCTTCAAAACCCGGCACTTCAATTTTAGTTTTAGATCTTTTCACTGTAACATCAGGCGATGGCATCAAAGGCTCAAATGGTTCTGAAACATAAGGAGTAATGACCGGTTTAACAGGTGTTTGATTTGAAGGGATGGAATGTGACTGAAGCACAATGGATGTTTTTGCGATCATTTTCGCATATGAATATTGGGAGATCTTATCATAGGGGTTTGTCATGGTTTCCCCGTACTCATAAGCACTGACAGCAAGCGTTGGTTCAATTCCCGCAGTACGGGCTTCATTGATAGCCACTTTTGCATCTTCGTAGCTTTCATCAACCTTTTTTTGCGCATCCGACTTCCCTAATAATCCTATCATGGTACTGGCTTTTGTTGTAGCCTGAAGTGAATCAAAAATCGCACCTGCATAATAGCCGCGCTCCATTTCTTTTTGGGCATGGTCCAGGTCCTCACTACTGCCTCCGATTATTTCCGGATGCGACCCGCTTTCTGATGCCAGGGTGAACAGATAGGTATTGATGGATTGGGCCTGGCTCAGGTACCATCCTGCGCGGTCTTTTAATGTTTTTTCAGGCACGATATTCCCATCTGGTGTTGCAAGTGTAAGCCACCACTGCGCAGTACGCGCCCTCTCATTAGCAAAGGCAAGCGATGATATTTTCTCCTCAGTATCATTGATTTTTTTGGCGTCATCAAGTCTTATTCTGGCAGTTGTGATCCTTGATTCGGCAGCTCCTGCTGCTTCCACATCGCTTACCCCGTACAATGTAAAGTTTTCAAGGTCATTCTCAGAGGCATTGATTTGTTTATCTACTCTTCTAATGATCTCGTCAAGATATTGCTCTTTATCAGGTGCTTTATCAAATCCGTCTTTCCATTCAACAAAGCGCATCGTGTACATTGAATTAAAATATAAGGATGTTGCAGCGTAGTATTTCTTATCATCATACATCTTATTTGCCCTGTCAAGGATATCTTTTGCAGTCTCTGTGAACTGGGTTTTTGGTATCTTTGATTCTATTTCCACGTACATATTTCCGGATTCGCTTTTCAGGTTCTCTGCAAGAGGTTTGAGAAGTTCCATATATTGAATTGTAAGAATAGCGCCCTTATATGAGGGTTTAGTGATCTCATGGCCTGTAAATGCAAGGACAACTTCCTGTATAGTATTTACTTCTTTAACTGTGACATTGAGTTTTTTCCCGAGCTCAACAACATCCACAGTTTCCTCATTAGCTCCAACGATTATTAGTGGGCCCTTTGAACTGGATGATGTTTTTGTTACTGTAACTGTACTCTGTCCTTCCGGTATCAGGAAAAGCGTGGCATTTTCTGCCGCTGCAGCTTCAAGCTTGAATGGTATTCCGCCAACAGGCCCAATTGAACCGTCAGGATTTATCATTCCTGTCATTACAATATCGGGTTTCAATGACCAATTATTTATTGCAGCGATTGTCGCCACTGTCAGTGCCCCGCCAGCTGAAGGCCCGCCGATAATGGGTGAACTTATATCAATAATGTAATAGAAATCATATATCTTCTGATCTACTCCAAGGACATCGGAAGCCACCATGGCTGCAAGTCTTGCCGATCCCTGAAGGTCAACCTGTGTGTAGGGATTAGTGTCCACGAATACATGACCTGTGCCGTTCGTGACAATTACCTCAGCGCCAAGAAGGATTCCCTCCTCACCGTCCCCACTGCTTCGGTCAGCAACAAGAGGGACCAAAACACCATCTTCAAGCGCACTAACACCATTTATGGTTAAAATTAGTAAAAAGATACATAGGATTCTATATGTCATTTAATTATACCCATAACTCATATATCAGATTAAATACTTAAAACCAATGATTATGCACCTACAAGATCCCTACACCGTACCGTATAAAGGAATTTATGCAGTAGCCGACCGCAAGAATGAATCTGTGGAAATTATGGAACATTCCAATTGTTATGGCGGCTCAGCATGGGCGCTGTATCATTATTCTAAAAGCCCGCTTGTCATCAAAAGCCGCTCTGTCGGGGACATGATGCGCTACCTTGTACGTGTGGGAAGGTCAAACCTGGAGCTGCAATCGTCAACAGCTGCCGCTGGTATTGAGTCAGTCATCGTGAATAATGATGAAATAGAGATAACCTACAGCGGCCTCGGAGGCGGAGGAGTTGGGGCAACCACATGCAGGGCATGCGCAAAAGGAGTTCTTCGCTCCAGAATTTCAGAGTCAGGCGGGGGAAAACGCGCAAGCGGTACGATCGTAGTTCCGCGCAGGGAAAGAGTCCTTGTTGGAATGGACAATACTGATTCAAAGGAAGTGGGAGCCACGTGGACCCTGGCCCATAATATCGGGGCGGCCGTTGATTCCCTGGAACATAAATATATTTCACATACACTTGTCCAGCTTTATCCTGTGCCTGACAGGACCCAGAACTGCGTGGGGACTGTGCTTGAATTTGCCTGCATGGATGGAGCAAAGGAAGATTTACTTGCTAAAATAAAAGAAGGGCTTCTTAAATACAGTGTTTCCCCTGAGACGGGAATGGTCGCTTTATCTGAATTTGACGCCTATTCTCTTATGGAATACAGCAGGCTTTGCAGAAGCAAAATGATCTCTAAAGAATTGACCCTGGAAACAGCCGCAAAAAATAACGTAGAAATTTGCATAGATGGAAAAGGCATAATAGGAGCGCTTGCGGCTCTTCCCTGGTTTTCAAGAAATGATGAATCGGTATTTTTATGAAAGGGCTTGAAGCAATAGTTAGCGGAATTATTGACAGCGGCGTGAAAAAAGTCACTGGTGTTCCGGGTTATCCGATAACAGACCTAATGGAAAGACTTGGCGATAATATCAGGCGCGAATGGTCAATTAATGAAAAAGTGGCTCTTGAAATGGCATTGGGCTCATCGGTATGCGGGTTGCGAAGTGCAGTCATTACAAAACATGTTGGCATGAATATACTTTCAGACCCTCTTGTAACCTCAACAATACATACGATCGGCGCAGGCGTTGTGATTTTTGCAGGGGATGACCCCGGTATCGAAAAATCGCAAAATGAGCAGGATTCGCGTTTTTACGGAGCGATCGCAGAAGTCCCGGTATTTGACCCGGGAACAACGGAAAATGCTTATATTTGTGTGAAAGAAGCTTTCATGTTATCTGAAAAAGTAAGAACTCCTGTGATAATCAGGCTTACTGGAAGGTTATTGGAAAGTAATGGCGAGTTTTTGCGAAAAATCGAACCATACCAATCAAAACCAATTGATAAAAAAATATGGCATCTGACGATGCTCGGGAAACATCAGCGTTTCCATGCTGAATCCTATCCACAGATGTGTAAGTACGCCGAAGCCTCAAAATTAAATATATATAAGAAAAAAGGCGCTATTGGAATAATCTCATCGGGTTTTCCCTCATCGCTTGTTGATTCCATAATACCAGAGGATATTTCCCATCTTTACCTCACTATCGTAAATCCCCTGCCCATTGACCTTATCGACCGTTTCATAAAAGAGCATTCGAGGGTACTTGTTGTGGAAGAGACCGAGCCCGTTATTGAAAAACAGTTTTCAAAAAGACTGTTCGGGAAGCTCACGGGACACATGCCGTATGGCATCGCGAAAGTTGAGGATATCAAAAGCGCCCTTGAAAATATTAATAATGATACGGTAAAGCGCGATATTGTACCCCAGACAATAGAAAAACGAGGCCTTCGCCCCATGTGCGAAGATTGTCCGTATATGCCTCTGTATTTTGCAATAAAAGAGCTGGATGTACCTGTTGCAGGCGACCTTGGGTGCTCCATCATGACCTCCTCACCGCCCCTTTGCCTTATTGACGCTGCTTTCTCTCTTGGCTCATCTATAAGTACAGCATGCGGTTTTAACAGGAAAGGCATCGCCATCATCGGTGATTATGGCCTTGCTCATTCAGGTATTCCGGCTCTGGTCAATGCAGTCCATAATGAACATGAAGTCGTTGTAGTTGTTCTCCAGAACGAAGTGGCTGCCATGACCGGAGGGCAGGAAGTTCCTGACCTGACAGGGCTGTTGAGTTATTATATCAGGGATACTGCTATTGTTGAACCAACAAATCATACTATTATAAAAAGCTTATTGGAAACAAAACTTAAAACCAGGGGAATTTCCGTTATACTTGCACGCGCAAGATGCCCCAGGTATTGAATCGGGAAATCACACGATGGTATGCTTTTCTTCACATCATGTTTTAAGTATTATCACGACAAAAATATAATCAGGAATAACCATGAACGATAAAATAATGCTGAGGGTTGCCGAAGCCCATCACAGGGACGTAGGCAGGGATATCGCACGAATTGATCGCGACATCATGGAACAAATGGGTATCTTGAGTGGGGATATCTTAATGGTGGTCGGAAAAGATAAAGCGTGTGCCATAGCTGCTCCGGGTTATCCTGAAGACCAGGGGATGGACCTGATAAGGATAGACGGGAACATAAGAGGAAATGCCCGCGTGGGAATTGATGATAAAATATATCTCCAGAAATCAAATCCTCAGATCGCAAAAAGAGTAGTTCTTGCACCAACAGAGCAAATCCGCCTTGTCGGAGGTCCACAGTACCTGATCCGGCTTCTTGAGGGAAGACCTGTTACCAAAGGACAGCGAATGCGCATTGAGACAGTCAGCAATCCATTGTCTTTTATAGTTATATCAACACAGCCCCAGGGACCAGTTATTGTCTCAAGGACAACAAGCCTTGTTGTAAAAGAAGAGGTCATAGAAGAGATCGAAGTGCGGCAAACCCATCTTACCTATGAAGATATAGGTGGCCTGCGGCGTGAGATCGGCCTTATCAGGGAAATGATTGAACTTCCTCTTCGGCATCCTGAACTTTTCGAGAAACTCGGTATCGAGCCGCCAAAAGGTGTTCTGCTTCACGGTCCGCCCGGGACGGGGAAGACCATGATCGCAAAAGCAGTCGCAAACGAAACCGATGCGAATTTTGTTTCGATAAGCGGTCCGGAGATAATGAGTAAATTCTACGGGGAATCCGAGAAGCATATCCGCGAGATATTCGAAGATGCGGAAAAGAGCGCCCCTACGATCATATTCATAGATGAGATAGACAGCATAGCCCCAAAAAGAGAAGAAGTCACAGGTGAAGTGGAAAGGCGTGTTGTTGCGCAGCTTCTGTCATTGATGGACGGCCTGAAAAAACGAGGGCAGGTCATTGTGATCGCCGCTACGAACCGGCCAAATGCCGTGGATGCGGCCCTGCGGCGAGGGGGGCGTTTTGACCGGGAGATCGAGATCGGCATCCCGGACCGGCTTGGACGCTTTGATGTACTCCAGATACACACACGTGGTATGCCGCTTGCTGAGGATATGTCAGAAGAAAAAGGCTTACGCGAGATCGCCGATATGACGCATGGTTTTGTGGGCGCTGACCTCTCTTCGCTTTGCAAGGAAGCTGCGATGCACGCTATACGAAAGATCCTTCCCATAATAAATATTGAAGAAGAGATCCCTGCTGAAATAATGGAAAAGATATGTGTGACAAGAGAGGATTTCCAGAATGCGCTCCAGAATATCGAGCCGTCTGCACTTCGTGAAGTGTTCATCGAAGTTCCGGCTGTCCGGTGGACAGAGATCGGGGGCCTGGAATCTGTAAAGCAGGAACTCATCGAGGCAGTTGAATGGCCGCTGAAATATCCCGAGGCTTTTGAAGCAATTCACACAAGACCCCCAAGAGGCGTGCTTCTTTTTGGTCCTCCCGGTACAGGTAAGACCATGCTTGCAAAAGCGATAGCTACGGAAAGTGAGGCAAATTTTATAAGTATCAAAGGGCCTGAACTGCTGAGTAAATATGTCGGGGAATCAGAGAAAGCTATCAGGGAAACATTCAGGAAAGCAAGGCAGGCCGCGCCCACGATAATATTTTTTGATGAAATAGACTCGATGGTACCGACACGCGGAACTGCATTTGATACCGGCGTAACAGAGAGAATGGTGAGCCAGATATTGACCGAGATCGACGGGCTTGAAGAACTTAAGAATGTGGTCGTGGTTGCAGCGACTAACCGTCCGGATATGGTCGATCCGGCCCTGCTTCGGCCAGGGAGGCTTGAGAGGTTCATATACGTACGTTCTCCTGACCTGAATGAACGGGAGATCATATTCAATCTCCATCTTAAAGGAAAACCGCTTGCTCCTGAAATTGATGTAAAGGAGCTTGCGCAGAGGACGCAAGGGTATGTCGGTGCAGATATCGAGGCAATATGCCATGAAGCTGCCATAATCGCCCTACGTGGCTGGATCAAACCGGGAATGGACAGGGAGACAGTCAAAAAGGAAGCATCGAACGTCAGGATACAAAAGGAACATTTTGAGACAGCTTTTACTATGGTAAGACCCACGCAATGGGACCAGAAAGAATACGAGGATATGGCTGACATCACAAAAGCTATCAATAAGAACAAGAAATGAAGAATTAAACATGAAAAAAATAAATGATTTCGAGGAATTCCTCGAAAAATTGAGAGAAACATTGAATAATATAATGGATGAGAGCGATATTCCGGATAGAAAGCCAGTGAACATCTCTGTTTCTGTTAATATTATACCGGTAATGAATGCTTATCCGGAAGACATTTTTATAACAAGAAAAGACAAAACGCCTGTGGATGTACTTGAAACTGAAAAAAAGATACATGTTTTGATCGGGCTTGCTGAAATTGAACCAAAGGACATTATGATAGCATGTTCGGGAAAAGCTCTTGGGATTTATGCAAATAACCCGCAGAATTTAGTAAATGAATTTGTAGAATTGCCGGCAAGGGTTAACAAAACCGGGTTAAAAACCACATACAAGAACGGAATTCTTGAAATGATATTCAATAAGACCAAACTTGTTAAGAAGAGCAGGAATAGTGAGCAAAGCTTTTAATCAGTGAATCCATTTAGGAATCCGAATTATTATGTTAGACATTGCTCTCCCCAAGGGAAGTCTTGAAGAACAGACTCTCCTTTTATTTAAACAAGCAGATCTTGAAATAAGAAAAACTGACCGTGAGTATAATCCAACCGTAAAAGACCCGAGAATAAGGAAAGTCAAGATATTAAGACCCCAGGAAATCCCAAAATATGTTGAAGAAGGCTATTTTGACCTCGGGATCTCAGGAAAGGACTGGGTTATAGAATCTGATTCTGATGTTGTGGAAGTCGCAGATATGTTCTACAGCAAGATGGGTGAAGGTATTGTCAAGATCGTAATCGCAGTCCCGAATGATAAGGACATCAAAAGCGCAAAGGATATAAAACCGGGAAGCAGGATTTCGACTGAATACCCGAACCTCACGAAGAAATTTTTTGATAAGCTTGGAATAAAGGTTGATCTTCGTTATTCCTATGGCGCGACCGAAGCTAAAGTCCCTGAACTTGTGGATGTGATCGTGGATCTGACCGAGACAGGATCGACACTTCGCAAAAACGGATTAAAGATCGTGGATATCATTCTTGAATCAAATACAAAACTCATAGCCAATAAGAAATCCATGAAAGACCCTGTGAAAAGAAAAGAGATCGAAGAGATCAGGATACTTTTGCAGGCAGTACTTGAAGCGCGCGGCAAGGTTTTCATAGTGATGAATGTCCCTGAAGACAAACTTGATGCAGTAGTAAGCGGTCTTCCCGCAATGAAAAGACCAACGGTCTCAAAACTCTATAAATCTGATTATTATGCGGTCGAAACTGTGGTAAGCAAGAGCGAGATCAATATCCTTATACCCAAACTCAAGGCTCTTGGCGCCGAAGATATACTTGAAATGGATATTATGAAGATAGTGCATTAAAATTAGTCAAAATTATCATTACACGACTTTGCGTCCCTGGCGGTGAAAAAAATCAAACACCCCTGGTCGGCCTGTGGCAAATGAACATGAAAAAAACAACGAACTAAAACGAACACGAACGAACTCCGGCGCGTGAGTTCGTATCAGTTCGTATAAGTTAGTTGTTAATTTTTCCAGAACGTAAAGGTACACATTGAATGAATATAAAAGCCAGGTACTAAGCCATAATCAGAAAAATATGCTCGAAATAATAACCCCCTCCCGCCTGCATTTAACCCTTATAGACATGAATGCAAGCATCGGGCGCGTTGATGGAAGCATTGGCCTGACTCTTGATAATCCTGTAATAAAAATAAAAGCCCGAAAATCTGATATTATTGAAATAACCGGCAAGAGCGAGCATATTGACCGCATGAGGAACAGCGCAAAGGCTCTGCTTCCTGATGGCGAGGGAATACAAATCTCGATCGAAAAAGATTACCCATCACATATTGGCCTTGGTTCAGGTACCCAGGCAGCTCTTGCGGCAGGCATGGCCGTAAATGAATTATATGACCTTGGCCTGTCTGTTAATGAGATCGCAGTAAAAGCAGGGCGCGGAGGAACAAGCGGCATTGGTGTTGCTGCTTTTGGAAATGGCGGATTCATCCTTGACGGGGGGCACAAGTTCAGCGAAAAAAAAGCATTTCTTCCCTCGGCTGCAAGCAAGCTTCCCCCCGCGCCTGTTTTATTAAGAAAAGAGTTCCCTGATTGGGATATCGTTGTAGCTGTGCCTGCACAGAAAGGCGCATCACAAAAAAACGAAGTCGATATATTCCAGAAAGAATGTCCGGTCTCGCTCCGGGAAGTTGAGGCGCTTTCCCATGTGATCCTGATGCAGCTTCTTCCTGCGCTCTTTGAAAATAACATAGTTACATTCGGGAAAAGTATCGATGCGATCCAGGAACTGGGTTTTAAGAAACGGGAAGTTGAATTGCAGCCTGTTTCATCGGATCTGATGCAGGCTTTAAGAGATGGCGGCGCTTATGGCGCCGGTATGAGTTCATTCGGGCCAACGGTGTATGCTTTCGGGGAGGATTCGGAAAATCTTAAGAATATCGCACGTGAGCTTCTTGGCGGTAAAGGGCTGGTATTTAGTACAAAAGCGAGGAACAGGGGAGCGATCATTACTGAATGTCCATAAGAAGAAGTGTATTAAAACATTACGATAATCTGTCCAGTGACTATGATCACAGATTTGATAATCCACGGATCAATTATATGAGGTCTGTAGAGAAAATTGTTCTTCTTGATAGCCTGAAGATGGGATTGATACTTGATATCGGCTGCGGGACAGGAGAGCAATCTTTGTTCCTGGCTGAAAAAGGATATCGGATATTGGGAGTTGATATTTCTAAAGAAATGATCAAAATAGCGAAAGAAAGGATAAAAAATGCAAATTTCAGGGATAATTTGTCTTTTGTTATTGCATCAGCTGAATTTCTCCCGTTTCGAGATAAAAGCTTTGACGGCATAATTTCCATCTTCGGGATATTTAATCATATTCCAAATGTCGATACTGCCTTCCAGGAGACATCCAGGGTTTTACAAACTGGCGGACAGGGGATATTTACAGTGGTTAACAGGTGGAACCTGACATGGTGGGTCAATGCTTTTATAAAATGTAAAGGAAGCTGGATAATTTCTTCCCTGAGAAGTAAAGAGTATGTAGTGAATGGATTGTGGACGTATTATTTTTCAAGAGGGGAGATGATAAAAAGACTTGAGGATACAGGGTTAAAAGTAAGAATCGGAAGTTTATTGCTCTTGATATACCCGTTTAATCCAAAGAAATTATTATTGCATGAAAAAATGTTCATTCGTTTTGAAGATGCAGTAAGATGGTATTACCCATTCAATAGTTTGGGTTATTATCACCTTGTAGTAGTGGAAAAATGATGGTGTAGTTCTTCTGTTATTTGGGCTTTTTCCAATTGAAGAGGGACACGAAATTATATGAATAAGAGTATTTATCAGATACGTACTTAGGGATTGCCGAAAAATAACTTATCTAAATTAATTCCCTTCCTCTTTTGGGGAAAGAGAATAATTCCATTTTGGGTGTAAAGAATGGTATTCTATCTTCAATCTTGCCATATCTTCATCAGAGAATTTAACTCCTTTATTATATTCCTTTTCATCTAATAGCGATGCCACAGTAAGACCTTTGTTTGTCTTTGTGCCACTGATCAGTTCAATAATTGTTTCAAAACTAACGAGCGGTTTCCCCTTCCAATTCATTGTAATGAATGAGAACATGCGATGTTCTATCTTGTTCCATTTGCTTGTCCCAGGAGGGTAATGGCATACGGTAATAGGTATTTTTATTTGGTTCACCAATTCTTGTAAATGAAATTTCCAGCCTTTATTGCGACTTCCATTGCTCCCCCCACCATCTGCACATATCATCAGACCTTTTGCATCTGGATAATTATTTCTTCCAAACATAAGCCACCATTGCCTTATGCTTTCAACGGCAAATTCGGACGTATCATAACTCATTCCCACATTTACCATTCCTTCATTTCTCTTAAGATCATAAATCCCATATGGTGTCGCCCTTCCAATCCCAAGTGAAGGAAAATCATACACATTTACTTCTTTTGCCTTGCCTTTTTTCTCCCATGTTCTTCCAGGATTTTTGAATTCTCCTACATTTTCTTTCTTTTTTGCATCAACTGATATTACGGGATACTCCTGATTTATAAATTCTTTAGCTTTTTCGTTTATATACCTGAACTGGGCATCTCTTTCGGGAACTGAAGAACCTTCGATGTTTTTCTTATTGGCCTGAAGCGAGTAATCGTTTTCCTTCAATAAACGTCCTACTGTATCTGGATCGATTTTATGTTTTAGCTTTTTCAATTCATCAGCGATCTTGTAGGTTGATTTGTTTGTCCATTTCAGCAGGCTCATTGGGTCGCCTGAGGTGTTTTCATCCATTATTTTTTCAAGATCTCCAATTATTTCGGGATCTTTTATTTCTACCTTTTTTCTTCCTCCTCCAAGTGCTCGAAGTCTTTCTGGAGGTTTAAGTTTCTCTGACGTTTTGAGTTCCTCTATCCCTTTATGGATAGTCGAATGGGACATGCCTGTTAATTCTTCAACTTTTGAGACTCCACCCCACCCAATTTCAAGTGCTATGGCTCCTGCAAAACGTCTTGCTTGAACTTCATCCGCTCCTGATAGGGCTTTTAGCCACCATGTGTACTCCTTGTTAGTATCCATGCCACTATATATGATGGCTTAGATTATATAATTTACTAATTTATTTTTAGGTATTGCCTTAGGTAAGCATTTGATTATGAAAATATTTGTCAGCAGTACCATCAAAGGTTTAGAGGATTTAAGAGACGAGCTTTATCGTCGTCTGAAAGAATTGGGGCACACACCATGGTTCAGCGAAAAGGCTGACTTTCCTACAAATCGCCATCTAGATGCGATGACGAATTGCCTCAAAGTTGCAGAAGAATGCGATTTTTTTGTAATAATTTTGGATAAAAGAGCTGGTTTGCCTTATAAAAGGAGAGAAGGCTCACCCTATCAGGATTTATTTGGTTTACCAATCTCCGAAGCAGAATACTGGTGTGCAAGAAAAAAAGGTAAATCGATTTGTATTTTTATACGTAAAAAAGCAGAGAATGAATCTGCGATATACAGAAAGATCAAAGATGAAAGTCAAAGAAAAATAATTGAATGGTATAGTGAACCAAGAATTTATGAATTCTATGACAGCTTAATGCATGAAAAACCGCATGTTCCTTGGCGAGATACTTTCGATTCTATTGAAGAGATAATGATATCATTGACCTCAAAAATTAAAGAAGTTCAAGTTAAATCTTCGAATTCTGATAATAATCAAAGCGTTGCCCTCATCAAAAAAGTGCGCGTAGAATGCGGGCGCTGTGGAGGAAAAGGGGAAAGAATAGATAAAAATAATTCTATGTTTATGAATACATGGATTGAATGCAAAATTTGTGGAGGAAATGGTCGGGTCGAATTTAATCTTTCAAGGGGAGAGAAGCTTGAACTATGTGGGGGCTGTAAAGGGAAGGGGGAAAGAATAGATAGAAATAATTCTATTTTTGTGAAGACATGGATTAAATGCAAAATTTGTAATGGAACGGGTTGGCATGTGGTTGGTATATAGGTGACTACAATCAACCATAACCCCATATAAGGTGTTGCGCATTAGGGCAACTCCCTAAAACGATTAGCGACTGTCACGTTCAATCCTATTCCCGCATGTATTTTTAGATCAAACCAATTTCCTTTTTCCCACCCGCATAGATGGGAGTGATTTAATCACTAACATCTGGCTTGATAGGCAGGATATCTCTTCTCCCATTTCAAGACCTGTAATGAACTTTGAATTCGCTGGCAGATAATCCTTGCGAAGAGCGCCGGGTGCGTATATTTTCCCATCAGGCATCATAATATTTTCCGCTGTCAGGTGGAATTCGCCTTTTTCATCCATTACGAAATCCCGGATAGATGCCGATGATTGTCCCTACATATGCTAAATTAATTAATCCATAAATGATAAATAGTAAGTAAGTTATGTATCCAGAACGGGATTATACATCCTTCACGGGAGATTAACATGAAAAAGACATTATTTATTGGACTTTTAGTAATAGCTGTATTAATAAGCGGGTGTACCACATCAACTACGACGGGACCTGCACCACAGCAGACACCGGAAACAACGATTCCAACGCCCACACCAACTCCAGCAATAGTGACACCCACTCCAGAACCAACGCCTTATGTCGCGGCAACTCCTACTGGAAAGAATGTAACAATTATTGTTAAGGATGACAAGTACTATCCTGCGGATATCACTATAAATGCGGGAGATATGGTTTTCTGGTCGAATAAGATGGATAGCGACTATACACTTGTTGAAATGGATAAGAAGATACCCGAAATGGTTCTCCGTACAAGAAATAGCTATCTTTTCAATACCACCGGGAATTATAGAATTGGGTTGTATTTCAAACCGATGCGTGGTGAGCCAGCGATTTTGACCATAAACGTAAAATAATGAAATCCTATTCCCGCATGTATTTTTCGATCAAATCAATTTCCTTTTTCCCACCCGCATAGACAGGAGTGATGTAATCAATAACATCCGGCTTGATAGACAGGATATCTCTTCTCCCATTACTTATCATGCCACCCGCTTCTGAAACTATCTTCCCCATGGGGTTTGCCTCAAAAAGGAGGCGCAGCTTTCCTTTTTCTTTTCCTTTAATGGCAGGATATGTAAACACGCCTCCTTTGTGGAGTATCTGGTGCATGTCAGCCACAAAAGAGCCGCTAAATCGCAGTTTATAGCCGTCGTTCTCAAGACCTGTAATGAACTTTGAATGCGCTGGCAGGTAATCCTTGCGAAGAGCGCCGGGTGCGTATATTTTCCCGTCAGGCATCTTGATATTTTCCGCTGTCAGGTGGAATTCGCCTTTTTCATCCATTACGAAATCATGCACGCCATTGCCTGCTGTAAAAGTAAGCGTTGTAAGCGGCCCGTATAGAATATACATGGCAGCGATCATGTTCTTACCCATATCAAGGACAGTTCCCGGATAGATGCCGATAATTGTCCCGACAGCAAGATTCACATCGATCAGTGAAGAACCGTCAAGAGGATCAATGACAACACCGAACTGGTTCTTCGGGTTATCGATCTCAATGATACCGGGCTGCTCTTCTGTTGCTATATAGCGCACCAGCCTTGTTTTCTTCAATCCGTTTATGAGGACTTCATCTGCCCATTTATCCAGAGCCATCTGCTCTTCGCCATAGATGTTATGTGTGCCTGCCTTATTCTGGCTTTTCAGGAATCCGCTCTTTATTGTAAGTCCATTCTGTGCAAAAAAAAGTATCAATTCTGATAATTTCGGATCAGTGTTATTTTTGGAAAGAAAATCTTTAAGGTTCATGCTCTGACACTCTTATTTTTGTTTATTCTTCTAAGTAACGGGGCAGTAAATAGTTATCGTTTTAGTGATGCCGACCATATTTCACACATAATTTCATCATAATTAGATTCTTTTCTTCCAATCCATAACGTTCGACGTCATTTGACAGGATTAACAGGATCGACAGGATACGATTTTGCCGAGTTATCCTGATAATCCTTTCAAAATAAATGCGATTATTCATATTATAAAACCCTCACTTTCCTTTTTATATCAACTTTATCTCATCGCAAAGTCGGCCCTGAATTGTGGTTCATAAATGAACATGAAATAAACAACGAACTAAAACGAACTCCGGCGCGTGAGTTCGTATCAGTTCGTACAAGTTAGTTGTAAATTTTTTTCATACTAGAACGTAAAGGGTGCAAAGTTACGGATTATATTGGAAAAACAGGATGACTAAATCCTGTCGATCCTGTTAATCCTGTCTGAATAAATGCAATTTTCTTGCAAAATCTAGATAGTAATTTTGTCAGGCTCATATTTCATAGATAAATCATAAATTTATCAATTTCAGACTTGCTTGACCCTGCCGCTAATATTACTTGTTGGCTTCTTCAAAAAATCAATATCCTGCACAACTACGCCGCTTATTATTGTCGTTACCCTGATCGTACTATTTTCATAATATGTCGGCGGGAACGCCGCCGTGAGATCATATGTACCTGAGGTAAGGGCAAACGAATAGAATCCGGTTGCATTAGTCATTGTTGATATGCTGGTATTGGTGGATACCAGCACTCCTGCGATACCCGTTTTATCGACACTGTCCATCACCGTACCGTTTATGAAACCCATAGGAGGCGGAGCCAGTGAGTTTATCGCTGCAAATACATCGATCCTGCCTGAACCATATGAATTATCTTTTCCTGCAGTTCCCAGATCTAATGATGAATTTTCAAGTATGCTTATTACCTGCAATGGCGACAGGGTTGTCCCAAGTTGTCTTGCGGCCTGTAAAAGCAAAGCTGCGGCCCCGGATACATGGGGAGTTGCCATTGATGTGCCGCTCCATGTATATCCGGTATATCCTGACGAAGTATAAGATAATGAATTTATATTTACTCCGGGTGCGCTGACATCAGGTTTTGTTAAAACCTCCCCATCTACTGTGATAGGCCCCCTGCTGCTAAAATATGCTATAATATCAGAGCCATCAACAGCTCCGGCTGCAATTACATTTTTTTCTCCCCCAGGATAATTTATTGTTCCGGCACCTGGACCATCGTTCCCTGCTGCCGCTACCACCACGACTCCCATACTTACTGCATTATTGACCGCTGAACCTATCGGTATTGAGCGGGTAGTTTCTCCGAGCGATATGCTGATTATATCGGCGTCATTTTCAACCGACCATTGTATCGCATCTACTATATCCCTGTTAAGACACCACCCACTACTGCCACATACTTTGGCAATGAGCAAACTCACATTCGGAGCCACACCCGTCGTCGTCCCGCCAGCTCCATTCCCTCCAACAGTCCCTGCAACGTGTGTACCGTGACCGCTGTCATCCGCAGGGTCGTTATCTTTATTTGCAAAATCGTATCCTTTTATGATCCTTCCCGCGATATCAGGATGCGCGGCGTATATCCCCGTATCGAGAACAGAAACGTTTATTCCCGTTCCGTCAATCCCGGATTCCCAGGCATTTGTTGCGTTGATTTGTTTTATTGCATTTGTTGCCCTGTCTATCTGGCCCTGTGTGACCTGGATCGAGGGACTTTCAAGTATATGAAGTTCGGAATCAAATTCTATACTTTCAACATCATCCCTTATTGAAAGAGCCGTGATTATCCCGGGCGATGCGTTCACAGCTATCGCATTAACGATCCAGAATTGCTTTATTTTATCGGCCTTTCCCTTCACCTTTTCATCATTCAATATATCAACAAGCGGCTTTTGACTGGCTGATGCATGCTTTTTCATTGAATCTATTGTCAATTCTTTTGATCCAGATGTTATCACAGGTTTATCTTTGAGCAGTATTATCACTGGCACTTTCTCATGGGTCAGCATGAGTGATTCAACCCGGGGAGAAGTTTTATTATTAACAGCCCCGGCTGAAAATGCCATCAATAATAATATCAAGACCGCAGCTACTTTTACAAAAAAGAAATTTTTGTTTTTTGGAAGCATTGTTAGATTATGCATGACTTTCTAGTATTTTGATTTTGTTATTAACAATAAGACAATCCTATTAATCAATTTTATCATATTACCTCACATTATAATCGAGTATGCTAACGCTTGGAATTGTGAATACCTATGATAAAATAAAGATCCATGAAGCCCATTACCGAAGTATTGCCAGGGCAGCGCCTATCGCTTATGCTTTCGGATTCAATCTTGCGCTTTTTGATTACCCTTTCAAGATGAATGCAGAAGAACTTGTGAATTTCGTTAAAGACAAAACAACTATCGGAGGCGGAGGGAAATATCTTGCAGAGCTTTTTGGAACGGGCAGGTTCTTCGTATTTGACCTGCCCGATAAAGGATTCCAGCCCCAGTTTGGCTCACCTGTTGTAACAACGTCACATCCTGACAAGAAAAAAGAGATTGGGCTCCCTGCACTTGTTGAACAAATAATAAGGAAGAAATCATTTCTTTTCCTTATAGGATTAGGGCATAAAGGGCTCCCGCCTGACTTATTTGAAATGGCGCAATATCATATAGATATTACTTCAAAAGGTGTATCACTTGAAACCTGTACGGCAATAGGGGCTGTTCCTGCTGTTATTTCAGGGCGCATGGAGGGGATGATAAATAAAAATCAGAATCTCCATTAGGAAACCGCTAATGATGACAGGATTCCATTCCTTTGCTTACTGGTAAGAAGGGAAAAACGAAACAACTAACTCTTACGAACTGATACGAACTCACGCGCCGGAGTTCGTTCGTGTTCGTATTTGTTCGTTGTTTTTTTCAGGTTCATTTATGAACCAAAGTTTATGGCCGACTTTGCGGGAACAAAAACCATAAATTTTCAGATTCTTTCCAGTTAATCGTACTGTTTATATTATATCGAATCCTATGGTCGCCGATGAAACAGGACTACCTTCGCTATTTTCCAAAAAAATCATGCTACCCGAATCAACTGGAAGCGATGCAGGCAATTCATGATGCGTTGATAAAAAAACAGGTGGTTTTATTCGAAGGGGCCTGCGGCACCGGTAAAACCCTGAGTTCTCTTGCTCCTGCGCTTCAAATCGGGAAAACCGAAAAAAAAACAGTAATTATTGCCACAAATGTCCACCAGCAGATGGCGCAATTCATTGAAGAGGCAAGGGAAATAAAAAAACGGACCGACATAAAAGTTGTAGTTCTTAAAGGTAAAATGCTGATGTGCCCGAAGCCTGATATGGATTATGACACATGCAGTTTGCTAAGGGATAATACATATAAAATGCTTGAACAGGAAAAAGATGTCGGGCAATTGAAAACTGAAATGCAGTCTGTCAGGGACAAGATTAAACGGGATAAAGATGCGACCCTGATACAGCTTCAAAGGGAATTGAGCCAGGAATTTGATAAGGAAGAAAGGCAGCTCCATGATATAAGGAAAAACTCATGTGATTATCTTCATAAATTACTTAAAAGCGACACCGATAATTTCCGCGGGTGGCTATTCGGTGGTGTGCGCACGCCTGAAGAGGTGGCAGAATGGGCTTTATCAAATGATGCGTGCGGGTATGAACTGCTAAAACGCTACATGAAAGAAGCCGACCTTTTGATATGCAATTACCATCATTTTCTTAATGAGGATATCCGAACGAACGTCCTTGGATGGCTGGATAAAGGCCTTGCCGATGTTATCATGATCTTTGACGAAGCTCACAATATTGAATCAGCGGCACGTTCTCATTCATCCATGACGCTCACCGAATTTACCTTAAAAAGAGCGCTTGATGAGGTAGAAGGGAACGAAGCAGCTTCTGTTTCATTGGATGTTCAAATCCTGCTTCAGGTCCTTCTTGATACTATACGATCGACATATAACATCCTTCTTGATAAGGAGTTTGGCAAACGTGAAAGAATAGGCAGGGACTGGTATGACTTAAGGATCGCAGATCCCCAGGAGCGTACTGATATGTTCCGGGAAAAACTGATGCTGGCTATTGAGAAGGCAGGAATCAAGAAGCTCGATGAGACCATCGAACGTTTGAGGAGTTTCGGACTGACTGTTGATGCATATTATGAAAAACAATTCAATGAAGGGAAAAGCCATATCAAAAAAATATGCAGCAGCCTGATCACAGCGATCTTTCTTTCGGATTATGTTAAATTCTCAAAAGATAAAAGCTATTATCCGATCCTGAATGTAAAGCGCCAGAATTCCGAGATATCAGGAAGGCTTGAATTATTCACCTGCATCCCTAAAAATGTCACAGCACCATTATTTAATTCAGTGCACTGCGGCTATCCTTATGTCAGCAACACTTGCGCCTTTTGAAACAATTAAAGCTACGCTTGGAATTTCACGGCCAACGTGTGAATTATCCTTCGGCCTGACTTTTCCAAAAGAAAAGCGCCTTACTATAGCAGTATCTGTTCCTGCTTTATTTTCAAAGGACAGGGACAGCCCCCAGACAAAAGAGGTTATCACAAAAGTCCTTACTGATATAATTGAACAATCTGACGGGAACGTGATAATATTTTTCCCGAGCTTTTATGAAGCCACCCAGTATAAGAACCGTATAAAATGCGATTATCCGGTATTCCTTGATGAGGTTGGAGTTTCGGCGCAGCAAATAAGGGATGAATTTTTCAAGCTGGGTGAATCGGGAAAGAAAGCCGTGCTAATATCCTATATGTGGGGAACGCTAACGGAGGGAGTGGATTATAAAAATAGCAGGGGAAGGACAGTGGTCATTGTGGGTGTTGGGTATCCTGCATTGAATGACAGGACGCGCGCCGTAGAATCCGCGTATGACGCAGAATTCGGGCACGGCTGGGAATATGCCATCGAGATCCCGACTATCAGGAAGGTGCGGCAGGCGCTGGGACGTGTGGTTCGCTCACCAGATGATCATGGAGCGCGTGTGCTACTTGACGGGCGTTATACATCAACATCAGGTAAGCGTTATGGAAAATATTCGGTTTTCAAATTCTTCCCTGAAGAAGAAAGAGCAGAGATCATAGATGTGGAACCTGAACGCGTTAAGTATTCACTTATGAACTTTTTTAATGATATAAGAAAGAACGCCTCAAAAACCAACAAAAAATTATGATCAAAAGTAAAAGCAGAATAAAAATTATTCTGCTGCTTTTTCCGCGATCGCGAATTTGCGCATTACTTTATTGACTGTTATCTTTACTTTATCCCCGACTTTTGTCTGCGGTACGAAGATGACGAAGCCCTCTACTCTGGCAATTCCGTCGCCCTCTTTTGCAATATCATCAATCGATACATCATAGCTTTCTCCGACTTTTACCGGAGCAACTTTTTCCTGATATTCACTCAAGTTTTACACATCCTTACGTTAGATTATCGTCTGCTAGGGCAAACATAACTGCAGAAAACAGATTTAACCTTTCGCTGCTGTAAATGCTGCTGCTAGAACAGCCTGTAATCTTATTTGTTACTGTCTTTACAATATATAAGACTTTGCCCAAAAAAATAAATAAAATCCAGTTGCTACAAATGATATTCTTTATATAATCCTGATCCCCTAAAGTCGCTGATGCTTCGTACACGACTCCGTGATTTCATCCTAACAAAAGATGACTGGATATTTGCAGTCGCAGATTATTGCCATGAGGGGGGCATCCGCTCCATCCTCAGGTATGTTCCGGACCCGGAGGGCACAAGAGGCGTTGATAAAAAATACCGAAAAATGGATTTTGATGATGCATTCATATTCATGAAAACTGCGCGTCCCGAATGGGTGAGCGATGTGCATATCGTGCCATGGGATTCGGTCAAAGAGATACTTGCACCTGACAAAAGACTGCCGCAGATAACAGAAAAAAATGAAAAGGTAAAAGCAATTGTAAAATCGCTTGAAAAATATGTGCCTCTTGAAAATATGGGTGTTACCGGCTCTCTTCTTCCCGGTCTTGAAATAGGATCATCGGATATTGATTTCATCGTTTATGGAATCTCATGGTTCACTGCGCGTGATATTATCCGGCAGGAAAAACAAAAGAAAAACCCTATCACAGAAATCAGTGAAGATATGTGGCAGGATATTTATAAGAAACGCAGGCCCGATATTTCATTCGATGAATTCCTGCTCCATGAGATAAGGAAAGGTAACAGGGGAATGGTGGGAGGAACCTATTTTGACCTGCTTTATGTTCGTGACTGGAAGGATATAACACCATGTTTACGAGGAATCGATATTGGCAATAAGACCATCGAGGCAACCGTTATAAATGCTGACTTTGCATTTGACAGCCCTGCGATCTATAAAATTGACCATCCTGAGATAAGTTATGTACTGTCTTATACACATACTTATGCAGGGCAAGCGTTAGTGGGCGAGCGAATTGAAGCGCGCGGCATGGTTGAGATCGTGGGAAATATGAAACGGCTTGTCGTAGGGACAACGAGAGAACCTAAAGGGGAATGGATAAGGTCGCTGACGCTGCTTGAAAAATGTTAATTCAAACATTCAAATATGATCTCTCACTTTCTCAAAAATGCTCTTGCCCTTTGTTCTCTCTCCGCCTATCTGGGCAAACTCCCGTAATAGCTCTTTTTGCCTGTCTGTCAGCTTTGTGGGAACTTCTACCTTTATTTTAACAAGCTGGTCGCCTTTCCCTGAGATATGAAGGCCTGGTATTCCTTTGCCTTTAAGACGGAATACCTGGCTGTTCTGCGTTCCGGGCGGGATTTTCATCTCGGCCTTCCCGTCAAGAGTAGGCACGATTATTTCATCACCAAGAGCAGCCTGGGTGAAGCTGATGGTAGCTTCCATGAGAAGGTCATTCTCATTGCGGGTAAAAATATTATGGGGTCTGACATTTATTTCCACATAGAGATCCCCGGGAGGGCCGCTTTTCCCGCCTGCTTCGCCCTCGCCTGATACACGCAACCTCGAACCTGTATCAACGCCTGGCGGGATCTTGACTTCGATCTTACGTCTCTTCTGGACTGTACCGCTGCCATGACAGGTCGTGCAGGGAGAATCGATAATTTTCCCCTCTCCGCGGCATGTTCCGCACGTGGAGGTCGTCATGAACCTCCCGAATGGCGTATTCTGCGTCCTGTTCACCTGGCCGCTGCCGCGGCAGGTTGAACATGTCTTTGGGGATGTTCCGGGTTTTGCTCCGCTTCCATGACAAACATCGCAATTTTCAGTTCTTGGGATTTCCAGCTCCACTGCTTTCCCTTTTGCTGCGTCTTCAAGATTTATGGCTAATTCATAAAGAAGGTCCGAACCCCGGCTTGGGCCCTCACGCCTTGCCCCTCCCCCTCCTCCGAAAAATATATCAAATATACTGCCACTTCCCCTTCCGCGTCCTCCCATCCCGATATCACGGAAAAGGTCTTCGAAATCCGCTCCCCTGAAAATATCCTCCTGTGAATATCTCTGATCAATTCCAGCGTGTCCGAACTGGTCATACTGCTGCCTTTTACCCTGGTCAGATAATACTGCGTAAGATTCTGATATTTCCTTGAACTTCTCTTCAGCATCGGGTGATTTGTTCTTATCCGGGTGGTATTGCATCGCCAACTTACGATATGCTGATTTTATATCGTCTGCTGACGCTTTTTTATCCACGCCCAGGATTTCATAATAGTCACGTTTAGTTGCCATAATTTATAAAAACCAAAATCTATTTTTTGTCTTAATGTCTTTGCATTAAAATATATGTTGTGGTTTTTGGGATTTATCCCGGGAAGCAGGTATCTAAGCTTCGAAGTAAAACATCAATCGTCCATTATTCACAGTAACCTCCTTCTTATTTTACCCTGATATTAAGTATCTTGAACCATAATACACTGGAAACACCTGCAAGGAACACGATTATTAAGTCACTGATATGAAGTTTCGAAAAATGGAACATTTCCCTTAAAACCGCAATATTGAGCACCAGAATAAGGCTCCCAAGCGCTCCTGCGATCACGAGCCATAATGCCTTATTTTCCGGATTGATCCTTATCAGGCTTGTTTCCCATGAAAGGCCTGCAATGATCAGGGTAAGATTGGCTATTACAAGGGTGGCAAACGTGAGGCTTCGGGCTTCTGAGTCACTTTTTCCCATTGTTAAGGCCAAAAGGAAAACAAATATTACAACGACAAGGACACTGACGCCCTGTAAGAAACTGCCAAGAACATTTTTCCTGCCAAATAACTTTTCTTTTAGATCCCTTGGAGGTCTGTTCATTATATTTTTTTCTTCAGGTTCTGCCTCAAAGACCGTAGAACATGCAGGGTCAATTATCAATTCAAGAAATGCAATGTGCGCAGGTAAAAGTATCAGGGGCAGATTGAACATTACAGGAAAAAGTGCTAGTCCGGCAATTGGCACATGAACTGAAAAAATGTATGATATCGCTTTTTTAAGATTATCAAAAATTCTTCTCCCCATCCTGACAGCTTCGACGATAGAAGAAAAATCATCATTCAACAATACTATTGCTGCTGATTCCCTCGCAACATCAGTTCCCCTTTCACCCATCGCAATACCGATATGAGCTGACTTTAATGCAGGCGCATCATTAACCCCGTCGCCTGTCATTGCAACGATTTCCCCGTTTGATTTTAGCGCTTCGACTATAGCCAGTTTTTGTTCCGGTACTACACGCGCAAAAATATTGATGGTCTTGATCTGTTCCTGCAACCGGGCTTTTTCCATTCCTGAAAGTTGGGCGCCGGTCAAATAATTCTCAGGATTTTTTAAACCTATCTGGCGCGCAATATGCTGCGCTGTTCCAGGATAATCCCCTGTTATCATAATAACCCGTATTCCTGCTGTATAGCAATCGGAAAGTGCTTTATTGACGCCCGGGCGGACATTATCTACAAAACCCAGTAAACCAATGAATTCAAATTGGAAATCATGCTGTTTTTCAGGAAAAGTCGCCTCAGTAAAGCTTGATTTTGCAACACCAAGGATCCTCAAACCCATATCTGCCATCTCCTGGACATGGGCCAATAATTCATCCTTTTTTTCACTTTCGATATGGCAAAGGTCAATTATTGCCTCGGGGGAACCTTTTGCAGCTATCACATGCTTTCGTTTGTCATTTGATTCCCATACATTTGAGAGAGCAAGTAAATTTTTGGAAAGGGGGTATTCCCTTACAAGCTTCCAGTTATCGTGAACGTGTTCAGAATCTGAAAGGAATTTTTCTGTGCCTGTCTTTATTTCTTTTTCGACCGGGTCAAATGGATCTTTCTGGCTTGCAAGATATGAAAATTCAAGCAATTCATGGAATTTCTCAGGAAGGGGCAGGTGCCCGTTTTTTTCTATATCGTAATATTGACCATTTGAAAATATTGAATTCAGGATCATCCTGTTCATTGTCAAAGTCCCGGTCTTATCAACACACAGGACAGTCGCAGAGCCAAGCGTTTCAATTGCAGGCATATGTCTTGTCAGTACCTTTCTTTTTGACATGCGCCATGCGCCCATTCCAAGAAATATTACAAGTACCACTGAAAATTCTTCCGGGATCAATGCCATGCTCAAACCAAGGCCTGCAAGTATCCCGTTTAGCCAGTCACCCCTTGTATATCCGTATATGATCGCAACTATTATGCATAGTATCAACCCGCCAATAGCGAAATTACGGACAACTATCCGTGTTTCTTTTTTCAGCAGGGTTTCTTCCTGGGAAATAGATTCCAGGGCTTTTCCGATCTTACCCATCTCGGTATATCCGCCTGTAGCTGTAACCCTGGCTATTCCGTGCCCCTGGACAACCAGCGTTCCTGAGTAAACAAAAGGCAGATCGTCGCCCTCGGGCTGTTTTGGCTTATCCTTACCGTCCCATTCGGATTTTCGAACGGCAAATGACTCACCTGTCAGCATTGATTCATCCACAAGCAGATTTGAACATATTTGCAAAACGCCATCCGCCGGGACACGATCTCCTTCTTTTAAGATGAGGATGTCATCCCTTACGACCTCTCTTCCAGGGATCCTTTTTTGCACACCATCCCTGATAACAAGGGCTCTGGGGCTTGAAAGGTTCTTTAATGCTTCTAATGCCCGTTCAGATTTTCTTTCCTGGTAAAAAGTTATTCCTACGACCACAAAAACAAAAAAGAGCAGCATTATTGCATCACTTTCCTCACCAAGCAGCAAATAAATGATACCTGCACCTATGAGCAAAAGCAGCATCGGTTCTTTGAGTATATTTATGAATAATGCAAGAGTACTCTGCTTTTCCCGGGATGGTATTTCATTATATCCATCTTCTTTATATTTTTTTATTACTTCTGCTTCCGAAAGTCCGGCAATATTTTCCGGATCGAAGGATTTTTCCATATATTATTTCTTATGTGTTGTCAACTATAGTTAATTTAATTACCTGACAGGGAATTCAGAGGGAAAAATATTGAAATTAAATTAGAGGATATTATATGACACAATACAAGATCCCTGTGATCCCCGGCGATGGTATCGGCCCGGAAATAATAAGAGAAGGGCGTAAAGTTCTTGAAACAGCTGGTGAAAAATTCGGTTTTGATATAGACTGGATCGAATATCCGCATGGAGCTGACCATTATCTTGAAACCGGCGAGTTGATATCCGAAGATACGCTAAAAGATCTTTCAAAATACAAGGCGATCTATTTCGGGTCGATCGGAGATGAGAGAATAAAGCCTGGAATTCTTGAAAAGGGAATTCTCCTGAATATCAGGTTCTATTTTGATGAGTATGTGAACCTTCGTCCTGTGAAACTCCTTGAAGGAGTATGGACGCCGTTAAAAGATAAGACTGCAAAGGATATTGATTTTGTTGTGGTGCGGGAAAATACCGAGGACTTCTATATCGGCATTGGCGGACGTGCCAAGAAAGGAAAGAGCAAGAAAACGCTGGAAGTTGCCAGGAATATGTATAATGTGAAATTTGGCCTTGATATCACTTCTGACAGCGAGGAAATAGGTTACCAGCTTGGGCTTATCAGCAAAGAAGGCACACGCAGGGTTATCAGTTATGCATTTGAGCTTGCACAAAACAGGAACAAACATCTATCCTCAGTGGATAAGGCAAATGTATTATCTGATATCTATGGTTTTTGGAGAGAAGAATTTACTTCGATCGCTTCCGGGTATCCGCAGGTAAAAACAGATTTCAATTATGTGGATGCTGTAACCATGTGGTTTGTCAAGAATCCTGAGTTTTTTGATGTAATTGTCTCACCAAATATGTTCGGTGATATAATAACAGACCTTGGCGCAATGATACAGGGTGGTCTTGGTCTTGCTCCGGGCGGGAACATTAATCCGGAAGGGACAAGCATGTTCGAACCAATTCATGGCAGCGCGCCAAAATATAAGGGATTGAACAAGGTAAATCCGATCGCAACCATCTGGGCAGGGGCGCTGCTTCTTGACCAGCTTGGTGAAAAAGAGGCTTCCACACAGATCGTTCAGGCTATCGAGAAAAATATCGTTAACGGAAAAGTGAAAACCTACGATATGGGCGGCTCGAATACGACAACACAAGTCGGGGACGATATTGCGCGATTGCTTAAGGATTTATAAGAAAAAAAAGATAAAACAACGAACTGAAATGAACACAACGAACTCACGAGTTCGTATCAGTTCGTATTTGTTCGTTGTTTAAAATTATCAGGTGTTTTAGCAAAAGACTTAATGATCGGATAATATTAAATTTAAAAATATCTGCTATAAATGGAAAAAATCGATTTAATTAATACCAGGCTTGATAATTCTTTTATTGTTATTTCAGATGGTTCAAAAAGATTAATTACAAAAAATCTTGTTCCCGGAATACGAGTTTATGATGAAAAACTCATCAATATTGAAAAAGAAGAATATCGCATATGGGACCCGTTTCGAAGTAAACTTGCGGCCCTGGTATTAAAAGGTTCAACGATCTCGTTAAAGAAAAATAACAGTGTTCTTTATCTTGGCGCGGCAAATGGAACGACTGTGAGCCATGTTTCAGATATCGTTAGTGAAGGAACTGTTTTTGCCGTAGAATTCTCGTCACGGGCAATGAAAGATCTCATTAATGTCAGTTCTTCAAGGATGAACCTTGTTCCCATATTGGCAGATGCTTCAAATCCCAAATTATATCAAAATATGGTTCCCCAAGCGGATGTTATTTATCAGGATGTGGCGCAAAAAGAGCAGGCTGAGATCGCTATCAGGAATGCCCGGATGTTCCTTAAGAAAGAAGGTATCCTTGTTTTAATGATAAAAGCAAGAAGTATTGATTCATCAAAAGATCCGGGGGATGTAACTGATATGGAAGTGAAAAAGCTTGGCGGAAATTTCAAGGTACACGAATTGGTGAATCTTGAACCGTATCATTCAGATCATTTTGCGGTGGTGGCGCAAAAAAATGAAAGTTTAAATAACTTATAAATCGTATAAGAACCGATAAATCGAAATCAATATCTTCATATCAATAATTTATGGGACTGAAACTATGGAACCTTACTTTCACTTAAAAGGCAGCTACAAAACAAGCGCCGATATAAAAGCTGCAAGTGCAGAAATTGAAAAATTCATTGAAGAATCAAAAGCAACTATTCTCCAGAAGGGTGTTCCGGCCGGAAGGGGCGCTAAGATCCTGAACTGGGAAATACGCGAAAACAGTATATTTTTTGATATCGAATCAGACAGGTACCTGCGTGCCCACGACGCATTCATAAGGCTCAGGAAGCCTCTTGCAGGCGTAATTGGCAAAGCATATAAGATAGGGGTAAGAGGGGTTGAAGTTGAAGAGTTCATTGTAAAAATGCCATCAGAACAGCCTTTGCACCAGCAAAAAATACCTTTTGTAAAATCAATTGAATTTGAGGACGGGATGATCACTCTTTCACTTGAGGTGGGTGAAACGCAGCTTGAGAATAAGATCCCGGACAGGATAATATCACTCATTGAGGACAAAATAGCAGCGCAAAGCTTTGGTGGAAAAACAGAACACTGGAGCCTTCTCTGGGAAGGTCCTAAACAGGAGATGACATTCAAGGGCGACCCCACGGTTGAAGCGGAAAAGCGCGGCTGGATAAAGCGTGCCGCAGGCCGCGGGCAGTGGATACATGGCCCCCAGATGACCCGGATATTCCGGACTTTCGAACAGATAGTACTTGAAGAAGTAATAAAACCCCTTGGCTACGTTGAAATGATCTTCCCCAAGCTTGTTCCCTGGGACGTGTGGAAACATTCTGGACACGCAAAAGGCGTATATCCTGAAATCTACTACGTGTGCCCTCCTAAAACAAGAGACCCGGCATTCTGGGAAGAAGTTATAGATAATTACAAAGTCACACTGGAAGTCCCAATTGACCTTATAGCCGAGAAGATCGACAAGCCTCTCGGCGGCATGTGCTATGCCCAGTGCCCCTCGTTCTGGCCATTCTTACAGGGAAAAACGGTTTCGGATGAATCTTTCCCGGTAAAGGTGTTTGACCGCTCAGGCACATCGCACAGGTACGAGAGCGGCGGCATACATGGTATGGAAAGAGTAGATGAATTCCACAGGATCGAACTCCTGTTCATAGGCACACCCGAACAGGTTCTTGAACATTCAAAGCAGATGCAGGAGTGCTATAAACATGTTTTCAACGATATCCTGGAACTTGAATGGAGAATGGCATGGGTAACACCCTGGTTCATGGCACAGGAAGGGCTCACAGGTCTTGCCGGCCAGACAGGTGTGGGAACAATTGACTTTGAGGCGCCGCTTCCTTACCGCGGGAAGGATGGGGAATATCTTGAGTTCCAGAACCTTAGCGTCAACGGGGATAAGTATCCTAAAGGCTTCAATGTGAAACTGCAATCGGGAAAAGACGTATGGAGCGGCTGTTCAGGCATTGGCCTGGAGAGATGGGCAAGCACGTTCTTTGCCCAGAAAGGGTATGAACCGAAGGATTGGCCTGAGGTTTTCAGGGAGAAAGTCGGCGAGATGCCAAAAGGCATAAAGTTCATGTGAGCAACTATAATTTGTTTTCATTATTGCCATGAAAATTGATGATTTAAAAGAAAAAATTAAATCAATCAAAAAAATCACATTCAGCAAACACTTTCAGGAAAAAGCTAAAATTAGAGGAATAACAGAAGAAGAAATACGATCTTATTTGATAAATCCTGAAAATATTGTACAATTTGAATATCAGGGAAAAGAGGCTGATGGACAAAAGTATGCACTTATATTTAATAAATCTAATAAATATGATCTTAAAATTGTAATTTCTGTGAAAGAAGATTTAAATGTAGTGACTGCGCATATACAAAGCAAGAAGAAAAGAAAGGTGCTAGATAAATGGTTAAAAATGCAAAAATAGATTTTGATACTGAAAATGATATTTTGTATTTATATATGGGTGACAAGGTCAAGGACAGCCTGCAAATTGAAAATTTTGTAATAGATTTTTCTTCTGATAATAAGATAGTAGCAATTGAAATTATGGACGCTTCCAGGATATTGAGCGAATTATCAGAAAACGATATAACAAAAGATGCCTTATCGAGAATAGAATCTGCGGGGATGAGTATTTATCGTGGTAAAGAGCTGACCTATATTTTGCTGGTCATTCGTTTACCTGTAAATCATGAGAGTATGGACATAAGGATACCTGTACCAGCGCCTGCAGCGGTTTCTGCGGTTGCAATATAAGCTTTAAAAAATGTCATTATCGAAAGCCTCATACATTATTGAATTAATTCTGGTACACAATGGCGAAGGACTCAATCGGCGTAATATTCGGAAAGACAAGTTCAACAAGCTTTCGGTTTGCTGTTTCTGACAGCCTGGCAACACGGAGATCGGACTATATCAAGGTCTGGCATGAATCTGACGGCTGGGCGCTTGCACAGGTATCAACGATAACAAGTTCAAGCGAAGATTTCTCAGTAGAAGAAGCTGTGGACGCGGCTGAAGGTACATCAAAAATAGGCGATATGGATGAACATATTATCGCTGATGCTACCGTAATTGGTGTGCGGGATAAAGATGGTGTACTTCGAGTTCCCAAATCACCTTTCAGTCCAGGTGATAAGATCTTCAAGGCGGATGATGTCCTGATAAAACAGACTCTTGGACTTATGCGCGGTGATGTCTATATCGGGCTTCTTGACGGGCAAACCGTTCGTGTAAACCTTGATGCAAATAACCTTGTGCAGAAGCACTGCAGCATCCTTGCAAAAACAGGAGCGGGAAAATCCTATACCGGAGGCGTAATTCTTGAAGAACTTCTTGATAAGGGAGTTCCACTTCTGATCATCGACCCTCACGGGGAATATGCGACCCTGAAACTACCCAATGATGATAAACCTTCATCTTTTGAAAGGTACGGGATAACGCCAAAAGGGTATGCAGCGCAGGTAACCGTTTATACTCCGGCGAATAAGGTACTCAATCCTGGCGCGGATTCTCTTTTCAGGTTAAATGGCATTAATCTCAGTATAAAGGAATTATCGCAGTTTTTCTCTGATGAAAGGTCACAGAACGAGACAGGAATATTATTCGAGGCGGTCTCAAAACTTAAAGTTGAAAAACAGAATTATACTATTGATGATATAATATTTGAAGTAGGACAGAATAAGAGCAAAGCCAAATGGAATGTTATCAATAAGCTTGAAACGCTTCGTGAAACAGGGATTCTTGCAGATAAGGCAACTACCATAAACGAGCTTGTGCAGGATGCAAGGGCTTCGATAATCGATATGAAGGGCGTTAATCCAGACCTCCAGGCCATGATCGTGGCGAAACTGGCCGCTGATATTTTCGATGCCAGGAAACTAAATACTGTACCTCCGTGCATGCTTGTAATTGAAGAAGCGCATAATTTCTGCCCTGAAAAAGGTTTTGAAAGAACTGTCAGCACCGATATCCTTCGAACGATCGCTTCCGAAGGCAGGAAATTCGGGCTTGGGCTCATGGTCGTTTCGCAGCGTCCGGCACGTGTTGATAAGAACATACTTTCGCAATGCAATACCCAGATCATAATGAAAGTGACAAATCCCAATGACCTGAAAGCCATCAGCAAAGGGCTTGAAGGCATAGGTTCGGATGTTGAAGATGATATCAAAAGTCTTTCTCCGGGTGTGGCGATGATCGTAAGCACTTACATCGAGCGCCCCATTCTTGTTGACATAAGAACACGAAAAAGCAAACACGGCGGGGCAAGTGTTCCTGTAGTCAAAGATCCCCTTGACCAGACTCCTGGGACAAGAGTTGTATCGACTGGAATTGATGATAAACCGAAACCAATTATTGATTTAAAAATCACGGATATTGTAAGACCTATTAATGATTCTCAAAGCAGTATTGATAATTCAAAGACAAATTCTAGGAAGATAATTGATAATGCAAGGAATATTATCGAATCCCCAAAGGCTATAATTAATAAAGCTAAAACAATTATCGAAACAAAAATAGAAACGAAAAAGACCGAACAACTCCAAGAGCCCCAACAGCATGAAGAGATCAAAGAGCAGATAGAACGAAAAAAGGGAAAACACGAACCAAGTATTTATCGCAAAATGTTCGGATCGAGGAAGAAATGACAACTTTAATGGAAATGGCACACTCCGGGATAGTAACAAAAGAGATTAAAAGCGTAGCGGTAAAAGAAGGTATTGATCCCCAGACCGTAAGAAAACTCCTTGCGCAGGGATTAATTGTCATTCCCAGGAATTTGAAGAGCCGATCGCAACCAATTGGCATAGGTAAAATGATGCGGACAAAGATCAACGCTAATGTGGGTACATCGAGGGATAATGTTGATCTCGAAGCTGAAGTTGAAAAGGCTTTGACAGCAGAAAAATACGGCGCCGATACCATAATGGACTTATCTACAGGCGGAGACCTTGATCTTATACGCAGGCGAATTATGGATTCGGTGAGCGTTCCTGTGGGTTCGGTCCCGATATACCAGGCTGCGGGTGAAAGTATTGAGAATATGACTTCTGATGACATGTTCAATGCGGTCAGGAAACATGCCGAAGACGGGATAGATTTTGTCACGATCCATGCCGGTGTGACATTGTCCTCATTTGAGCGCCTGAAAAACAGTGGCCGGATACTTGATGTCGTGAGCCGAGGAGGCGCTTTTACAATATCCTGGATGAAACATAATAATATGGAAAACCCATTTTATTCTGAATATGATTATTTGCTTGAAATTGCCAGGGAATATGAATTGACCATAAGCCTTGGCGATGGCATGCGCCCGGGCTGTATAAACGATGCTTCGGACAGGGCAAAATTCGAGGAATTCATAATCCTTGGCGAACTCGTTAAAAGAGCACGGGCAGCGGGCGTACAGACCATTGTTGAAGGCCCGGGACATGTTCCTGTTGATGAGATCGGACTTTCAGTTACGGCTATGAAGCACCTTACCGGAAATGCGCCCATTTATCTTCTTGGTCCTCTTGTCACTGATATCGCGCCGGGATATGACCACATTACCGCCGCTATCGGCGGAACAGTCGCTGGAATGCACGGCGCAGATTACCTATGCATGACCACGCCTGCCGAACATCTGGCTCTCCCAAGTGTTGATGATATTAAAGAAGGAACCATCGTCACAAGAATTGCGGCGCATGCCGCCGACCTCACAAAGGAAGGAGTGAGGGATCGGGCGCGCGCCCATGACCGCGAGATGGCGCTGGCGCGGCGCGATCTTGACTGGAACGGGCAGTTCAGGAATGCCATAGATCCTGATAAGGCAAAAGCGATACATGCAAGAAGCAAGAATGTTGACACATGCAGCATGTGCGGGGAATTGTGCTCGATCAAGATCATGAGAGATGTTATGGGGAAAAAAACTTTAAAAAAAGAGAAATGATTGAATCTTAATATGGCGGTTATTTTGTAATTTTTTTACCTTTTATAATCTCTTTATATCTAGGATTCTTCAGTACTTTATCTAACTCAGCTTTTGTGACATCCACTATGAATTCTTCTAGAGTAGGTATTGGAAGTTTACTTACATCATACAAGACGTTTTCAATTACTACATGTGAAATTTTCGACATAATTTACCCCTATTTTTTATTAATACCGAGAGATAACCATAATGCTCATGTAATATATATTTGACGGTTATTATTCACTCAGAGTTGCCTCAAAAATAATCTAAGCTAAACCCCAGGCACCACAAAAATCCCTTTCGCAGTTTTAACGATATTAATCTCATTTCCAGGCTCCACGCTCAGGAATTCCGGCCTTTTTATGGTAACCGACACATAAGTTTCTGGGTCCATGACCTGTATCGTTCTTCCTTCATCAGCAACGAGTACTGCGGGAACTGCATCCAGTCTCCTGCTTAATTTCTTAACGTCTATCAGGTCATTGAAATTTTCCATGAACCTTTTTCCTGTTTCAAGGTCAAGGCCGCTCACATGCTTTCCGCAGTTCTGGACCTCAATGACTTTATCACCGACGCTTATAATGTCCCCCTTGACGAATTCCGGGAGCCGAAGGGCGAACGTGATCCTGTATAGGTCCACCCCGTTCTTCTGTCCCACAAGCTTGGGAAATTCCAGGAATTTCCCCCCGAAAACTTCTATGATCGCCCTGCATATCTGCTTTCCAAGCTTCATTGACCCCACATAAAAATCAATACCCTCTTCAAGATCAAGAGTTTGTGAAATAAATGCAAGCCTGTCACCCTTTTCCCGCGAGCGCCCCGCAACAGCCTGGGCGATCTGGGTTGATCTTTTAAGTTCTTCACTTGTCGGTAGGCGTTTATCCGCACGTACCTGGACAATTCCCTCAAAATAACCCCCGGACATCCGGCTGCAAGTATCGCAGGTCTCCCAGCTGATCCTCAATTCGGTATCAAGTGAACATTCAATTGGCGCATCCTTGATTTTAGCGCTTGCATCTACATGGGCCCTGTATCTTGAGTAATCAAGAAATTTTGGCGTTATTGTCAATTTCAGGTCATCGGCTTCATCATCTATCTTCAGGGACTCATTTACACATTCCCGGACGGTCTTTTCCTCATCTTCCCTTGATGACCATCTACCTTTCTTGAACACGGAACCGCAAGTCCGGCAGATGCGCGAATAAATAACTGCGGGGCACGCGATCAGTGTCCTGTTCCCTGTGAAGCACTCCAGGCATATGTTTTCAAAAAAGACATCTGTATCTTTACCGCATTTTGGACAGAATAAAGTTGCCATTATATTTTTCCTAAAGTACTTTTTGTCGCGGCGCTTATGCTGCTTTTGGAATTATTGTTAGGTTTCCAGCCCAGCTGCTGTAATTTTTCGATGGATAGAAGCATTTTTGGCACATCTCCTTTCCAGCCGCGCTTTCCGCCTGTATATGTGAATTTAACATTTTTTAATCTCATTTCTTTAACGATCAACTCGCCAATTTCGGTTGAATTTATTGTATCATTTGAACCGATATTGAATATATTTGCCATTTCATGGCTGTTCTCTACTACGAATAAAATAGCATCTACACAATCAGAAACATGGATATAAGATTTTCGCTGCTGCCCGTCTCCCAGGATCTCAAGAGTTTCGGGATCTTTCCTGAGCTTGTTAATAAAATCTATTATTATCCCGTGGGTTCCCCGCTCGCCCACGATATTTGCAAAACGGAATATCCATGACCTCATATCAAATGTATGGCAATATGAAGTGATGAGCGCTTCACAGGCAAGTTTTGAGGCGCCGTATAATGATATCGGGATAAGCGGCCCGTAATTTTCAGGTGTTGGTATAATTGAAGCCTCGCCATATACGGTGGATGTGGATGTAAAAATAATATTTTGCTGCCTGTTCATCCGCATCGCTTCAAGCAGGTTATAAGTAACGATTATGTTCTGCTCAAGATGGACTTTTGTATTTTCAGCTCCAAGGCGAACATCGGGATTTGCCGCAAGATGATATATGAAATCAGCGCCTTTGATGGCGTTTGTTAGTTTTTCAAGTTCCAGCATATCGAGTTTAACGAATTTGAAATTCTTATCATGAATATGATGTTCAAGAAACTCCATTTTCCCGGAACTCAGGTTATCAATAACTGTGACTTCATTTCCCCCTGAAAGTAATTTATCAACCACATGGCTTCCGATGAAACCCGCTCCTCCTGTTACTATTATTTTTTGCATTATATTATGACCTCAATGATGTGCTAAAGTTGGGGTTTGGAATTATAAATATTTTGGTAAAATTGATGTCAGAAGCATTTTTAAAGACGGAAAATGATTATAATCCGATGGTTGGAGATAAGATTTTAATAGGCAATGTATCGTTAGAGTATATTTTAATATGACGAACTCCAGCGCATGAGTTCGTATCAGTTCCTACGAGTCAGTTGTTAATTTTTTTCATACCAGGTCGCAAAGTCCGCAAAGATAGTTTGAATGGTTTGGTTTTTAATTGTTAACACCTGGTAGCACGAAAATAGTCTTTGTTAGTACCAGCATTTATATCAGTACCACTACCATTTAGATAATAGTAAAAATGGAAATTAAAAATAAGGGGGAAAAAATGAACTCAATGGCAGTAGTCAGAGCAGATGATGTCTCGAAAGTAAAAATTGCACTATATGACCTTGTCAGATATGCAAATTTGACTTTTTCAGACCAGGCAAGAAAATTGGAACCGACTTTTGCAGATAACATTCTTACACACATAATGAAAAGTCCATTAAGAGCGTGTTGTTCGTCAGCTGCGATAGTTCCTCTTGAGGACCAGGCAAGTGTCGCAATAGGAAGGCTTAGAAAGATCCACCCGCCGGCACACGTAATAATTGTAAGTCCAAGGCATGAGATATATCATGAATTAGTAAACTATGTTGATATATTGCCAGAGATAGATATTTCATTTGAGCAGAATATAGGATTTGAGGTATTGCGCGAAACTGCAGAAGAAACTACGGAAGAAACTGCAGACGTTTGAAATAGATATTTATCCTTCTTTTTGTCTTGATTTCACTGCCATTATCAGTATTATCCCAATCGCGAAGAGTACTATGCCGATCCATGCAAAATTCACTGCAGGTATGATCCGCAGAGTAAGAGGGATCACTCCGCCGCCAATACCCTGGAAAATAACATAAACATCCGTTCCTGTTATGCTGCTCTCTACAAGCGGGAATGTTCCGCTTCCACCGTCTGATTCCAGGTACTCGGCGGTTCCGCTTCCGATTTTCGTTTGATCCTTATAAACTTCAAGTTCTACGCTCTGGACTTTATATTTGCCTGAGGAAACCGCACCGGTGATTTCTTCCGGATTTGAGAATATGATGAGATCATATGTCCTGCCAGTTGAGTTACTCCTGAAATTTGTCATCATGAAACCATTCACGGAAAGTTCCTCACCTTTCCGGATATCCAGGGGACTTTCCGCCTGCGCTACAGCCCACAGGCTGCCTGACCCGTCATCTATTTCCATATATGTAGTAAAAGATGGTGGAGTCTTGACTACGGCGACATCTTTGACTTTACCGCTTACTTTAACAGGTTTATTTACATAATCCCCTGGATTTACGAATATTTCTGATATCTTTAATCCACCTGCCGGCGCATCGCCGGAGAGGCTGCGTGTTGTAAAATCAATTAACTTAATATCATAACCATGCCCGACATTTACACTTTCTCCTTTTGCCGAAAGGGGTATATTTATCCCCTCGATTTTCTCGGTGAAATTTGAGCTAATGACCGCTCCAAAAAGAATGAATATAACACCAAAGTGAACTATCGCTATACCAATCCCTTTTATCTTTGGTCTTAAACTTTTTATCCGCAAATAGTCAATACTTCGTTTTATTATTGCCCATGTTGCATATATCATGGATGGGAAAAGAGATATTACCGAGATATTGCCGATCAATTTATAGAACGGCGGCTCCCTTACCCAGAAGGGACTGCTATGGTCAAGTACATAAAAGTTTTCAGTCCGGGCGAACATTGTTATAATTGTCAAAACAATTACCATGTACAATGTCCTTTTCTGTTCTTCCTTTTTCTTTTCATTGTAGGTCAGACAGAAACCAAGTGCCATCAACAGAATGATCGTGAAAGGATAACTCCAGACGTTAAAAAAATTCTTTGTATCTGAGGCCACTCCCACTTTAAGACCCTGCGTAAGCTGGATAAAAGCCGGGAATGTAATACCCCAGAAAGATATGAATGCCAGCACCACGAACATAAGAAGAGAAACATAGAAAATATTCGTCTTGTTCCAGAACCCGCGGTCTTCCTCCACTTTATCAGGCTCTTCAAAGTAACGACGCATTCCCAGGACGATGGAAACGATCGATGTAATTACTATGGACAATATGAGAAGGGTTCCGGTTGATGTATCCCCGAAAGCATGGACTGAATTGAAAAGTCCGCTTCGAACAACGATGGCTGCATATAGTACAAGGATGAATGAAACCGCAGCAAGCATGGGAGCTGCTATTGAAAATGTAGTTTTGTCCTTTCTGTGAATGGCTGCTGCATGCATGAAACCTGTGAGTGTAAGCCATGGTATGAACGAAGCCGTTTCAACAGGGTCCCATGCCCAGAATCCGCCCCATCCAAGCACAAGGTATGCCCAGACTCCGCCCACTGCTATGCCCATTCCAAGGATCAACCAGGTAAACCGCGTCCACTGCCTGCCAAGTTCTTCCCAGCCATCTTCTTTAGTAAGCAGGTAAACAATAGCTGCGGCAAATGGTATCGTCATTGTCGCGTATCCAATGAACATAAAAGGCGGATGCACGATCATCCAGAAATTGACAAGAAGAGCATTCAGGCCATTGCCGACTTCGGGAACAAAATCAGGTGTCAGGGTCCCATCTGCAATCAATTTAACAACTTCAGGCCTGTCGATTATTAACTTGAATGGCGACTGTATCAGTGTAAGAATTATCAGGTATATGCCTGTGATAAGTGTAATTATCTGGGTTCTTCTTGCAAGCGAGGTATTATGTTTTGTAGTCCATGCAAGCCATCCCGCTGACAGGAATACTACCCACACCCAGAGGAGGTATGTACCTGGCTGCCCCGCCCATGTACCGGATAGTTTATAAACAAGAGGAAGGTCGTTGCTTGAGTACTGCCAGACATAATCAAAGGCAAAGTTGCCTGTTACGAAATAATAAGTAAGGAGAAGATAAGCGAATGTGAGAAGCCCTGCCACCAGTAATATTGCAGGTGTTGCATACCGGTCCAGAACATCTATATTTTTCCGGTCTTTCAACAGCAATCCAGCAAGTGCAAGAACGCTAATTGCAAGACTTGCATAAAGTAATATGTCTCCTAATGGTATCATGTTTTATCTCCTGACCTGGTCTCTTACCCGGGTAACAATTGGAAGCAGATAATCCGCGTCAACCGCCCCTGGAACTCTCTCGAGGACATTTCCTTTCGGGTCCATGAAAACAAGATATGGGGGGTAACTCACCCCATATTTTTGGGCGACTTCCCTGTCAATATCGAGGTCCATCGCAACAAGAAGATAATCTTCCTCAAGGATTTTCTTGACCTGGGGATTTCCCAGAGTTTCTGTCTGGAATTTTGCACAATACTGGCACCAGATCGCCCAGAAATACATCATGACAGGCTTATTTTCCTGCTGTGCTATCTGGAAACTTTCTTCGAGTCCTTCTGCTGCGCGGTGAAATTTTATGCCACCAAGATAGCTGTTGTTCTTATCGCTCAAGGTAAAATTATTAAGTGCAGTTTGATAACTGAAATATGCGAATGCTAAAATTAATGCCAGGATAAGTATGGACAACAGTTTTTTGGTTCTCATAAGGTTTTTCCTATTAGTTTAATCGATATTGGTAGATATGTTTTTATCTTGCGTTTTCCTTTGTTAAAGATTTATTTATAAGGTGTATTTCTTCTGTTCCACCATATACTTTACGGTGTATGTAAAGTATATCCATATTATGCGTAATGTCAATTATTTTTTCAGTTAGCTTTTGGTTTACAAATGTAAATTAACCTGGCACATCAAAGGGTCAGGCGCAAGTATTCCTTTGTATTGCTTTGCCCTGAACCTGCATCCGCCTTTACATTCGGAAAGTACAGCGCAATCCTTGCATTCAAGTTCATCAAGTTTCCATAAGTAGGACATGCAAATGTTTTTCCATGCAGACCGAAGATCATTAACAGTCCCTGCAGGTTCATTTTCAAAAAATCCGCATTTACTGACTGAACCATCGGGCGATACCGAACATAAGTGAGAACCGCAGGTATGATCACCAGTGCTTTCATGTGATCCGGCACCAAAACCGTATTCCAAAAAATTGGCGGCTTCTTTCAAATCAAGAACAAAATCCTTGTTTTCACAAAGTGAACCCACGATACATGGAACATCAACGCTCCATGAAATTGCTCCTGTCTTTGAAAAAAGCTTTTCCATCTCCTCAAATTCACCTGTATTGAATTTATGTACCATGGTAGCGATCGAAATGGGTATCCCGTATTCATTTAAGTTGGAAATACCTTTCATTGACTTTGCATACGAACCTTTTCCTCGCAGTAAATCATGAGAATAGATACCGTCGATACTGACCTGCACTTCATGAACATAATCGGATAATTTTCTTGAAGTGTTCCTGTCTATCAGGGTTCCGTTTGACAGGACAACCACTCTTAATTCATACGATGGAAGTATCTCCATAAGTTCCCAGAATCTTGAATGGACCAGCGGTTCACCACCAGAGATCATGAGTTTTAAACCGCCAATTTCTTCAAATTGCGATACCGCTTTTTCAAAAACATCAAGATCTATCTCAAGTTTTCCTGGATACTGGAGATAGCAATGCTTACAGGCGAGATTGCATATATTCGTAATATTTAAAAGAAGATAACGTAGTGAAGGGATCGGTGATCTGTGAGTTTTAATTTTTCTTATCTCCTTTCCTTCTGCCAACCGGATGATCCCTTCATCCTGCATGAAATCAATATTTTCATCGCTTTTGCCATTCAAGAGCAGATCCGGGAAAGGATTCCCTCCATTACATTTTTTTAAAAAATGAAACGCCTCCTCGTCAAGTTCGTACAACTCGTCTTTAATGATATTATATACAACAGGGGATTCAAGCTCGCGCAGGATATAGCCCGGCGCAAGCACGTGATATTTACCTGAAGACATCTTTTATCTCAGCTGGTTTTATCCTGCCTTCCTGAAGCATGGTTTTTAATACTTTGAATGCTGCACATTCAAGCTCGAAATCATCTTCCTTGAAGAATTCGCAGTGGGTGCAGATAAGGCTTACATAAGGATTTATTTCTTTGTTTGTCATTGATTAACCAATTCAGTCTGATTAAGCGCAGGAAGAGTGACATTTACATGTTCCCTTGGCGATTTTCTTTATCTTTCTGATCTTCAATGTTTTCACCTCTTTCATATAGATTCCTTTGATTCTTTATCTGGCTTTTGGTTAAAATTCTTAAAAAAATATTGGTGATTTTCTATATTTGCATTAACCACAATCTGCTTAAATAAACAAGGTCTTAATAGATTTAGTTTACATGTCTTGTAAACTGAAAATTTTATGCGTGTGAAAGTAGAGGATAATGAACAGAAACAATAATTTTCATGCAACTCAGGTTGCAGGTATTATACTATTGGGTCTGCTGTTTATTCCATCGGTGGTAAATGCTGCGAACACTTCTTCTTACGATTCATCAATTAATGAGCAATCTGCGGACCGATCGAACCATACCCATTCTAATTCGACTGAAAACTCTACTAATTCAACGGAGCACGCTCATGCGAACCTGACCATTACAGCTGCCATTATACAGAACGGTACCCAAGATGTAACGGTAAATATTGAGGACTTTGAGAAAAATAATCCAGTAGATGTTCATCCGCATGGTTTGCATGCCAGGTTTTTCAGACCGGGTGCCCAAAACCTATCTTTTGAATCCATCTCTATCAGTGCAGCGTACTGTGAAATGGACTTAAATGGGATCAATGAGAAAGACCTGCGTCTTTTCATTTATGAAAATTCCACGTGGACCATGCTGCCTACGGATGTAAATGAGGAAGAAAACATATTGAATGCATCTGCCAGGTCTCTGTCTTTATTTGCAATCAGTTCCCATTCTGAAAATAACTCAGAACATATCCATAATGCTACTGTCCAGACAGTGAAATCGCACGATTGCGAAGAAATGGGAGATGAAACCATATCTGTTTCTTTTATTGGAAGAGAAAAAACGGAATTAACTCTTGAGGTGAACAGTAACGACATGCCCGACTCATCACCGCCAGGGAGCCCTGTTAAATTTTTCAGCATATCCGCCAGGAACTATTCTTACAGTGGTGTAAATATTAAAGTGACTTATAATGACGCAGAATTTACAAAAGTAAACGAGAGCAACCTTTCGATCATTCATTATACTAATTCAACATGGGTGACTTTGCCAACTGAGGTTGATTCAAAAGAAAATAATTTGATTAACTACGTAGAGTCGTTATCTCTATTTGCAATTTCATCTCTTTCAGGGACAGGCGGCATGGGTATGGGAGTAATATCAAACTGTCTGAGATGCCACGGAACCAATAGTAAGGCATTGGGTGAAGAAATGATGGGAGGGCTCTTTCCGAAAATAAATCAGGATATCATGAACCAGAGCATACATTCTAATATAAATGATTCAAGCTCAAACCTCAATCGTGCATGCTGGGCATGTCATTCCAATTCAACAACACCACCGAAAAAACATCCCATGCATAAGCCTGCGCTCACATGTGCTTCCTGCCACGTGAACGATTCTGGAAAAATCAAATCTCCATTAGCTACAGAGCATACACTCCATGCAACTAATATCTCTGTGAACGCCTCATGCCAGCTATGCCATGGCAAATCGCAGATGATAAACCTCAACGGGAGTACTCTGAATTCAACAATTTCTCACTATGGCAAGAAAAGAACAGACATGATTGATCTAAATAAAACAAATACAAACTGTTCATATTGCCACCAGGATCCTGATTCTGAATTCTCGGATGTTTTCAACAAAACATCAAGGACTAACATCATCCATAATGGCGGCCTGAGCTGCTCTTCTTGTCATGGAACAGGCAGGCTTCATAATTCCACCATTGCGAATATGCAGGGATATAGTTTATCGAATTGCGTGCAGTGCCACGGCACCGGCGGCTTTGCTCCGAAGAAAATAAATGAAACCGTGATGAACCTGAGCATCCATGCAAACCTGAATAATGCGAGTTCCAGCTCTAATCTCAATCAGGCCTGCTGGGCATGCCACTCCAATTCCAGTGAAGCGCCTGATACGCATCCAGGCCTATCCGAACCTGCAAATACCTGTAGTACATGCCATGTCAACAATACTGTACTCTTCAGTTCGCCTGAGGCGACGGAACATACGACCCATGCTGTTAACATCACCGTAAATGCAACATGCCAGCTATGCCATAGAAAATCGCAGATGATAAATTTCAATGCCAGCACTGTAAATTCAACTATTTCTCACTATGGCAAGAACAGGACTGATATGCTGGATTTAAATAAAACCAGTACCAATTGCTCATACTGCCACCAGAACCCTGCCTCTGAATTCTCGGATGTATTCAATAAAATTTCAAGAACTAATATAACCCATAATGGTGGTCTGAGCTGCTCTTCGTGCCACAGCACAGGCAGGCTCCATAATTCCACCATTGTTAACATGACGGGTTATACATTATCGAATTGCGTAAAGTGCCATGGAACGGATGGCTTTGCCTCAAATAAAGTAAGCGAGTCAACTATCAATAAGAGCCTGCACGCAAACTTAAACGGTGCCAGGTCTGAACTGGATAGGGCGTGCTGGGCGTGCCATTCAAATATTATAACGGCACCGAATGACCATCCTGATATTGGGAAGCCTCCGAACACCTGTTCATCATGCCACATCGAGGGTGAGCTTAACCTGACCGGGAAAATAAAGCGAGGGCACATTTCTTCACATAGTCCGGGAAGCAGCCAGATAAGAACACCTGCCTGCACTACCTGCCATATTAATGATGTCCTTTATTCTGGTAAAACCGTAAATTCCAGCGTATCTCATTTTGCAAAATATCCGACAATAGATACAAAGGACTGTATAAGCTGCCACCAGAACGAAAGAACAAGCCAAAAATGGGGCAATCCGCCTGACCCAAGGGAAACAATACGTCTATCGAGCATCGAAAAAAAGCTTGTTTCAGATGATACCTGGCGAATTAACGAAAACTACAGTATATCTATCGCGGATATAGATAAAGAAGGAAAATCCATATGGGTAGAATTATATTATAATGGGCTATTAATAAAAGATGAGCTGGTTACGGAAGGGGGCGGCTTCAAATATGAAAACAGGTTGGTGCAGGAAGGAGAAAATAAAACCATTATAGATATGCAGATACCTGAAATTTTCTACGGTGGTATGGTCAGCTTAATAACATTCAAAGGGTATGTGCCAACGCATATACATACTGAAACGACCAGTGTGCAGTGCTATGCCTGCCATGTCAAAGAATACAGGGCTGACTGGCCTGACGGACAGAAATATTCCGTACTCAAAAAGGATGAACAGAATGTAACATTAAGTCCGATAGATATTGATTTTGATACCGCGGATAAAAAAATGCTTTATTCAAATAATTCCTGGAACATGGGAAACGGTTATGAACTTTATATGAAGGATTTCAGTCCAGATAATAAGAATGTATGGTTAGTTCTTACAAAGGACAATATAAAAGTCAAAGAGGAATTTGTAACCGAAGGGGAATACTTCACATACAACACTACATTGAATGATAAGGATATCACGATTTTGCGCCTGAAAATCGCGAACATATTTGTAAAAGGATGAGTTGAGGATGAAAACAGACCTGAAATCCCTACTCTTGGCCGCCATTTTAATCGTTGTTATTAATATTTCAACAGCCGCTGATAGTTCAGCTCCTGATGTAGTTATTGTCATCGAAGATGTGCGCCAGATATCAAACGAGACAGTGATCATCGGTTACAATGAGACTATCGGTAATTACACAGGTTCTGAATTAAGTACAGGCCAGGATGTCCTTGTCGGTGGTGTTCCGGGAACATTTCATGAACCTGCCCTGATGAATGGAACTTTTTCTCCTGATTGTGCAGGCTGCCACCGCCTGGGAGGAGTTGCGCCAAAACAAGTCGATGTTGAAGCTTTCAGGAAGAGTGTTCATGCAAAACTCAATAACAGGACTGAAAACGCAGTGGCAGTTGATCCCATTAATAAAGCATGTTGGGCATGCCACGGTAACGGGAGCAAGCCGTCAGGGCATCCCGAAGACTACAGGTCCCCGAAATCCTGTGAAATGTGTCATTCATTCGGATCTGCTTACAATGCCCCTCTCATTAGCGGTCATACAAAAGCAGGAGACAAACTGACAGTCAAAACGAGCTGTGAGAACTGCCACAGCAATGCTGTTGTAAAAAAAGGAGTTAATAATACGAGAGCTAATATATCTCATTACGGCGGGAAGGTAATATACAATTCAACAGATTGTTCATCCTGCCATAAAGACAGTGCCAATGCTACGGTGTGGGGCAATGCAACCCAGGTGTATTCCCATACAAAGAATGGGTCGTGCGCTGATTGCCATGCCTCAGGTGCACTTAGAACGCTTCATGACGCAAATCTCACTGTTCCTTCTGAAAAAACATGCGTCAGATGCCATACTTCAGCAGACGCTGTAAAAAAATACGGGGCAAAAGATCAGATTCGTACGCATTATCCTGGCGCGCCTGAGGAACGTGCAAACACTATCAAAGTAAATTCCAGTTATACGTGTGAAAAATGCCATACATCTTCCAGTACTTTAGTCAGTGCTGATACCAATACTGGTGACATTACAACTTCTAACTTTTCTTTGCACAACTTTTCTCTTACTAAAAATATCCTTTATCAGAATATCTCACAGGGCAATTCTTCATCCTGCTATGGATGTCACGGTGTCGAAGGAGATTATCCCTATAAGCCAGCGGTCCAGATCCCAAGGCTTATCCATGGTAACCAGACCGAACATACTGCAATCGGAATGAAAATAAACTGCCAGACCTGTCATGATTCATCAAGGATAAGCAGGTTTCATAAGCCTTCTCTGGTATGGGAGAGACCTGTGGGCAGGACAACGGACAGCAGCCCTGCCAGTTGCACGGATTGCCATAATACCCATATAAAACAAACCCTGCAAAATGTTACATGCAATACCTGCCATCTGGGTTATGACGCCTCCCACTATAGCTCATTTGTTGTAGAAAAGATAAACAAAACCCTCACCTGCGGCGTTTGCCATAATGAAAATAAAAACCAGTTCCACAATCTGACCGGAGAAGATAAAGATTTTTTAAAATCCGGGCCAAAAGCAAATGAATCAAGAACCATATCATGCGATTCGTGCCATAACGCCACTGGAACTGAGAGATTCCACTATAGCGAATTCCCCACGGGAGCGATACAATCACCTGGAGTGTTTAACTCAAGCAATGGAAGCAGGATCAACAAATGCTCTGATTGTCATGTTAGATATGGCAGCCAGCCTCCGTTTAATGCCACCAACCTGACCCAGCCTATGCACAGGGCAGCACAGAACTGCACGCTCTGCCACGGCGGAGATACTCCTATTGCCCTGCATGTTCTCCAGAGATCAAATTCAGAACCATATATAAAGGACATAATCATGCTCCCCCTGAAAAACTATGCAGGCGAGAATATCTCCTTAAGCGTCCTTGCGGTCTCAGACTGGGAGGCGAACATTACAAATGTTGAGTATTTTATTGACATGGTTGGAGAAGGGGGAAGGGGCAGGAATTTGACCCTGGGCAAAGAACTGGCAGGAGGGCAGGTGAGGGAGGCTTATGCACAGGTGGATACCTCAGGCCTGAAAGAGGGAACGCATATAGTTTCAATACATGCGCAGGATTCAAAAGGAAGATGGGGGGATGTGAAGCCTGCGCCTCTTGTTATATTAAAAAAAGAGAGTTCATGGTTTTTATACGAATATATGGAACTGGTATTTGTTATTATTGGAGTATTGACATTGATTTACCTATATCGGAAACTTAGATAGTTATGAATATTGGAAACATATTTTTATTGGTATCATTTTTTGCTTTGGCAGTTTCTATAATGCTTCGAAAAAATGAAAAATATTTTTCCTGGATGCTTGGCCTGGCGTTTATTTCTATTTCATCGGCAGTTTTACTGCTGGTTTACTACTTTATTTCAGCAGGACTTCATATAAATTATGTCTATGTATATGGCGGGGAATATCCTATTTTTTATAAAGTTGCAGCCATGTGGGCCGGAAAACAGGGGATGCAATTATTATTGGCATGGGCGACCTTGTTGTGCATTCTAATATTCCATGCAAAAAACAGGGAGGATAATGGATTTTCCGGGATAACACTATGTATAACCCTGGGTATAGAATTTTTATTGCTAGTGATCACTCTTGTCGATTCGCCTTTTCAACTCACTCTTGAAGCATTTAATGGAGACGCATCTTCTGGTATAGGTTTAAGCCCAAAATTTATCAGCCCATGGTTCCTGATCCATCCACCGCTGTTAATTATTGCATATGCTTCAAGCATCATCCTGTTTGCAGCCGCTGCCGCCTATCTGTACTCGGGGGAAAAAGAGTGGGCTGGCACGGCGAGGTCATGGGGAAGGTTATCCTGGCTTATGTTATCACTTGGGATGGTGACAGGAGGATTATGGGCATATGAGACACTGGAGTGGAAAGGTTACTGGAAATGGGATACTATCCAATCCGGCACCCTGGCCGCCTGGCTGATCCTGACCGCCGCCCTGCATGCGATAGTAAGACACAGGCGAAATGAAAAAGAGTACAGGACAACTGCACCGCTGTTAGCCGCATCCGTATTAATTCTCAATATTTTCATAATGTTCTTTGCGCGAAAAGGAGTGCGCGGCTCGGAACACAATTTCCTGGGAAGCGAAGTGTGGCGGATCTTGCTTGCGGCTTTGTTCCTGGCCATTATCGCAATATTATTCCTGGTTTTAAATAGATCGGATCCAGACAGAAATATTCAAAATCAGAGAAGAGAGTCACTGAGTTCGATGCGAAGTTCATTTCACGCTACCATTCTTTTTCTATGTTTGCTGGCATTCATACCTTTATGGGGCACAGTTAATTCAATTATCTCAGAAAATATATCAGGTGAAATTGTCCCAATGCCGGAAGACTTCTATAATTTTTGGAGTTTTCCCATTATACTGTTGCTGGTTTTATTAACGGGATATTGCATGCTCCAGGTAGTAGCAAAACCTGAGAGCCTCCTGCGAATAATGCTTGCAGCGGCCATGATCTCAGCATTGACCTCATTTTTGCCCGGAACACCCACACTTCTTAGCCCGGATTCGGACTTCTATCAACGATCTTCGTTTCTTGTGCAATTCATTGGTTCAAGGACTGTCATCCCATATGTTTCGATGACAGTTCTTGTGGCCGGGGGGATATTTTTCAGGTCTTTTCGCATCAAACATCGGTTTTCACAAAACAATGTCGGCATAGCGTTGATCCATGCAGGATTTATTTTTATCATACTTGGTGCAATTGTGTCCACATCTTTTGGAAGGGGTGGTATCCTTGATTATGATCTTAAGGATTTAAGTACCCCACAAAATATAGATCCGGAATGGAGCGTCCAGATAGCCAATAATAAAATCGTGAATAATGTGAATGGATCGGAACAGGCACTGGATCTAAATTTTTATAAAAACGGATTACTTCATGGATATGGAACTGTGTTCTTAACGAAAAATGAGAGATCAGACCAGTTCCATAAAATCCTTATTCATCGGACCTTATTCACGGATATAATAGTACATTCTAATGGAGATACGGTAAATCAATCTCCGATAAGTTTGACCACAAAGGTCATGCCGCTGGTGAATATTCTCTGGGGAGGAACTTTTTTGATGATCGGGGGTTTTATTGTCCTGATAAAGGCCAGGCTTTTTTCGCTGAAAAAAACCAGAGTCATGGGATGGGGAATTTGAGGTCTAACAACATTCTTCGTCACGTTTTTTTACTACTACTTCTTCTGTATCTAAATTTTCCAATTTTTCAATATCTATATTTTCTCCAGATTTAGTATCTATTATTAAATAGTCTATATAATCTTCTTTCAGTTCCTGAATAGTCATTAATCTATTTGTATCTCCTACCATACTTGAGAGTCGAACCTTTATCCTTCTATTTCTAGTCTCCATTGTATCTCTTTTATTCTTCTTACCAAACAATCTATCTAAAATGTTCATTTATTTCATCACCATTCACAAATAAACTTTCAATTATCTCGAGGGTCTCAATCTCCGACAGCGGCACTATACCACGAAGCCACAGTCTCATATCCAGCGTGCATACATATTCCTCTCCATAAAAAGTTACATACATATTATTGGATTTTACTGCAATGGACTCGTCTATTGTGGCCAAGAATCCGGTATTTTTGAGCACTTTACCTTTTTCATTGGTTTTTATGGGTTCGTAGTAAATGAACAATGGAGAATCTGTTTTATCGTGGTTATCTATGAACCTCTTTATTTCTTCGATTACTTCTTTCATTATCATTGCCATTCCTCTTTATAACCAAAGATGCGGCTCTGTTCCAAAGCCTGATAGAAAGGAAGCTTAAAGGAACACTCATAATAGCATTTAATTAATTTCGTTGCTATATTAGTTTCCGTTTAAAAAAATGAATAAATAGTATAAATTTTTTTGTTTTATTTAAGCACAAACCATATAAGCATTGATAGTTGCATGCATCGGGGTATATTTTTCTCTCAAGAGCTGGGAACATTTGAAGAAAAGTGATCTCAACATACTGAAAGCGAGGGTATTTCTGGATAAATCATTTTTGTATAACAATTTCAAACTTACACTGGTTGTGATAGGGCTGGTGACCTTCCACATAATAATGGAAATTACTGAGCTTGGGGGAACTTTACCACCAGAACTGCATCCTGTTTACTATGGTGTGTTTCCGGTTGTTATACTGATACTTGTGCAGATAATATTTATGTGGTATAGGCTTCTCAATAAAGAAAAGTAGAAATGGTACTTAATGGCGCAGAGCTTCCCATAAAAAAGTAAAAAACGATATGGACGATTTTAACTTTTTAAAGCAAAAACCGATTAAAGAATGAGCCCCTTCTAAAACTATAATAATTAAATTTATGGCAAAATGCCAGAATTAGAAGGTAGGATATGAAAAATATAAATATGAGGCATATTATGATTTCAGGAACAATCCTGTTATCTCTTGCCTTTACAATAAATATTGGCATGGCACAACTGGATGACCTGGCCAATGGCACAACTGATGAAAATTTTGAGGACATAGCGCCTTATGAAGGTTCAATAGGCCCGGACAGCGCTTTATATGGATTAAAAATAGCATTTGAGAACTTTGGTGAGATATTCATATTTAATGAGAGCCAAAGAATCGAAAAACAAATAGAACATGCAAGATCGCGGATAGCTGAGGCAAAAACTGAATTAAGAAGCAATAATGAGAATAACGCCAATGTCGCGATTGAACGCTACAGGGAAAAGATCAAAGCTGTTGATGAGTCAATTTCGAACACCACCGGAAATGTTTCAGAACTTTTCGGTGCACAGAGGAAGATTATCATGCATCAGTTCGTCCTGGAACGACTGCTTGATGATTACCCTGATAACAAGGGACTAAAGAGAGCCTTGGATAACAGCGCGCAACTTGAGGATAAGTTTGAATCCAGGACTGACCGGAGATTTATGCGCATGTTCCAGAATGGGCCGCCTATTTTCGGGCGGGGAGAAAGAAATGATACAGAAGTCAAAACCAGGGATGATCAAGTCGGCAGATATAGTGAAGAAAACGGTACAAGAGGCGGTTATTCAAGGAGAATCCCACCAATGGGATGGTGGGAATAGCGGAATGAACATTGATTCTTTCTTTATTTTCTAACGACAAGCACAGGGATCCTTGAACCACGCACCACTTTATCAGCCACGCTTCCAAGCAGGAATTTTTCGATCCCACTCCTGCCCAGTGTACCCATCACTATTATATCAACAGACTCCTCTTCAGCAAGTTTCAGGATCTCCTTTGCAGGCTGGCCTTCCAGGATCCATTTTGTGACATCCACGCCTTCAGTGTTTGCCAGTTCCTCTATGTATTTTATTGCTTTATCGCCTTCATGTCTCAGGATATTCTTCAAACCCTCTATGGATGCATCTATGGCTTCATATGATCCAGTACCAGAGTCGGATTTTATTTCCAATGCGGCATGCGGGGAAACGATGCTTATCACATAAACAGCATGAAGCCCGGCTCCTGTGAGCTTTGCAAGTTCGATCGCGTGGGTTATTGCTTTTTCAGTATGCTCTGACCCATCTGTTGCTATCAGGATTTTTTTATAAAGCTTATTCATGTCAGGTCTTTCTTTTTCTCTTCAAATTCTTCTTTACTTATTTCTCCACGGGCGTATTTTTTCTTCAGGATTTCAATTGCAGATTCCTGTTCTTTCCCGGCTCCTCCCTCCCATAGATATTTGATAAGCAACACAAGTCCTATTATTACTAATATCCAGAATACCAGCCCAAGAATTAACATAATTCCAAAGCTCATACCGTAACCGTCCATCATTCCGAATGTCATAGTTTACCTCCCACAATAAAGATTGAATTTCCAGTTCTATTCAGGCATTTTCATCTGGCTTTTCACACCCAGGTACTTATCAGGAGCCTCATCGAATTCTTTCTTGCATTTAGATGAACAGAAATAATACTTATTTCCATTAAATTCCGATGTATGTTCCGCAGTTCCATCAACACGCATCCAGCAGACAGGGTCGATTGGCATATTAATTAATTGTCCGATATCCTTTAAAGTAGTTTCGTTTTAGGAATTTAAACCACAATCTATTTAGGATATTAGGAAGTGGCATCCTTTTCCAGTATCAGTGCTCCCACATAATTGCATTCCTTGCACTGGTACTGATATCCCATTTTTAGGCCCATGTAATATGTAACATCGGAGGAGCCGCAGACCGGACAGACAAGTATCCTTTTGCCATGCGGCTTTTTCAGTTCCTCCATCATCTCCTTTTCAATAGCTTCGATGTCATATTTGTAATCCAGGTCATCTTCTGTCATAAATAATCTAAGTCATCTTCATTTATCTTTAGTCATATATCATTTATATATCATTTTCTCACTGATCATATCTTATAGCATCCACGGGTCTCATCTTTGCTGCGTGCCTGGCAGGAATTATTCCGGATAATATGCCTACAACAACCGAAAATCCTATTGCGAAAAATATGGTCCCGGCAGTTATTGTTGCTTTCATATCCCCGCCAAAGCCCAGCGCCTGGATACCCAGGTAAGGAATAAGCAGGGAAATAGCCACACCAAATATCACACCTATGATACCGCCTGCGAGTCCGAATATTCCCGACTCGATAAGAAAAAGCTTCATGATCTCCTCTTCACTCGTTCCTATCGCTTTCAATAACCCTATTTGCCTGGTTCGTTCCATCACCGACATGAACATTGTGTTTGCTATGCCGATTGCCCCAACAAGCAGCGAGACAGCAGCGATCGCACTCAAGAATAAGGATAATGTCTGGGTTACACCGCTCATCTGTTCACGTATAAGCGCAGATGCAATGACTGTAAAATCCTTTGTTCGCGGATTTACCTGTCTTGAACTCATGAGTTTCTGCTCGATATCCGCTTTAATGTATTCAACAAGGGAAGAGTCCGAGGCTTTAATGACTATAGATGTGAACTGGTTATTTCTTACTTTTTCAGTTATAGCTTCTCTTGCCATTTCGGCAGGCATATAAATCCCTGTGTCACTGCTGCCCCCTAATCCACCGGATTGCTTGAGAATACCCACAACCCTGAAGCTCTTGCCTCCGATCGTAATCGGACGGTTAAGAGTTATGGGAACAAGGAAAGTCCCATAAGCAAGATTGTACCCAACTACAATTGAATTAGAATCCCCTGCCTGAAGATATCTTCCATCATCTATTCCTGTAGTATCCATCAGTCTCCAGATTGAAGTATCTACCCCGGTTACAGAAACCACTGTTTTCTCATTATCGTATTTGAGGTCGGCTTTGCCCGAAACGAGCCCGTTTGCATACATGACACCTGGCACCTGCTTGATCACCTTAATGTCTTTATCTGTGAGGTTGATCGAAGAACTCGTACTCACAGACCTGTCTGTATGCATTTCGCTGTGAACGCCGGTCGCCCTGAAATATCCAGGGATAACGGTTATTATATCCGCGCCGAAGCTTCCCAGCCTCTGCTGCACATTTTCCTGCATTCCCTGGCCTATGGATATAATGGCTACAACTGAAGCGACACCTATGATCACACCTACAATGGTAAGCCAGCTTCTCATCCTGCTTTTCTTTACATGGGAAAGAGATAGCAGGATGATATCCAGAAGCCTCATTTTTTTCTCGGCCTCTGGAATTTCAGTCTCTGATACATTTCAGTGATGCTCTTTCGCCGCCAGAAGCCAACGATGCCAAGAAGAACTATCCCGAGGTAAGGGGCAAAGTTTAGTAGTTGTTGCGAATAGTTTGTTCCATGCATCGCTGCATGCTGGTCATTGGCTTCCTTAGATGTTGCACCAGCCATCCCGTTTGAAAGTTTCACAGTCAGCTTCTTTTCTATTGATCGCCGCATACCAGCAGCGTCAGTGTACTGTAACTTGATATTCATTTGAGAGCCACTGCCTTTCTGGTTTACCTGGAAATTTGCAGAGGTGTAGTCCCCGGAGTTGAGATTTCCGATCACCTGTGTATTACTCCCGGTTACGCTGAAACTGTTTTGATTTGGTATTTCCACGCTTACCGCTTTGGCCGGATTGACCCCTATATTAGATACACTGAGGAGGAAACTTGTTCCTGATTCCTGGTAACTTAACTCAAATTCTGTTATCCCTGCTACGCCTATTCCAATGGAATCGCTGGCAGAATAGTTAAATCCTGAAATCCGTAACGGTATATTATAAACACCAGTCTGTGCCTGCGAATCAACCAGTATATTGAATCTTATCCGGGTCTCTTCACCCGGGCTCAGGCTTCCAAGTGAAAATCGCGTACCTGAACCAAGTATTGAGAATACGGATGCCAGATGCTCGCTTGCAGTGTTTATATCAGCATACAGGTTCCTTGCTGTACCTGTCCCTTCGTTCTTGAATTTAATAATAACTTCATTTGTTGAGCCTGGCGCGACACTTCCGATAGAAACGTTTGAAAGTGTTATCACAGGCATGCCGGAAACTACAAGGATCCTGTCCTTTTGCATTTCCGTTGAACTGATCCCGCTGTCTTTTCCTTTTGCAGTTACATAGACGTTAAACTCGTATTCCCCTTCGACTGCACTCTGATCTATATGGACTTTAAACTTGGCTGTGCGCATGTCATTCCATTCTTCCATATTGCCGAGTATCACTTCATTACCAAGGACATGTATTGCTTTTTCAGTAGCATTATTTGCAGGGACCAGCTTCACTACTGTATCTGTCATCAAGTTCCCATAACCAATGTTTTTTATCGGAACCCATATAAAAACCGTATCCCCTGGAGATACTGGTTCATGTTCAGTTAGAAGATATTCATTCGTCGCTGCTGATGCGCTCTGTAAAAACAGTAGCGATATAAGTAAAACCATAATACTTTTTCTTACAGGATTCATGTTTTATTCACTCCTTATGATGCGAGTGTTCCATCCCTCATTCTCACTATTTTGTTCGCCATTCCGGCAATTTTCTCATCGTGGGTTATCATTACTACAGTGACCCCCTGCACATTTAGCTGGCCGAAAATATCCAGTACCTCTTTTCCGGCTTCTGTATCGAGATTTCCGGTTGGCTCATCAGCCAGGAGCAATAAGGGATTTGTGGAAAGCGCTCTTGCGATCGCTACTCTCTGGCTCTGGCCTCCCGATAGCTGGGAAGGGTAATGGTTGGCGCGCCCGGAAAGACCCACAAGTTGCAGAAGTTCCTCTGATCTATCCCATATATCTGCTTCGCTGAACTCATGCACCCTCATGGGCAGCTGGACATTTTCAAGAGCCGTTAATGTTGGATAAAGATTATGGGACTGGAATACAAAACCTATTTTCCTGCCTCTTATCCGGGAAAGTTCCAATTCGGTGAGGGCAGCAATATCCTGTCCTTCAAGCCGCACACTGCCTTTTGTGGGGATATCAAGACAGCCGATCATGTTCATAGCTGTTGATTTACCACTTCCGCTTGGCCCCATGAGCGCTATAAATTCGCCAGGCGCTACCTTTAAGCTCAGGCCTTTAAGAGCCGGGACTTCTACTTCTCCCATCTTATAAACCTTCCATACGTCTTCAAGTTCAATAATGTTCAAAGATTCCTCCTGATATAGTATTGTCAGCCTGCGCGTGCTTTACACACGATGTAAACTAAATACTTTACGAGCAGTGTAAATTATATAGTTTGCGCTTTAAAAAATTAAAGTTTATTTATCTATTTAATTAGATTTTTGAAGCACAAATGAGATTAATGGAGAAAGCAGATTTAATCTCATGGAAACAAATGGTGCTAAGTTATGTCCATAATAGAATTAATGCTCCTTGTGTTTTTGATCAACCTGCCCTTTGGCTACTGGAGATACAATACCCCCAGATTCTCAAGAAAATGGATGATGGCTGTGCACATACCTGTACCATTTGTGTTCTTATTGAGAATATCTTCAGGTTTCGGGTGGAATGTAATACCGGTGCTTATTTTATCCTTTGCCGCCGGGCAGTTCACAGGTGGAAAGCTTAGGAAAATTGAATAAATTTGGCAAAAAATCTTCAAAATTTAAACCAAAATGACCATTAATACAGACAATACATAACACAAGATAATAATTAATATGGAGAATTAAAAAATGGACTGCTGTGGATCAAGTAAACCAAAAGAAACAGATAAAGAAATAAAAAAAGAACAAACAGGCACTGAACAAAATCCTGTCGAAAAGGAGCAGAAACATGGCGGTGGCTGCTGTGGGGGCGGCGGAACCAGAGATATGTTAGTGCACATTGCGCTGATGGTCATAGTATTTTTAGCAATATCATATTTTACCAGGTCGTGAGAAATATGAACCGAAAGACAGTCTTAATTATCGGAATCCTGGCAACGATTGTTATATTCGGCGCCGTTGTCGGGTTTGCCCAGAATACAAGTGAGAAAAAAAAGGAAACGGAAAATCATGAATGTACTCCTGAAATGATGGAGGATATGGCAAAAAATTGCCCTGAGCAGATGATGAAATCTGGTGATGGTAAAAATATGATGGATGGTGAAAAAGGCCAAAGTGGAATGATGGGCAACAAAAATCCTGATGTGGAAAATACTGTCACATCAGGCGAGAATCATTGTGAGGATATGGGTAATAACATGGGTTCGATGATGGGTTCGAAAGGTCCGGGCATGAAAAACTTGATGTAATATATAGTAATTTATACCGCAGATTAAGCGGCAAAGGTTCTATTCTTTTTTTTTGCGGCAGGCTGGTGGGAAAATTCACAATCATTAGAAGCCATGTATTGTATATGGTTTCCAGGTAAGAGTTTTAAAATAATAATGTCCCATATTTAAAAGGTTTAAAGAAAATAGTTATTTTATTTGTATTCTTAAACCACAATCCACATTAAAAAGCATGTTGTATTAGTAAATTAGTGGCCGGAAAAAACACAGCCTTTTTCCGTACTCCTATATTCCGGTCACACCTATCCATTTGTTATACGATTTCGTCCTATCGCTGGAGGACCACAACATCGTAAACAAGGGATTTGCTCCAAATGCCAGAGTTCGTACGTGTTCGTCTTAGAAGGTTTAAAGAAAATTAAAAAAAAACAGTACTTTTTTTGCATTTTTTAAACCAAAATTCACATTAAAAAGTATGTAGTATTAATAAATTAGTGGCCGGAAAAAAACTTTTTTTCCACCCGTTTCCGGTCACATCTATCCTATTATTTTCTTCTGGAACAGTTCATCCAAATATATCCTATAGGGTTACACAAGAATTTATATATTTTATATAATATTTTATGTTGTAACCTCAATATTAATATGATTTTCAGAAAGCGTAGTAATAAATCTGCGTTCATCTGTGTTCATCTGCGGTTCCATTTATTCATTATCCATAACAACCACATTTATTACCTACAAAATATGCAAATTTTGTTTTTATTTCAAACGTTTAGATGAGTAACATAAAATTAAATAAGTTATTTTTACGTAACCCCTATGTGTAGGGGTAATTCTAATTGATCTCCCGAATCCAGGTTTACAAATTTTAAACAAATATCGTTTTAATTTGTTTTTTATAAACCGCAACCCACTTAAAAAGGGAGGGGTATATTTGATTATGTTTACAAGGCTTGTAAAGTTGAATCTGGATAAGAGGAAACTGAATGAACAGAAAACAAAAAAACATGCTCGGTGTCGGGATCGTGGTTATACTTATATTATTTCTTACAGCGCAGAGCTTCAGCAACGCACTCTCATTTTACTATGAAGTGGATGAATTCGTCCAGAAAGCTGATACATTAGACGGTAAAATCGTGAATGTTAATGGCACCATACTAAAAGGCTCAACGGTCTGGGTGCCGGAAAAAGCCCTTCTGACGTTTAAACTTGCGGATAAGAACTCTTCGATCACTGTTGTATCGAACCAGGGAATGCCGGGAAATTATAAAGAAGGAATCCCGGCGGTTGTTACCGGTATTTTCATAAATGGCACTTTTGAGGCAACCCAGGTCGTAACGAAATGTCCCTCAAAATACGGTGGAGATCTTGATCATGGGGACCACAACGAAACATAAAGGAGAATTTTCATGGAATTAGGTGAAACAACATTAATAATCGCACTGTTATTAACCGTTTATGCACTTATTGCGCACATAATCGGGATATGGAAAAAGAAAGATGAACTTTTCAGCAGCGCAAGGATCGCCATCGTCGGTATCGCGGTTCTGACCACTATTGCTTCAATCTGGCTTTTTAATCTCTTTATTACCCGCAACTTCCAGTATGAGTATGTTGCGATGTACAGCAGCCTTGACCTGTCGTTGATCTATACCATTTCTGGATTCTGGGCTGGCGCTGATGGCTCATTACTGCTATGGGCCTGGCTCATATCCATATATATAGCAATAATCGCAGTCCGTGGGAAATCCTATGATAACCTCATCAAACATGCAATGCCTATAATCCTTGTCACTCTTGCTTATTTCTTCTACATGCTGCTTACAGTATCCCGTCCTTTCAGGATGCTTGATTTCATGCCTGTGGACGGAAATGGTCTCAATCCGATTCTCCAGGACCCTGGAATGCTGTTTCACCCCACAACGCTATTCTGGGGTTATGCAGGGGTATTGATCCCGTTCGCCCTGATGGCCGCAGGTATCTATCTTTCAGATGATACATGGATTTACCGCGCACGCCGCTGGGCGCTGTGGGCGTGGCTTGGACTGGCTCTTGGCAACATGTTCGGGAGCTGGTGGGCATATACTGTGCTCAATTGGGGCGGCTTCTGGGGCTGGGACCCTGTTGAGAACGCTTCATTCCTCCCCTGGCTTACCCTGACGGCATTCTATCACAGCACTATGATACAGGAACGTAAGGGCGGAATGAAGTTCTGGAATATCCTGCTCATCCTTTTCACATGGGAACTCACGATATATGGGACGCTTCTTACCCGGAGCGGGATAATCGCTTCTGTACATACCTTTGGTGCGTCTGAGACCGCATATTATTATATCAATTACATGATAGTGGTGCTTGCAGCAACCCTGGCGCTTGTAGCATGGAAATACAAATCGATAAACAGCAAGAATATCTTTGAATCATTCGTATCGCGTGAGGCAAGTTTTCTCTATAACAACTGGATATTCATCGCTGCGACCACGTCAGTGCTATGGGGGACTACATATCCTCTCTTATCTGAAGCCTTCAGGGGTTACAAGGTGATGGTAGGTCCGGTTTTCTACAACCAGATAAATGTCCCGCTTGGCATAGCGCTTCTATTCCTGATGGGCATATGTCCTCTCATAGCATGGCGCAAGGCGTCCATTTCCCATCTCCAGAGGAACTTTACAAAACCACTTGCTTTGTCTGTTATTGCAATGATAATCGCTTTCATCATCGGTATACGTGATTTTTATGCACAGGTTGCGGTTGCCGGCTCCGTACTGGTCAGCGCCACTCATCTTCTGGATATATCCAGAATAGTGAAAAAGCAGAAAAAGATTGACGATGCAGGAGCCCTGAAGAATATTTACAGGGCGTTCATGAATAACCGCCGCACCTTTGGCGGCTACATGTGCCATATTGGAATCCTTATGATAATCGTAGCCGCAGCTGGCGCCGTAGTATATGAGCAGGCACAGACCTACAATATGCGAGTTGGCGGGACATACAGCGTTGGAGATTATGACTTCAAGCTAATGAATATCGACCAGTATACCCAGGGTAACAGAGATGTACAGGCGGCATATTTTGATGTCTATAAGAAAGGCGAGAAAGTCCTGACAAAAGGCGAAGCTCGCATGTATCACTATCCAAAGCAGGAGAGCACGAATGTCAAACCCATGTCTTACAGGGTGGGTATAGATGACCTTTATTTCTCAGCCCAGGCCATCACGGCTGACAGCGCCACTGTCAAGATCAAGGTGATGCCAATGATGTTCCTGATGTGGTTAGGTGGATTCCATGTGCTTATACTGGGGATCCTGATATGCCTGTCAACAGTTGTACCGATAAGGCGAAAAATAACATCTGATGATATAAATATAAATCAAAATGTACAAAAAACAATTACTGCGGAGAGTATATGAAACATAAAATAGTTGCAATTTGGTTCTTCCTCCTTGTATTAACAGTGCCGGTATTGGCCGTGACAGAAGATGACATAACAGCGAACCTGAACTGCCCCGACCAGGGAGGATGTACCATGATCGTGATCGACTGCACATGCCCCAGCTCACTTGAAATTAAAGATAAAATCAAGGCTATGATCGGCCAGGGTCTTTCTGAGAAAGAGATTTACAATAAACTTGTGGCAGAATACGGAAAAGGCGTACTTGCCACACCGCCTAAAGAAGGATTTGACTGGATAGTATGGCTTGCATTACCTGCCGGGATCTTAGTTGGCGGGGTTGTTGTTTACAAGATCAGCAGGAAAAGAATGGATGAGAACGAGGAATTTGAATTGGAATATGAAAAGTTCTTGCAGGAGAATGAAAAAAATGAATAAATTAGTATCAATTTTTATAATGCTGGTTATTTTCGCAAATGCAGCTTCAGCCTCAGAGATAAGCGGTAATGTAATATCTTACGGTAAAAAGCTTGCTGACCAGAAAGTCACACTAAGCAGCGTAAACGCCACACAGAGCCCGGAAGCAGGTGTTGTTTATACTTTCAAACAGCTCTCGGATTCTGCAACAGATAAAGATGGGAATTATGTATTTAATGATCTCAAAGACGGTATGTACCGGGTCAATGTGACCTACAATGATATAACTTATGGAGAAAATATCGGTCTACAGTGGAAAGCTGTAGTGGATTTTAATCTCTCAGAGAAGATTTCAGGATATGTCCGGAAGGCAAATAAGACAATTGAAGGGGTACCGGTACGCCTTATGGATGCGACCGGGATCGAAGTAATGAATACTTCTACGGATAAGAATGGTAATTATTCATTCAACAGTGTAAGTGCCGGGAAAAGTTATTTCGTAGAGACAAATTATGCAGATGCTCCTTACACAAAACAGGTGAATTCTTCAGAAAAAGCTGATTTCAGTGTTTACGATAGCACAAAAGAAGGGGATGTACTTACTGTAAGTATTGACCATATTGTCCTTTCTTCGGCATCGGGCGGAATAAAAGTTGATGAATACGTTGAATTCGTGAATACCGGAGATAAGGTTTTCTTTAGCAAAGACAGGGCATTTGTTGGCATAGCAACACCAGAAGGTATAACGAGATTCACAACGGATGCAATGGAATGCTGCCTGCAAAGGGAGAAAGATTCTGCATGGATAGACCCGATGTATCCTATTTTACCGGGTGGAACATATAGTGTCTCGATCTCATATATTTTTAATCCTGGATCCTCGAAAGATATATTTTACAAAGGTATGATCTACAATACATCATACCTGACGCTGCTATCTGAAAAAAATAACGGTTTTGGGATAGAAAGCCAATCTGGCAATAAGGAAATAGTGCCAAGGGAGGGAAAAGAATTTGAAGTCTTAAGCTTCAAGAACGTGCCAAAAGAGCAGGGACTGGATATCCGGATAACCGGGTATGTTCCAAAGACAAGCGGCGGCGAGGATTTCAATTATCTTATCCCTGTTGTTGCAGTAATATTGATCGGGGCTGTCTCATACCCGTTCCTTAAAAACAAAATAGGCAAAAAGCCAAAAAGGCACATTGTTAGAACAACTCCTGTAGCGAAGGTATCGATTGATGAGCCCCAGGCAGCGGTCAGCCCGCAACCAGGTGTTCTTTTAGAAAATGTAGTGGAGAAAGACATTGCTGAAATGTCATTCGATGAATTGCTTGTTGAAAAGAATGCAGCATTCGGGTCTATTCTCGCCCTTGAAAATAAATTCAATGCAGGAGAAATTACACAAAAAGATTACAAGGAGCAAAAGAAAGAACATAAACAAAATGCAACGCTTGTATTAAAACAATTGAAAGAAGCAGCCTTGAACCTTGATCTCAACCAGCCCGTATATGTCCTTGAAAAAATGATCGCACATATAGGCGACATAGATATCCTGGAAGAGCTGCTTGATAGAGAAAAAGAAGGAGAGAACAGGGTAGAATTAAAGGAAATTATTGAACAGAGGATAGATGATATCGAACGCAATGAGTAAACATGCATGAGATTGCGGGGAGACCCGCATCTTGTGTTCAATAAAGCCCCTGCGATACGAGGAAAATAATGCTCAGGGTAATTATGCTTTTTACACTTCTAATATCAGGAATTAAACCTGTCATGGCAGATGATGATATGACATCCGGCCTGATATGCCCATGCGAATGTGCCATGGTTATTTCAACATGCGATTGCACAACAGCAATACAGGTAAAAAAAGAAATTACTCTGATGAAGGAAAGCGGATTTTCCAAAAAGCAGATATTCTCAGCCCTTCAGGCAGAATATGGAACGGAGATAATAGCTCCTCCCGGGAAGGACATCTCAAAATTATGGGTCATTGGTACATCATTAAGCCTTCTACTTGTGTTTATTGTATTCATTTTTTCAAGAAAAATGAAAATGGATATTATACCCGATATGAAAAAGTATGAACAGCAGTTTGAAGAAGAATACAGGAATTTTGTTTCTGAAATTGATGAACCTGACACGAATGAAAAACATGTATCTAATGACACATCAACACTGGAGGATAAGCAGTGATAGCTTTGAAGGGATCCATTTCTATATTCATAGCTCTATTGTATTTCACAGGCATAGCTTCTGCCCGGATTGATGAAAAGATCACCGATGTAAATATCACCGATGTAAATAATGCTGGAAATTACAATATAAGTGTTGCTCTTGATCATATTTTCATCTCAATGAAAAATAAATCTCTTGAGATATCTGAGATCGTTGTATTCAGGAATGAGGGGCCTGAAATTCACTACAGCAAGGATAACCATACATTCTTTGCCATATCAACTCCCCCTGATATAAGAAACCTTGAAGCTCAGGCAATGGAATGCTGCCTTGTTCAGGATGAAGGTGTCGTATATATAGATCCCATGAAGTCGATCGCGCCGGCGGCTAACTTTGAGATGCAGATATCATATGCACTTCCTTTTCAGTATCAAGAATATACGTTCAATAAAACTGCCATATATAATACCATTTCCATTGTGATGTTCATCGATAAAAAAAATGGCTTGCGCATAGATAGATCAAATGAGACTATAACGCTTGGAGGAAATGAATATCAAATCATCAGTTTTAATGATATCAAAGCGGGGGAGACTGTAAGTATTCCGGTTAAAATGACGAAGGAACCGGATTATCAATATGCGGGAATTGGAGTTCTTTTTTTGTTTTCAATTGGTTTAGTCTATCGTTTCAGGAGGAAAATCTTCAGGAAATATAAAAAAGAATACACCCTGGAAGAGCTTGAGAATGAGAAAAGAAACATTTTCATGACAATTCATGGATTTGAAAAACATGCAGGGCCTGAAATCTCGGAAGAATACAGGAAATTAATGGAAGAATACCGGCAGAAAGCAATCCGGATTTGTATTAAGATCGATAAATTAAAAAAGAAGCCCGGTCCGAACTTTTTTCAAACGGGGATTAAACAGCCGAATAATAAAATGTGATCAGGAGGATTGAAAATGTCAATATCAAAAAAACATAAAAGAACAAAAGGAAATCTGGAGAAAAAGATTCCATACATGAGCATTCTGTTCATCGTTATCGTTATTGCGATATTTGGCAGCGCGATTTATTTGATCCTGAGTAAATCAGAGGCTATGGAACCAGTTGACAAAAATGCCATAAAAATGACCATCAGCATGGCAGGCTTTGAACCAAATACAATCACAGCAAAAGCAGGGCAGCCTGTCACCATAAACCTTATAAACCCTGATAATTCATACCATACCGACGGCGGTGGAATGCACAACTTCATTCTCACAACAGGACTGGCCAATCTGAATGTCACAGTCCAGCCTGAAAGCCAGGAAGTTATTACCTTCACGCCAACTCAGAAAGGCGAATATCACTGGTATTGCGATATTTGCTGTGGAGGAAAGGAGAATCCGGGCATGCATGGGACACTTATAGTGGTTTGAGGCAGCAATGGCGATCGACCCACAGACTTTAACACTTCCCCTGGTGATTACGGCAGGCTTAATTGACGGTTTCAATCCCTGCGCTTTTGCAGTCCTGCTTCTTTTCATCACTTTTACTATGGGAATGCTCCAGTTTCAATCTGATTACAGGTATGGACTGATGAAAGTGGGTTCGATATATATCAGCGGAATTTTTGTAACCTATGTTTTAATAGGTATCGGTTTCCTGAGCGCTATATCCTTTTTTTCAACAACTCATGCTGTGGGTAAGGCTGCCGGATTAATTTCCATCATACTTGGCGTGATAGTAATGAAGGATTATTTCATACCTGGCAGCCCCCTCCTGGCAATTCCAGGGAGCATGCACACCTCAATAAACAACTGGATAAGGCGCACAACTGTACCAGGTGTCTTCGGAGCCGGTGTCCTTGTCGGTCTTTGTACAGTGCCATGCAGCGGCGGCATATATCTTGCAGTTATTGGTTTGTTATCACTACAATCCACGCTGGCTCAGGGCATACTATACCTTTTGCTCTACAACCTGATGCTTATCGTGCCTCTTGTTGCAGTTCTTCTTGCCTCCACCAATAGGGCTGTTGTAGATAAAATGATAGCATGGCAGTCAAGGAACAAAATGAGAATAAAACTGTTGATGGGGTCGTTCATGGTGGCTATGGGATTTGTGATACTGGAAATAATTTGATATGGAGAATGCATGAAATTTAAATTTATCCCTGGTGCAATTTCGATCCTGGTGATCTTAATAATAGTGTATACAATGTATACAATATCCAGTGACTCGCAAATATTGAACAAAACAAGTCTGGACAAATCAGGAGCTTACAGTACTAATATATTAGTCAAACCTGAACTTCCGGATTTCGCCCGGAAAACCAGCCGGGTGGCTGAAGCCTATATCTTTGCGTCACAGAATCAGGATAAGGTCATGTACCTGGCCTGCTACTGCGGCTGTGCTGGCATGCAGCATTCAGACAAGCTCCTGTCACATAAGAGCCTCAAGGATTGTTACATCAAATCTGATGGAAACTATGAGCCGCATGCGTCGGAATGCAAGTTATGCAATGACATAACGCTTGAAGCAAGGGACATGTTGATGACGGGATATTCACTCAAAGATGTCAGAAAAATCATCGATGACAGGTATTCAGGCAGGGGTGTTGGAACAAATACATCACCGCCGTCATAAGATACTTACTTTACATTAAACGTAAAGTACAAATATGTTAAAAACAATAAAAGGAGATATGAACAATATGCAGAAAGACCCAATTTGTGGAATGTTAGTAGATGAAAATACGGCACAGTACAAATCAGAATATAAAGGGAAGACTACTTATTTTTGCGCGCCCGGGTGCAAGAAAGCTTTTGATTCTGATCCAGAAAAATACCAGAAAAGTGGGCATGCAGGCATGAGTGAGAAAAAACCCTGGTGGAAGTTCTGGTAATTTTTTTTGCAGAGGTGCATGAATGGAAAGCGATACAAATACTCCAAATATAAAGGAAGGATTTTTCAGCAGGCATAAGCATGCAATAATGATGTTGCTCGGCTGCGTAATCCCGCTTTTGCTCATCGGGTTTCTGTGGGTTGCAGGAGTTTCGCAGAATATACTTTCTTTTGGAATACTGCTGCTTTGCCCAATAATGCATCTTTTGATGATGAAAAACATGAATCATGGTGCGCAGAACCCTCAAAGTCAGACTAATGATACAAAAAAGGAGGAACTTACATGAGAATATCAGGAATAATAATAGCACTTTTGATCTTGATTACGGCAGCAGTCAGCGGGTGCCTGTCAGAAAAAACCGAAGCTACTGTAGCTCCAGCTTCTTCAGATAAAACTTCGGATTCACCTGACATGAGAGAAAACTCTGAAGCGGGAGTAACTATCACTGCTGTGTATCTTGGGAATAATGAATTTGAAATTAAGCTTGATACCCACTCCGGATCGCTGGATTATGAGCTGGCAAAGTTATCTTATATCCGTGACAGTAAAGGGAATACCATCAAACCGGAGTCGTGGGATGGAGGCATGGGAGGGCATCATATTGAAGGTTACATGAAATTCCCGGAATTTGATGATAGCGCAGGTTTTGAACTTGTGATCAATGACGTTGCAGGGGTAAAAGAAAGAGTCTTAAAATGGTAAATAAAATGTCCGGGATACAGCGTATCAAAAACCTTCTGAGAAATCCTTTTATTTTCGGATCAGGCATAGGGATACTTGTAATACTTTTCAACATCTCTGTTGCATCCCTGGCAGAAGGTTCGATTGAGAAAGGATACGATGTTTATCTATCGAACGGCATATTTGTTTACCTGATCCCACTGGCAGTGGGAATCCAGATGGGGCTTTTCAGATACCACAGGAATATTACTACTGGAAATATAGGCGGTTCAGAAAAAATGGGGATGGCCGGTTCTGCAACTTCATCTCTTACGATGGTAGCCTGCTGCCTGCACCATGTAAGCGATCTGTTGCCCGCAGTTGGTTTTATCCTGGCCGCATCTTCATTCCTCATCCGGTATAAAGATGCCATAATCACAATAGGATTGCTGGCAAACATGATCGGGAGCGCTTATATTGCAAGGGCGATCCTGAAGGACAGGGCAATTATCGAGCATGCCAAAAAATCTACGGTCTAAAGGAGATAATATGAAAAAAGTTTATATTTTAATCATTGTGTCTTTAGTGCTTACAGCAATTTTTCTATATTCATCAGGTGCAAAAAAAAGCATTTTTACAGAGAAAGTAGGCGACATGACGTTGACCGGATATGAAACAGGCGATGCGGTAGCACAACAGATATCGGGCATGAATGGATTGAAGAATATACCACTGGCAAAATCTTATTCAGCAGTGTATAAGAGCAAAAAAGGCACCATGCAGATGTGGGTCGCCGAACCTCCGGATCATAATGTCGCAAACGATGCATTCAAGGCTATGAATTCCATGCTCGGAGGTTCAACAGGACACGAAGAACATGAAAACTCAGGTGATGTGGGACAGTCAGAGACCCATAACCAGCACGGCGATACCGGCATGATGGATGAATCTTTCACTAAACCTGTAAAACTTGACATCATGGAGTTTACGATCCCGGATGTTTATATGATGAGGACAAATAATTCAATTAATTACTATTATTTTAAAATGAATTACAACATGGGGAGAGTCTACTGGATAATTTTTGATTCACCTGATTTAGACTACCAGATGTCAATTGTGAAACAGGCGGTAATGGACATATAGGTGACACTATGAAGAAAAACAGATTGGAAATATATCTTTTAATATTCATAATCGCAGTTTTAGCTATTACTGCATTCCTCTATCAGCAGACGCAGAACAGTCCCTATGGCATGTTCCCTGAAAAATTGGGCGATATGAACATGGCACTCTACAGGGATGGTGAAATTGCAATGAATGAGGTAATAGGGTTACATGGCAATAATCCGGATGTAAAGATAGAGAATGCATATATTGCGAACTACAAGAGTACGCCCGCTAATAAAGCTAAATTCTGGGTTTCGGTTTCCAGAAGCAGCATAGAAGCAGCATCCCTTCTTGAGACCATGAACCTGAAGGTGGGAAAGACTGGCATGTTCAGCGATTCCACATCAATGAACATAGAAGGTATTACTGTTTATTTTGTCAGCGGAAAACCGGAAGTTGGCCCGTATCATTATTTCTATGCCAAAGATAAAAGAGTGTTCTGGATACAGGTAGATAATCCTGACGAAGCTTACAGACTTAACTTCGTGAAAGAGTCTATAAAACGGATTTAGCGCAATGAAACATAAAAAAAATGGGATTTTTCTGATAACTGGTTTTGTTGCAATTATTATTGCTTCGGTGTTATTCTTATACTTAACCCAGGAGACATTTTTTCCGGAAAAACTCGGGGACATGGAACTTAAACTCCACAGGGAAGGTGAAGTGGCAGTCCGTGAGATACAAAACTCGCACTCTGCAAAGGATAATATCAGCCCGGACCAGGCGCACATAGCCCGCTACAGGAACAGCGAAGGAAACAGGGCAACCATATCCTTAACATCAGCAGACACGGAAAAGAGAGCAGTCGAAAAGGTAGTTAACATGACAAAGGGAATGGGTGGAATGTTTGGCATTCCTGAAGTCCTGGAAATGAACGAACTGAAAATATACTATACCCAGGGCGGGGGCGAGTATCATTACTATTACTCGAAAAACAATCTTGTGATATGGATTGCTGTAAACAACCCCGACAGTACATACCGCTCAAGGCTCATCGATGAAGCAGTAAAAAGCATAGGAGGATAATAATGAGAAAATTCTTTTACAATCTTATCTCGCTTGGATTTATTACGCTCATGGTACTGGTTTTAATCTCAGGTCTTTCAGTTCTCCTGGGTTTTGAAAAGCCTGAAAATATCGAAGGTGGAGACCATCATGACCTGACAGGATACGCTTATGGCAACTGGGCAGCAACAATTATTAGCGTCGGGATTTTTTCGGTTTTTGTGCTCAGCTTCCTTACCCCGCTGAAAAAGCAGAACTGGCGCACCCTGGGGATATATGAAGCGTTCATAATTGCCCTGTTCTCAGAAATGTACGGCTTTCCGCTCACGATATATGTTCTCTCTTCGGTTTTCGGGCTGAACCTTTCTTTTGGACACGCACAGGGGCACCTGCTCGGAGTGCTTATTTCCAGCGCAGGTTTAATGAGTATGGAAGCTGCATGGGCTCTTGTGATGGTGACAAGCAGCGCTGTTATATTCCTTGGCTTATTCCTGATGTCAAAAGGCTGGAGCATGATACACGCATCTTACGGTGAACTTGTGACCGGCGGCATTTACAGGTATGTCCGGCATCCACAATATCTGGGTCTTATAGTACTGACCATTGGGCTGCTCATCCAGTGGCCCACTATAATCACGCTTGCCATGTGGCCTGTTCTTGTGGTAATGTATTACAGGCTGGCGAAAAGAGAAGAAAATGAAGCTATAGAGGCTTTTGGGGAGAGATATGAAGAATATAAACGGCAGACGCCCGATGTTTTTGCCGTCAATAAAAAAATTAAATACAAGTAACACAGGATAAATGAACAAATGAACGATAAATATGTCCCAGCTCTTAGCTTTGGAATGCTCACGCGCCTCTATGATCCGGTGATGAAATTGGCAATTCCTGAAAACAAAATCAAAAATAGTCTTGTGCAGCATGCAAATATCGGGAAGGATAAAAGAATACTTGACCTTGGATGCGGTACAGCCACGCTCACAATCCTTATAAAGAAGTCCTATCCCGATGCTGATGTGATCGGTCTTGACGGAGACCCGAAGATACTTGAATTAGCCAGATCGAATATTTACAGAGTCAGGTTTTGATATTCCATTGGATACTGGAATGGCCTTTGAACTTCCTTATCCTGATCAGTATTTTGATCGTATTTTTTCAAGCCTGATGCTCCACCACCTGACCCGCGGGAACAAGAAAAGAACTTTAAAAGAAGTGTTCCGCGTCCTTAAAACCGGGGGAGAACTGCATGTTGCAGACTTCGGAAAGCCGCAGAATTTCATTATGTACCTGATATCCCTTGTTATGAGGAGGTTAGAGGAAACTGGTGACAATATAAAGGGTTTATTGCCCGGAATGTTCCATGATGCTGGGTTTGAGAAGATTAACGAAACTGACAGATACATGTCTATTTTTGGTACTATCTCTTTATACAGGGCGGTGAAACTTGAATGAATATATTAAAGTATTAACATTTCAGGTGGAGGATAATAATGAGCGGATTTATTGATTTCATAAATCGGAATTTTATTGAAGGTCTAATCAACGATACAAGTTATAATCATTTTGACATGATCACATATGTCATTATTTTATTTGTGGGAATATATGCTGTTCAAAAACTATTGAATAAATTAAGGATCAAGATTGACGAGCAGTTTGTTATTGCCACGATCCCCTATATTTTCATGGGTTCAGTATTCCGGGTAATCGAGGATGCGGATCTCCTGAAGCCGCCCGTCAAATATTTTTTTATCACGCCGCTTATTTACTTCGTGATATTTGCGATATGTTTCGGTACTCTTCTCCTCACAAGATATCTTGAGAAGGTTCAGAAAATAAAAGATCATATCTATGCATACGCACTTGCCGGTGTTGCATTATCGTTAGCAGGAGTTGCTATCCTCATTTTCAATAGTTCTTTTAAATTGAATATCAACATCCTGGCTTACAGTCTTGTGCCTGCTCTCATACTTACCTGGATTGTCCAAAAAGTATCGCCTGCGATTGGAATGACATACGTTCGAAGCAAAATGTATTCATTTGCGATATTTTCATTCTTACTTGATTCTTTTACAACATATATTGGTGTGGATATGTTAGGCTACACGAACAAACATCCTTTCAGTTCCTTTCTTACTTCCATTTTTGGAACTGGAGCCATACTTATCCCCCTGTCCCTGATTCTGGTACTTGTGATAGTTTGGATGCTTGAAAAAGATTCCCGGGATGATCAGGACAATGGTGAGAAGTACATGCTGGCATTGACGTTGATCGTTCTTGGTTTCTCGATGGGGGCAAGGAATTTGTTGGCGATGGTCTTTGGGGTTTAGCCGACAAAAATAAAAAAGGTGGAGTAGTTTTTCAGGATAGTAATTTCCCGATAAAACCGCTTCCTGTTTTTTCCCTGATATATTTATCTACCGACAGTTCGCCTGCACCGTTTATCACAAGATATAATGCCATCAAAAGCAGCGCGAATACATATTCATAACCGATCTTATCGCCTGCTATGAAAAATCCCTGGGAAAGGTGGACCGTGAACAGCGCTACAACCATGGTTACAGATATGCCTGCCGCACCGATGCGTGTGAAGAACCCGAGGAGTACCATGAGTCCTCCGAAGAATTCAGCAAGGATCGCAAGCGCGCCAAGAGCTGGCGGTATGCCCATCTGCTGGAAGAACTGGACGGTCGCATCAAAACCATCGTACCAGCCAAGAAGCTTCTGGGAGCCGTGGGCGAAAAAGATTACGCCCAGGGCCGCACGCAGAAATACCAGGCTGAAATTTTGCGTTTTTTCCGACATCTGGCTCACTCCACGGATTTCAAAGCCTGCCTTGCCATACTTACAGGGCATTCATTGGTGTGGCTGCTGCCGCAGTGCAGGCATGCATCGTTTACAGCATTGATTGCTGTTTTTATTTTTTCTTTGTCAAAACTCATATTTTAAAACCTCAAATCCCTTATTAATTATTATATTATATTTAAAATTAAAGTTACCAACAGGTAACCTCATGTAAAAAGACCATCATGTAAAAAGACCAAAGATATATTATATAACAATGATATACACCGGATTGTGACCCCCGGTACATCAACTTCACAAAAAGAGATATGTCCTGTAGTAGAATCGATATATACAATAGGGAATAAGTGGTCGCTTGTTATCACCTATAATTTAATGAAATCACCAAAAAGGTTCAATGAATTGAAAACCTGCATTCCAGGGATTTCTTCCAAGGTTCTTACTCAGAATTTATCCGAACTTCAAAAAAACGGTATTATCGAAAAAAAGACAACTCTGGATCAGCCCGAAACAACAGAATATGTACTTACCCGGAAGGGCGAGGATTTAAGAAAGTTAATGCAGGAGGTAAAAGCCTGGGGAGAGAAATGGCTCACCGGGCAGCAGCCGCCAGAGTCAGGTCATGGACTGGAACAGATAAGTGCCCTCGTTACTATCACCGCTCAATCTGCATAACTTTATTTCCTTTGCACCATTATCTTTTCTGCGAGTTCCTTTCCAACTGATTTTTCCGACCCTGTCACCCTGATAAGGATCGGTCCTCCGAAAGGAGCGACACTCTTTATTTCCACTTCTATCTCAGGATATAAACCAAGGCTCCCCAGATACTGCAACATCTCAGAGTTCTCTTCAAAGACGCTTATAATAACTCCTTTTTCATTTGCTTTGAGTTCTGAAAGCTTTACAGTATTATCATGGGCTATAAAACCATTTTTATCAGGTATTGGATAACCATGCGGGCATGTTCTGGGATTGCCAAGTTTCTCTTCGATTTTTTCCTCCATCTCAGGACTTATATCGTGTTCAAGCCTGCATGCCTCCTCATGTACTTTATCCCATTCAAAACCCAGAATATCCGTAAGCAGGCGCTCTGAGAGGCGATGTTTTCTTATTACTTTCCTGGCTTTAAGTTCACCTTCTTTTGTCAATACGACTCCTTTATCAGCGTATTCCACAAGTCCCTTCTGTTCAAGCTGCTTTAGCATCTCGGAAACGGATGAAGGGGCTAACTCCAGGCGTTGGGCTAATTTCGAGGTGGTGGCAGATTCATGCATCTCCTGGAGTTTATATATATACTCCAGATATTCTTCTATCCTTGGGGATTCTTTTGTCATCTATGATTTCAGTAGGTTTCATGATGACTAATACTTTACTTCACCATGGGATATCCGGATTATTTTGTCCCCTATTTCACCTATCGGGGGCGGATAAACGAAGTAACTGAAGTATTTAATCGGTCAATGCAATTTTTCTGAAGTCCTAAAGTGTGGTCTAAAATATTCCAGCATGGTATTAACCATTACTCCCATAGTTACCCAGAAAGTAAACATAGCTCCAAGGCTCTCGACCCTGTATTTCCATAGTAAATCTGAAGGAATTGAAGGTATGTTGGAATTAGGGGGAAACAATAAGAATGCAGTGATAATTATGACGACAAAGGCAATTGCTCCTATTGAAAGCCCGGACATGGGATTATATTTCCGGGATAAACGTGAATAAATAATCCAGAAGGCTATTGAAGCAAGAATACCAGCAATGATCATAGCGATAAAGATGCTCTGCCTTGTCATCACAGACAGCGAGGTCTCCATGCCAGGCGGGTTAGGCGGCAGATAGAGAGAAGGGACAAGCACCGCTACTAAAAAACCGTTTAAAGCCATAATCAGACTTTTAAACTCAGCGTTTTTTACCGGAATCCTGTGTTGAACCATAGTATACACGAAAGTGAATATTATAGAATAGAGGATTCCAAGCATTATTGCTCCAGCGAATGTCCAGAAGTGAACAATATTCCTTGGAATTAATGGATGGAAATCAGGTATCTGGATTTCGTAAGTTTCTGCTTCCAATATGATTGGCGTCAGGAACAAAAGGAGAAGTCCTCCGAGGGCTGTGCCTGCAACCATACCTGTTACAATTCCTGCTTTCAGAATTGATAAAAAATCCAGTGAGCCTTTAATGGCAGGGGAAGCCTGCTGCGTGGCGTAGGTCATGAAATCCCTCGTGGAGTGCTGGAAAGCTTTCAAAGTTTGAAAATCCTATAATGTAGATCGCAAGGGCGATGGTAAGAAAAATTATAGCAAGCTTTGCGAGCATTGCATAGTCCAATTCATATCGATACTTATGTACATATCTGTATTCACTGCTCATTTCTGTCATTATTATACCTCACAATTAACCTGGATAATCACACAAGAGATAAAATATTTAACATTTCAAGCAATAGTTGTTATCCATATGGCTAACGATATTTTTAAAGCACTCAGCAGTACTACGCGATTGAAAATGCTGAGAATATTGGCTAAGAAAGAAATGCATATCACAGGTATTGCAAAAGAATTAAATCTCTCGGTTCCGGTAGTGGCTAAACATGCTAAACTTCTGGAGAGAGCAAATTTAATTGAAATAAGAAAGTTTGGCAAAACCCATGTGCTTGGCAGTAAAATAAAAAACATGTATGGTATGCTTGATGAGCTTGCCGACTCACACACGATTGATCTGCAAAAAGGTGCCAGTATTCTGGAAGCCCTGAGAAAAGTATCCGGGGTAGAATTAAAAACGGTTGGCGGCAAAGAGTTTGTTATGGCTATCGATGGAGAAGATGGGCTTTATCTCTATGAAGTTAACGGGAACTCACCAAATTCAACAACTGAGGATTTTAAGATAGAAAAAGACTGCACAATCGAATGGAAAAAATTAATTCCCGTAACGAGGAAGAAGATTTTTGTCAAGATCAAATAGAAAGCGGATTTACCTCTTGGCTTTCAGGTTTGAAATTGACCTTTAACAGCAGCGCGTTTGAACTCCGGATTAATCATAAGGTTCCAATATAATTAATACTTTACTTCACCGTGTGATATTCGTATTATTTTATCCCCTATTTCACCTATCTCAGGGTTGTGGGTTACGATCACTATCGTTCTCCCTTCGCTGTGGAGTTCCCTGAATATATCAAGAACAGCTTCTTCATTAGTTTTATCGAGGTTTCCTGTGGGTTCGTCCGCTAATATTATCTGGGGCTGGTTTATCAGCGCCCTCGCTATGCATACACGCTGCTGTTCCCCGCCAGAAAGCTGGGAGGGCAAATGATGCAGCCTGTGCCCCATGCCAACGCGTATAAGGGCTTCTCCTGCTTCTTTCTCATCCTCGATGCTGTGGAAGTACTGGGCTATCATAACATTCTCAATTGCGGTAAGGTGTGGTATCATGTGGAACTGCTGGAAAACAAGACCAATGTTCTCGCGCCGAAAACGCGTTCTCTCCTTCTGGTTAAGCTTTGTCGTTTCAATTCCATTCACCAGCAAAGAACCGCTTGTCGGGGAATCGAGGCAGCCTATCAGGTTCAAAAGCGTGGTTTTTCCGCTGCCTGAAGGCCCCATTATATTAGCCCATTCTCCTTTTTCAATAGTGAAACTGGCATCTTTCAATGCACATGTGGTATCGTATTTTTTGACAAGATTTTTTGCGATTATCATTTTTATTCACCTCTTAGTATTATGACAGGATCGATTGAAATTGCACGCCTGATGGGCAGAAGACTTGCGACTGCTGCGACCAATATCGAGATCAAAACGGTGAGAACGAACACTTCAGGCTTTATCGACACCTGAATATCAAATATCTCCATTCCTATGAATTGCGAAAGTAAAAGCCCGACAAAATATCCGGGGATGCCGCCTGCTGCGCCCATCGCCCCTGCCTCGGCAAGAAACATGGCTGCAAGCCTGCCATTTCCGCAGCCAAGCGCTTTCATGAGTCCTATCTCCCGGCTTCGCTCAAGCACGCTTGTTACCATTGTGCTAAAGAGGGTGAGGCTCGATGCCAAAAGGACAAAAAAGGCCACAAGGGAGATTAAAAGCTGGGTTTTATCAAGAAGAGCTTTCTCACTCTCGGCCACCTGCCGGATCTTCTTTACTTTATAGCCTTCATTTTCAAGATACCTGATTACTTCATCGATATCCCCAAGAACACTCACCTGTACCAATATAGCCCCACTCTTGCCTGATATCTGCTCTCCAGCTTCCATAGTGATGAAAATCCTGTTATCATCAGATGTGCCTGTATCCAGGATACCTGAGACTTTAAAAGATTTCTCCCCTACGATTAGAGGATCACCGATTTTAAGCCCAAGTTTTTTTGCAGCATTAATGCCCGGCAGCACCTCTTGCTGTTTCGGAAGTGCCCCTTCAATATGCCACCACGGGTTCATTTTTCTGGCTGCTTCAAGGTCTGCCCCTGCAAAATCCATATTTTTTGCATTGACATCGGCTTTGAAATAAAGAAAAGGGACAGAACCTATAATAGAATTATGCGTGGCATTGAACTGGTTGATATATTCTCCTTCGCCTGGAAGGACAACTATATTGGCTCCATAGCTTCTAAGTTCCTTACCCATCTTCTCCCTTATATCCAGGGAGATAGTAAGCAATGAAGCCACCATGGCAGCACCAAGCATTATTGCAATTATAGATATCAAGAGGCGCTCTCTTCTTACCCGGAGTGATTTTGTTACCAGGCGGGTGAACAATTTAATCACCCCTGAGTATGATGGATGGTTCTATTTCAACAGCTTTTTTCACCGGCAGCATGCTGCCAAGAAGAGCAATTGCCAGCGATAGTATCCCTGAGATCAATACAGGGAAAAGGGAGGGATTTATGATAGCGCCGAATACCCACATGCCTACCATCCTGGCCAGTGCAACGCCAATAAGAATTCCAATTGCCCCGCCTATGATGCCGGTAACAGCCGCCTCTGCAAAGAAAAGACCGGCGATCTGGTTTCCATCGGCACCTATCGCTTTCATCAACCCTATCTCTTTTTTCCTTTCGAAAATCGAGGTATTCATGGCGGCTGCGACCCCGAGAGCTGATGTGGTCATAGCTATTCCTGTGATCAGGAACATAAGCCATTCAAATTTCTTAAGCAGTTTTCCTTCGTTGTCCGCAACCTGCCTGATGGGCCTGGCGCTTGCATCGGGCACTACCTCTTCGATCTGGAGCATTATGGAGGAAATATACGGAGTGCAGTACCAGGTTTCATATTCATCAGGCAAAAGGGTGGACGGGTCTATCTCCTCCACAGGCTCAGGTTTAGTTAATGCACTGACCACCACCCGGTCAACTATGCCCTGCTTCCCGAAAAGCACCTGTGCATCCCTGAGGGATACTATCACCTGCTCATCCTCATCCCCGCCAGTGGAGAGGATACCCGATACTTTGAAAGTCCAATTATTACTGCCGAACTCTGCCCTGAAAATATCTCCTTGCTTTAGCCCTGACTTTTCAGCGGCAATGATACCAACAAGCGCGTCCCCAACAAGCTTTTCCTTCGGCGCAGGCCATTCCCCATCCACCTTCCACCAGGGCGCTATTGTCTTTACCCCTGTCCTGATAGTTGCCTCTTTCTCTTGTGCTTTCCTGTTCCCGATAAATGTCTTATTGAGCCCTGGTATCCTGATCTCCTCGTCAAAATAGGTGCCGCTCAGTACTATTTCCGTGTTTTTTATTTTTACAGTGTCGCTGAGGTAGGGAGAATATCCTATTATATTGTGCCTCCAGAAGATTGTTTTCATTTTGGAGAGTTCGCTCTCATTTATGAAAGCGCCTTCGGATGAAGGCTGCAAAAGAATGTTCGCGCCGTAGCTTTTTAACTCCCTTCCCATTTTATCATTGATGTCAAATGATACTGTAAGAAGGCTTGAGGCAATGGATGCGCCCATTACTACAGCGAGTACTGCCAGGGCAATTCTTAGCTTTCTTCGCTGGATTGCCGAAAAGAGCAGACGAGAGAACATATATTACTCACCTAATTTAAATACGGGAGTCTTTGAACAGGTCGGCTCTTTCTCCGGCATCGTCTGTTTTTATTACGATCTCATTGCCAGCAGTTGTATATTTAAGGGGTATGGGGTTGCATCCCCCTGTTTCCCCAATAGTATCAGGGTTAATCGGCGCCCCGCATCGCTTGCATATGAGCTGCTCTCCCTCCTGCACATATCCTGCTGCACCGCACAGGGCGCAGGCATCATAAGCTACGGCAGCGCTTCCATCGCTTTTTGTAATTGCTAAAATCCTCACATTGGCTTCGCCTGAACTTCCATGCATTGGGCAGGCTTCACCCGCAGCGTGCTGCATGTCACAAACGTATTTATGCAAATTTCCGTCAGATGCGCTTGCTGCGGGGATCTTTATCACGCCTCCTGCTGTGCTCACTTTTTCAGGCTTTGGGTCTACTCCAGCCGGCAGCGCCGATATCTGGGCGCTCACGAAAGCAAATATTAAAAATGCTGCTACTATGCCCACTGTGATTTTCCTGTTTTTCTCTTTACGCATGGCACCGAGCGCTTTTCTTTTTTCAATGCCTTCAATACCCTCAATTTTAATCTGCTTCCACGGTACCATCACAAATAACAGCACAAGGAAACCAAGCATTATTCCTGTGAATAGAATGGATGCCGACTCCTTCACCAGGGGACCTATTATACTCATTCCGGTCTGGCTCAGGTTTATAATTCCTACTTCCGACCACTCATGGATACCGCCGATTATCAATTGGAAGATTATTACGGCAAGCATCGCGCCTGTTATCTTGAAGAACTTCCCAAGGTCCATCTTGAGGCTGCCTTTGATGAACAGATAACCAAATAGCACAGCCAATGCCAGACCTGTGGCGCCCTCAAGCGCAGTAGCAGCACTTGCTTCTTTTGCTGTTGCAGACAGGAACAATACTATTTCTGCGCCTTCCCTGTATATCATGAAGAATGTAAGCGCCAGGACTCCGAGCGCCTGCGATTTATCGAAGGCACTTTCAATGCCCTGCTCTACATCCTGCCTGATGTGTTTCGAAGTACGGTGCATCCATACAAGCATTGTTGCAAGGAAGAATGCCGCTATGAAGAACATCAAGCCCTCCATGAACTCGCTCCATTCTGCCAGGAGCATCTGTATTGCAATGGCGGTTGCGACGCTTCCTGCTACTGCTGCAATAATTCCTGCATATACATATTTCTTCAGCGCCTTTTTATTGGTCTTGCCAAGGTATGCAAGTATTATACCAATTACAAGCGCCGCTTCTATTCCTTCTCTTAAAGTAATTGTCAGTGTTTCAAACATTATCTCACCTTTATTAGGGTTACCTAATGTTTTATAATGCAATAGTAGTTATTAAATATTTCGGTTAACCGAATAACAATCACCAGGAAAGCGCCAGAATAACAGTGGCAACGACCAGGATGCCTTCTCTTAGTAGTGTAGAGTATATCATTATCTGTGTCCCGAGCTTTGAACCGAATATTCCCACATAATACGGAATAAGGAATCTTATACTCACAATGCTTGAAAGAATCTTTCCAATCAGTAAGGATAGCACTATTTCTCTGGTGTTAAGAATACCTGCTGATAACAGGTTCCCGGCTATGGTATAAGCTGCAATGTTGGCTGTAAATTGTGCAGCTATTATCGGAAGCGCTTCACCCGGCACAGGTACAAAAACGGCATGCTCTTTTAAAAAAGCAGCCAGTACATCAAAAAATCCTGCGTCGATCAAAGCAAAAACAAGTACTGTGACCGGGATAGTCGTGGTGGTGATCCTGAATATCGTATTTTTAGATTTTTTTATACTGGTTCTAAACGCATTTAAAAATGAAGCAGGCTGATGAACATTATTATTCAGGCCATACTGCTTTTCATCCAGTAAAAAATGTCCTATCAAAAGAGTGATGAACGTTCTTAAAAGCCCGACAGCCGTCAGTATTCCAAGGTATATCATACCTGCCATACCAAGAATAGGAATAAAAACAGGCAATAGCGTTCTCCAGTGCATTATAATGGATGGAAATGAATTTATAAGGGAGGCTACTATCACTTCTTTTCTTTCAACCAATCCATCATCATATAATTTTTTGATCATCGAATTAGAAGCCGCCGGAGAGCCGAATGCGGTGATGAAACTTATGCTGCATTCCTCGCGCAGGTGTGCAAACCTGGTCATTGGTGAAACTATAAAACCTATTTTGTGAACCCAGCCTATCTCTACTAAAAATTCGGCTGCTACAACTCCTATCACCATTACCGGAATTATGGTAAAAAGGTAATCAAGTGACAGATAAAAAGAATCATAGAGCATAAACTGTCTACTGACCTATAATGTCGCTTTTTTGGAGGACTTTCTCTTCGAATTCATTTAATTTTTCTTTACATCCTCTTATTTCATTACTTAAAATTTCGATTTTATCCGGATCAAGTTTATGCTTCTGGACAAGCTTTATTCTCCACTTATCAAGCTTATGGAGGTCTTCATTCAATTCTTCCAATTCAAAGACCTTGAATTTTTTATTTGAAATTCTTTTGGTTACATCTGCAATAAAGTCTTCACATTCGTTAGAAAATCCCTTAATCTCTGATACAATTTCTTCCGCGATCAGTTTATTCAGTTTTTGTTCCTGCTCTTTATTAAAAGCATCCGCAAAAAATTGTATTACTTCGCCCTTTCTCTCATGCACTATCCTGGAAATATTCGATGCTGTAGCCCTATTATCTTCCGAATCCTGTAATAAATAAACAGAATGGGATAATGAAACTGCACCGGTATTCTTAATATTCCTCCAGATGAACATCCTGTCCCTTGATGAAACATTTATTGATTTGATTATCAGTAATATCCATTTCATATATCATAGAACAATTGTTTTATATTTAAATGTTATGTTTATAACAAATTAAAATGTAAATATTAAGACGTTTACAAAAGTATAAGTTAATCAAGTGCTACTGAGTATTCCATGGTAGTTATAAGCATATCACTTTCAGGTTCTGAACTGAAGGAATTCGATAATATCACGAATAAAATGGGCTTTTCCAGCCGTTCGGATGCAGTCCGTGAAGCCCTTCATAGATTCGTTGCCCAGAATAAGTGGATAGAGCATATTGATAGCAGCACTCCGTTCATCGCGACTATTGTTTATGACGATAAAAGAGAACAGCCAGTACACAACATTATCCATGAATTTAAAAATATTGTAAAATCTGCAACCCACACTCATTTTGGCGACAGGTGCGCTGAGTGGGTAATCCTTCAGGGAGATAATGACAGCATCAAACAGTTTGTAGAGCGCATATCTGCAATAAAAGATGTTGTGATCTGCCGCTGTTCCGTCTGATTTTTATTAACTTTCAGCCAGTTTCTTAGCAACTTACTTTTAAAAGGATGTAATACAGGTCTGCATGGTTGAGATAAAGGACTTTGAATTAGAAATCAAAGGCATGGACTGCCCTTCCTGCAGTATGAACGTAGAAAATGCGATCAGGAAACTGAACGGTATCGCTGACATAAACGTGGATTTCATTACTGGAAAAGCAGCGATAAAGTACGACCCGTCCCACACCAACACATCAGAAATCAGAGAAGCGATTGAAAAAGCAGGATATACCCTTCTTGAAGAAGAAAAGCATGAAGGAAGCTGTTCCTCATGTTCAACCGATATTTTTGAGGAAAAACTTCCTCTCTGGAAACAACGGAAAATACGTATTATAGCACTTTCGTCCGTGTTATTGGTTCTTGGGCTTTCCATAGAATACGCAACGGGAACAACAACATTATCTCACATTCTCTTTCTTTTCGCAGGAATAGTTTCTGGATACAGCATAGCTAAAAAGGGCATATCTTCTCTTCTTAAAAAACGCCTTGATATGAATTTCCTGATGACAATTGCTGCCATTGGTGCTTTCTCCATTGGCTACGGGGAAGAGGGAGCTTCTGTACTTTATCTGTTTTTCATTGCCGAGTTTTTAGAAGAGTATGCAGGCGAAAGGGCGAGGAACTCCATCGGGGCACTTGTTAAGCTTGCGCCTGAGACTGCCATAGTAAGAAGGGACGGAAAAGAGGTCAATGTACATGTTCATGATGTGAATATCAATGATATTACAGTTGTCAGACCGGGTGAGAAGATACCTCTTGACGGTACTGTGATTAGCGGGGAATCGAGTGTAAATCAGGCAGCTATCACCGGAGAATCAATGCCAGTCCATAAAAAGATAGGAGATTCAGTCTATGCAGGAACGCTGAATGAACACGGCTATCTTGAAATAATAGTCACAAAAAGGTCTGAAGATACAGTAGTTTCAAAAATCGTCAGGCTGGTTGAGGAGGCTGAACGGAAAAAATCCCCGACTGAGAAATTTGTGGATAAATTTGCCAGATATTATACCCCGACAGTAATCTTCCTGGCAGTGAGTGTGGCGGTTGTTCCAAGCCTTGTTTTCGGTAAGCCTTTTGATGAATGGCTTTATAAAGCCCTGGTTCTTTTGGTGATTTCCTGCCCCTGCGCCCTTGCAATTTCTACGCCTGTATCCATGATATCGGGAATAACAGGCGCTGCAAAGAACGGGGTCTTGATAAAAGGCGGAAATTACATAGAGGAGATGGCGAAGGCAAAAGTTTTTGTTTTTGATAAGACAGGCACCCTGACAGAGGGAAGACCTGTGGTGACAGATGTGATGGAGGTTAATAATTATTCAGCTAACGAAATATTGGAGATAGCCGCATCCGTAGAGTCGTTATCCGGGCATCCTCTTGCAAGGGCAGTTGTTGCGAAAGCTGAATCCGGTGGCATGAGTTTAAAATCTGCCAGCGAATTTAAGGCGATTCCAGGCAAGGGCTTAAAAGGAAACATAAACGGTAAGACCTATTATATCGGCAGTCCTGCGATGTTTTCTGAGCTATCGATCCCTTTTTCGCAGGCAAAAGTCAAGGAGCTTGAAGAGGAAGGGAAGACAACAATACTTGTAGGGAACCAGGAATGTATGGGAATTATTGCAATAATGGATAAAGTCAGGGACGCTGCGCCTGAAACCATACGCTTGTTAAAGAAAAAGGACATGCGTGTGGTGATGCTGACAGGAGACAATGATAGAATTGCAAATACGATAGCTAATAAGCTTGAGATTGATGAATACCATTCAAATCTTCTTCCAGAAGATAAGGTCAGGATGATCGAGGAACTGAACCAGAAATACGGTAAGGTAGTTATGGTAGGTGACGGAGTGAACGATGCACCTGCGCTGGCAAAGTCAAGTGTTGGCATTGCGATGGGAGCAATCGGCAGCGATGTTGCCCTTGAGACCGCCGATATAGCGTTAATGCATGATGATATATCAAAGATTCCTTATTTATTTGAGCTTAGCAAAAAGACATTTGGGATAGTTAAGCAGAACATCTTTACTTCAATCGCAGTAAAAGGAAGCTTTGCTGTTCTTGCATTTCCAGGCATTGTGACGCTGTGGATGGCTGTTGCATTTGGAGATATGGGCCTGTCTCTACTTGTGATAGTGAATGCGATGCGGCTGGCAGTGTTTAAATGAACTTTTTTCGGGTCAATATCTGATAATCTTATGTTTGGGGTATAGCATTTGTGATTTACCTGCCTCATTCAGCGCAGCAGCTCATTTTTTAACAGCAGCTTACTTTGCCACAGCAGTCCTTATACTTCTTTCCCGAGCCGCATGGGCATGGATCAATTTGATTTGGTCTCTTTTTCTTTTCAAAAGGTTTCTCATTCATTGTTTATTCTCCTTTTATTAAAGGTATTATATCACATGAACATATGTTCATATATAGTTTTTGGGTAAGATACTGTTATTTACTATCAATGTAGTGGCATGAAGTGGTTAATGCTTACTCTTTTTACTGGTTTTACCGTATAGTTCCATTCCTATTCTAATCACTTTATAGATATTACCAAGGCAGCATCTTCCGGAAGGATTTTTTTTCTCGCATTCGCATTCCCCGGATTTTACTCTGGCGCTGATTTCTTTGACAGCAGTACTTTTTCCCTGCTGCTTAATTTGTTCAAAAATCCTCTCCTGCGTCCATCCAAAACAATAACATACAGGGATGGAGCTTTCTGTTTCTTTAATGCCAACCCTGACTTTCACATCTTCTTTATGCAAATAGGCCTGTTGCTCATTATTGAAATAAACAACCCCGCAGGTAGGTGTTTCACAATAATAAATTCCATCCCGGCTCTTGATAGCTTCAAGCACTGGTTCTTTAACAAGGTTTTTCAGTGTTATTTCCCCAACAGCATGCCCTTTGTTGCCACATTCTTTGCATATAGCGGTATCTTCACCCGCTTTAATATCGCAGCAGGAGTGCCGGGATGCAGCATTATCAATCTCACAGCAACTATCTTTCATTTCTCTGCACTCACCGTTTCAATGTTACTGGATTTGCAGGCTGGACAGATAACGCTTTTCCCCAGTCCCTTAAATTTATTTTCGCAATCCAGGCAAACGTATTCTTTCAAATCCATTTCTATTTTTTCTATATCGAATTCAGGCACATCTCCGACCATGCACATATTTTTCACCTCAATTTCATGTGAATATCTGTCAGTGTCCATTTCTCATACCAAGGTAATGATTTTAAGATATCTTCTATGTTTTTTCCAAGCTTTTCTGCATAATTGCCCGCTCTATGAATATATTGATATGACATGCCCAGGAAACCTTCAGCTTCATGCTTTTGGGCTTCCTGCAAAGCCTCTTTGAGACCTTCCTCATACGCATGCATAAATTTCACAAGCTCCCCTGAAATATCGATACCTGCTTTAGATGCATAATTTATCGCGTTTTCTATATACACATGCATTCCATAGATTTGCCCTTCTGATGCATATTTTTCCGCTTCTTTAAGTATTTCTGAGATTCCTTTTTCATATGCTGGCTTCAGCATTTCGAGCTCACCGCTAATATCAGTGTTGAGTTTTACGGCAGTCTGCTTTGCCTTTGATACATAAAAATCAACATCTGATAAAACATTTAGATCTGCGCACCGCTGTGCTCTTTTAAGAAATCTTTCCAGGTCGTTATTTCTGTCTTCATTGGTCTTTTCCCTGTCTGCTTTTTCTTCGATCTTAATTTCTTCAAGCACCGAACCGGCATCTCCCATCGCTGTTATTTTGCCAAGCTTCATATGCGCAGTGCGGTCGCAAACATTCCTGACAAATTCCATGTCATGAGAAACTATAACAAATGTCGTCCCCGTTTCTTTTCTTGCTGTGAGGATCGAGTTTGCAACCTCGTTCTTTGTGATCTGGTCCATTGTTCCCGTTGGCTCGTCAAAAATAATAATCCCCGGTTCTCTTATGAGAACCTGCGCCATTGTCACCCTCTGACGTTCTCCAACACTGAGTTCATATGATGTCTTCTCCAGGATATCGCGTGCTGTATTTTCATCAAAGCCCACTGCTTTCAATGAAGCAATCGCTTTTCTTCTTGCGAATTCAGGCTCAAATTTTAAACCTATCGACTCGGTCAGATTAGATAATACATTCCTGTGAGGGTAAAGGGAATATTCCTGATGCAAGTAACCTATATGCGGTTTTGCGCGCCCCCTGAAATCTGTTCCTTTCTCGGTCATATCAACCCATATATCCCCTATTCTTACATCCACTTTACCGCTGTCTCTCTCCATAATACCTGCTATGATCTTAGAGAGTGTTGTTTTACCTGCTCCGCTTATACCCAGTATACCGAAAATTTCTCCTTCGGTGACTTCAAAGTTCACGCCATTTACGGCAGGGATCATGCCTTTTGAATAAGAGTAATATTTTTTCTTCAAATCCTTAATAATAATGATTGGTTCACCGAAAACTGCTTTGCCCTCATTAACCACCCCTGTCATTGCAGAGAACTTTTCAATGATCTCATCTGGTTTTCCTATTTCTATAATTTCTCCTTTATCTAAAAGAATCACTTTGTTTGTCAGGTCATGTAAAACGCCAGGCAGATGTGAAGTAACAAGCATAGTCATGTTGTGTTCCTGTTTTGCTTTTAATATACTATCATGCACAAGCTTTGCAGTTCTTGGATCAAGTGTCCCGGTTGGTTCATCTGCAAGCAAAAGCATCGGGTATTTCGCAAGCTGCCTTGCCAGCACTACGCGCTGTTTCTCTCCCCCGCTGAGTTCTTTCCCGGTGTAAGTCATTCTGTGGCTGAGCTTCATCTTTTCTATAAATTCTGCTGCAGCATAGGGACGTTTTTCTTTTGGAATATCAGAATATTCAAAGCTGTGAATGATATTCTCTAGAACTGTCTCATCGCCATATAATCCAAAGGTTCGCTGCATCATGATAGCAGTCCTGTCCATGATTTTTCTGTGCATGTCCTTCGAATTAAAATAATTCACCCTTTTCAACTCTGTTTTTATGTCACATTTTAAGCACGCTTTGCCTGCATTACCTGGAGGATTTACTTTACCGCATTTGGGACACAAGGAAATGTTAAAAATGACCTTACCAGAAATATCTTCAAATTCCTCAAAACCCCGGAGCAAATGTAAAAGAGTACTTTTTCCTGAACCGCTCTTTCCAATTATACCGATGCTATCGCCTTCATTAATATCCAGGTTTATGTTCTTGAGAATCTGCTTACCATTAGCACTTATACTCAAATCCCTTATCTCAATTAAAGCTGCCATTTTAACTCATCCTTTTGTTTTTTACAACCTCGCAAGAAAGAATTCCTTCAAACATTTCCTTCACATGCTTATCCGAGAGATCAAGAATTTGTGAGATAAGTTCGTTCTTTATCGAGTAAACTACAAATTTTCCATCTTTCTCGGTGTTAACAAGCCCGCAGTTCCGTAAGCATGACATGTGGTGTGATATAAGGCTCTGGTCTTTTCCTGTCGCCTCGCAGATATCATTTACGCACATTCCGCCGTTCTCTTTCAATGCATAGAGTATTGAAAGCCTGGTTTCATCGCTCAAAGCGCTGAAGAAATACTTTTTTGCTGTAGTTAAATCTCCATGTAACATATGTATATATGTTCATACGTTCTGTTATAAATAAGTTTTGGCTGCACTGGAAATGCTTTGACCCTGCGGCTCTTTATAAGGGCAATTCATCCCTCACATTGCAGATGCGAAGGAGGATGGGACAAATGTGTAACCATGAGAGTAATCCTACAATTTTAATGTTTATGCATTATCGGCTGCCCGAGTACCCACAGATTAAACACGAAAAAGATTAAAACAAATATTAGTACAGGGATATAAGTAGAGTCATTTCCACGGAACATCCGTTTTGAAATGTTCTTGCCAACCGATACTGAAAATACCAACCCGATCAACATCATCAGCAGCTGGATGAGGAGAATGTTATTACTATCAAGAAGCGGGGCCGGCATATGCCTGGAAGTCCCGAATAAATCCCACCCAAATCCAAAAGGGTCTGAAAGAACAGGAATTATCCCTGCGCCTTCTTCCAGCAGATGGCGGATATTATGGGATAGATGCATCATCAATCCCAGAGGAATGATGGAGTAAGTAAAGCTCGTGAAAAGGTCTTTAAAAATTATTTTCTGATTGAACAATTTTGAAATCGCGATAGCTGTTGAATAAATCAGAACAGGAAGAATCGCTGCTGTAATAAATAAGATAAATCGAATAGAATCGTAACTGGCGCCAGTATAAATCATTAAATCCCGGGTGAAACCCGTCCATGGTCTTATCATTATTAATGTCTGGAAGATAGTTACTCCAAGCAGTATCAGGATAAAAAGTGCTTCGTCAGTCCTTGCTCTTGTTAAAATCAAAAAATCTCCTGCAAAGGAACGAATATTAAACGAAATATTATTTCTGTTTGATGAAACCGCTATTAACCCTTCTTTTTTGACGTAACAGTGACAGGTTTTTATACATTCCATACAGAGAATGCAGTGAGTGTTTTTCTCCATTGTGCCCGGGTACTCAAATACCGGGCATGCATACCCATTTTCATTCCCCGATATGCAGTATTTTTCTTTGCAGGCCTTACAGGTTTCTTTTTCTTTTACCCTCAATTCAAAAGGAGCGAACATCGAATACAGGCCTATCAATCCTGTTATCGGGCATAAATACCTGCAAAAAGAACGGCGCTCGAAGATGATAGATATTATTACTATAAGACCGAGTAAAGCAACAATAAAGTACGCGGTGAATAGGGGGCTGTTCACCAGATTGAACTGGAAATCAGCCCATGTGATCACAAGAAAAAATATAGCAGCCAGGGAAAGGTTTCTGAATTTTATAGGCCACCTCTTGTTTAAACTGAATGCAGCATCTACCCTCTTATAAAAAGTGCGGCGCTGTACCCAGTCTCCGATAGCCCCAAAAGGGCAAATAAAGCACCAGATCCTCCCAAACAGAGCCAGGCTTATTATGAGAAGCGACCACCAGATAACCCAGATTGAAATGGTTGCCAGGCTCTTATTGCTGTTCTGGATTCCGAAAAAGCCTGCAAATACGACCAGAACCAGAAGCAAAACTGCCGGCAGCTGGAATAGAAACCGGGTTTTGCGGTTTTTGAATATTGATCTTATTGATTCATTATCGAGCAGGTCGTATCTTTCTGGTTTATCTTCGCTTTTCATTTCTCATTTTTCCTCTCAAAAAACTCACAAGTACTATGGAAAAGATAACAGAGCCAGGCACTAAAACCAAAAATAATGGATCTGGTTTCGTGAAAGAGTCTGTTAAATCGTCATTTACTTTTATACTCCTGCTGAATTCCCAGTACTCACCGTTGTATATTCCATGTGAAAAATATATGTCTCCGCTGTCAGTCCCATATTCCCCGGATACAGGGTTGTCATACAGGGTCTTTTCCGACTGCCATACAGTGTAGATATTGTCCTGCGATATCTCTATCTGCGGATCGTAATGATTGCCGCTGATATCGTTTACCTTAATGTTCTTATCAAACCCGGGGCTGTCATTCCTTTTGATGCTTTTTGAGAAATAAATATTTGATACGCCTTCTCTTTCATCCTCCCAGACAGCAAAAATCTCCCCGTTCCTGACTGCAATTGAGGGATGCATTTGATCTTTATTTCCTGTATCGTCATTTATCCGTATGTTTTTATCAAATTTCCAGCTGTTGTTCACTAACCTGCCTGCCGAGAAGAATATATCAAAATCTTTATTCCTGTCATCATACCAGGCGATATACACACTTCCATTCTCAAATAACAGCGAAGGAGTATACTGGGAAGCATTTGTGGAATCGTCATTTACCCTTACATTCTCGCTAAATCGCCAGATTCCATTTTCCTTTATTCCATGTGAAAAATAAATATCATAATTACTATTTCTCGCATCCAGCCATGCCATACATATATTTTTTTCATCATCAACGGCAAGCGATGGGGCATAATGCCAGTTGCCTGAAGAGTCATCGTTGACCCGTACAGGCTTCCCGAACCTGTAAACACCATTAACAGGATCTCCTTCAGTGAAATCAATATCCCAGTTCTTTTTATTCATCATCGCTATGTATACAGTTCCATTCATAACCGAAACAGACGGCAGCACCTGGCTTCCCATCTCTGCTACAACCGGTAAATCTTTTTTGAACTGGATATTATTTTTTTCAGCCGTTGAAAAATAGAGTTCTTCGACCCCGAATCTGTCATCTTCCCATACCACATAGAGGTTATTGTTATCAAATGCTATCGAAGGAGAGCCATGTCCTGTAGTTCCCTTGATTTCATTAATCCTGATATTTTTGTCGAAAATCCAGCCATCCTGGAAATTTCCTTTTGAAATGAATATATCCCCGGATTTGTGAGGCTGTTCATTCATTATCCTTGTATAATTCCCGTTCCTCTCGTCGGCCCAGGCAACATATACTGTGCCATTATCAGCAGCTAAAGAAGGGAACCACTGGAGAGAATTGTTCTTTTTTTCAGATGAAAACGCACTTCCAGGTAAATTAATATTCAGGATAACAAATATTATTATAAGTATCAATGAATTACGTTTTTCTTTTGTCATCGGTTTTTCCAAATGCCAATATCACCAGGTCGGTTACCTGCTATTATTTTATCACTTCTTCTTTACATAGATTATGCAACTATCTCCTTCATTTTCTATCCTCAGGATCCTGTCCCCGGATATCTTAGTCCATGCTTCTATATTATCGAGTGCATCATGATCATTTGCAACTACCTTTATTACCTCACCGCTGGCAATCTGCTCCATAAGCCATTTTGTCCTTATGAAGGGATAGGGGCATGCTTCACCTCTTACATCCAGCAGTGCATCCGGGGTTATCTCCATTAGAACATCTCTGTGATAATTAAAATAGATTCTACTTTTCATGTGAGTTGCGCTTTATAAAATTAAAATAAAAATGCCCTCAACTTTATTATTTGTAAATACAAGCAAATGCTATCAAAAGTAAAAAATCAGTAAATATTGTTTAACTTTTTAAAGCAATCTTCTTTATGCTTTCAATGACATCACTTTCGCTTATTTGGCGTTCGCACTAAGTTTAGTGTATTTCTTTTCAAACTCACCCTGGCACGTGGTGCAGCAAAAGAAATAGTCTTTGTCGTCAAATTTCTTTTTTACAGCGTCTCCTGCTACTTTCTTATCGCAATATGAACATGTCAGGGTTATGCTGGAAGAAGCAAGCGGAATAGTTGAATCCTTTGTGAATGCATTTTTTACTGATAATATGCGGATGTTATTCACATCCGTGAGATTTATTTTCTCCTGTATCGCAAGAATCCGCCGCATATCCCCTGCTACTCTTGATACGATCCCTGTGTCAGAATCAGAGGTTACATACAGTTCCTTAACCTCTTCAAGGCCATGAAGCTCTTCAGTTATCCTGCTGATAGCCCCTGGCTTTGCATTTATAAGCAGTATTGCTTCGGTTATCCCCAGCTTACTGTTATCGATATCAATGGTGAATTTACTGATAATTCCAAGTTCAAGCATCCTGTCAACACGGCTCTTGACCGTGGGGACGCTTGTCAGGCAGCACTTTGCTATTTCCTGGAATGATTCCCTGCTGTTGATCTGCAGATGTGCCAATATCTTTACATCGAGATTGTCAAGTTCTATCATATGTTAATTTACATACAGTGTAAACATAAGTACTTTACGGTAATTTTTTAAAAAAATGACTTCTCAAAGGTGGATTATAACACTTCATAAATTTTTCTGACGTTTGATAGAAACTATCTCTCCAGCCAGTTTCTCATTTTCCATGCGTAAAATTATCAGGGATACCAGGAGAAGGAAGAATGCAATAATGTTCATAATGACCGTACCAATAACGGTATCTCCGGTGATCCCTCCTCCTCCCGGACCAATAACAACCGGATGAACGGTAGCCCTGTTCCACAACCTGATGGAAAGGAAACTCAAAGGTACACTTATGAAGCCAAAAATGCCAAAAACTGCTGAAAGCCTTGCGCGTTTCTCAGGTTCATCTATGGATTTTCTCACCATAAGATAAGATATATAGATCAAGAAAAGGACCAGAGATGTATTTAACCTGACATCCCACGATACCCAGTACTCACCCCAGGCTGATTTTGCCCATATTGAGCCTGTGATAAGAGTAAGGAAAGCGAATATCACTCCGATTTCTGATGCTGAAACTGCTATTATATCCCATTTTTCTTTCTTTGTCCTCAGGTGCATTATACTGGAAATAAACACAATTGTGAAAGCCAGATATGCTGTGGCTGCTATTGGAACATGAAAGTAAAATATTTTAAAATTTTCGGGTTCCCCCACAGCCTCCATCGGATTAACGGGGATGGGCGCAAGGAAGAATATCATATAAGTTGAAACGATCAATGCTATTGATGTCAATAAAAAAAGTATTTTTCTTAACATGTTAAATATCTTGTCAGGGCTTCTATGCTATATCAATTTCCATTTACAAAATTAAAAAAAGTTGAAAAATTTTTGAATTTATTAAAGCACAAAGTATATAAAAAGCTATTGAACCTATACCTGATATGAACATTACGGATGATCAAAAACATAATGTTTTATTTTTTTTACTTGTAATGGCTTTTTTCACGGGTGCGACCATCCAATTAAGCGAAGGTTCCGTGTATGTCGGAATTATATTGTTCCTGATATCCCTTGCTCTCACTACTAAAATACGGCTCAGTGGCACATATATTACAAAAAGCTCAAAAATTTTTATTGTACTGGGTGTATTTATTGTGCTCGCAGATGTTGTATACAACCTTAAAGCAATGAACCAGCTTGGTACTCTTGACTCGATGGCCTTTTTCATGGGTGCATCTTTTATAGCATACGGCACAAACCAATACAGGCGGATGGGTGAATTCGGTATATACATGTCCGGGACATTCATTGTGTTGTTCCTGTTATTCTATTCGATTCTTCCCTCGCTGAACAATAATTTCATTCACGATTTTGACCATTATTTTGTATTGCTTCCTTCTCTTGCGATAGCGAATTTATTTTCAAATATGGACGTACATATAATTTCAACTGAGACTGTCCATTTCAAAGGTTTTGAAGATGTGACTGTCGTTGTTGGAGGCCCCTGCTCAGGTCTTTATTCCATGTTCCTGCTTATTGGAATAATTGTGGGATATTCCAGGATGGAAAATCTCAAAGATAAACGCAGGATAATATTATTGATTGTTCTGGCGGCATTTGTTGCATATATATCCAATCTGGTAAGGGTAGCAGTTCTCTACAATGTGGGCTACTTTTATGGGATAGAAAAAATGATGTTTGTTCATGTATGGTTGGGCTGGATAATATTTTTACTGATAGCTTTTGGTTTTATGATGTTATTGAATAAAACCAAATAATATATGATCTCTAAGATAGATGCTTCAAAAACGCTAAAAATATCCAAAATTTAAACCAAAAACCGCTTAAACTAATTTGATAATTTAGAGAAGCGATTTACAATGCAAGATAAAAATAATGAAATGATGAAGGTATTTTTATTCATATTCATATTTATCGCAATAATGGGTATTGCCTCTTTATTGCTGCTAAATGATTAAATGCTTACTGAAAAATAAGATGGCGCAAATTGGATAAGTTATTTTCCCGCTAATTATACGAAATATCTTAAATTCCATAAAAAGTCGTAGGGAAATAAGGGGAGACCAATCTGATAAAGAGTTTATCTATGCCAAAAAGAAGCAATATTCCAGCCACTATAAGCACAAGACCGGACAACTTTTTAAGAAGCTCCCCGTTCCTTGAAAACCATGTATATCGATTCGTGAACTTCTTGCCGTAATATGCAATTGTAAGCATTGGCAGACTCATGCCTATGGAATAAACGAACAGCATCCATGCACCGTAAGTCACATCCCCTGCCGATGCGACTAATGCAAGCACAGCGCCAAGGACAGGACCAACACAGGGGATCCAGAGAATACCAAGTGACATGCCCAGGAAAAACCCGCTTATCAGGCTTCCTTGAGGGAGTTTGGAAGAGAACTTATTTAAGAACCCAAAATTTTGTCTTAAACCCTGTGTTATTGAACCTGATAACTTCATGAACTCCATATTCACATCTGCATCAAAAAGCACAACACCCATGGTTATTATGAACAGGATCGCAATGTTGCGTAAATAATCTGTATATGCTCCAAATGTAGCGCCAAAAGCAGATACCAGCACACCCATAGTTGTAAAGCTGACCGTTAACCCTGAAACAATGGCAAGAGGCCGAAACTTATGGCCTCCGGAACCTGAAAATATTATAGGTACAAGCGGGAGGCAGCACGGTTTCATTATTGTAACTACCCCTGCTATAAAAACCAGTATTATTGAAATATTTGAAGGTTCCATTTGTCTTAATAAATTATTTCCTATTTATCCCTTCAGCTTTTTCTCAATGATCCCCGGCCAGATCGATGCCGACACGATCATAGAAAGCACAAATACATACGCCATTCCTGCATACACATCTATTGATTTATACATTTCAGGATTTGTGCTCACCTTGCCGGCAGCAAGGATATAGAAAAATAAAACGATTATGATCGAAGTTACAATACTTGCAACCAGACTGTAAATTCCAAGTTTCTTTTCCATAATTCACTCCTGTAATTTTATGCGCTTCATGAGGAGAGTATTCAATGTAACCGTAACCGAACTTGCAGCCATCGCCGCAGCGGCAAGCGCCGGATTGATAAGATACGGAGGATTGGTGAAAGGATACAGTATGCCCATTGCTATGGGTATTCCCACTGAGTTATAAAAGAAAGCCCAGAAAAGGTTTTGTTTTATCTTACTGAGTGTAAATTTGCTCAGCCGTATGGCCTTTGCAACATCCCGCACGTCATTTTTTATAAGTACTATCTGAGCGGATTCGATCGCCACATCAGTGCCGCTTCCAATAGCGATGCCTACATCTGATTGACTAAGCGCGGGAGCATCGTTAATGCCGTCCCCTACCATCGCTACTTTCCTCCCCTCGGCCTGTAGTTTCTTTATTTCAGAAGCCTTATCCTCAGGAAGTACTTCTGACAATACCCTGTCGATCCCTACCTGTTTTGCTATGGCTTCTGCCGTCCTTTTGTTATCTCCCGTTATCATTGCAACCGAAAAGCCCATTTTATGCAGGTTGGCAACAGCTTCCCTTGAATTTTCCTTAAGGATATCCGCAACAGCTATGATACCAGCTATTTCGTTATTCTCTGCCACGAACATCGCAGTCTTTCCATTTTGTTCGAGTTCTTCCAGTTTTCCTATAAGCGGTGTGACATCCATACCGTTTTCTGACATAAGCTTGCGGGTTCCTATAAGCACCCTCCTGCCGCCATATTTTACTTCTACTCCGCGGCCTGGTATTGCTTTGAAACTCTCTGCATCCGGTACATCGATCCCCCTGGCTTTAGCTCCTTTGAGTATTGCTTCACCAAGAGGATGTTCAGACCCCTTTTCTGCTATTGCTGCAAGTTTCAGTACTTCATTTTCAGAACCCTTAACAGCTATCACATCAGTAAGCGCTGGTTCACCTTTTGTGAGTGTCCCGGTCTTATCGAAAACGATAGTATCAAGCTTCTGTGCTTTCTCAAGCACTTCACCGCCCTTGATGAGAATGCCGTTCTCGGCACCTTTGCCTGTTCCTACCATTATGGCAATGGGTGTTGCCAGTCCCACGGCGCAGGGGCAGGAGATGATAAGAACTGTTATTGATATCAGGAGCGAGAAAAGAAAAGGAGATGCCATTCCCATCCCGAATGTTGAAGGCACGTTGAATTTTTCAAATCCTATAAAGAACCAGAAAAAGAAGGTAAGCAAAGCAAGTACATGCACTGCAAGTATGAAATGCCCTGCAACGATGTCTGCAAGTTTCTGGATAGGCGCCTTCTGCGTCTGGGCGTCTTCTACAAGTTTAATGATCTGCGAAAGTGCGGTGTCAGAACCAACTTTCGTAGCTGTGAATTTTATCATCCCTGTCTTGTTCATGGTAGCGCCAATAACTTCTGCGCCCACAGTTTTCTCAACAGGCATACTCTCGCCTGTAAGCATGGACTCATCAACTGCTGTTAGACCATTAACGACTTTTCCATCAACGGGTATTTTCTCACCTGGTCTTACGACCACGATATCGTTGATCTTTACATCCTCAACAGGGATCTCTTTCTCCTCGCCGTTCACCATTATGCGCGCCGTCTTTGCCGCAAGTCCCATGAGCTTCCTTATGGCTTCAGATGTCTTTCCTTTCGTCATCGCCTCAAGGTATCGCCCGAGCACAATGAACATAATAAGCAGCGCAGCTGTGTCATAATATGTATGCTTGTATGCTTCCCCAAGGTCAAGGAAGGTAGCTGCAACGCTTACTAAATATGCTGCGCCTGTACCTGTTGCTATGAGAAGGTTCATGTCAGTCATGCCGTGTTTAAGACCTTTGTAAGTCCCTTCAAAGAACTGCCGCCCCGGGAACAGCATTACGATCGTGGCAAGAACGAAAAGCAAATAATCGTTTTTAAGGAATTCAGGTACGAATGCCCAGCCAAGGTTTCGTCCCATGTCGCCAAGAGATATCGGGATCGCCAAAACGAGCGCAATTATAAGGTTTGTCCTTTGACGCTTGATCTCCTCTTCGCGCGCCCTTTGTTCCCTGTCGGCATCGGATTTTTCTAACTTCTGGGAAGCGGTATATCCTACACTTTCTATCACTTTTATAATTTCCTGGACTGAAATAATTTCAGGGTCATATGAAATTTTCGCGCGTTCAAGCGGAAAACTTACGTTTACCGACTTTATCCCGGTGGTTTTCTTAAGCGCTGTCTCGATATTAAGCGCACATGAAGCGCAGTGCATCATCCCGACCTTCAGGGTTACTTCACTCTTTGCCACTCCATAACCCAATGATGTTATTGTGTTTTCAAGGTCAGCGATGCTCGTCTTTGAAGAATCATATTCCACCGCAGCTTTTTCGAAAGAGAAGTTAACAGAAGCTTTTGAGACGCCATCAATTTTGTTGAGGGCTTTTTCAATATTCTGGGCGCACGAGGCGCATGTCATCCCGGTGATCTTTATAGGTGTCTTCTTTATCTCTCCGACTTTATCAACAACTTTTGCCCTGGGTTCAATGATCGCGGGGTTTACTGGCAGCGGGCAGGCTTCATCTTCATCCATGACCTCATAACCTGCATCCCTGATGGCTTTCTTAATAGTTTCCAGAGATGTCAATGAGGTATCAAATGAGACTTTTGCCTCGCCTTTCTTAAAATCCGATGAGGCTTTTGTGACTCCTTTAACACTCTTTGCCGCTTCAGTCACGGTTTTTTCGCAATGACCGCACATCATGCCTTTAATTTTTATTATAACGTCTTCCAAGGGAAAATCTCCTGCTATTCTTTTACAATAATATAGTAATATACTTATCTGTTATTAATATAGTAATATACTTATCAGTTATTAATATAGTAATATTCTTATCACTTATGTCCATTCCGGTTTAAGAAATGAAAAAATAAAACGGTCAAATTTGCGATTTTCATAAGCTTAACCTTGCGGGACAATGGGTGAACTGTCTATATTGACGAACCACGCATCTTTGACGTGATATGTTGGTATAAACATAACAACACATAGTGGTTTTTTTCGACAACTTTATATTACTAAACACAACTATTCTTATAGTATTTCAAGAAATTACTTTTAAATATGAAGGTAATTTATGAACAATAAATAAAAGATGGTGTAAGATGGCATTAAATGCAATACTGATAACTGGACGAACAATAAATCAGGGAGTAACTATTGAAAATAAGACCTCGATGGATTACCAGGAGGCCACTGCTTATTGTGAATTGAACCAAAAAGATATAGGTATCCTGGGAATAAACCCGGGAAGCTGCGTATTGGTTAAAACAACTCACGGTGATGTGGTTGTGAAATTGAAAGAGAATAATGGAAATCCTGATGGGGTGGCTTTTATCCCCATGGGCCCATGGGCAAATTCTGTGGTCGATCCGGATACCAAAGGGTGCGGGATGCCGGGATTCAAAGGGATACCTTCCCGGATAGAACCTACGGACAAGAAAGTATTATCCATGAAAGAAATTATCGCGAGGTATAAGTAATGACAGTAATAACAGATGCACTCTGCCCATTTTGCGGCTGCCTGTGTGATGACCTGACAATCGTTGTGGAAAATAACAAAATAACCGAAGTTAAACAGGCGTGCAAAGTCGGCTCGGCTAAAATAATGGGGCATCACAGGATAGAAGCCCCGATGATGAGAACAGATAAGAATTCCGAGTTCAGGGAAGTTTCTTATGAAGAGGCAATTAACGAAGCTGCAAAGATCCTTGCAAATTCAAAAAGACCTCTTTTATATGGCTGGGCATCAGCAGTATGTGAAGTACATAAAAAAGGAATACTTCTTGCTGAAGAACTTGGCGCAATTATTGACAACACGGCAACAGTGTGCCATGCCCCATCCACGCTTGCAGTACATGAAAAGGGTCTTCCGTCAGCCACCCTCGGCCAGATAAAGAACAGGGCGGACGTTATTGTATTCTGGGGAAGCAATCCGGTACATGCGCATCCCAGGCATATGGGACGATATTCTGTTTTTGCAAAAGGATTATTCGCGGAAAAAGGAAGGAAAGGGCGAAAGGTCATTGTTGTGGATGTGCGTAAAACCGAAACCGCTAATATGGCTGATGAATTCGTACAATTAGAGCAGGGCAGTGATTATCTTGTGGTTTCAGCTCTTCGGGCAATACTTTCAGGACATGCGGATGTTGTGCCGGAATCGGTTGGTGGCGTGTCTAAAGAGCAGCTTACAAAACTTGTGGATACATTAAAAACAGGAAAATTCATCGGGATCTTCTTCGGGATGGGGCTTACGCAGAGCAAATCAAGATACAAGAACATTGATAATGCCATCTCTTTAGTAACAGAGTTGAATGCATTTACAAAATGCGTTATAACACCGATGCGAGGCCACTATAATGTTACCGGATTCGGAAATGTGTGCGCATGGGAGACAGGGTTTGCAACAGCGGTGGATTTTGCCCGCGGCGCACCTTATTACAATCCCGGCGAGACAGCGGCGAACGATGTGCTCTTAAGACAGGAAACGGATGCAGCAATGATAATAGCAGGCGATGCAGGAGCGCATTTTCCGGGTGATTCCGTACGGCACATGGCAAGGATCCCGATAATCCAGATCGATCCTTACTGGAATGCAACGACTGAAGTTGCAAATGTTGTCATTCCGGTGGCCATTTGCGGTGTGGAAGTTGAAGGTACGGCATACAGGATGGACGGAGTTTCGCTCAGGATGAGAAAGATGATCGAACCCACTCATCCGCCTGATACTGAGATACTTGAAAAGATAACAGAACGAGTAAAAGTATTGAGGGGTGAATAAAATGGAACTTATTATAAAGAACGGTTCGGTTTATGATCCGTCTAATGGAATAAAGGGTGATAAGGCCGATATCTCCATAAAAGACGGGAAAATCGTGGATAAGGTAAGCAGCAATGCCACGGTAATAGACGCAGGCGGTAGGCTTGTCATGGCTGGCGGCGTTGATGCGCATTCACATATCGCAGGCGCAAAAGTAAATGTGGGAAGAATAATGCGCCCCGAAGATTCGCGGTCAGGGATAAGTCCAAGGACAAAGATCACAAGACCCACTACAGGTTATACGGTGCCAAATGTCTATGCGATGGGATACCGCTATGCTCAGATGGGTTATACAACGGTCTTTGAGGCGGCGCAGGCAATAATGAAAGCGCGCCATACCCATGAAGAACTTGAAGAAATACCCATTATAGACAAAGGCGCTCTTACGTTATTCGGGAGCAACTGGCCTACAATGGACTTTGTGCGCGAGAAGAACATGGATAAACTGGCAGCTTATGTTGCCTGGGGACTTCTTGCAAGCAGGGGATTTGGCGTTAAATGCGTAAACCCGGGCGGCGGAGAGATGTGGGGCTTTGGCAAGAACGTCAATGGTCTTGACGATGTTGTCCCGAATTTTGATGTTACCCCAAGAGAAATAATTGTGTCACTGATGAAAGCCAATGAAATGCTTGGACTTCCGCATTCGGTGCATCTGCATTGTAACAATCTTGGAAAGCCCGGCAACTACAAGACCACAATTGCAAGCATGGAACTTGCAAACCAGGTCAAAGCCAGCAAGGACAGGCAGGTCCTGCATGTCACTCACCTGTTGTTCAATTCACTGGGCGGAACGAACTGGGGCGACTTTGAATCAAGAGCCGATGAAGTAGCCAATTACCTGAACAATCACGATAATGTAACGGGTGATATGGGACAGATGATATTTGGCAGCGCAACCACCATGACAGCTGACGGCCCGGTGCAATACGCAAACGCAAAATTACTGCATGCAAAGTGGGGCAATGGTGATGTTGAACTTGAAGATGCATCAGGCGTTGTACCATTATACTATGTCAAGCAGGTATCAGTTTATGCTATCATGTGGGCCATAGGGCTTGAACTTGCCTTGCTTACAAAAGATCCATATAAGATGCTCTTGACCACAGATCATCCGAATGGCGGACCGTTCGTGAATTATTCTGAGGTTATAGCCCTTCTTATGAGCAACAAGAAGCGCCAGGAAGAAATTAAGACCGTCCATGAAGCAGTACATTCAAGAACAAAGCTTCCGGGAATTGAGCGCGAACTTGATTTCAGTGAAATAGCAATAATGACAAGGGCCGGCACAGCAAAAGTACTCGGCCTTCTTGATACGAAAGGTCATCTTGGAGCTGGCGCAGATGCTGATGTTTCCATATACGACATCAAACCGGACCAGATCGATCCGTCAGTTGAACATGCAAAGATAAAGAGCGCGTTCGCCTCAGCCGCATATACAATAAAGGGCGGACAGGTGGTCGTAAAGGACGGCAAGATCACAGCAACCCCGATGGGAAGGACATACTGGGTGGATGCATCTGTTCCGGAAAAGGACACAAATGAGATGATGAAGGATATAGTTAAGAAATTCAAGAATTATTATTCGATACAGCTTGCAAATTACATGGTACAGGATGCGTATTTAACTCATCCGAAGGTTGTAAAAGCAGGTTCAATACCTGTCGAGGTGAGCTAAAATGCAGACAGTTACTTTAAAACCAATAAAAGCGATCAAAATTTCAACAGAGGCAGAGAATATCTCACCTGATAAATTTGCCGGGAAAACAGAACAGGAGATAAAATCCCTGGAAGCATGGATGGGAAACCAGAAAACTACTATCGGAGAGCTTTTCTCAGTTAAAGTTGAAGGTTCTGCGGCGGCAGCGGATACAAAGATCGTGATGGAAGGCGATTTCTCCCGTGTTAAAAGGATCGGGGAAGGAATGACAGCGGGCCTTGTAATAATCAACGGCAACGTGGATATGCATCTTGGCTCAAAGATGAGCGGCGGTAAGATTTCCGTAAAGGGAAATGTTGATTCGTGGGCTGGCAGGGAAATGAAAGGCGGAGAGCTGATCATTGAAGGGAATGCCGCCTATTACCTTGGCGCAGGATACAGGGGCGAGAGCTGCGGAATGCGCGGCGGGAAGATCACTGTAATGGGAAATGCCCTTGATTTCGTTGGCGAGCATATGTGCGGCGGTGAGATCATTGTTAATGGCAATACAGGTATCCTCCCCGGATTGAGCAACAATGGCGGAAAGATCGTGATCGGAGGAAATACCAGCCGCCCTGGAAGCGAGATGTCCAAGGGCACGATAATCGTTAACGGGACTGTTGAAGAGATGATGCCTGTTTTCAAGCTTGAAGGTGAAGAAGCAGTTGATGGAGTGACGTATAAGAAATATACCGGTGATGTTATAGGTAATGGTAAAGGTCTGCTTTACATTAAGTAAGCATCATCTGTTTTTATTTTTTTTTTGTTTATTGACACTTTCTTTGCGAACAGTCACTGACTTGGCGATGAATCGGCGGGGCCATCGGCCCATATTCTCGATGGTTGGAATTCCGAAGGCTGCAAAACCATTGATTTTTTTGAGGGCATCGAACAGTATGTAATCTGGTTAAAAATGGCGGCACTGGATACAAAAAATGTTTCTCTACCTTGAGAAAATGTGATACATAGAATCAAGGGACAAAATTAATCGAATTGGATTATATTCTTAAAATAATCTTGTAGATCATTTTTTGCATTCATTCTTGTATAATACCTTTTGAAATTGGCTGTTGTTCTTATTGTATTCCCTTGTTTAAATGTTTTAAAGTATTTATTATTTGAATCTAATTTCAACGCATATTCTTCAAATTGTTCAGATTTATCTATTACATAATCTGTAACCTTTTTAATCAGTTTATTATTAACAATATTTTCGTTTTCATTTATTTGTTGATATTTTAGTATTACTATATAAAGCAATGCTTGAAAACCATATTTTAAAATATTCTTCGATTCCATATGTGTATCAGAATAATAATTATTCCTCAAAAAATAGTAAACATGTATTCCAATTTTATAATTATTGAACTTATCCTTATTAAAGATGTGATTATATGAATCTGAGTTTTTAAATAATTTATTCGGCTTGGTATTTTTTCCTTGGCATGCCAAAGCAATAGCTGCAAAAGCGTTTCTTGGTAAGATAGCATTTTCATCAATATATTCTGATTTAATCCCATCTGAGAACTCTCCTCGTTTTCTTTCATATAGTATGCCAAATTCTTGAAAGATAAGATTTTGCAGTTCAAGTTGTACCTTATCATTTGAATGCCGATCTGAATAAGTAACTATATTTTGTTGATTTGTTGCGTTTGAAATCTCTTCAATTAATTCTAATTTAGAATTCAAATCCACCTTATCAATAAAAGTAATAACTTTTAATAAAACTTCTTTACCAGAAAAAATTTGTTGAAGTTTATCTGCAGTATTTATATGCTCTTCATAGATTCTTGCCAATGAATAAGCAGTTTGACCTCCATTAATTATTTGTGGATTTGTGACACATAAAACAGCTTTATCTCTTTGGCCGATTCTTTCGTTAAAAGATGTATCATCAGACAACATTGTAATCCCGTTATTGTACAAAGCAAATTCATTTGTTTGCTTTGAAAGTATTGTTTTATGGATTTCTCTATTGATTGGAGAATCTGATAAATCTAAATAGCATCTTGGATTGAATTTAAGGATTGAATTTTTATATTTAAGCATTATTCATTGGTCATCGGTTAAGGAATTCTGCTCAATGAATTATCTCAAAAAAGATTGCAGAATTACTCGTTTTTAGTCAATAGCTTTGGGTTTCCAGTTGAAATAATCGTTATATAGCGAAGCATTTATCGTCTTAGCATGCATATATTACTTAAAAATTCTAATTTTACTGTATTAAAATTAGAAAGAGGATCAGTAGCATGAAAAAGCCCAAAGAACCAAACACAAAAATCCCATCTTATGACCCCGATATAATTGAAAAAGACCTCTACACACTATTCCCTCCAGAATGGCTGAAACAAGCAGCAAAAGAAACCGGCCTCATAGAAAGAGAGAGAAAAGTGACAGCCGTAGAAATGTTTTGGGTTCTTGTCAATAGTTATGGTGTTCGCCTTGCAAGAAATCTAGCCTTTGTCAAACGGAATTATGAAACGTTTTCCAATAAAAAACTGAGCGACAGCAGCTGGTATGAAAGATTCACACCTGAACTTGTTGCATTCCTGAGGCTATGTGTAACTCATGGAATTGAACAGCTTGCTAAGGAACAAACCAAAGTTCTCAATGAAAAAATAGCTAAATTCCAGGATGTAATGATACAGGACAGCACAATTATCAGATTGCATAAGTCTCTTGCTAAAAAATTCCCGGCAGCACGTTCCAGAACGGTAGCAGCTGGCGTTAAAGTGAGTTTGTTGGTAAGTGCCGTGGCAAACAGCCCAAAAAGCATCACTATTCATCCTGAAAGTACAAATGAATTGAAGACTCTGCGAATAGGTCCATGGATAAAAGATAGAATTCTTCTTATCGATCTTGGTTTCTACAAACATCTACTCTTTGCTAAAATCAAGGAGAATGGCGGTTACTTCGTGTCCAGATTGAAAGGAAGTGCGGATCCTCTTATTGTTGATGTGCATAATACGTGTCGGGGGAATAGTATTGATGTGAAAGGGAAATATATCAGTGAAATTCTCCCCAAGTTAAAAAGACAAGTACTCGATGTTGAAGTTGAGGTCTCATTCAAGAAACCGAATTATAATGGGAAAAGTAAGACAAGAATGGATACTGAACAGTTCCGATTGGTAGCGGTTTTTAATGAAGATGAAGAAAAGTATCATGTCTATCTTACTAATATTGCAAAAGATGTTTTGGAGGCTGAGGATGTTGCGAAACTCTATGGAGCAAGATGGGATATTGAACTGATCTTTAAAGAACTGAAAAGCAGATACGCTCTTGATGTTGTGAATACAAAGAACACACAAATTATCGAAGCCTTTATCTGGATATCGATTCTTACCCTTTTAGTAAGCAGGAGAATATATTCGTTAGTTCGGAAGTATAATCCAAAAGATATTGGTTCTCGTTTTACACAATTGCGATGGAGTACGATTTTTGCCGAAAATGCTGATAAACAGCTTACTCTGATACTTCGGTATTATGGGATTGAAAGAACTATTCTGACTGTTATGAATGTCTATTCAAGTCAGGCACTTGATCCCCATGTCAGTAGACATCGGTTCAGGGATGACTGGTGGGCTTAACCGATGACCAATGAAGCATTATTCTTGCTATTTCTTCGGTGGGGACAAAAACTACTGTTATTTCACATTTTGCTTTTGAAGTCTCAACTTGATAACTTATCTTAGAACCTGTACTTTTATCCGATATGTTTATATATATACTTAAGTCTGGTGCATTATAATAAGATCCACTCATTAACGGATATAATAAATCAGCATAACATTTTTCAAAGTTAAATACACTTACAGGGTAACCAAATAATTTACGAAGCTTCTCCCCAACGATTTCTTTTATATTTGCTAGGATAACTACTTCATATCTATATCTTCCAATATCTTGAATGCTCTTTATTACTTCAACCATACTTAGAATTTTAGAATTAAATTTTATTCCTTTTTCATAACAACCGTGACCAGCTAGTACTCTATCGACTTCCATAGATAAAAGTTCTTCAATCTCAATTTTCTTTTCTTCAAAATTATGTTTATTAGTTCTAAATTTAGACTGAATGAAATAGATTATTTTAAGTTCCCTATCAATGAAGTAAGCATCGATACCTGCGTCATCAGTTCCTTCTGTAATATATTTTTCTCTCTCATTGAAATTTAATAAACCAAATTTTACTTTTAGAAATAAATGTATATAAGCTTTTGATCTTCCCTTGCTTATTTCATCAAAGTCTTCTTTATTTGGATAATATGATTTATAGCTCGTCGGTGCTTCTTTACATAAATTATCCAAGACTTTCAATAATAAAACATATTTTTCCATGCTAGTTAATATATAGAAATATTATAAGAATTTTTCTTATGGTTTGTCAAGTGCGCCGAAATTTTGGGCTTTTGATAGTTATTCCAAAATCCATCGCCTTTCGAGAGCATGAATCTCCAATCTCCTTCAGTCACTACCTCGGACTCCGCTTCGCTAACGTCCGAGGCATCACGGGAGGATGCATAAGGATGTGGAAAGGTACGGGCACGAAACTTAGTATTATAGAATATGTCGTGTTTTCTATTTATTGTAAACAGGATTTATCTTATAAACTCCATGTTTTTAATAAAAGCATATTCTTTTACATGAGCTTTCAAAATCTCTATAACTTGATGTCTCCTTTTTTTCTCGATGCATACATCATTCCTACCTTGCGATTTATATGGTCGTAACCATTGTTTTTTTATTAAATTTTCAATCGCTTCACGATATTCACCTGTTAGATGTATCGGATTACCGCTTAGTAAATCTTCTATACTGATATGTTTATCACACCATCTCCCTTTATAAGATATTTTATATAATAATTTTAATTCTTTTTCCGAAAATCCACACGTCATTTGAGTTATGATGACTGAAGTTAAACATAAAGTTTATGTCCAATTAAGTTAACATATGTATATATAAAATATCAAAAAGACTCAAAAAGTGTTAGAATAATCTTACACTTAGGAGGAATTTATGTCTTTGCAAGATTTCCTTGGTCGTACATCTAGTATAGAAATTATAGATTTCCTAGCTGAAAATCCAAGTGAAGAATATAATCAAACAGAAATTGGTGAATGCGTTGGCCTATCAAGAACGACAATACATGAGAAATTACCTGAGCTTATCCTCAATAAAATTGTGGAGATTTCAGATGAAAGTGCAAGAATTAAGAAATTTAGATTGAAGGATAACGAAATAGTGAGCTGTTTGATTAAGGCTGTATTAGCCCACAGTTTTGCTATGGCAGAAGAAGACAAATCCGAGCAAGAACAATATAACCAGCTATATGATTCAATAAAACCTGAAATTGAAGAACCAATTAATGTCTATTCGTCTAATGGATTTTTGGATACAGGATTATCTTCGAATTCACCGTATATATATATAATGGGATTAGAAGGCACACTACGAAAAGACTTGGTTGTTGCTGCTTAATGAGGTTAAGAAATGGTTGATGAGAGAATTAAAATTAAGACAGAGGCACAAAAAATAAAATCTGTACGGTCAGAAGAATTTAGACAGATAACTCAAGATAGAATACTCGGTGGTATAAAGGAAGGTTATTTCGTCTATGTAATTCAAAGTGAGATAATTGATTCCACTATAGGTTTAGATAATGTAGATGGTAGAGGTGCAGAGATGGTGGATGAAGTGCAAGTAAAATTAACACCGCAACAAGCGCGTAGAACATATGAGTGGTTGGGAAAACTTCTTAAGCAATACGAAAAACTTTTTGGCGAGATTATACTCTTAGAAAAAATTGCTGAGGATAAACCCGATTTAGTAGAAATAATATAATTACATCCACGTACTTGCCCTCATTAAGCATAAATATGGATGCATAAACCCCTATCGCACGCAGTCACAAACCCCGGACTTAAGAGGTTGACTGACATTTGATATCAAATACAGTTTATTCAAGCAATGTTTCAGCAATAATTGCCTAATTTTTCAGACAAACAAAAAAAAACGATACTTCTTCTCCAATTTAACATCTTACTTCAATAAATCCATTCAAAAAGTTCCACATTCTTCTCAGGTTTGAAGCAATGCAGGTAAGATTGAACTCAATTTTCGCCCCATTAATCCCTCTCAACAGAAATTCCCTGAACCCAAGATTCCTCTTGATATGACCAAAGATGCACTCCACGACCTTTTTCCTCGTCTGATATGTCAATGCTCCCTCTTTTGACATCAATTTAGAAGCCATCTTCCTTCTTTCCTCTTCCATCCCCTCATAATTCTTGATCACTTTTCCATCCCGAGAGTTCTTTGAACATTTTTTACGATCAGGACATTGCTTACACTGAGTGCCTTTATAAATCCGCACATTTCTGTTTTTGGCAATATCCACATACTCAAAACGGAACGTCAGTTTCTGATTATTGGGGCAAATGAAACAATCTTCTATCGGGTCATAATCGAAATTCTCTTTACCGAATGGGTTTTCTGGTTTTCCTTCATTTTTGTTCAGGTTTGATGCCGTTTTTTCATCCGGGATATAGCCATCCAGCTTTTTTTTCTTCATGAATTTGAGATTCTTGCTGCTTGAATATCCATTATCAGCACTCACCTTCGTACCTTCCGGAAGGGTTCCAACATTCTCTTCTGCCTGTATTATCTGAGGCTTAAGCTGATTTGCATCCCTTACCTCTGACGTGACATCGTTGGAAATGATTATCCCAAAAGAAGAATCCGCTGTTATCTGAGGATTATAGGAATATTCAGTGACCTTCTTGTTATTTGGCATGAACCTGCTTTCAGGATCAGTAGCACTGATGGCACTCTCTGATTTTTCGATTTCTTTTTCGATCTTATCAACCTGTTTCTTGATTTTTTCTTTTTGTTCTTTGCTCCCTGACTGATATTTCTCTTTCAATTTTTCCGCTATCGTTTTGTCAAAGATGTTATCTGGCAGCTCATCGATATTCTTATCACCATGGATCCTGTCCTCTTCCTCGTCTATTCTGATGCCTTCTTCCAGTTCTCTTTCAACGAGTTCCTTCAATTTTAAAAAATCATCTTTTGTTACTGCACTGTGATTTGATGCATTGGCTTTTATTTTTGTTCCATCAATGCATATGTGACCAAGAGATACCATGCCAAGATCTTTTGCGAATTTTACAACTTCATGAAATGATGATTTGACCATTTCAAGATTGTTTTTCCGAAAGTCGCTTATCGTCCTGAAATCAGGTTGGAGAAGACCTGCAAGGTAAATGTATACCACGTTCTCTCTAGCATTTTTTGCTATTATCCTTGATGAACGTACTCCATCTATTTGACCCAATATCAGAAGCTTGAGGATGAGTTTTGGATGATATGCGGGGTGTCCTGCTCCTTCGTATTCCTTTTCGATATCAGATAGATCCATATTCTGGATTATTTTATCAACCAGATGGCAGATGTGATTTTTTGGTATCATATCACGAATGTTTGGAGGTAAGAGCAGTTCCTGGTCTTTGAGGTCTTTATAGAAAGTCATATTTATTTAAAAACTGTATTTGTATGATATAAATGTTTTGAAATTATTTCGCAAGCAATGGGCTTGATTATAATTTGGAATTATGGAAAAATCGGAGAGTTTTTCAGTTAATTATCGGACAGCCTCTTAAGTACGAGGCCTGTATAAATATATCAACCTATTATTCTTAATTTTCAACAAGATATTTGAAATGAACGGTTCCATATATGGCGAGCATTGAAGTGTTGCACCTTGGCAAGACTCAAATTACAACCGTCATTTCAAATGCATATGTTTATTTACTTTAGGATTTAAATCGTTTTATTAGAGCCCCATGGAACTTAAAAAAATCGACAAGATCCTTAATAAGGAACCAAAAGAAGCAGCTGAAGAATTATTGAAAGAGGTTGAAAAAGCATACGGTGAGGTACCTTATATCCTAAATTTTATGAGGCAATCCCCGGAGTTACTTGTCACAAAGGTGCTTTATGATAATGCGATAATCCGGGAATTTAAACGGCTGGATGCAAAAACAATAGAGCTTATATCCATAGGGGTTTCGGCAGCTTTGAGATGTGACCATTGCCTGAAAATGCATATTCGGGTTGCGCAGCGGTTGGGAGTGACAAAAGAAGAGATATTTGATGCTGTATTGATCGCGGGGACATTATCCAATGCATCAGTCCTTGCTGAAGGGACACGCGCGATCGATTCGGAAAAAGAGAGTGCGGCTGAAAAATGTGAAGTTTGCGGGATACCTGAAGAAAAAAATTAGTGGAAATTTGGACAGGATCGACAGGATGTACAGGATTAACTATCTAAATCGTATCCTGTCGATCCTGTAATCCTGTCGAGATGAGCTCTTTCTCTGGTTTTGATCCATGTTGGCTGCATCGGGAACCTATTGCGCCAAGAAATTAATATTTAAATTGTCATAAATATCCGGCGCCCGTGTAAGGAGAATCAACCACAGAGGACACGGAGAGCACAGAGAATTGTGGTTTCTTCTCTGTGTACTCTGAGGACTCTGTGGTTTATTAATTTCGATTTATAGCAGTTATTCGGCGTCGTGAGTTTAATATTTATAAAGTGATAAATACGGACGCCTTACACCGCAAGTTTGCAAAGCTGAGGCTTATTTAGATACTCGGCGCCCATCGACCCCATCCGGGCGCATAACAGCGGTCGGGGCAGCTTGTGAGAAGAAATGACAGCAGGACATTCGTATCAATAATTATCATTTATTTTTTCTCTGACCGCCATCCATTTACCATCTCTTTAATATCTGTTTCTTCTAATCCCTTTACTTCAAGTTTCCTTAATTTCCTTAGAACTTTTTTCCTTTCAACATCTTCAAGGAATGCCCTTATTGATGCACGGAACCATTCATTCCTTGTCTTAAATCCAGACATTTTCAGAGTTTCGTCAAACTCTTTAAGCAATCTTTTTTCAAGCCTGAAAATTACCTGAGTTTCTGTCATTATAATATTATATCATTTTGATATCATATCTATTTTTCGAAGGCTGGTATTACACTAATTCCAAAAATTTTTCTTCCCTCGGATTCAGTACCACATTCTCTTCATGAGGTCAAGCCCCGGCGCGTCACAGCGGACGTGACCATGGGGCGGCTTTGAGGACATGGAGGAAGCGCGGCGGATTTCATGAAAGCTGCGGTTCGAATCCTGTCGATTCTGTAAATCCTGTCAAAAATGATTATGTGCCTTTTTTATGCCATGCAATTTTTAATTAATACGCCGCTGCTTAATTATTTTTAAATGCCAAATTTATTTCGATCATCTGGGAAATGTAAAATATATCTACACTTTTGGTTTTGTCCCAAGAACATTTATCGACTGGATAAGTTCGGTGAAAGCTTCTATTTCCTTTGAAATTACTTCTTCTTTTGTCATTGAAATGCTCATCTCACCATCAACTGTCAGCATATCCGGCCCTCTTCTTACTAACCTGTCTTTTCCATCCATGCTCAGTATTTTCTTGATCTCAGGATCATGAACAAATGCCCTGCCCGGGAAAAGTACTGTTTCTTTTATTTGTGATAAGTCCAATGCTTTTATGTCATCAATAGTGATCAGGCAGCCAATATCTTTTTTCACGGGAATTATGTTCACAGAACCGCCAAGTTTATTGAAGATCTCACTTAATAAAGGGGCTGCGATCGCGCTTGTTATGATGGTTGCTTCTTTTGTTATCGCAGGTAAATTTGACAGCGCTTCAGGAACATTGCGTATGGCAAATGGCGACCCTGTTTCAGGATCATAAAGGGGGGTGCCGGTCACCCTGAAATCGAATTTGCTGTTAATATCGTCAACGATCGCTTTGAACTCGAGGATGGTGTGGGGAGTGACTCCTTCCAATACAGGGGAATTATTAAGGATCAGTCCCTGTTCATTTTCATTTGCAAACCGCATAAGTATGAGGCCTTTTGCGCCCATTTCTTCAAGATCCGCGCAGGTTTTCAGGAGGACATCCCCGTCATTTACTCCCGGAATAAGTACAGTTGCTGCATAAACATCGCACTTTTCTGCAAGAATGCGAAGGGCGGAAAGTGAATCTTCAGGTGTCTTATCATTCATGTATTTTCGCCGCAGTTCCGGGTCTGTTGCGAAAACCGTAAAAGTGACTTCATTTACACCATGTTCTATGAAGAACATTGCATCATCCTTATTCATGCCTTTTCCGCTTGTGTATCCAAGATGTATTGGCTTCTTATATTCCCAGAGGAATTTGATAAGGGCTTTAAGCTCAGGATAACAGCTCACATCCCCCCCTCCGCTTACATTGAATTTTGTTACATTCTCATTCTTATTGAAAAAAACGGATTGTTTGACTTCCTGTGCGACCATTGGCATGGATTTGAAACTTGAATATCCTTCCTTGACACTTTTTGTGCAGTAATTGCACCCTTTCTGGAAGGGCATGCAATGTTTGCAGCCAAATGCGGGGATTTCGGTCACACCTTTAAAATAGCAATATCTACAAAAACCCCGGCAGTCAAGCCCGGGACGCCCTCCGATGTCAGCAAGAATTTCCATGTCTTCCCGAAATGTCAGAAGGTCATTTAAACTTATTGCTAACCGCAATGATTAATAACAATAAATGACATAAAGAGGCCAGATGAGCGAGATAAAGGCGACAGATATGTCTGGAAATCCTTTACAGATTGGGAATTTTGTAGAATACGTGAACACAGGGACAAAAGGTAATGTCACTGAAATCATTTCAGATGATGAAGGTACGTGGGCGCTCATCGATAAGACCGATCTTTACTATAAAACAGAAGTTCTAAGAAAAATAACAATAGTAAAAGATAAAGAACTCGGGGAGAAAATATTTTCCCGCGAAGAGATCAATAAAGTCCTGGAAAAACAGGAAGAAGCCTCCAAGCTAGCTGAAATGGGTGATGGGAGTCTGGAGAGCGGCGGATAAGAATATATATAGACAAATCGTCTGGAATATATTGTATAAGCATGAAGCAACGCCGTCATTTATTTTATAATGTTTTATCATGTTTTATCATGATTGATTCGTAAACTTTAAGTACTTTAGGGGAATTGGTAGGTGTCGCAAGGGATTGTAATGGTTGTTCGATACAATAAAACACAACATGGTCGGGATGAATAGAACATAATTGACTTATTTTGGGTTCTATACTCTATCATGTTGCAGTCGCTCGTTTGTTGTATCGCTTCCAAGTGAGCAATTTCTTGGAAATAAACAAAAATTAGGAGGTAAATAAACGTGGCTGACACAATAGACCTATATAGCGACAGAGGAGCAAAACTCAAATCAGGCGTCGACATCAACGACATAAGCCCAATGAGAAATGCCGCTATCAAATCAATAGTCACCGGTATAAAGCGAACAGCAGCCGTTGACTTAGCAGGAATCGAGAAAACCTTAGCAACATCCGCAATCGGTGGCAAAGGCAGAAAGATCCCAGGCAGAGAAATGAAATTAGACATCGTAAAGAATGCATCCGCTATCCAGAAAGCAGTAACTGAAATGGTTAGCGTTGACAGCGGAGATGACACCGTTGTAAAGGCATTAAACGGTGGAAAACAGTTAATCGTACAGGTTCCATCTGTAAGAATAGATGTTGCAGCAGAATATGTATCATCATTAACCTGCACAGCATCAGCAGTAACACAGGCAATCATCAACCAGTTCAATATTGGTATGTTCGATGCCCCAACCATCAAGTCCGCAGTCTGGGGACAGTACCCACAGACACTTGATATGGTAGGCGGAAACGTAAAGTCAATCGTCGAAATCCCACAGAAAGATGAAGGATTTGGCTACACTTTAAGAAACGTCATGGCAAACCATCTTGCAGCAGTATGCAAGAAGAACGCAATGAACACAGCAGCACTGTGCTCAATCCTTGAGAATACAGGTGTATTCGAAATGGGTGACGGAATCGGCAACCAGACAAGACACAGATTACTGGCATTCTCACACCAGGGCTTAAACGCCAACAACATGGTGTATGGAACAGTAAAAGCCCAGGGCAAGACCGGTACAATCGGAACAGTTGTCCATGCATGTGTCGAGAAGGCAATTGCAGATAAAGTAATCAGCGCAGATAAGAAATTCGCATCTGGCTATACAACCTATAAGACCAATGATGTCGGAAAGTGGAATGCATACTGTGCAGCAGGCACACTCGCAGCAACACTCGTTAACTGCGGCGCTCAGAGAGCACCACAGGCAGTATCTTCAGTATTGCTCTACTTCCAGGATCTCATTGAGAAAGAGACCTCACTCCCAGGTTGTGACTTCGGTAAAGTACAGGGCGCAGCAGTCGGATTCTCCTTCTTCTCACACTCCATCTATGGTGGCGGTGGACCAGGAGTCTTCAACGGCAACCACGTAGTTACCAGACACTCAAAGGGTCTCGCAGTACCATGCGTAGCAGCAGCAGTTGCTCTTGACGCAGGTGTACAGGTATACAGCCCAGAGAAGACCTCAGGATTAGTAGGAGATGTCTTCAGCGCGGTAGACGAATTCAGAGAGCCAATCAAGGCAGTAGCAGGAGCCGTATAAATTCGGAGAATTGAATGGTAAAAACTGCTTCAGTCACGGGTAAACCAATCCAGATCAAAATATTTCCGCAAAGATTATTACAACCAGCGACTGCTGAAAGGCTCTTAAATGAGATCGATCACGTCAATGGCGTAATAAGAATGCTGATCGGTGGAAAAAATCTGCCCCGGAAGGTCACATGTGGACCTGGAACCGGAACAGATGTCAACCACCCGAATATGGAAATAATCCATGTCGGAGATTGTGCATTCGAATTGCATGTCATGGTAGGCGAGGTAATAGTCGAATTAGAAGATGAAAGCACAAAGGAAGAACTAAGAAATGCGTGCGAGCGAACGCTGCCGTTTTCCTTTGAATTCAAACAGGGTTTCTTCATAAAGAAGAAAGCTACTTTGACTGATTACGGTAAGTATGGATTCAAGAGCAAGACTGATGAAAGTATCAATCTTGAAGACGAACGAATACTCGGCCTGATAGACCCGCATGCAAAAGCGGCAAATAACCTCTGTGTTATTAATCCAGAGGAAGAGAAATGATTAGTTTATTCCAGGAGCAGAGAAGACCGATTCAAACCAATTAGGAGGAAAAAATATGGCATACAAACCACAATATTATCCTGGCAGCACCTCAGTTGCTAAGAATAGAAGAAAACACATGTCAGATGACGTAGAGAAAATGCGTGATATCTCTGATGAAGATTTAACAGCATTACTCGGTCATAGGGCACCAGGTTCAGATTACCCGAGCACACATCCACCACTCTCAGAGATTGGTGAACCAGCATGCCCGGTAAGAGAAGTCGTTGAACCAACACCAGGCGCAGCAGCCGGCGACAGAATGAGATATGTACAGTTCGCTGACTCAATGTATAACGGCCCAGCAGTTCCATACTGGAGATCGTACCATGCAGCAATCAATTTCAGAGGCGTCGACCCAGGTACATTATCTGGCAGACAGGTCAATGAAATGAGAGAGAGAGATATGGAAGAGTACGCAAAGAGACAGTCTGAAACCGAGATCACCGACTGGGGTCTTGCAGGCATGAGAGGCTGTACTGTTCACGGACACTCCCTCAGATTACAGGAAGATGGCGTAATGTTCGATATGTTGGACAGGCGCAGACTGGAAGGCGGCGTCATTGTAAGTGACAAGGATCAGGTCGGCGTACCAATTGACAGAAAAGTCAACCTTGGAAAACCAATGAGCGAAGCAGAAGCAGCAAAGAGAACCACCATCTATAGAGTGGACAATGTTGCATTCAGAAGCGATAAAGAAGTTATTGAACATGTTCAGAGAGTCTGGGAATTAAGAACCAAATACGGGTTCGTCCCAAAGGCGTGAGGTGAGCTAAATGGCAGAACCAAGATTTAAGAAATCAATGGAGACAAAGTACGCAAAAGAATGGGGATCAAACAAATGCGGTTCTTCTGCGAAGAATAAGATAACAGATAAGAAGACCAAATACCTCAGACTTGGCTACCAGCAGAATCCAAGAAAGGTAGAGATGGCAAAGTGCGGAGCAGCAATCACAAAGAAGAGAGGATTGCAGGCTTATGATCCCAAGTTGCACTTAGCAGGTATCCCCATGGGTCAGAGACAGTTGACCCCATACACAATATCTGGAACAGATATCGTATGCGATGGTGACGACCTTCACTTCGTCAACAATGCAGCAATGCAGCAGGAATGGGACGACATCAGGAGATCATGCGTTGTAGGTCTTGACCTTGCACATGAAGTTCTTGAAAAGAGATTAGGCAAGGAAGTTACACCTGAGACAATCAACTACTACCTTGAAGTTTTGAACCACGCAATGCCTGGCGCAGCAATCGTCCAGGAACACATGGTCGAAACCCACCCGGCATTAGTAGATGACTGCTATGTGAAAATATTCACAGGTGATGAAACCCTTCAGGATGAAGTAGATAAACAGTTCGTTATCAACATTGACAACGAATTCCCTGCAAACCAGGCAAAACAGATCAAGGCAGCAGTAGGCAAGACCTCCTGGCAGGCAGTACACATCCCAACCATCGTCACAAGAACTGAAGATGGACCAGGAACAAGCCGCTGGATGGCAATGCAGGTCGGTATGACCTTTATCAGCGCATACCATATGTGCGCCGGTGAAGCAGCAGTCGGAGAACTTGCATTCACAGCCAAACACGCAGGACTTGTCGAAATGGGTGACATGATCCCAGCACGCAGAGCAAGAGGTCCAAATGAACCAGGAGGATTATCCTTCGGTCATATGGCAGATATCGTCCAGACAAACAGAAAGGGTCCAGAAGATCCAGTCAATGTAGTATTGCAGACTGCAAGCGCAGCCACAATGTTATATGACCAGATCTGGCTCGGTGGCTACATGTCAGGCGGCGTCGGATTCACAATGTATGCAACACCAGCATACACCAATGATATCGTCGATGACTTCCTGTACTGGGCAGACGAATATGCATCAAAGAAATACGGCGGTCGCGGAAAGGCAAAAGCCACAATCGACACCGTAAAAGACATCGCTACAGAATCAACACTGTACAGTCTTGAAGCATATGAGAAATACCCGACCACACTGGAAGACCATTTCGGTGGTTCACAGCGCGCAACAGTCTGTTCAATAGCAGCAGGCGGCGCAACAGCTCTGGCAACAGGCCACAGCCAGGCCGGTCTCTCCGCATGGTATCTGTCCATGTACCTCCACAAAGAGGCACACGGCAGACTTGGATTCTTCGGGTATGACCTGCAGGATCAGTGCGGCGCAACCAACGTGTTCTCAATTGCCTCAGATGAAGGCTGCATAGGCGAATGCAGAGGCGCAAACTACCCCAACTACGCAATGAACGTAGGTCACCAGGGTGGATACACCTCAGTAGTAGCAGCAGCTCACGCAGGCAAGGATGCCTTCTGCGTCAATCCATTGGTCAAAGTCTGCTTCGCAGATGAATTGATCAACTTTGACTTCGCAGATCCAAGGGCAGCATTCGGCAAGGCAGCACTCAGAGAGTGGGACCGCTGCGCCGGTGAGAGAGCATTCGTTATCCCAGCAAAGTAAACAATGTTAAGTAGGCTAAATGCCTACTTTCTCTATTTTTTTTAGGATACTGAGAATTAAAAGGAAATATTTATTACATAGTTTGAGATTTATGGTGATGTGATTTAAAATGGCAGAAGCAAAAGGAGAAATAAAAAGAACGCCCAAAGTACCAGGCGTAGTAAAATGCATGTATTGTGACGGAACTGGAAAACATAAGAATAAAACATGTATTGTCTGTGGTGGAAAAGGAGAAGTAGAAGTTGTAGACTCAACCCGAAAATGCCAGTGGTGCAAGGGAAGAGGCTTTTTGATGCAGGGTATACCATGCACAAATTGCGGCGGAACAGGATTCACAAGGCCACTTGGTAAAGAGAGACTGTTTTAGGATTATAAAGGGATAGGGGTTTAATCCCCCTGATCTTTATCAAATAATAAACATGCGATTTTTTTTAAAAACCAAAAAAAAAATTATCTTTTATAATTATACTTTTCACTCATTTTTTTAAATATATAATCATGCGCATTATTTACTGAATCGAGATCTCCTCGTAATGTAAGAAGATTATCATCCTCAATATCTACAGTCTTTACTGCACATTTCCGGGTTGTAACTTCCAGATTGAATGTATCCATTACTTCCATGATGAGTTTATATGGAACTCCGGGCGGCAAAACAAGATCATATAATCCTTCTAATGCTTTCTCATGTTCAGTTTTTGAATTCTCATCTTCTTCAATAAATTCATCGCCAATATTTTTAGTATCATTATCATTCATTTGGGATCACTTAACATCAAATCATTATCAAATCAAATAAAGTTTGTGGTGAATAATATGAATATGCCGGAAAATCCCGTAAAAAAGATAACGTCGAAACTGTTTTATCCTATTTATCCATAATCACACCTAAAATATCATGCTTACAAAACTACTCTTCCCGCCGCAATGGATACCAACCCAGCCTTATTTGAGCCTCCCTTCATTAACCGCTTTCTTAAAAGCCAATAAATGCGATGTTTCCCAGATGGATATAAATGCTTCTTTTTTTGATCATCTTTTAAGTAAAAAAGGGCTTCAGTTTTACTATGAAAAAGCGCAAACAAAATTCCATGAACTTGAATCCAAAAATGAATTATCTCCTGAACTTCAAAAACAATATACAGCTTTGGGCAGTTCAATACTTTTTGGGGATTATGTCATTAACAGTGTGGATGATGCCAAAAAAATCATAAAGAGCAAAGAAGATTTCTATGATATAGAAAAACTGTTCAATGCCTTCAAGATCCTTGAACTTGGCCTTAAACTTGCATCATCTGCTTATTATCCTTCAAACCTTACTTTTCATTCGTATGATATGCGGCATTCATGCAGAAAAAGTCTGGACGTTCTTGAGGCTATAAACGACAGGAAAGAAAATATTTTCATTGAATATTTTGAAAAATATACACTTCCGGAAGTACTTGAAGGGAACCCGGGATTAATAGGCATTTCAATAATAAATATAAGCCAGTTAATACCGGGATTAACACTTGCAAATCTTATTAAAAAAGCCGATCCAAAGATACATATTAATATCGGGGGAAGTGTTTTCACCCGTCTTATCAATGAAATAAGTAA
>CAVWCX010000033.1:0-103359 GCA_963753595.1 Candidatus Methanoperedentaceae archaeon | reverse complement strand
TCATACCGCCATTTCCGGCAGAAGTCTATCCGTTGCTCATGGAATTTTTCAAATGGTATGACCGGAACAAAGATAAAATGCATCCGGTACAACTCGCAGCGCTGGTTCACCTCAAACTTGTAACCATCCATCCTTTCGCAGACGGGAATGGAAGAATCAGCAGATTGATGATGAACTTTATTTTTCACAAAAATGATTTTCCAATGCTGAACATACCTTATGAAAAAAGAGCAGGTTATTACAGGGCTCTTGAAAGGTCTCAGACAAAAAAACAAGAGGATATATTCTTAGGCAATACCTAAAAATAAATTAGTAAATTATATAATCTAAGCCATCATATATAGTGGCATGGATACTAACAAGGAGTACACATGGTGGCTAAAAGCCCTATCAGGAGCGGATGAAGTTCAAGCAAGACGTTTTGCAGGAGCCATAGCACTTGAAATTGGGTGGGGTGGAGTCTCAAAAGTTGAAGAATTAACAGGCATGTCCCATTCGACTATCCATAAAGGGATAGAGGAACTCAAAACGTCAGAGAAACTTAAACCTCCAGAAAGACTTCGAGCACTTGGAGGAGGAAGAAAAAAGGTAGAAATAAAAGATCCCGAAATAATTGGAGATCTTGAAAAAATAATGGATGAAAACACCTCAGGCGACCCAATGAGCCTGCTGAAATGGACAAACAAATCAACCTACAAGATCGCTGATGAATTGAAAAAGCTAAAACATAAAATCGATCCAGATACAGTAGGACGTTTATTGAAGGAAAACGATTACTCGCTTCAGGCCAATAAGAAAAACATCGAAGGTTCTTCAGTTCCCGAAAGAGATGCCCAGTTCAGGTATATAAACGAAAAAGCTAAAGAATTTATAAATCAGGAGTATCCCGTAATATCAGTTGATGCAAAAAAGAAAGAAAATGTAGGAGAATTCAAAAATCCTGGAAGAACATGGGAGAAAAAAGGCAAGGCAAAAGAAGTAAATGTGTATGATTTTCCTTCACTTGGGATTGGAAGGGCGACACCATATGGGATTTATGATCTTAAGAGAAATGAAGGAATGGTAAATGTGGGAATGAGTTATGATACGTCCGAATTTGCCGTTGAAAGCATAAGGCAATGGTGGCTTATGTTTGGAAGAAATAATTATCCAGATGCAAAAGGTCTGATGATATGTGCAGATGGTGGGGGGAGCAATGGAAGTCGCAATAAAGGCTGGAAATTTCATTTACAAGAATTGGTGAACCAAATAAAAATACCTATTACCGTATGCCATTACCCTCCTGGGACAAGCAAATGGAACAAGATAGAACATCGCATGTTCTCATTCATTACAATGAATTGGAAGGGGAAACCGCTCGTTAGTTTTGAAACAATTATTGAACTGATCAGTGGCACAAAGACAAACAAAGGTCTTACTGTGGCATCGCTATTAGATGAAAAGGAATATAATAAAGGAGTTAAATTCTCTGATGAAGATATGGCAAGATTGAAGATAGAATACCATTCTTTACACCCAAAATGGAATTATTCTCTTTCCCCAAAAGAGGAAGGGAATTAATTTAGATAAGTTATTTTTCGGCAATCCCTTACAATGGTTTTTCAAACGATATTTGAAAGAATGCAGGTTTAAGCCTCCGGCTAATAAATAATAAATACTAAAAAAAGTGGGCGGCTATCAGCGCCCGATGTTAATTAAAATCTCTTTGGTCTGTGGTTCTGGTAGCATTCCCTGCAATATACCGGTCTGTCGCCGGATGGTTTGAAGGGTACTTCTGTTTCCTGTTTACAGTCTGCACAGGTTGTTTTGAACATTTCTCTCGGGCCCATGTGCATATCTCTTGGACCTGTTGCTCTAAATCCGCCGCTGCTGCGGCTGTCGCTTTTTCTATCGTTGCTCATATATATATCTCCGTTGTTTTTGTTATTTTAATTCTTTCCGGTAAGTGCTGCGATTGCAAATCTTTGCATTACCCGTTCGATCTTGATCGTTACCTGGTCTCCGATTTTCGTGCCCGGCACAAAAATCACTAAACCCTGTATATGTGCTATTCCATCTCCTTCTCTTGCAATGCTATCGATCTTGACATCGTGGATAGCGCCCTGCGAGACTGGAGAAATTCTATCTTCTTCTGTTAACAAATTATTACCTCTGTTATTTTTAACCAATCTACCAAAAAAAGCAAACACAGAGGGGAAAACCCCAAACTCTATAAATTACCTATTTAGACAACTGATAGCTAATAAATCAACATCATCATATATAAGCTTTGTGGGGTACTTTTATATTACATGATCAATTTCAGTTTTAAATTTCTATGGATGTCATTTTTTTGGAACAGGCGTTAGAAATTGATTTCCACTCTTATTCCATATGATCCAGTATCTCTCCCCGGATCGATGTCCTTTTCATAATATCCTCTTTATCTTTGAAAGGTCTTTCCCGCATCACCTGGGCAACCTGTTTATTATCTATTCCAGGAAGCATATTCAGTAATTTAATTGGAAGACGGTTAATATCGATAGGCACAGGTATTCCTGTTATTGACCTGTGCCCGTGGTCCGTGACGAGTATATCAAAGGAGCGCACAAGGTCAAGTTTCAGGGGAATTCCCACAAGCAGGGGATATGTGCCAATTTGCCTTCCGAATGTGATTTTATCAAAAATTTCAGTCCTTACATCTTTAAGTATCGTCCCGGCAGGGATCACGCAGCGAAGCATGGGAAGATCGATCTCGTTCCTGACCTTTTCTTTGTAGCGAAGGAATAACTCCTTATTCATCCATACAGCTTCATCATGCCCATGCATCGGGGTTCCTGCAAAGGCCATGACCTGCCTGATATTAACTCTCCGGACCATAAGGCCGCTATCCAGCACTTTTTTCAGGAATTCAAAGTTAAGATCAAATGTCTTTTTTGTTTCACCTTTCAGGCCATGAACAAAATTTATCCCTGGCAATAGTTCAGGAAGACCGCTTCTCCCGCGTGCAGCTCCAATTTCATTTAAGAGTTTTATCGCTTCAAATACTTCATCAGGCGTTGCTTTCAGGTCATTTGCACTTATCACGTCAGGGTCTGCGCTTTCCATTCCAAGTGCGGCGACATCTCCCGATGTATGGTATTTTACGATTATTTCAGCGATCTTTCGTGATTCTTCGGGAAACCTGGATATCGTTATGGGATTGGCGTTATCCATATGCAGCACCTTTAGACCAGGCGCAGCTTTGCGTATCCTGCTATAGAGTTCTTCCAGAGCGTCCGGGTCAGGAACACCCTTTTTTGACCGGTACATGAATAGGTCGGGCTGTCTTCCCAGCCTGAAATACCGCGCCCCGTTCTCATAGAGAGCTGATACCTCTCTTACAACATCGTTAATTTCCCGAAAATCCGGTTTTCCGTAGAATGGTTCTGTGCAGAAAGAACAGTGTGAATGGCGGGGACATCCCCTGTAAGTCTCAAGCTCGCACATAACATACGGATAATCAGGATGCTGGGTGATGATGAAGGCGCCCAAATCTGCCCATCTGCCTATCTCGCCTGTAGTGCGCATCCTGTGCCTGACCGATGCAGGGTCATTGTGATCCATAAGATCGAAAACGAACGCTTCTATGTCTTTCTTTGCAAGCGTAATTCCGGGAACTGAAAAATCTTTTGCAGATGAGCCGCCTTCCTCGCCAAATCCTAACCTGATCGGTCCACCGATTATCTTTGTACCCTCAAGGTGAGATAATTCGCTGATCTCTTTAAGGGTGATTGGTGATGCTCTCAGATATTTCCCTGGAACTGTCATTCCTGCTATAATGACATAAAGATCAAACCGCAGAGGCTCCCTGCGCATTCTGATCTGGTCTATGGTGCGATAGATTATATCTTCCTTTTGAACTCCTTTTTCAATGAGAGCGCCCGCTATATAACGAGGATAAGGAGCCATATACGGCGGAACGCCAAGGCATGCAGGTTCATCCACATACCCGTCAATTATCAGAACGCGCATAGTGTTATTTCTGGAGATTTTTCAAAATCTTCTTTGGGCATTATCACCTTGTTATTGAATTGTTCAACCTTTATTAAATCAAGCATAATTGTCAGTTAAATAGGACTCATATTTTATCAAGTCTCTCCATGTAAAATGTTTTTTTTACAAAAAGGTAAATTGCCAGATATCAGATTTCTGCTTACCTTTTAATTTTTTGAACATTTTATACAATTCAAAATTAAAGAGACCTAATCCTAAAAGTGCTATGGGTTGAAAAAAATGATATGTTGGTGAATTTTCCCCAGGCCCTTCGAGAAATTTACGGATAAGCAAAAAAAACCCTGTAAAGACTAAAAAGACTAACATTTTATAAAAACGTCCTCGATTTGAAAATATTTCACCTGAATCTTCCTTTTTCAAGAATTTCCATGTTAATATGTTTTGAATAGAAAGATAAATTGCTGACAAAATAAGTATAAAAATAATTACCTCAAGAATTCTAAAAAGATAATTATCATTAATCATCCACCCTAATAACCTATCCATGAAAAAGAGTCATGTTTTATTAATTTATAGGATTTTACCCAAACTTTACCTTAATATTCAACAAATTTGTTGCATCAAGGAGGTAAAGCACAATACATACAAGGCGAAAACAAGCATTTATTTTCGTTGCGGGTGCCATCAACGGTCGGCTATTTCGGTGCATGTTGCCGTAATTTGACATTTTAAATTATAAAGAAAATCAACCACAGAGAACCCAGAGTTCACAGAGCAGGTCGTTTTTTCTCTGTGTCCTCTGTGCGTTCTGTGGTTTTTAAAAAACCCATAGGTTCTGCCAAAAAATAATTTGGCAAAGCTTTAACTTGCTTAAAGTTTAAATTAACGATTCCATGAATGATATTTTTGATAATGCTCATAAAGCTCTTGAGTTTGCACAAAAAGAAGGAGCGGATGAAGTTGAGATTTATTGCGTAAAAGGCAGGTCTATTTCGATCGATATTCACAGGGACGTAATTGATCTTGCAAAAGAAAGTCTTATTTCAGGAATCGGGATAAGGGCGATCGTGAAAGGGGCTGTGGGTTTTTCCAGTACTAACGATGTTTTGCGAATAAAAGAAGCTTCCCTCCTTGCTGTAAAATCAGCGCGGGTAAGAGGGAGCGACCCTGAATGGTCAGGACTTCCCGGGAAAAAGAAACTGCCAGAAGTAAAAGGGATTTTTGATAAGAAAATTGCAGATATCGAAATTGAGTCATGCATTGATATTACTTCCGAACTGATAAATGGCGCAAAGTCTATCCAGACTATTGTTCCCACATCCGGGCATTTTGCATGCGGAAGTTCAACCAAGCTTATCCTGAACTCAAACGGCGTTGAGGTAGAGGAAGAAGATACCATCGTACAGGCTTCAATGGATGTTATCACTAAAGATACACCTATTTCAACCGCTTCCGAATTTGATATGTCACGAAAACTGGATATGGATTTCTATAAAATCGGGGAAATGGCCGCATCCCTTGCATTGCGGTCACAAAATGGCATAAGCATACAAACCCGGGATTGCACTGTCCTTCTGGAACCTATGGTTATTGCAGACCTCCTTGAAAATACCATCGTGACCTCGGTAAATGCGGATAATATCCAGAAAGGAAGATCATCTTTGATAGGGAAAATGGATACTTCGATAGCTTCGGATCAACTATCCATTATCGATGACGGGATTTTTGAGGGAGGTATCGGGACCTCATTATGCGATGAAGAAGGGACACCGTCCCGGATAACTCCTGTTATTAAAAACGGTATCTTATCGTCATTCATTTATGACTGCTATGCTGCGGGGAAAGAGAAGCGCGAAAGCACAGGCAATGCTATCCGGGGATCGTACACGTCCACACCGTCAATAGGCATTCGTAACCTGATAATTGAACATCCTTCATCCGATATCATTGCAGAGACAAATGACGGCGTTATTGTTAATTCCGTTATTGGGGCCCATACTGCAAATCCAATTTCAGGGGATTTTTCAGTTGAGGCGAGGAATTCATTTGAGATAAAGAATGGCCAGGTCGGATCACCCATTAAATCCATGATGATATCAGGGAATATCTTTGAGCTCCTCAGGAATATAGACGGGATCGGGAAAGATATAAGGAAAGTGGGGAATGTCATAACTCCCACGGTCAGGGTTGGGAAAATGAGAGTTGTCGGGAATTAAATATATATAGTCGATTATATATCTATGAATCAAAGGGGAAATAAATATGAAAATTAACACTAACCTCGTCCTTTTCTTAGTAATGGTATTATTGACCGCAGGTATGGCAATAGAACACAGCAGACTGGCAATAATCCCACTTATCATCGCAATTATAACAGGAATTAACATAATCGCAAAAGAAAATGAAGAGAAATCAGGAATAAAAAAAATGAAAATCATTAACAACGACAAAGGAGAAGGAAGTATATCAATAATAATTGGTGTGGTAATATTTTTACTTTTTATCATTGTAATTCTTGCCCTTCTTGGAAGTTACCGTATTGAAACAGGAACAGGGGCAATAATAACTGAGGTAAATGGAAATAAGGTCCCTGTGACAGAAGTGGGGTGGCATACAAGGACTCCTTTACTTACGGAAGTTGAAAAATACAGCGTTGTAAATAATAACATATATTTCCCGGCTGATTATCTGGAACTTGAATCCAGGTTTAAAGGGGACGCTCAATCAGGAGCGATCGGTTTCGATATAAAAACCACAGACGATAAGGTAGTTGATACAGGCGCTGTAATGTCTTTTGAAATTGTGGATATGATACAATTCGGAGTTAAAAATACGTATCCCCAGGAGCAGCTGCAAAAAGCGTATGATAGTCTTGTCTTTAATTATCTTCAATCCCAGTCATCTGACAAGATAACAACCCAGATTACTTCTATTAATGACGAATTATTACAGAAATTAAAAGAGTCAAAGATCGAAGAGCAATTCGGAATTAAAGTAAACTCCGTATCCCTGCTAAGACCAACATTTACCAAGATCGCCCTGGATGCTCTTGCGGAAAAACAGGCGATACAGGCAAAATCCGAGGGTGAGTTAAATGCGGCCAAGAATCGGGCAGAAGCAATAGAAACCATAGCAAAAGCGCAAAAGAACCAGGCAGACATATTAAAGAACGTTCCCCAGGAACAGCTCGATTTCAATGCCAAACTGGCATTGTATGACACGTTAAAAGGAAGTCAAAACGTCATCTGGGTCATCCCATCAGGGCAACCTGTGGTTTTAACCAAATAACTTTTTAGCCCTTAATAAATTCTTCCAGCTTCTCCCGCGCCTCGACATCCCGCATCTGCTCGGGCGGATGCTTCATAAAATATGCCGATGCTGGCAGTATTGGTCCGCCGATCTTCCTGTCAAGAGCGATTTTTGCTACGCGGATAGCATCTACGACAACACCTGCGCTGTTCGGGCTGTCTTCCACAGAGAGCTTAAGGTCAATATAAGCCGGTACCTCCCCAAAGAGTTTGAAATCAATTTTAAGGTGGCAAATCTTATTATCATTCAGGCATTCTATGCAGCCGTTGGGGCCTGCGTAAACATATGCATCATAAGGAATCTGGGAGGCAACAGATTCTGTTTTTGAGATCTTCTTGGATTTTAGCCTTGCCTGGTCGGTCATATTCCTGAAATCCGTGTTCCCGCCGATATTTAACTGGTAGGTGCTATCGATCCTTGCGCCCCTGTCAACTATCATCTGGGTCAGCGCACGATGAACGATCGTTGCGCCCACGAGGCTTTTAATATCGTCCCCGATGATCGGAAGCTTTGCTTTCCTGAATTTGTCAGCCCATTGCTTATTTGAAGCGATAAAGACCGGGATGCAGTTTATGAAACCGCAGCCTGCTTCAAGTGCCTGCGAAGCATAATATTTGACAGCTTCTTCAGAACCCACAGGCAAATAATTTATCAATATATCTGCTTTTGATTTTTTTAACACAGATGCCACATCTACCGGTTTTTGTTTATCGTCAACCCTGAAATAATCTTTCATGTGGGGAGCAACACCGTCAAGCACCTCTCCCTTCATGACCTCGACATTAAACCCAGGCACATCGGAAAACTTTTTTGTGCAATTCGGCTCAGAAAATATGGCTTCGGAAAGGTCTGTTCCAACTTTACGCATATCAATGTCAAAAGCTGCGACCGGTTTAATATCTGAGATCAGATAACCTCCAAGTGAATTATGCATTAATCCGGGAACAAGTTCATCGGAATGTTTTATGTTTTTGTAATATTCAAGTCCTTGAATTAAAGATGAAGCGCAATTTCCTACTCCAGCGACCGCGATACGTATGCCTGCCATTAAATTTCCTCTTATACAGGCTTATTGATATCCTTATACAACTTAAAATTTGTTATTTCAGTCCTCTTCTTACGAATGCTATCCTCTGGAAAACTGTTATGAATGATATAACTGCTACACAGAGAATAGCCCAATTTACCAGACCAATGAAAGCGCCAAAGATAATTAAAATCATTCTAACCGGACGGTCTCCAAAACCAATAGATGCGCTCGCTCCGGCTGCCTCTGCGCGGGCGCGGGTATAACTGACCATCAACGAACCGAAAATCGCAAGTGTACCTATCAACCAGCCTTGAATGAAATCCAACCCGGTCAATCCCCCATACATCGCCCCGATTATAATGGCAGAATCTGCGAACCTGTCGCATACAGAATCAAGAAAACCTCCGAACTTTGTCATCCTGTTATTTTCGCGCGCAACCATTCCATCCAGCGCATCAAAAAAACCGCCTGCAAGGAGAAAAGTCCCTGCCAGGTAAAGTTCCTGCTTTGCGAAAAAATATGCTGATACAAAACTTAACAGAAGTCCAAAAAGGGTCAATGTGTTCGGATTTATTTCTGTGATCTTTTTTGCAAGGGGTCTTAAAATATCCCTGACCGATTCTTTGATTTCTTCGAACATTGTTTTTTTATTGTTGTGGGATATGATTAAGATTGCTTTCGATAAGAATACAATTTTGATTATGGTGATATAAAATATTTCCTAACAACGATTAGGTTAATATTTATTTCAAAAGATGCTGACCCTTAATTCCCTCCTTCAACTCCCGCGCCAGCGCCTGAAGCCTCGCAGGCACATCTTCACCTTTTGCGATAATATCAACGAATGCCGACCCGACGATCACACCATCAGCCCCGGCTCGGATTATCTCAGCAGCTTGCTTGCCATTCGATATCCCGAATCCCACAGCTTTGGGTGTGGTGGTCTTTACCCGTTCAATAAGCTCCCGCGTAGAACCAGAAACATCTGACCGCACCCCTGTAACACCAAGCCGTGCCACCAGATAGATAAAACCTGTCCCTTCTTTAAGTATCCGGTCCATTCTTTCTTCAGTAGTAGTTGGAGCCACAAGATAAATGAGGTCTATTTCATTCTCTTTGCATACCCGCTGGAGTTCATCTGATTCTTCAGGCGGGAGATCCGGCACGATCATTCCGGATATCCCGGATGCAGCGCAATCTTTTGTGAATTTTTGGAGGCCGCGTTTGAATATGAGATTATAATAGGTCATCACGACCAGGGGAATATGCAGTTTTAGCGAAGCGATCATCCTGAAATAAATATCAGGTGTCATACCGCCATCAAGTGCTCTCTGGATGCCCATCTGGATCGTGGGGCCATCAGCGACCGGGTCTGAGAATGGAAGCCCGAGTTCAATGATATCGGCTCCGCCCCGGACAAGGGCTGTGACATACTCTTTCGTGTTTTGCGGGTTAGGATCTCCAGCGCAGATGTATGCGATCAGCGTTCCCTCTTTTTTCGATTTAAGCTGTTTGAATTTTTCTTCTATCCTCATTTTCTCATCCCCATAACGGTCTCAAGATCTTTATCGCCTCGTCCTGAAATATTGATAACGACAATATCCCCAAGCTCTCCTGATGCCGCAGCTTTCTTGACATACGCTACTGCATGAGATGACTCAAGTGCAGGGATGATCCCTTCAAACCTGCACAGGTCATGGAATGCATCAAGTGCCTCGCTGTCCATTGAATTACATGGTTTGAGACGTCCGATGTCAGCAAGGTACGCAAGTTCAGGACCAACGCCAGCATAATCAAGACCTGCTGCGATCGAGCTTGATTCAAGTATCTGTCCGTATTTGTTCTGGAGCACCTTTGTGCGCATGCCGTGCAGGATGCCGTCCTCGCCTGTGCAAAGAGTTGCTGAATGAAGAGCTTCTTTTTCTGTAGTTTTCATGCCGCTTCCTCCTGCTTCTACTGCAAAAAGGTCAACATCTTCTTCAATGAAGGGATGAAATATACCCATGGCGTTGCTGCCCCCACCCGTGCATGCCACTATGGAGTCAGGGAACCTGCCCTCCTTTTCCAGTATCTGCGTGCGTACCTCTTTCCCTATGACGCTCTGGAAATCCCGCACCATGGTCGGGAATGGATGCGGTCCGACAACCGAGCCTATCATGTAATGCGTAGTCTCTACATTTGCCACCCAGTCGCGCATTGCTTCATTAATTGCATCTTTTAATGTCTGTGAACCGCTTCTTACAGGAATGACCTTTGTTCCCATCAATTCCATCCTGTAAACATTCATGCGCTGGCGCACAGTATCCCTGGCGCCCATGTAAACCTCGGTCTTTATATCAAATGCCGCGCCTGCCATCGCACATGCTGTGCCATGCTGGCCCGCTCCGGTCTCAGCGATTATCCTTTTTTTCCCCATGTATTTAGCCAGCAGCCCCTGGCCAAGCGTATTATTCAATTTATGGGCGCCGCCGTGGACGAGGTCTTCTCTTTTCAAGTAGATCTTTACACCGTATTCTTTGCTCAAACGTCTTGCATAATATAACGGGGACGGGCGGCCTGCAAAATCCCTGAGATAATAATCCAGTTCATCATTAAAAACAGCATCATCTTTATATTTTTCATAGTATTCAGTAAGCTCAACAAGTGCCGGCATCAGTACTTCAGGTACAAACTGGCCGCCGTATTTACCAAATTTGGACTCAAGCTTAAGTGTCATATTCGTATTTATCCTTCTTAATTATCTTTTCAATTATTCTTTTCTCAATGATCCTTTTTAGTGTTCAATGCATGTACTAATTCGTAAGTCTTTTCGTAAACATTTCCCAGCATGATGGATGTACCGACAAGTATAGCATCAGCGCCCGCGTCTATCATGCGGACTGCATCATCTGGTGATGATATCCCGCTTTCACTTATTATCATCCTGTTACTGATAAGAGGCGCAAGGTCTTCTGTCGTTGTAATATCAACTTTCATCGTAGTAAGATTCCTGTTATTGATCCCGATCATATTTGCCCGCGTTGTGAGTGCATTTTCAAGTTCACCACTGTTATGCACTTCAACAAGAGGCTCCCTGCCTGAGGATATTGCTTCATTTACGAAATCATCCAGTTCATCGCACAAAATTCCTGCGATCAAAAGGATCAAATCGCTTTCGACTTCATGGATCTGGTTCTTATTAATAATAAAATCTTTTCTCAGTACCGGTATTTTAACATTCTCCCTGACAGATATCAGGTTCTGGATACTGCCTTTAAAGAAATCCGGCTCTGTAAGTACCGATATCGCTGCTGCGCCGGCAGATTCCATCTGAGTTGCAATCCCGGCTGCTTCAAGAGGTGTAACATTCCTGATAAAGCGGGTAGGAGATGATGGTTTTACTTCTGATATCACCGGAATGAGATCTTGTTGTTTTTTTTCCCTGATGCTCTTCTTGAAATCTCTTGGGTTTATTCTCATCGTATTTGAAGCAGGAGGGCTCCTGTTTCTTGTTGATGCAATTATTTCATCGATTATCTGGTGCATAAGTAACATTTCTAATAAGCATATCCGTTCAAATTGTACATTTTAGTACATTGATGTACAATTATGTTCATTATATTTAAAGATTTTGAAATATGGTGGGTATGTATTTATGTGGAAATCCCTGTATGATGGATTGAAAAACGTATGAGTTCTTTGACCATTGGAAAATTGAAACTTGACGGAAATCTGGTTCTTGCGCCGATGTCAGGTGTTACTAACCTCCCATCCAGGCTGCTATGCAGGAAGTACGGTTCATCTTTAGTTTATTCCGAGATGACATCTTCTGAAGCGGTAGTGAGGCAAAGCCGCAAAAGCATAGAAAGGGGATTTACCTGTGCGGATGAAAGACCAATGGGAATTCAATTAATGGGTTCGGTTCCAGCAAATCTTGCTGCATCCGCGATATTTTTGCAGGATAAATACGGGCCACAACTCATTGACATAAATTTTGGCTGTCCGGCACAGGGCGTTATAAAAAACGGATGCGGATCAGAACTATTAAAAAAACCTGAACTAATAGGGGATATCATACAAACTCTTTCGGATTCCCTGGATGTACCGCTCACAGCTAAAATAAGAATATTAGATAACTTTGATGAAACATTAAAAATCGCAAAAATTATCGAAAAAGCTGGTGCTGATGCGATTACAGTCCATGGCAGGACGCAAAAGCAGGGTTATTCGGGGAAATCCGATCTTGTTTCCATCAAAGGCATTAAAAGTGAGGTATCTATCCCGGTCGTAGCGAACGGGGATATATCTGATGAAAAAACCTCGCAAAAAGTGCTTGAATATACCGGGTGCGACGGGCTTATGATCGGGCGGGCAGCGATAGGCAATCCGTTTATTTTTAAGAAGATCTCTTATTTCCTGAAAACCGGGGAAATATTGCCTTCCCAGGATCAACGAGAAAGATTGGCTGATTTTTTTGAGTACACAGAACTATGCTGCAATTTTTCTATGCTTACCTTCAATGATCTGAAGCGCAATGCCCAATGGTTCACAAAAGGTATGGAAAATGTAAAACAGGTTCGTGTGAAAATAAACAAGACCCATGATATTGATTCTATCATGTCTATAATGCAGGATATTTTAAATAATTCCTATTGATAACGATTATGCAAAATTGTTTATTTTATGGTGAAATGCAATCGAAGCACTATAAATCCTTGTTTTAAATATCCATTCACTATTATATAACTAAAACCATGAGTTTACTTTGTAAAAATATAAATTAGTTTTATATGTTCTGGATAGTTCGCATGAATACAAACCAGTAAAAATTACCTAGACCAACTTTCCCGGATCTTCGCGGATCCTCCGGGCTGGCCTAGTCTGAGAAATCCGGCCATATCTAAGAAGAAATTGTCAACTCTTTCCTAGATCCGGGTTTTTCCCTCTATTATGTAGCTACAAACTACCTTACCATCATATAGATCGTGCCTCATATCGCATCCTGAGAAGGGTTTTAAACCGTTGCTGCATGTTTTTTATTAAAATACTGACACCCCAATATTTTTAAAAAAATGCTTTGCCTTATGTATTATTCTTTTTCTGTCCATGCCGGAAGATCTGCAGGATCTCCCCGGGAAGACAGAAAATAATTTAATTTCTGTCCGTGCTGCAGCTGAGATCTTAGATCCGGATCAGGACATAAATCAAATTAATGATTCTGTCCACATGGCGCCATAGATCTCACAGACCAGGAGGGACAGAATACTTATGTTGCTGGCTCTATCACTAATTTCTTATCCTTGACAGCTACCTTAACTTCACTGCCTTCTTTCAATCCTATGAGGGTTGCAAGCTCTTTTGGGATCCTGACTGCAATGCTGCCACCTATCTTGAATGTTTTTCGAGTGAACAGTTGATATAAAGTTTCATACTCTTTTTCATCGATCCACTCATCTTCACATTTAGGGCAAACTTCAACCTGGGCAAAGATACCTTTCTGGATCTCTCTTTGTTCTTTGTGCATGGGCGTGCTGCATATAGGGCATTTACTCATTTGCATTCCTCCACTGTTATTATCCATAATGCTTTTTCTCTTATCGTGAATACGAATTTTATTTTCGAGTCTCCGAGGCAACTTTGCATGATCCCTGTGTTCCCCTCTTTTTCAACCGCTTTGATGATTTTTGCTGTCCTGATACAGTGCTTTACTTCGTCCAGGCTTAACTCAAATCTCTGCAAAAGCCTCAATGCGGCATGTTTCTTGAAATGAATGGGGAGTCTGTGGATGTCCTGCAAGGTTTTAACCTCTGTATATACTTAATATATACTGAATAGATATAAAACTTATCCATGACGATTGGTTATGGCGTTTTCTGTCCTATGCTTGCCGAAAACTGGAAATATCACAGGATGGATCACTCCACCCCTCTTTAGTTTGTGCCTCTTAAATTAAAATAAAGGTTTGCTATATAAATAAAAGGAGTTGCATCATGTATTATTTGTTTCTGTCCGGGTCCTGATCCCAGCTGCTCTTGCCAGGAAGGACAGAATATTAAATAGACTATTCTGTCCGCCGGGCCTTTCCGAGATCCTGCTGGATATCCCGGAATGCTCAGGACAGGAAATTAAAATCATAAAATTTCTGTCCTCCAGGATATCAGCTGCAGAGATCTCCGGAAGGACAGAAAAGCAGTATAATATTTTTATATGTTCCCATGGGTGCAAAAATCGTGCCTCATATCGCATCCTGAGAAGGGTTTAAAACAATCGTAACAATACGAACAGTATTTTAGAGTTCTATGGGGGAAATGATAATTTTCTTATCAGAGCACTCGACTTTGTAAAACTGGTCTGTCCTGACATATCCAGTCAAGGCCAGCATAAGACTCCCTCCGATCTTCTTAGGTTGTTTAACAGCAGTTTTTTCACTCATAATTAGCATAATATGTTATGTAAACTTATAACCTATTCTATGTGCGATCTGCCTAATATTGCGTCCTGAGGGGGTTTTAATATCGCACTTGTGGTTTAATAAAACAAGGATTATCCACTCCTCTTTTCTATCCCCCAACGATCCTTGGCCAGCTTAACAGTTAACAGGGTAGACAGAAACCAGATCATAACTTTTCTGTCCTGTAAAATTCACGATATCTGGGAGATCTCTGCTGAAGGAGAGGACAGAAAACCCCCTCCCCCTCTTTTCTGTCCTTGCGATTCTAACTCATTTTATGAAGCTTTGGCTGCTATCTGACCTCTACCTTTTTACCTTTTTTTATAATATCTGCCTAAATCATCTTTCTGGATATTTCCATTTTTCAAGTTTCTATATACTGCTTTTTTAACCAGAGTATTCTTTTCTTTCAAAATCTTGGCAATTTGACCGATTGTTAATCTTTCAGTGTCCAATAAAGAGAGGATTGCTTTTGTTCTGTTTTGGGTTGCCTCCTTTGGATGTCCCCCTAGATTCTGGCTTCTAGTCTTCTGTGGATCCAAATCATGTGCATGAAGCTTTGGTTCTGTATTCAAAAGCCGGGGAATGCATTTAAAATAACGATCCTTTAACTCTGATAGGTCAATGTGGTCATAGATATCTATTGCATCCTTGCGCCGGTCTCCTCTGAGTTCCTGGATCATCTCCCTTGGCATTCCTTCACGTCTTAAATATGTTGTAAAGCTGTGTCTCATGCAGTGTGGTGTTAATTTCTGATTAAGGGCGCCATTTGGATCATGTAAGCCTAATATGCTGCCATGCCTGGCTAAGATCTCATTGGGGACCTCCTTATTCAATCTTAAACCAAGGGGTGAAATAAAGAGTGCATCGGTTTTTGTCCTGGTTTTTCTCCAATCAAGAAACAACTGCAAAACCCGGGCGGTTTCATCATCAAAAATAACTAACCGATTTGTTCTTTTTGCTTTGGGTTTGAGAATGATTTCTTTTTTCTCAAGGTTTAGATCGCCTGAATCAATGGAGAGTAATTCACCTCTTCTGATCCCTGTCTTTACCAGGACCATCAGGATCGCTCTATCCTGAATGGGCATATCAAGGTTGATGAGCTGTTTCATCTGATCGATGGTGATGAGCTGCCTGGTATTCTCTCCATTATATTGCTGTTTTATCCTGGATAAATATCGCTTGGTAAATGATGGGATGGGGCTAATCTCGAGCTGCCGATTAAAAACAAGAAAATCATAATAAGTGCTAATGGCTGAAAAATAAGCCTTGATTGTTTTAGGATGAACCCCTTTTTTAATGCTCTTACCTCTTTTGAACTCCATTTCTTTGAGATGGTCCAGAAATTTGCGGAGAGTAGAAATATCAACATTCAGGGGATTGTCTACATAATTAAGGAAAGTAGCGACGTTTGATTTATAAGTCGCTATAGTATGTTGTGTTAATCCCCTTGACCTGCAATCTTCCGAGAAATCTTTAATGTCCTGGCCTATAATCATTTAGATTCCTCATCTAGGGTTGGGTAGTGTTCAGGAATTCCGGTCATGACCTCTTTGAACGCATCGATGTTACTAAATGGTAATGCTTTTATTGCCCCGATAATCTCAGCGATTCCTTTTGACATAATGCGATGATATAGTCGATCCGGAGTTTTCCGAGCAATTTTAGAATAAAGAGCCATAAGTTCAGCTTGTCTCCGTGATATTTTGATTTCTATTGATACCAACTCATCCATTTCGCGTTTATCGTTTGTGTTTATTTCCATATTTTCACCTAAAGGCATTTCGCCTATTAGACGATATGGCTATATGTCTATAAAAAGGTTTTCGTCAATTTGACAAAAAGGCTTATTGCCTATAACATTCACTATAACGAGATATGGCAGAAAAGATCATAAGACCAATCACGGAAGAGGGAAGGTTAACAATACCGAAAGAATTGAGGGGAAAATATCATCTTAAGGATTACGTTGAAATCATAGAAGCTGATGATGGTATATTAATAAAATCCCATTGATTTCAGTCCCCCAGGCAGGCCAGGCCTGTGATCGGGACCTAGACAGAATTTATATCATGGCTGCTTCTGACTGATCTTTGGCATCTCCAACTTCTAAGATGATTCGTGGATCTGGACTGCGGACTATTGACGTTATGTGTAAGGCATACTTAGTCCCCAGTTTAAAGGATCCTGTCTCTGCTAGAAATGCCCAGCGTTGACTGCCTTTGATTATTTCCAGTATTTGTGAATTAAACTTTATACGCCACCCATTAGCATTTTTATGATTGCCTTCGCTGACTTCAAAAGGGGTGGGGCGGTTAATTTGACCGTAATAGAATTCAAGGGGCCTTCCATCGGTTTCTGAGGCATCTTTGATTTTCTGACTTGTATCCCGGGAATTGTAGCTATTAAGTATTTCCTTTCCTCTTGCCCAAAGATCATTGAAAGGTCTAACATAAGTCATAAACTCTTCCTGATTGTTTGCCTTTTCAATCCTGCTCCTAAGATATCTGGACTGCTCTAGAAGTGTTTTTGCTTGAGGCTCAAACGATTGATTCTTTGAGATTGTTTTTAAACCTTCTATTGCTTCTCCTAGCCTGCCAGCTACCTTCTCCCTTTTCGCTATAAATTCAAGTCTTTCATTTGTCTTTTCTTCCCTTTGTTTTTGAAGTTCTGCTCTTCTTTCCTCTAAGGTTGTTGCCCTCTCTGCCTCTTTTATCGAAGCCTCGTTCAGCTTCTCCATGATGCCGGGCTGCTCAATAGCTCGATACTTCGCCCATTCAACCTGCATCCTCTTACGCCACCCCTCTTTTGGTATTCCCAGGGTTTCAAGGCAGCACAACCTATCATAAGTTGTCTGAAATATCGCTTCTCGAATGTCCCCTTTTAACAACACAGCTCTACCCAGGCTAAGCAGCTCCAGGGGCTGCGTATCAACAAGATTCTCATATCCTTCTGCGATATTCCCCATCAATAGGCTTCGCATAAGCATATAATCGGATTCTGATAATCTGGTAAGGCGTGAGTTTAATGTCTCCAATCTTATCCTGGGCGCGGTCTTTGTGTTCATATAATCGAATACAGCCTTTGCCATAAGATCAACATCCTTTAACTGACCAAGTAGCTGCTCTGTGTTCAAAACAACGGACCTTCTAATGTAAGCCTCGTGGATTCCCAAAGACTTTATTGCATCCACATCACCGTTAGTGTTTAGCGTGATCAATGTGGTGCAATGATTAATGACCTGTTCGCCCTCGATAGGAAACTCTCTGGCGCCATCTGCATAATTCAGCAATACCCTTTTCAGATCGTTTGATGTGGTCTTATCAAGCTCATCCAGACATATGAAAGGCTCATTGAAATACTGTGATGCTCCAGGTCTGAATTGTCCATTTCCTGCCGATACTCTCCTTATCCCAAACTCACCAGCAGTAGCAGAGAACAACTTATGTATAAGGCCATTATCGAACCCAAATAAAAGGCATATCAGCTTCGCTATTGATGTCTTGAAGGCTTTTGTTTTACCTCCGATAATGAAAGAAGGATAGCCATCGTTGAAATGATCAAATAAGCAATATTTAGCTATAATTCCACTTACAAGCAGCCTAAAAAATGCCTGGTGTGGTGCTGTGGGCAGAAGCTTGATTAGTTCTTCGATCTTATCATCTCTGAGATCGGGAGTAACCACTCCTTGCGATCTGACTTCTAGCAGATTTAAGCCTGGTTTTGTGATCGCATAAAAGCCAAAATTAGGGCTTGCGATGTGGCCGTACCTTTTCAGTTTTTCTAATCGTTTTCTCCCCGTTTCATAATTTAATCTGGTGATTGTAATGATATCATTTAGTTTCTGAGGCTGTGCTTGGATACACTTAATGATAGCCTCATCCACTTCATCTATTTGCTGTGATCTTTCTTTCATATTTATTTATTAACTGTCATTTCCTCTCAAATGCTTTTCGCTATTGGCAACCTATACCAGCTCTATGGGATAAAGTAAGCTTACTTTTTCTAAATCGTTATACGCAAGCCATACCGGAACCATTCTATATGCATACACCAAATCTTATTTTTTAAAGGTTGAATACCAAATGGTTTGAGGCAACCGATAGTGATAGGTAAAGAGGCCAACTATACCAAATTTAATGAATTTTTGAAGGCAAATAGCATAATCAAAAAAAAGAGAGGGAGAAAAACCCATACCCCCTTAAAAATTGAATCATGATATAGTGCTGAATTCAATATAATTTAGTACCTCAAATATTTATAAGATGGTGCATTAGTCTTCGATTATGTTGGTTCTGCTTTAGCTCCTATTTTCTGCTGTATTCTCTTTGATTTTACAGACTTCAAGGTCCTTAAAAGATGCAGGTTTAGAGCTTCAGAAATACTCTTTATCCCTACACCGTCAATCATCGATTCGAGTATTGGCCTAAAAGCATCATGCATTTCTATCTTCAATTCATTTCCCTCTTATTGTTGACTGTATTTGTTCTTGGAATTTTTGACATAACGATTTATCTTCAAATGGATTCCAAGTACTTGCAGTATCGGGCTGCTTATGATTCTCAATGCAGCCTATACAAAGCAGAACCCTACACTCTTCACAGATCACTGCAATTGATAGATCTATCGGATCATTGCAGCATGGGCAGACTATTATCGGATCTTGCTCAAATTTCCGTATTAGATTAATATCACCGGAAAGTTTCTTTAAAGTACCTTCGATTCCAACAAGATGATTTTTTACAGTCGGCTCATTGGGTTTGGGTTGCTCATTCAATGCCTTGATCTCATAGGCATATCTCACCGTGCAGTCTGTTTCTTTTGCGATATCTTCTGGGCTTTTGCCCTCAGTCAACAACTTTTCGATTTTTTGTCTTTTAGATTCTACCAATTTTTATTACTCCTTTAATACCCTCCGAGGAAGGCAAACATCTATTATGATGTTATTATATTTATAGTTATTGTTCATGAACAATGACATGAATAAGAACGGGATATTTTTCTGTCCATGCGATCTTATCATACAGAGAGTGTTCTTTAAAGTGATATTCTTAAATACAATTATCAGTAAACATTAAACAGCCTATTGGTATGGGATTAAACTTGATACTATAACCTGTTATTGATTTCTTACAAAAAAACCCGCTGTATAGCGAACTGTAAAATATCAATATTTAGCGATGGGTTAATCTCATCAATCTCATTCTGTCTATTTGTGTGATATTACCTACTACATCTGCTTTTTGATGTTTTGTGTGTTTTTAGGGGGGTGGAGTTGTTTTTGAAATTTTAGATTTCTAAAAGATTGAAAAACAAAAATGATTTCGGTTTTTTTTACACAGTGCGGTAATTTCAGTCTATAGATAGCTGTTATCATCAATATCATCTAATCTCATCTTATTTTTTTTCGAGTTAAAGGATAATGGTTTTTATCAATCTCACATCGATAGACTGTTTTAAGTTTATAGATATCGGTTTTTATCAATCTCACATCGATAGACTGTTTTAAGTTTATAGATATCGGTTTTTATCAATCTCACATCTTCAGACTGTTTTAAGTTCATAGATAACGGTATTGTGTAATCTCAACAAAACAGTTTTTAAGCTCTATGCATAGCGAAAAATTAAAAACAAACGAAAATCAAAACACATATTATATATTTATATAAATAAAAAGTTATTAGATAACGATTTTTAATAAATCAATATCTATCAAACTATTCTATACCTATCCTGGCTTGTTTCGATTAGTTCTCCGCTGGTTTTCCAGCGAGAAACAATATTAGCCACAGCGCCTTCAGGATATCCAGTCCACTTGGATATTTGTGATATAGTCACCCCGCCTTCGGATTTGTGCCTAATGCACACACCTCTGATATCTTCGATCCTCTTATACTGGGATCCTGTCCCACCGAGGTCAAGTGCATTCATATCCTCTTCTTTCCCCATACCCACACTTTTGATACTTTCTCTATATAATGAGATAGCATATTGAACATGTTCCACAGTAGCTTCGGCGGCGAGTTCTCTGCGTGCTATAACTTTAGCGAGTTTATTGAGGGCAGCCGCAGTCCTGGCGGATATAGCAGGGTAATTTAAAATCTCTTCCTTCTTAATCCCAATCCCTAACCTGATATTAAGATAATAACTTTTCAAAATGTCGTTTGCATCAGGGGCGATGGTAGGTTCTGGTTTTGTGCGTGCGTATAAAATATATTTTTTAATCAGTTCAAGAGGGATAACTCGATTCAAAACAGAATCACCAAGGGAGGCTTTGTTGCAAGCCGCATGTATTTTATCATATATCAGTCCATCTTCTATTGTATCCGGCTTGTCTCTAATTACAAATACGAGATCAAACCTTTGGAAAAGGAAGCTGTTCAATCCCAATTGTTTAATGATAGGTTCGTATTCATCAATGTGGCCGTTCAGGGGGTTAGCACCACAAACAGCCGCACAACGCGTATCAAATTCTACATGCAGTCCCGCCTTATCCGCGATCTGTTTCTGAGAAACGAGGATGCTGTTCAAAGCAACAAGATCGTCTTTTTTAACTTTATCCAGTTCATCCAGGACAACTATCCCACCATCTGCTTTAGCAAACAGGCCCGCTTTTATAACCCAGATCCCATTCTCTTGTGTTGCAGAATTGCTTAATCCCCTTCCAGTAGCATTCTCTCCCTGCCCCTCGATCGCTTTGGGCGCGATCTTTGCGAGATCTTTTAACATCTCCGATTTTGCAGTTCCAGGATCACCTATAATTAATATATGCAGGCTGCTTCTGACTAGCATTTTTTTTGCTGGAAGTTTCCATGTCCAGTCCGAGAACAAGCTCAAACACAAAGCATCCTTTTCAGTTTCGCGACCATGTATATGGGGAGCCACGCTTTGTATAAGGCGAGCCCTGAGATCTGCCGGGTTCTTTGCCCATGTTTCAAAAAGCCCAATCTCTTCTGTCGTGGGCGGCTCAACATTATTATCCTCTGCCAATCTTATGCTTTTGGCCCTGAGAACAAAATTATACTCAACACCTCCTTTAGTATCCACTCTCCTAAAATCCAACACCCCTACGATACGAACGAGCTTAGCATCCCGAACTTCATAATTTGAAGTACATAAAGGATCGTCCAGAATAACGGATAAATGAACCTGCCCACGTTCGTTCTCTAAAATTATTTCCTGTGAGTTGATCCGTGTAGATTCTGAGAATTCGGGAATAAACGGCCCTCTACGTCCACACACATCATTATCACACTCAAATGGCTCTATAATCTTCCCAGCTGTCTGGGGGACAATCGTGATATGGCCGCATCGCCGGCATTGATATGCCACTTGCATAAACCGGGGTTTTACCTCAAACTGCGTCATCACTCGGCCATCTACTTCTATTAATTTTCGTAATAATTTCTCGTCCCTTGCACCTTCAACGGTAACTATGTTAGTTTTCCCCAGGCCAACAATACTCAATGAAGGGCGGTAATCGTCATCTGTAGGTAAAACCATATCATTGAATATATTATCCAGTTCCTGGAGAGTTTGGTCCGGGGAATCGATCAATGTCTCAGCAAACTTATTACCAAGCCCCAACTCAATATCACTAAATTTTATTTCTAAATATTTAGCGCGGTTATTCACAGTATCCAAAAGAACATCCCAATAATACAGCCTTAAAAAATCTTCAAATGTTCGTGAAGCCCCTTTAAGCACGCTGTCACGCTTTTTTAACAAAAGATAGCGTTCATATCCCGCTTTGGTGAATCCGTATGATGAAGGTGTGCTGCTATCCTTAAAAAGAAACTCCCTATCAACAGCATTGTAAAACATCCTTTTAGCAGTGGAAATGCTTTTGTCGTGCGCGGTGCTTATCTTTTCCCAGGCGCGGGACGATTCAATAAGTGTCTTTTCCGTGACTCCGCTTGCTCCAAGAGAATATAATACACTATCTTCACCGTTAAACGCAGATTTCTTCCCCTTCATAGAAATCGCTCTTCTGTATCCAACTCATCCTGGTACGTGTCATCTTCATTTTCTGTCCCTCCGGATCTCTGCGATCCTGCCGAGCTCACCCCACCCCCGTGGACAGAATCGCCTTTGAGTGCCTTCTCAGGATTCTTGTATAGCGGATGTAACAGGTTCTTGCAGTCTTCAAGCCTGAATACAAGATAATCCAGGAACAGGCCAATATGAGCCTCATAATCTTTCTGTTCCATTATCAGATGACCTTCATACGTCTTTGCAGCGATCTGTCTCATTTCAGGTTCTTTTGGAAGGATCTTCTTCCAGTCCGGTTCATCTTTCCCGACACATTCAAGCCCACCCGTATCTTTTTCCCTGTACCATTTCGTATATTCATACGCCTTGCCGTTCTTTTCCATCCGGCTCGTCTTCTGTTTGTAGGAAGCCTTTATGCTGTGGCAATTGTTCTCCCACTTTCTACGGCCAAATTCATTCCCAGCTTGTATTTCTTCAAGAATGCTGCTGGCATTGATCACAACTATTATATTTTTCATAATCCCTCATAAAAAAACTAGACGGTAAGGGCGGTTGAGTACGCCGCTCTCAGTTGATCGTCTTTTCTGTCTTCCCTGGGAACAGCTGCAGATCTCACCGGCAAGACAGAATCATAAGCTGAAAGTCGCATGTTTCCTTTGTAATTGAAACCGATACAAAGCTTATCTGCGCCAAACCATATGCTTATGCCATGCTTATCACAGAACGCAAGCAATTTTTTGAGATCTTCGGATGTCAAAAAAAGCACGTTGTATTTGTCAATACGCTCATATTTCAGTGATTCGTCCTGAGCGATTGTGATAGAACTATTGCATATAAGCGCATTCTCTAGCTCGTTTTCCCTCAAGAATTGTAAAAATAATCCCCTTAGCCTTTCTGTTCTCATCTTTCCTCCTTTTTCTCTTCCCTTTCCCCACCCTCTGCTTTTTTTATATCGGCTGCTGGTTTTATCCTGATACCATGAAAAGGTATGATTTCCAAAAACCCTTCATCCTTTAAATCATAAAGTAGCTCGTCGCGTTCTTGTTTTTGTACTCTCCACCACGACAGAATCCGTTTTACCTCCGGGAATGGGATAATCTTATTTTTGGAATATGCCCGGGTCCTCAATGCTTGTAAAAAAATCCTCCTTACGTCTTTATTAGCAGAAGGTACAATCTTAACATTAGAATCTATATTCGAGTTCTGCCCGCTGGTAACGGGCGGAGCTTTCCCTTTCATTTTTGCTCCCCTTGCCCTGCCGCCTCCATTACCTCCCTACAAATTTGTGATAACAGGGGATTGTCTGACGTTGCCCATTCGCGGATTTCATCACCCTGCGTTTCCATCCGTGTCTTAGCAAAGTTAATAAAAGATGATTTGTATTTACTCATGCTGCATCTTTCCTTGATTGATGTGGCTGCATTCCGCTGGTTCTCTTGCCAGGGTTTCAGCGGGTGCATATTCTCTTGTTTTCTGTACTACCCAATTGCGAATAAGGGAGGTATATGGTAACTCTTCATTTTTCGCAATTTTTTTGACCCGATCTAGGGTTTTTTCTGAAATTTGGATATTGACTTGTTTCATGGCATATTCACCTATGCCTACATAGGAATTTAGTCAAATATAAAAAGAGCATAAACAAATTATATTTGTTATATTAGTATAACATGTTATACTAATTATAAAAATGAAATGAACGTCTTTTTCTGGCAATAACACGGGGGCTTGTTCAGAAAGAAAAAATAAGGTATATTAGAGCTTATAACAGAGAAAACACAATATATGGCTTGCACACATCCTTTGAATTCTCAACCTAGTCACTTATTCCAGTTCATCTTAAAATAATTGCTTCGCTGCCATTGCTGCCGTGATAAGCTCCATCTGGCGTTTCATGGTCTCCATATCTTCCGCTTGCTTCTCCATTTGTGTTTTAAGCTCGCTGTTCTCGTTCATGTGTTTTTTATTTATTACAATTAGATTTTCTAATTGTTCTTTCGTTTGTTGGTTTTCCTCTTGAATCTTGAAAAATTGACCATAAGCATCTGTGAGCGATGGTTTTTCAGGCTGGATTATGTTTATAGGCTTCCTAACATCTCGTTCTTTACCATGTATTTTTAAGGTTGCTTGGATCACTGCATCATCATTGGGGTGCGTGTACCTGGCTATCATCGGACTTGAAGGACTCCACCCCATCTTCTTTTTAATAATTCCTTCCTGGACTCCCTGCAATACAAGCTCTGTTGCTGCTGCATGTCTCAGCTTATGGCAGGTAAACGGCTTTTGTATTCCTGATTTCTCTCTTATGTTCTGGAGACGCTGAGCATGGGCTCGATAATTCCATCTAAAAATAAAATCATTATCTTCGCCATAGGAATAAATTTTGAGGTTCTTGAGGTATTGGGAGGAAAAAGGCAAAATAACCTTTCTGTAGCCGGCCGAGGTCTTCTTGGTGGGGATAGATACGATAATGCCATCCGTTGTATCCTGTAAGTCTTTCCACTTGATGCGCTGTGCTTCGCTTATCCTGCATCCTGCATCATAGAGGAATGCTATAAGTGCCTTATCATAAGGGTTATCTGCGACTTCTAATAGCTTGTTAATATCATCTGGGGTTAATGTTTGCTCTGGGCTGATTGTTTCTCTTAAGGACTTCATTTTTATCCAGTCCACCACCTCAAGCTTTCCAGTGTCCTTAAAGTATGTTTTTATTATGATCGCATGTAAATTTTTTGTAGAATCTGCTTTTTCTTTCCATTCGTTCTTATTGAAAAAAGAAATTAGGTTGTCTTTGGTGATCTGCTCTAAATCCTTCCATTTGTTCAAGTATCCCAATACATATTCGTAGTTATTCAGTGTCCCACCCTCTATTCCTTGCGCGGCTTTAAACTCAAGATATTTGCTTAACTTCATGATTTTACCTTAAACCATTATACACATCCATAGTATTTAATATTGTGCATCATTTACAACATATTGATTCGATTATGGCGATCATGAATGGGTTAAAAGATTGCGCTTAGTGCGAAACTGGATAATCATGTACTTTTTAATAAATCTAGGTTAGGTTTATTAACCCCTTATGAGCATTATAATGTATATCATATACATGAATATATCATAAATCTGGAAGGAATTGTAATGACAGCACACGTTTATACTATAGCTTCAGGAAAGGGCGGCACAGGAAAAACCACTACCACGCTCAATCTTGGAACAGCTCTGGCTCTTACGGGAAAAAAGACAGTGGTCCTCGATGCCGATATCGGCATGGCAAACCTTGGTCTCTTGATCGGTCTTGAAAGAAGCAAAATAACGCTGCATGAAGTAATGAGCGGAAGCGCTACTATAAAAGAGGCTATTTATGATGGCCCTGGCGGACTTAAAGTAGTGCCCAGCGGCTTATCATTGAAAGGATTCCAGAAATCAAATCCTGATATATTGAAAGATGTAATGTCCACTCTTGTTGATGGAATGGATTTCCTGTTGATAGATGCTCCTGCCGGCATTAGCAGGGACGGTGTCATTCCGCTTGCTGTTGCAGACCAGGTTATTCTGGTCGTGAATCCTGAACTTGCTTCAATGGCGGATGCATTGAAAACAAAAGCCCTAACTGAAATGCTGGGTAGGAGTGTGGAAGGTGCTATTTTAAATCGTTCAACACTTGAGAAAACGGAAATAAACCGAAATAAAGTATCCGAACTTCTTGGTGTAAAGATACTTGAAATGATACCAGAGGATGCAAATGTAAGACTTTCAGCTGCTTTTAAGACGCCAATAGTCGTGAAATACCCGAATTCTCCTGCATCCATAGCATACAAGAGGCTTGCTGCCCAGCTTTCAGGAGAGAAATATATTGAAACAAAAGTGGAAAAAGATAAGGAAGGGTTCGTTGATCGTCTCGTAAAGTCTATTTTTGGAGGAAAATAGAATGGAAATTCTAACAATTACTCTAATTATAATACTTTTTTTTGCATTTATTTTCATTTATTTGATGTCTGTCAGGATGAAACAATTGGAAAAAGAACTTCATGAATTGAAGGGCAGGATTTCTATCACAGATGAAGAGCTTACCCGCTTATCAAAAGATATAGAGGACTTCAAAAAAATAAATATATAATAGTGATAGATTATTAAACGAACCATACAATTGAAAAAAAAAATCTAAAAAGGCAATGAAAAATGGCTCAAATGGAAAATAAGTCGGAATTAGAAGAAAATGTGAAGTTAAGCCCAGAGCTATTGGGAAATAGAAAGGGAAAAAAGCGAAGGGCAATTAAAAAAGATAAGGTATTACCAGAAGAAAAAAATCAAACTCCGGAACTTGTTTTAAAACCTGAAAATCCGGTTGAAAAGCCTGGACATCATGAGGAAAAAAACAAAATAAATGTTATACAACCCGAAAAAGAACCTTCCGGGGAAAAACGCGAAGATCTGAAATCAGACGAAAAATCTAAACCAGAGCCTAAGATAGAGCCTAAGATAGAGCCTAAGATAGAGCCTAAGATAGAGCTTAAAATAGAGCCTAAGATAGATTCTAAAACAGAGCCTGAAGACGACTTTAAGGAAGAGCCTAAAGCAGGATCCATAAAAAAACCAGGTGAATCAACCAATGAAAAAGAAACAAAACCTCCCCTGGAAAGTCCAAATATTGAGAATCCCCTGAAAAAGCCAGGCATGAATGAACATAAGACTGAAATAAAAACGAAAACTGAACCAGATAAAGTATCAGGACACGATAAAGAAAAAAGTTCTTCATCAATTGATAAGAAGGCTATAAAAGAAAAAAAGCCAGAAAAACCTTCTGAAAATAAAACAGAAAGTAAAAAGCCTGAAAGTGGGAAAAAAGCGGGAAAACCAGCCCGTGAAGAAAAACAGCCATCTGAAGAAATGAGCGCCATTATGCAGCGCCTTGGTGTTGATACAACAAAAGATCTCATAAAAGAAAAGATGACACCTGAAAAGCAGGCTGTTTATGATATTTTTGAAGATAAATTAGTAACAGATATTGAAACCCGGGTAAAGAAACTCAGGGAAATGCAATCCCCGGATGATGTGGAAAAACCTAAAACCCTGATGGGAAAAATTAAACTAATACTGACTAAGGAAGAAGGCGATAAGGAATTATACGATCCTTCTGGTCATGGACCGCTTGTAACGTTTGAGGGTATTGCCGGGTACAATGAACTGGAACGCTACTGGGTTAATGAACCGTATGCTTTAGTTGTAATTTTGTTTAATCCTGAAAAGAATTCAAACGTGTATTACGTAGTTGAACCAAAACTTTCTGATTTTGAGGAGCTATTCCTCAAGGAAATAAAAGATAGGTTAAAAGATGTTCTTCTTTTTGAAGATATTAAAAATGATGAAGATAAAATTAAAACCCTTACGGATAAAGTCAGGAAACTAGTCAAAGAATATTCAATAGATGTAAGCCCTTTAACAACTGAAAAAATATTATATTATACGCGAAGGGATTTTATAAAATTTGGAAAAATCGATCCTCTCATGCATGATGACAGAATTGAAGATGTTTCAGCGAATGGTTTTGGTGTTCCTATTTATTTATATCATAAGAAATACACCAACCTGGCGACAAATATAGTTTACAGCGAAGACGAATTGGATTCTTATGTTATACGGCTTGCCCAGCGGTGCGGAAAGCATATTTCAGTCGCAGAACCAATGATAGACGCAACTATGCCTGACGGCTCACGCATCCAGATGACACTAGGGAAAAATATTACAACTCATGGAGCTACTTTTACTATCCGAAAGTTCAGTGAAGTCCCGATAACACCAGTCGACCTGATTAACTGGAATACTTTCTCAGCCGAGGAAATGGCCTATCTGTGGCTTTGCATTGAGAACAATAAGAGTCTTATATATGCTGGCGGCACAGCTTCAGGAAAGACTTCTTCACTTAACGCGGTTTCATTGTTCATTCCCTGGCAGGCCAAGATCATCACGCTTGAAGATACACGGGAATTAAAATTGCCGCATCCTAACTGGATACCAGGCGTAACAAGAGATTCCTTTACAGCTGATGGGAAAGGGACTATCGATATGTATGACCTGCTAAAAGCCGCACTTCGGCAGAGGCCGGAATTCCTTCTTGTGGGTGAAGTCAGGGGTAAGGAAGCTCTGACACTTTTCCAGGCAATGAGCACCGGCCATACAACATTTTCCACTATGCATGCCGATTCGGTTTCAAGTGCCATCCATCGGCTTGAGAATCCACCTATCAGTGTCCCCAGGACCATGATACAGGCACTCAATATTATCAGTATTCAGTCACAAACTTTCGTAAAAGGAAAAAGGGCACGGCGCAATATGAAACTTGTTGAGATCACTGATATTGACCCGACAACAAGGAACATCCGGACGAATGATATTTTTGCATGGGATGCACTGACTGATAAATTCAACCGGGTGGGGGACTCAAAAGCGCTAAATGAAATAATGATCCGCAGAGGCTGGAATATTATGGATATGAAAAAAGAATTAATGAACCGGCAAAAAATCCTCGAGTTCATGGTCAATAACAAAATATCTGATTTCAATGCGATAGCTACTATTATCCATGATTACCAGGTCACTCCAGACAAAGTACTCAAGAAATTATTGATATCAGGATGAGGGAAATGGAAAATATAAACAGATCCGCAGAATTGATGTTCTTAAAAATAAAGAAACTGCCATTTGTCTTGCTTGGCGACAAGATAAAAGCGAAAAAAGAACAGTTCCATGATATGCGAATGGCATTAAGGCAGGCGCGCATTCCGATGTCATATGAAATGTATTTATCAAACGCAGTATTTTATTCGGTAGTAACAGGTCTTTTTGGAGCTATCATGGGTTTGATAATTGCATATGTTATTGTAGCCATTGTGGGTCTCCCCGAGAGGATCACTCACCTGACATTCACTCAGGAAACCGCATGGATGCTGCAATATAAAACAATATCGATTTCAATTTTTATCGTTCTATTCCTGGGCGGGTTGTTTGGGATGATCACCTATCTGCTCTTTCTTGTGTATCCGGGTTTCAGGGCCGGAGAACGAAAGGGAGATATTGACAAAAACCTGCCTTATGCTGTTACTTATTTGTATGCATTAAGCAGGGGAGGGATGAATTTAATAGAAATATTTCGTTCCTTGAGCAGGTGTTCAAGCACATATGGCGAGGTATCAAAGGAAATAGATGCTATAGTCAGGGATATGGATTATTTTGGAAATGACCTGCGAACTGCTCTCCAAAACATTTGTGATTCCACACCATCGTCAAATTTCAGGGACCTGATGCATAATCTTCTGACAGTTATTGACAGCGGCGGAGATATTCCTACTTATTTCAGGGATAAATCGGAACAGTACCTTGTTAAGGCAAAGGTAGACCAGAAAGGATTCCTTGAAACCCTGGGATTGGTAGCTGAATCATATGTAACAGCTTTTGTTGCAGGACCTTTATTTATGATCATTCTTGGTGTCATGATGTCTGTTATGGGTTCCGGCAGCGATATGATGATCTATGCGATAATATACGCAGTAATACCCGTAGGTTCGATGATATTTGTGGTAATGGTCAATATTATTACACCAGGAAATACTGGTGAGGCGCCTCTTCTTCCTACCCAGAGCCATGTTGGTGAGATAATTGTTCCTGAAACTGAAGAAAAGCCGACATTTCTTGGATTTATCAAGTCAAGAAATTCCCTGAAATTTAATGAAATGATCCGCGATCCGCTGAAACCACTGAGGGAAAAACCGATATTGGCTTTGGCTGTGAGTTTTCCAATTACATTTATATATTTAATTATTAACATATATTATGGGATGAGATCACCCAACTTTATGGATTATATTGATGATAAAGTCGTTTTCGCAATTTATATTCTTATTATCCCTTTGATGTTATTCCATGAGTATAAGAAAAGAAAGGAAGATAAGATACAGGAACAAATTCCTGATTTCTTAAAAAAACTGGCAAGTACGAATGAGACGGGTATGACTCTTCGCGATTCAATAAAATTGATGACGCGTTCTGATATTGGATTGAGTAAAGAGATAAAGAAGATCAATAATGATGTCGAATGGGGACTTCCTGTTAATGAATCGCTCATCCGGTTCGCCAACCGGTTCAGGACACACTTTATTTCCAGGTCTGTCAATTTATTGACAAAGGCAAATGAATCAAGCGGAGATATTGGTGAAGTATTGAATGTGGCTGCAAGAGACGTTGCAGCAGAACAGGAATTGAAGACTGAACGTAAAACCAATATGTTCATTTATGTAGTAATTATTTATATTTCATTCATGGTTTTCGTAGGGATCATTTATATTATTTCTACTACTTTCCTTACCGAGATGGTAAAAGCAGGAGAAAAGATGGCAGTCGGAGGCAGCGGGGCTGTTCCACTTAGCCTTAACCGTGAGAAATTGAATATGTATAATCTTATTTTCTTCCATGGCGCTCTTATCCAGGGTCTTTCATCCGGTTTGATCGCAGGTGTCATGGGTGAAGGAAGTGCCCTGTCGGGCCTTAAGCATTCGGTTATTATGATGACTATTGGTTATCTGCTGTTCACATTGTTCGTGCTTTAACCAAAAAAACATATTTAATTTATATTAATACTTTTAATAATTTACGTCAGTATTCTTACTGCCCAGCATTTCCACAACACGTTTCTTCTTCGCAATGGCCTTTGCCGCAGCCTCGTCCACTGCTGTCTTCATCACATCAAAATTCTTTGGTGTCTTCTCACCAACCAGCTTCTTTATTGGCGTATATGCAGATTCCCGGAAGCGAGGTGTGAAATCCCGTGATTCACCTTCGATTATCAATTCCGCACCTTCCCCACCTACCACTTTTCCGACAATATCAATAGCAACACCTTTTCGCCGAATACATTCCAGGATATTATCAGCATACTCAGGCGGTGCAATTATTAAAAGAGCATCAAGCGAAACCCCAAGATAATCTATCTCAAGCTTGTCAAGCATCGAAAGTACTTTTTTATTCACAAGGGCACGTAATTTCTCTTCCTCGAATATGAGTTTGACATGCGCTGTTCTTGCTATCTCTTTTGCATCCCCGCGCACCCCGCCGTTTGTTACATCAGTCATCGCATGTATTTTTTCAACCAATCCTGCATCAAAGAGTGCCTCGCAGGCGTCTATGAACTTGAGGTTTATAGTTTCATCCACAAGCTCATGCATCCTGTAATAAAGCGCAGTCGTAGAAATGGTACCTCCCCCCGCCCCTTCTGTCATAATAATGATATCTCCAGGTTTTGCCTGGATGCGTGCAGTGAGGTTCTCTGCCGTACCGACCGCGCCAACCCCGCCGGTCATCCGTTCTCCGATCACCATGTCCCCTCCTATCCTTAGCGTGCTGCCTGTAATAAGAGGAATGCCTGTCAGTTCTGAAACAGTAGTAATCCCGGCGATATGGTCAAAGATCTTTGCCACGTCCCCGTCATCTGCCACATGTATGTCTGAAAGCATCGCCACAGGACGCGCGCCCATAACATATATATCACGAAGCGCCGCACGGGCGACATGGAATCCTGCGAGGAAAGGAAAATCCGAAAGGCGCGAATGCATCCCATCGATCGTGACAACAAGATACTGCCCACCGGCCCGGACAACCCCGGAATCGTCAAGATGAGAGGAATCAACAACAGCAGAAGTCTTTCCGATCACTTCCGCTATCTTCTCATGCGTATAGAAATCTCCCATACCGCGTGAGCCAACACCGAAATCTCCCATTGTTACGCCAGAACATATTGGTTTTAAGATTTCATCTTTCGGGTCAAGGGTAGCTTTGGCCTCGACTATCACTGCATTTGCTATTTCTTCGGCATGCTTTTGTGAGATATTTTTTATTTCAAGGATCCTTTGTGCAAGCTTCTCTTTTAATGACTTATCTCCACGCACAAGAGCGCGTTTTGCGTATCCTTCAAGGTCCATAATTCTCCACAAAATTACGAAGCATCCGAAGTCCCGTTTCACCGCTTTTTTCAGGGTGGAACTGGGTTCCGATCACATTTCCCGCTTCATTGGCAATAATTGCCGGGAAGGAAAGCCCATAGTCACACATGGCAACTTCATACTTTTCATCAGTACTTACATGGAAGGAATGCACAAAATAGACAAATGAACCATTATCAATCCCTTTTAGCAGGGGGATGTCCTTCTTGATCATAAGAGAATTCCATCCCATGTGCGGGACTTTTAATTCAGAAGCGGGAAAACGAGTTACGCGTGCCGGAATAATATCAATGCCCTGATGAATTCCTCCTTCTTCGCTTTCCGATGCCAGCATCTGCATTCCAAGACAGATCCCAAGAAGCGGCTTTCCCTCATCGACTGCGTCTTTCACGACGCGTTCAAGCGTTGAAAAATGCATCATAGCATCGCGAAATGCACCTACACCAGGAAGTACGAGAGCATCGGCTTTATCTATTACGTGTGCATCTTTTGATATTTCAACCTCTGCGCCAACGTATTGAAGGGCTTTCTCGATACTTCGAAGGTTACCGAGTCCATAGTCGATGATTACATGTTTCATTATGTATCACTTGATTTTCGTGTTTAAATAAATAAGCTGCGAAAAGTTTTTTTATACATTCAAGTCTGCAAGCCTTTTTGCTGCCTCTTGCAATGTCTCATCCTTTTTGGAAAAAGTAAAGCGTAGTTTATGTTTTCCTGTTTCGCTCTTGTAGAAACTGCTTCCGGGAACTGCAGCTACACCAATTTCCTTTACCATGTATTTTGCAAAAGCCATGTCATCCATATTTACGCCTTCGGGTATGTCAGCTAATATGTAATATGCACCTTCGGGCATATCGCACTTGAATCCTGCTTTTATTAAAGCGCTATGGAGGAACTTTCGTTTTCCGTCATACATACTTGCAAGCTCTTTATAATAAGAATCAGGATATTTCAGTGCTGTTACGCATGCGTGCTGGAGCGGAGCAGGCGCTCCGACCGTGAGGAAATCATGCACCTTTCTTATTGCAGATGTCAGTTCCTTTTGGGCAAGTGCATAGCCGATACGCCATCCTGTGACGCTGTACGTCTTTGAGAATCCGCTTATCGTTATTGTCCTGTCTTTCATATCGTCAAGGGAAGCGATGCTGATATGCTTTCTATTATCGTACAGGATATATTCATATATTTCATCGGTAACCGCAATGACATCATTGTCAACACAAAGGTCAGCGATCATTTTCATCTCGCCTTTTGTGAAAACCTTTCCGCAGGGATTGTTTGGTGTATTGAGGATTATAACCCGCGTCTTTCTATTGAATGCGGAATAAAGCGCATCTTCATTGATGCTGTTATCATCATTAAGTGGCACAAATCTTGGAACAGCTCCTGAAACAGCGGCATCCGGCCCATAGTTCTCATAGAATGGTTCAAATATTACAGCTTCGTCACCTTCATTTATCAAAGCAAGCATTGATGCCATCATGGCTTCGGTCGAGCCGCAAGTCATGGTGATCTCACTATCAGGATCCGCTTCGATATGATTGTATTCACTTGCTTTACGTGATATCTCGTCCCGCAGGTCTTTTGCACCCCATGTGATAGAATACTGGTTATAATCTTCAAGGATTGCATTGGATGCTGCTTGTTTTAGCGTAAGCGGGGCAGGAAAGTCAGGAAACCCCTGTGCAAGATTAATTGCATTATGTTTTAATGAAAGGCGCGTCATGTCACGAATGACCGACTCGACAAAATAACCTGTTCTGCGGGCTAGCATAGACCTCTTAAAAAGACTTTGGTGTATATTTAACTTTCATTTTAGTCAAATATCTGGGACTGTTATAAAAGTAAAACCAATTTAATTTGAGTTAAACCGTTATGTTTATATTTCACGTATTCAATGGTAGGCAAAAGGTGACATAAATGGCAGCAAAAGTTAACAATGAAGAATGTACCGGTTGTGGAATATGCGTAGATGAATGCCCTGCAACGGCGATCGAACTGAAAAATGATAAGGCAAAAGTAGACAAGGAAGAGTGCACTGAGTGCGGCAGTTGTGTTGATGCCTGTCCGAATAGTGCTATTTCGATGGAATAAATGAATAAGATATAAATAAGAAATAATAATAAAAACAATAATAAAACTGGAAAGCTATGCAAAAAATAAAAGCAGGAGTTTTGGGAGCAACAGGCAATGTAGGCCAGCGATTTATAGAGCTGTTGAGCAAACATCCATGGTTTGAATTAACTTCTCTTGCGGCTTCCGACAAAAGCGCGGGGAAAAAATATGGCAATGCCGCCAGCTGGAGGCTTGACAGTAAAATCCCCGAAGACGTCGGTGATATGACAGTTGTGCCTGTTGATCCGAAGAAAGTCGATGCAGACATTGTTTTTTCTGCTCTTCCTACTGACCTTGCCAAAACTGTTGAACCTGAATTTGCAAAAGCGGGTTTTGTGGTTGCAAGTAATGCCAGCGCGTTACGGATGGAGAAAGATATTCCTCTGGTCATCCCTGAAGTAAATCCACAGCATCTGGGTCTGATCGATGTCCAGCAGGATAAGCGCAAATGGGACGGATATGTTGTCACAAATCCCAATTGTACGACTATAATGATGGCTGTTACACTGAAACCGCTTGCGAAATTCAATATTGAAAAAATATATCTTGCATCCATGCAGGCGATATCAGGTGCTGGTTATGATGGGGTTCCATCAATGGCGATCCTTGATAATGTTATTCCTTATATCGGCCAGGAAGAGGAAAAGGTCGAAACCGAGACAAAGAAACTCCTGGGGGAATTTAACGGCAGCGAGATAATTGATGCACCATTCAAGGTAAGCGCAAGCTGCAATCGTGTTATGGTCATGGATGGCCATACTGAGGCTGTGTGGGTGGAAATGGCAGATGATCCCTCAATTGATGAAGTTAAACAGGCTTTCCTGGATTTTGATCCCGGATTATCCGAATTGCCAACAGAACCTACACCAGTGATCGAAGTAAAGGAAGAAAAAGACAGGCCACAGCCGCGCATGGACCGGAATATCGGAGGCGGCATGACAGTTTCGGTGGGACGAATACGCCCCGGCATACGATACATCTGTATGGGCCACAATACTATAAGAGGCGCAGCAGGTGCAAGTGTCCTGAATGCTGAGCTTCTCAGGAAGAAAGGGAAACTTTAAAAATATATTGGATTTGGATATTTATAATGATATTCAAGTTCCAGTTTTGATTTTTTTTTAGGACGATTATCATAACCTTTGCGTTCTTTGCAGTAAGTTTTTGAAAAAAGCCTACTATACATATTTGTGTAATATTAAAAATCCATGATTTCGGTTAAAACCAAAAGATATAAATACCGAAATAACGGGTTAGGTGAAATTAGAAAAAACGATAGATTTAAAACGATATAAATTAAAACGGTATAAATTAAAAAGTAGTTGGACAAAACGGAAGGTATGAATAAAATGCGAATAGTATTATTTAATAAAATCTTAATTGTATTATTATTTTTAGCAGGAATTTTAGTATTTCTTCCTGAAGTAAATGCATCTGAAAACTCATGTATCGATTGCCATAAAACGTTGACCCCTTTTATCGAAGAGCAAATGCGGTTCAACCAGATAAGGATCCAGCATCTTGAAAGAAATGCCGGATGTTCGCTTGAATGCCATGAAGACAGGATCAGACAGCTTGCGACCGCCAATTACCAGCAATGGCAGGAATCGCTTCATGCTGTAAAAGGAGTTACATGTGAAGCATGCCATGGCGGAGATATAAAACAGGCAACCAAAGAAAAAGCACACGTTAATTTCAAGAACAATACAGATCCGCAAAGCCCTGTTTATTATACCAATGTTCCAAAGACCTGCGGCAAATGCCATCCCGGGGAACTTGATAATTTTGAGAACAGTACGCATTATCAGAAGCTTGAATCATTAAAACTTGCCCCAACATGCACAACTTGCCATAATCCGCATATTTTTGGGAAACCGAATCCTGAAGATTTCAGGAATTCCTGCGGAAACTGTCATTCTGTTTATAAGAAAGTAGCTCCTTACGATATACCGCTTAAGGCTGAGGATTTGCTAAGAAGAGTAAATAAATTAAAATTCAATATAGATAATGCGAGGGAGGATATTTTCTGGGCAAAAAAGAACGGAACGGATGTAGGACAGGCAGAAAAATACACAGATAATGCCTTAAAAACGCTTGCAGATCTTGCTCCAATGTGGCATGAATTCAATCTTACGCATTTTGAGGCACAAATAGATTCTGCAAATCTGGACGTAAAAAATGCACAAAATCTTCTTAATCCCACTCCTGAACCAACCAAAACAACATCACAGGAAGTGCCTGGATTCATATCTTTGATGGGATTAATTTCACTAATAGCTGTGTTCTATATTCTGAGGAAGAAATAAAGGCCAGCAATTATGAAACGATTTCCAATTAAAGAAAGGTGATAAGCAATGCAGCCACATTTAAAAAGAGCGTTCACATTATTAGCTCTTATAATAATTGCTTTTATTCTCGTAAGGTCCTTAGTTGTCCCTGAATCATTCGGACAATATGGATGGTACAGGGGAGATTCTGTAAATGAACTCAGGAACCTTACTGTAAATTATGCCGGTTCGACAAGTTGCGGTGAAGAGAATTGCCATAAAATAATATATTCGGTCTGGGTGAAGGACAGGCATAAGACCGTAAATTGTGAAACATGTCATGGCCCGGCGGAAAAACATGTTCTTAATACAAGAGTAACTTTAACACCTGCTAATGATACTCGAGAATATTGCGGTAAATGCCACTTCAAGAGAATAGCAAGACCAGAACAGTTCCCGCAGATCGATCCAGAGACACATGGCCAGGATCTAAGATGTGTGTATTGTCATAATCCCCATAAGCCGTGGTTTGTATAAAAAGGAGGCATAATTATGGATATATCAAGGCGAGAATTTACAAAGATCGGATGTAGAGTTATTATAGGCGCGACTGCCGGGACTACAATTGTAGAATCCCTTATTACAAACAGCATTGCAGCGGAAAACTCTCCTGCTAAAGGCGGATATGATTGGGAGGAACACTTCTGGGGTTATGTTGTGGACACACGCAAATGCATAGGTTGCGGAAGGTGTGCATATGCATGTAAAAGGGAAAATCACGTACCTTTTAAGGAAGATGGTGAAGAAGTTTACAGAACCTGGATTGAAAGATACCGGGTAAAAAAAACATCATTGGAAACAAGAGAGGAAGAAGTTGTCATTGATTCACCGGATGGTGGGATCGAAGGATTTGAGGATGACATACCTGAAGAAGAGCTCAAAAAGGCATATTATGTGCCAAAATTATGCAATCATTGTGACAATGCTCCCTGCGTACAGGTTTGTCCGGTAGGCGCAACGTATGAGACAAAAGATGGTGTTATCCTCGTGGATTATGAGTATTGCATAGGTTGCAGATATTGTATACAGGGATGTCCTTATGGTGCAAGATACTTTAATACTGAGAAGGGGACAGCAGATAAATGCACATGGTGTTATCACAGGATCACTAAAGGTTTATTGCCTGCATGTGTTCAGGCCTGTCCTACAGGGGCACGGAAATTCGGAGACCTGAAGGATAAAAATAGTGAAGTGAATAAAATAATTGACGAAGAAAGGATCAATCTTCTTAAACCCGATCTTGGTACAAAACCCAAGGTGTTCTACATCGGTTTAGACCGGGAAGTGAAATAATGTTAGAGAATCTGATATGGGGTTATGTTTATCCCAATGAATCTGAAATACAATGGAGTATATTAATCGTATTGTATCCTTATATTACGGGTCTTGTGGCGGGCGCTTTCATTGCATCATCATTATACCATGTTTTTGGAAAAAAAGAGATCAAACCTGTAGCAAGATTTGCTCTCCTTACAGCATTGTCATTCCTGCTAGTTGCAATGATGCCTTTACTTGTTCATCTGGGACGTCCTGAGCGCGGTATTGAGATAATGTTCACGCCTCATCTAACATCCGCGATGTCGGGTTTTGGCTACATATTTTCATTCTATCTTACCATTGTAGTGCTTGAGATATGGCTTTCATTCAGGGAAGATATTGTCAAAAAAGCTCTAAGTTCACATGGATGGAAAGAATTATTATATTCAACCCTTGCGCTGTTTTCATTTGATATTTCAGAAAAAGCATTGCATGATGATGAAAAATTTGCTAAGAAACTTGCAATAATCGGTATTCCGTCAGCAGCATTCCTGCACGGGTATGTGGGCTTCATATTTGGCGGTATCAAGGCAAATCCATGGTGGTCAACTCCACTGATGCCCATTATATTCCTTATGTCGGCTATAGTATCAGGGATAGCACTTTTAATATTACTGTATATAGCGGCAATGAAAATAAGAAAACATGCTATTGACCATAAATGTCTCCATTCACTTGCACATTACCTCTGGATTTTCCTGATCCTTGATGTGACACTAGAATTGCTTGAGATAATAAGCATGAAATACGCATCACGTGAAGATATCGATATTATTAACAGGCTCCTTTCGGATAAAATTGCCTTTACTTTCTGGGGTGTTCAACTGACGCTTGGGATTTTAATACCATTTATTCTATTGCTCATGGTCAGTTTGATCAAGAACCGAGATACGCTGAAATTGATAATGATTTCTGTTTCATCCATTTTTGTCGTAATAGGCGTATTTGCAATGAGATGGAATGTAGTGATAGGAGGCCAGGAAATATCAAAAAGTCTGGTTGGAACACTCACTTATGTTCCTGTTTTCTTTAGTCAGGAAGGAGTTTTACCTGCAATAATAATATTTATACTTCCGTTCATTATCCTGTTGGTTGTTACTTCTATCCTGCCTCCGTGGAAAGATATGGACGAAGAAGCACCTGAGCATAACTGAAGTATTAAAGCCTGTAGGTGGCACAGAGACTTATAAAAAAAGAACTCTGTGTCCCCATATTTTTTATAAATATATATCACAAAACCTATTTTTTATACCGGATGCATTAGTGAAATTAATAGCAAACTTTTTATTGTAGGGAATCATCACATCATAGACAGAATAAAAAAACGGGTACATAGTTCTGGCATTTAAAATATAGTATATTAAATCATAAATAACGAACGGTGAAAAGGAAAAATGTCTTCAAAAGATAAAAAACCAAATTCTTACATGTATAGTTTTAGATTTGCTTGTTTAGTATTAATTGCCTTCTTTTTCCTGGTTGCTCCCTCCGGTGCGGCCAATTTAGAGGCCTTTAATAATTCGTGCATAAATTGTCATAAGAGTTTATCGCCTTTTACGGATGAGCAAATAAGATTCAACGACATCAGATCCAATCATACAGATAGGAATATATCATGTTCACTTGAATGTCATGAAGACATTATAAGGAAAAAAGCTTCTGATAATTTCCAGCAGTGGTTTGATTCAGGTCATTCAAGTTATTATGTGACCTGTGATGCATGTCATGGCGGCAATCCGGATGTAAATACTGAAGCAGGAGCTCATTCTCCCATGAAGAATATTACTGATCCGGAAAGTCCGATTTATTATAAGAATATTCCTGAAACATGTGGAAAATGCCATTCAACGGAATTAGAGCATTTTAAAAATACTATGCACTATCAAAGATTAAGTGCTGAAAAACGTGCTCCATCATGTGTCAATTGTCATCAACCTCACAGCTTTAAAGTATTGAAGGCATCTGAAATTACTACACTATGCAGTGTTTGTCATAATCAAAAAGACCAGATTGCATCTGCGAATGTCCCCAGGGATGCAAAAATTGCGCTTGAGAAAGCGGATGAATTAAAGGAAGAAATCAGGATAGCGAGGAGTTCTATCTCTGAAGCAAAGGCAAAAGGAAAAGATGTAACTTCGGCTCAAAATGACCTTGATAAAGCAATATCAGTGATGAATGATGTCCCATCATTATGGCATAGTTTTAATCTAAATGATTTTGACACTCAAATCCAGGTAGGGATAGATTCGGCCAATAAAGCCCAGGGTAAATCAGTTGAAGCTGAACAAACAGTTCCTTCTGTCCCTGGAATAGGAATAGTTCCGGTCATGGGAATATTCGCTATATTATATCTTATTAAAAAACAGTGAGGGGATTCTCAAATGGATAAAATATCACTTATAGATGTTATTAAGCACAGGATTTCCAAATATAAACTTCCTATTATCATTGTATTGATCGTCTTGCTTTCGATTACTTTGGTAATTTCAGTGAAAATGTTAGAGATCACTGAAAATCCGGCTTTTTGCGGTAAGAATTGCCATATAATGAGACCATATTATGATTCATGGAGATCCTCATCACACACAACAGTAAAATGTGTAGAATGTCATTATGAACCGGGTGTAATAGGTCATATAAAAGGGAAAATAAATGGTCTTATGCAATTTTATAGTTATGAGACAACCGTTGAGGAATATTCTGGCAATTTATATGCTAAGGTCATGGATAAAAACTGCCTTATATGTCATCAAGATCGTATTTTTTCAACGGATGTTCCATTCACAGGAGTAAACTTCAGTCATAAGAACCATTTGTTAAAACAAAACAGAGGTATAGGTCTAACGTGTACAAGCTGTCATTCAATGCTTGTTATTGGAATGAAAGAACATCAATCTGTATCAGATCCAACATGTGTCCAATGTCATCCAAATATGGAACAGAAGGAAAAAGGGCATATCGTAGTTACAACTTCAACCTGTTTTACCTGCCATTTCAGGGATGTTCCTGAAAATAATTCTATTTCGGGGTGTCCATCATGCCACGGTCCTCCAAAAGAAACGCCCAGGAATTATACAAACTTTGATCATACAAGCCATCTTAACCGCGGAGGGGATTGCCTTACATGCCATACAGATATATCAAAGGGTGCAAATGACATTGTTCCTAAAGACAAATGCAATTCGTGCCATTATAAATCGGAAAGGATAGAGAAATATGACGATTTCAATTTTGTACATACAAATCATGTAACAAATAATAAGATCGCCTGTTATAACTGTCATTCTGATGTACAACATGCACCCAGGATAAAGGAAAACCTATGTGCCAATTGTCATAAGAGCGACCATCCAGCCGATTGGTTGAATACTCATAAGTCACAGGTTCTAATAGGTAAAGTCTGCAGCGATTGTCACCAGCCGAAATTCTGTTCGGACTGCCATGCCACAGGAAAGGCAATCAAAACAACAAAATAACTAGTTAATGAATGTCATATCATAGAGAAAAAAATCCCATGGTATGACTTTCTCTCTTTTTATTAATTTCAAGTATTCTGGAAATCGAACATTTGGTAAAGTTGCCCATAATCATGAGCTGAGCCTGATCGTATAAATTATATGGATTTATGTGAGTGTGGGAAGAATCCGAAGTGTTTTGCAGCATCTAATTATTCTTTGCACCAATTGCTGTCTCATAACCATATCCTCTCATTTGACGATTCTTTACATGGAGCTTTGATGGACATTTAGTGTGTGTCCTCACGCTTCACAACTTTGATGAATAAACCATACCTGAATTGCATTGGGGAACCGATGAAAGCAAATTAATTGATAACCATTAAAAAAAGAAAACTATCTGCCAGCCCGGCTGGCAAATATTAATACAAATTATTTGGAAAAAGAGCTCTCGCCTTTTTCATTCATTTGTCTCATGGCCTCTTCGTACTCAAGAGTATGCTCATGTTTCATCTGTTCCTCTGAAAGGTTGCCTGTAAGCCATGCTTTTGACATGGGGAATACTTCAGGGCTGTAATGAACATTCCACCAATGGACAATAAAGATGAACAGAGTAGCCAGTAATGCCTCATCTGTATGGACGATAGTGGAAAGATGCACATAAGCATAAGGAATTACCTCCATAGCCTTGAATGGGTATAACATTATTAACCCGGTTACGCAAAGCATCACCATTCCCCAGAATGCGCCCCAGTAATCAAATTTCTCCTTCCAGCTATATCTTCCATATTTAGGCGCCGGGGCTTTTCCAAAGTAGAACATTATTGTCTGCCAGAAATCCTTTGCATCCTTTATAGTCGGCCATACTTTTCTATCAAGCAATGATTCCTTGTCAACAAAAACATGATACACGACGTGATATACCCCAAGGACAACCATCCCTATACCTGCAGCATGATGTATCTGTGTCCTCATTGAAAATCCCCCAAGTAGATTGATAATTACCGGAGACCACCACGCATCAGGGAATTTCAGGGGCATCCCGCTTATTACTAAAAGCATGAACGTCCCGATCATTATCCAATGTTGTGCGAGTTGATTGAAAGTAAACCTTTTAAAAAAAATTTCACCCATATTTCTATCTCCTTTTTTTTTGGAATCTGTAACTTCAATTAATTTTTGCCTGGACATATTCTAAAATCTCCTCTGGATCCTGAGTCTAGAAAGGAAATCAAGAATGACCATTCCTGTAAAGAAACCTATTACGGTAGTTGTCAATATCTTGAAAAATATTGCTATCCAGTATGCAAGATCAAATGGACCCAGGAAATATTCCTTCATCTGAGGTTCCATGCCTGTTTTATTCCACTTCAGCTCGCCAGTATGCAAAGATTCTTTGTCATGGACAAGCCCTGTTGCCACATTAGCATCAAAATTCACACCTTCATGGCAGTTTGCTTTTCCACAAGTCTTTGGGAGATTTTCAGTATATGTGCTGGAAGCAGGATCCTTATGTGATTTTGTTTTATGATTTTCATGGCAATCAGCACATGTAGCGACCAGGGTATAGCCTTTATCAAGCGCCCTCCAATGGAATGATTCTTTATAAGTATCGAATCGGTCTGCCTTAATACCGTAATACCATGCGCTCATCATTTCCTTGTTTGAATGGCACCTGGCGCATGTAGCAGGACTGTTTTGATGATTAGATGATGAATTGGGATCTTTTATTGCGCGGATCTCATGTATCCCATGGCAATCCGTGCATGTTGCAGCCTCAGGATGGCCTTTTTGGATCGCATCCCAGTGAATGCTTGTCTTATAATCTTCAGTTTCCTTTATATGACATTTAGAGCAAATGTCTGTTATATGATTTCTTGTTGGCCTGCCCACAAAATCTCCTGACATTACAGAATTGGAGATCAAACTGGAATTGGATTTTTCTGTTCCACCATGGCAACTTGCGCAGTTAAAGCCTTTATCATAATGAATATTGTTCCTGAATTCAGTCACCACTTTAGTGTGGCAATGATAACATGAAACATCTTCCTGGGCAGTAGCTACACCGATAAATAACGATAACAGAATCGCTAAAATCAATAGGTATTTATTTTTAAATAGTGAATATTTTTTTTTGCTTAGAGACATTCAATGATACCTCTCATAATCGATCTATCCTTCACTTAATCCCGTTTTTGACAAGTTACTTTTAACGCAATGCTTTATATAACTTATCATTTTTTTCATCATTATTTTATATGTTATAACTATTTATCATGAAGAGTTGATTAAATCAATAATGAACGCAGTCGATATTGAAAAAGAAATAGAGAGTATCAGTTCATTTTCTGATGAAGATTATTTTAAAATAATCCGTGAAGTGGGATTTGTTTGCGATTTCTGCGGTAAATGCTGTACGAGTGAATTTAACGATCATGTCTTCCTGCTCGATGATGATGCACAAAGGATAATCGAAAACTGCGGGCGGGAATTTCTCAGGCCTGCGCCATATTTTGATATCTGTGACAATCTTGGAAGATTTTATGTAATGGGTTATGCTCTGAAAACAAAACCGAACGGGGATTGCATATTCTATATTGGCGGAAGATGCCTTCATTATGAAGTCCGTCCCTTGATATGCAAAATATACCCTTATATGCTTCACAGGGAGCCTGATGAAGAAGGAAATATAGAATTCAGGCAAATAGGCGGTCTGGATCTGCACGGATCGTATCACAATGAAATAAGCGAAAAGATGTGCGAAGAGATACTGAAATCCGTAAGGGACTACGAATCAGGATTTCTCAGGCAAAAACTTGGTTTTATCAAGGAAATAGAGAGATATTTCAAAGAAAATGATCTGAGAAACAGCAAGCAGATGTATGACCGGATGATGAGGCAGTACCAGAAAGGTAAAACAATTGAGGTATATGTATTCTTCCAGGGAAGATTTGAAAAAGAAGTAATATCCAAACAAATTAATAACCCTGGGTGATATTATGAATGATCAGCGTCGAAAAAATAGATAATTATGACAAAAGAATGTTATTTTTGCGGTTTCAGGGACCCTATGCCGTTCACATGCAAATTCTGCGGCAATTCCTATTGTTATAATCACCGGCTCCCTGAATCACATAATTGTCCAGGGCTTTTAGAATATAAATCCAGATCAAGCGATAGCAGGATATTTTATAAGAGGGATTCTGTAGTTAGACGAAAACCAAATCCTTTCTTCCATTCATTAAATAATATTATATCTGCGATTAAAAGTAATTATTCCCTGACAATTCTTATAATTGCTCTAATTTCTTTTGTGCTGCAGTATATTATTCCCGGATATTCTTATTATCTGGCTCTTTCACCCGATTATATTTTCTCAAGGCCATGGACACTTGTCACCCATATGTTCCTTCATTCAGGACCAGTACATCTCCTTTTCAATATGATGTTCCTGTTTTTCTTTGGACCTGAACTTGAACGCAGAATAGGGGGTAAAAGATTCTTTTATGTCTATTTCATTTCAGGAGTAATAGCAGCTCTGGGTTATTCCTTATGGTCCATTTATATTATCGGGCATCATACTTCTGCTGTAGGTGCAAGCGGCGCCTTGTTCGGGATATTTGCATGTCTTGCTGTTATTGCGCCGGATATCGAGGTTGGTTTGTTTTTTTTTATTCGAATGAAGATAACATATGCTTTGATATTTTTCGCTCTTTTTGACCTTTTGTTCATAGGCTCAAGCGGTGACATGGTAGCAAGAAGCGCACACTTAAGCGGAGTGGTAGCGGGTCTGGCTTTTGGAAAATACTTAAAAAAGACAGGAAATTATCTTCGTTATTGAGATATTAAGATATTATATTTCTCCGGGTCCTGCTACTCTTTTATAATCGCTGTGGTATTCGTATATTTTATCTCCTGCTTTTAAGATGATCTTAAAGCCGGGTGTAATTACCTGAGCATACATCATGCCTTTTTCCGGATAGCCAAGACTGGTATCCGGCCACTCGACCGCTTCTGCTTTAACTAACTGGATATTTTCAACAGGAATATTCAATAGTTCAGAAAGGTCCTGTTTAGCTATGTCCACAACAGGTGAATATTCGGGGATGACAGAATTATCATAGATGATCGGTTCATCCCGGCTTTGTTCCACACAGCCGGTGAAATAAATTGATATTAAAAAAATGATAATTAATCGTTTCATAATATCATATCTTCCTTGAACATATTTAATATGTTCATCATGAAGTTGAGTCATTATATTGAAAATATATTTATATCAAATAGACCATATTAAACGCTTATAATGAATTCAGAATTTACCGAAATAATCAAAGCATCAAAACCATCGGTATCTGTTATTGGCCTTGGTGGGGCCGGGAACAATATCATAACCTTCCTGTCAGAAAAAAACATTGCGGGTGCAAAAACCATCGCGGCAAATTCTGATATAAGTCACCTGATCCTCCAGAAGGCTGACAAATTACTCCTTATCGGAAAAGAACGAAGCAAAGGCAAAGGATGCGGCGGATTCCCGGAAGTGGGAGCAGAATGTGCTCGTGAGAGTTCGCAAGAGATACGAAATGAACTCGGAGAAGCAAATATCGTATTTATAGTTGCAGGTCTTGGGGGCGGGACTGGTACAGGCTGCGCTCCTGTTGTTGCTGAAATTTCACGTTCCATGGGCGCACTTACAATAGCCTGCCTTACAATGCCTTTTGAAATTGAGTCACTAAGACGTGAATACGCTAAAAAAGCAATAGTTGCTCTTTGCGAAACATGTGATTCTGTCGTTTTGATAGATAACACAAAACTCAGGCAAGTGGCAGGTAACCTGCCTCTTAAGGCGGCTTTTGCTGTGGCAAATTCATTAATAGGAGCATTCATCAAAAGTATTACAGAAACCATCACCCTCCCAAGCCTTATGAACCTTGATTTTGCAGACTTAAAAGCGGTGCTTGAAAAGGGAGGCATTTCTTCATTCGGGATCGGGGAATCAGAAGGTCCGGATCGTGTGAAAAAAGCAGTATTAAAAGCAGTCTCATCTCCTCTTCTGGATATTCCTGATCTTGCATCTTCACATGGTCTGCTGATCCACATCAGCGGCGGGCAGGACCTGACGCTTGAAGAAGTGGCACATGTTGGTGAATTAATGGCAAAAGAGGTGCCAGGTACAAAAAGAATAATCTGGGGCGCCAATGTGGATGATACCATGACCGGACGTATCCGCATCATGGCATTATTCGCAAGTGTCGGCAACCCTTTTGAATGATCGATTCTATCCAGCTTTCATTTTTTGCGCGAACTGCCTTCCGAATTCCACGCATTTATCAAGTTCCTCTGCCGAAGGCTGCCATTTGAATTTTATACCTTCCTGGAGGATCTTTATTTTAGCTTTTTCCAGCGTTTCCTCAATATGCTTGACGTTTTCGCCGCTCCAGCCGTATGACCCGAAAGCTGCGCCAACTTTATTCTTGAACTTCAATCCCTTAAGGTCTTCAAGTATTGGCTTAATAGTCGGCAAAAGACCATTATTCAATGCTGGTGAACCGATAATGATACCTTTTGTCTTAAAAACCTCTGTAAGCACATCGTTCCTGTCGCATACTGCCATATTGAATAATTTATATTTCACTCCTTCCTTTTCAAGTCCATCACCGATAGCCTGCCCCATTTTTTCTGTGGCTTTCCACATTGTATCATATATGATCACGACTGAGCCATCGTTCTTTCCCTGCGCCCATTCATAATATTTATTCACTATCTGCAGAGGGTCTTTTCTCCATATTATCCCATGGCTTGGCGCTATTATATCCACAGGTATATTCAGTTTCTTGAATTCATCTATTTTCCTTATAACAAGGTCGCTAAAAGGCGTGAGGATATTTGCATAGAATTTTATTGCTTCCTGGTACACTTCTATTTCGTCAACTTCATCATTAAAACGGGAAGAAGATGCAAAATGCATGCCGAAAGCATCGTTTGGCATAAGGATATTTTTACCTGTAAGATATGTGAACATGCTGTCTGGCCAGTGAAGCATTGGCGCTGCTACGAAAACGAGATTGTTTTTCCCCAGGCTTATGCTGTCACCTGTCTTTACGACCTTGAAATTCCAATCTTCGTGATAATGTCTGGGAATACTTTCCCTTCCTTTTTCTGAAACAACAACAGTAGCATTCGGGATAAGTTTCATTAATTCAGGAAGCCCCCCCGAATGGTCAACCTCGGCATGGTTTGCGATCACGTAATCGATCTTCTTTACATCGATGATCTTCCCAATGTTCTGTATCATCTCTTGTGAAAAAGGACTCCAGACCGTGTCCACGAGAGCGACTTTTTCATCGATTATAAGGTATGCGTTATAGGTCGTGCCACGGTGTGTTGAATATTCGTGTCCGTGAAACTGCTTGATATTCCAGTCAACAACTCCAACCCAGTAAACGCCTTCTTTTAATTCCACTGCCATATATTTCACTCCATTTTTTTATAATAGATTGCTGTAATGACATTTTAGGGTTTATTCTATTAAATACTATCTTATGTTACAATTCTTTTGATTTTTCGGGGCTGTCAAAAAGTCTGGTGTTGAGCCTTTGCGTGCTTTGCGCCCTTTGCGGTGAAAAATCGTGCACCGCAAAGTCGGCCATTAACTGTGGTTCATAAATGAACATGAAAAAAATAGCGAACTAAACGAATGTTACGAACTCCGGTAGCGTGAGTTCGTTTAAGTTCGTAAGAGTTAGTTGTTTATTTTTTTCATACCAGTACGCAAAGAGCGCAAAGTTACTCTTTGCGAGATTTTACACCCACGATTTTTCAGATATTTTACAGGTTGATTTGTCAGTCCGCTTCAGGAGACAAATTCGTCACGGTGTTTTCATGTGATCCAATGACACCATCCGAAATCATTTTCTCTTTCTCCATAATGGATGCCGGTTATTTCATCATATAACTTCTGTGCTAATGCGCCGGTCTTTCCATCATTTATGGACATCAGAATATCGTTATGCTGGATCGCGCCGACCGGTGAGATAACAGCCGCAGTTCCGGTCCCGAAAACCTCTTTCAATCTTCCCTCATTAGATGCTGATATTACTTCATCGATCGATATTCTTCGCTCAGTAACATGGATTCCTGATTCTTTTGCCAGATGTATCACTGTATTTCGTGTCACTCCATCAAGTATACAGCTTTCCAGGGAAGGAGTGACCAGTTCATCCCCTATAAGGAAAAATACGTTCATAGCTCCGCTTTCCTCAACATATTTCCCTTCGATACTGTCAAGCCATAAAACCTGCGAGAAACCATTATGTTTTGCCTCTTCGGCAGGCAGCAGGCTTGCAGCATAGTTTGCCGGTGTTTTGGCAGCACCCAGCCCCCCTTTAGCTGCGCGGACATATTTCCCTGATGTTACCAGCCTGATGGGATTAAAACCTTCTGCATAATAAGCCCCGACAGGCGAGGTTATTATCATAAACTTGTAGGTTTTAGATATTTTGACCCCGAGAAAATCGTCTGTAGCAAATATAAATGGACGGATGTACAGTGAGATGCCCTTTTTTCCACTGATCCATTTTTGGTCAAGTTTCAGGAGTTCTGTTAATGCTTCAATAAAGGTCTCATATCCGATCTCAGGGATACAGAGCCTCTGGCATGACTTATTCAGACGCTCATGATATTTCCCCGGGCGGAATACATGGATCCCTTTTTTTGTTTTAAACGCCTTTAAACCTTCAAAAACTACCTGTCCATAATGCAGTGAACACATTGAAGGAAATATCCCGATCTTGCCAAAAGGGATAATTTGCGGTGATGTCCACTCACCATTCTTGTAATCCATACTTAACATGTGGTCTGAAAAAACCTCTCCAAATCCCAGATTCTCAAAATCTGTTTCATTTACCCTGCTGTGCTGTGTTTTTATAACCTGTACATCCATTATATCACCCATTTAGTTTTTCATCATGTTCTCTTTGATATATTTTATTAATTTAAACCCTTTCTCATCCAGTTTATAATATTTATGTTTGGAGCGATAATACGAATCTATTATTTTACTTCTTTTGAGTATTCCCAGATTATGTGACACAAGATTCTGTTTTTCATCCAGCTGGTATATTATTTCACATACGCAGTGGTCCCTGTTAAGCAGCATTAATGCAATTTTTAGCCTCAACGGGGAACCCAGGAGTTTTAATAAGCTGCTTGCTTCTTTGAAATTAGTTCCATCTAAAAAATCCTTTTCTTCTTTTAGTTCTGTTTCCCAGTCAGTCCTGATAGCACAATCAGCCGGGCAGCATCTGCGTATTTGCATGAGCTGAGTGAAAGTCGTTATCGGATAAATATTTTCCTTAATTTCCAGACAGGTTCAATTGGGAGAGAGAGTTTTGTCGATTGTATAGGTTTACATGGATAAAATAACTTGTGCTATATATTCTCACTTACATTTTTTTGCGCCACTTCGCGCTTGGGCTGTGCGGTTATAAGTTCCTATTTTCAGAGAATTAAACCCGATTCAAGGGAATATTACCTGTTTTTAGGGAAATGCAGATTTATATCAATATTTAGTGTATATATCTTTAACATGTTCTAAAGTTTAAACATTCACATGATGATATTCCCTCTTGCTCAATCCAAGCGCGCTGATTTTCCTTTGCCACCTCCCTGAGTTTTATTGTCTACAGGTGACGGATTTCTTTTTGCGTGAACGAAAGGACGATAGTTGTTTTGCGCACCTCTTTAGTGAAAAGGGACAGCGTGAGAAATCACTTAGAGCTTGTCTGAAAATTTGACCTACATTTGGTTTTCACACCGATTCGATGCACATAATTGGTTATGAGTGAGTATTCAGAGGCATTTTTGGACAGGATTACAGGATTTACAGGATGGAAATTAATCCTGTCCATCCTGTAAATCCTGTCCAAAATAAATATTCAGACAAGCTCTTAAAACGCGACTGTCCGAGCATCCGGCGCAGGACTGTCGCTCAGCCTCCCGCAGTAAGTACGCACCCGCAGGCGGATTCGGCAATGCCCGAACCCATTGGGAGGCGTGCTTAGTGCGGCGCTCATCACCCATCATATAAAATGATTACATTCAAAATGCCTTTATGTTATTAGGGATTTCTGATGATCTTCCTGAGCGCGTCCGCGCTTGTGCGGCGCGCCCTGGCTAATATAGAATAAAGCCGAAAGTGAAGCGGAAGGATTATTATTAGTGTAGTATCATAATTCCAAAACCAGGGACAAATAAAATATAAGGGTTATTCAAAAAATCCTTTGCATCAAGGTCGTGTTTGTTTATTATTAAACTAAGAACAATTAGACAACCTCTCCATATAACCTTTTTTTCGGGTCGTTCCTTGTCGTGACACTCTCAAACATCTTTCCATCGGCTCGGCTATTATACAATAATTGATATCATATACAATAATGACCATCAATATTACGAGATGGAATTTTATTAGCAAAAACTTAAGTTCATATAGAGTGAATAATGCAGAATGACTTCGAGAAAAATGAATATCAGTGACAACATAGAGGCTTTTTTGAAAGATCGTTCATCCGATAAGAGATATTCATCTTTTGATTACTGCTATAATTATTTCCGTGAATTTTATGAGAATGGAAATATTGAGGCTATCGCCAACTATACTAATATTCAGTTAAGTTGCTTGCAAATTGGCTTTTTTCTTGCCAGTTGGGGAATGCTGAGAGGTGATTTTCTACGTCAGAAAAGTGTAAAGCATTATGAAGAACTAATATCTGCTATCGCCAAAATGCCAAAAATTTATTGGGAGATTGATCTAGATTACTCAGAGGAGAATATTTTATTGTTGCGTGAAATCTATAAACAGATTTCTGGTTGTCTCGGCAAAAATGCATCTCCTACGTTAGTTACAAAGACAATGCTCGGAGTATTCGGCAATGTCCCAGCCTTAGATCGTTATTTCTGCAAAGGATTTGATGTCAATAAAAATTTTAACGATTCATTATTGCGAAAAATTTCAGATTTCTATCAGGCTAACAAAGAAGAATTTGATACACATAGAATTAAGACAATTGATTTTATCACGGGCATGGAGACCGACCACTTCTATACGAAAGCAAAATTGATTGATATGGTGGGATTTATTGAGGGGCAGAAGCCTTAAATATCTCAGATATTTTCATAAGAGTAAGAAGTGTTACACTTTGACAAAACTACCAACAAAAATTAAAATTGTCTTCAAAAAATCCGTATGTCTTGGTCAGGTTTGTTTATTATTAAGCTAAGAACAATTCAACAACGTCTCCAAAAGATACCTCCTTATTCCATTTTATATTTGGCTTTCTATAGGATATTCCAGTAAGATACTCTCACTTCGGATTTTTTCCGTATATAAATTCCAATCAAGTTCATTTTTTCCACGTTCTATAACTTCCTTACACCAGTTATAAAATTTAGATGTTGGAGTAGTAGAAGATATGGATAAAGGTAATATGGCTTGTGGAGAAACATTTAATTTATAGGAGACAATAAATTTATAGGTCATAAAATATTTAGGATCGAGTATTTTAAAAAATAGGTCGCTGGTTGCAGCCGGGTGCCAGCTTATTTTCAATTTTATTCCTTTGTTACGAAAAACCAGACTTCTAATTCCAAATTCGATTTTGACTTTTTTGAAAAGACAAATTTTTGTATTATGCAACCATTCATCTTCTTTTACAAAGCTATTTGATTTAAACCCATCTATATCGAATGGATTGACACATTCAAATGCCTTTTTATTATTTCTTATATTTTCAGAGGAGTATATTTTTGATGTTAAATCCCATCTAGTATGCATTCTATTCAACAAATATAAAATAAGGTACTGAAATATTTCATCAATAGATTTATTTTTTAGATCCATCAAATCTGAATTATAATTAAAATCGTTTTTCACCAGAATTAATATTTCTCGATGTAGATCTGTAGATGGAAAATAATTTTTGAATGAAACAAAATTGTTATCTTTCTTATTATGGGTGAGACACACTACAATATCGCCTTTGTCTTCGATATTCTTTTTCAGAATTAAATATATAATTGCAATTGTAAATACTAATAATATCATCATTAATACTATTAAAACACAAACACTTTTCAGTGTTTCAGGGGTTAATGCTTCAAAAATTTTTATAACTATCCCTGCAATTAAATTAATAAGAAGTGCGAAGATAAACATCATCCAGAAAGTTTCTCTCAAATTCTTGCTTTCTTCATCAAAATCCATAATATTTTCTCTTATAAAAGCATATCATATTATAACTTTTTCGATTTATTATAATAGTGTTTTCAATATTAAAAAGCTTCTATGAGAGTATTCGGTAAAATAATCATAATCAAATTTGTGATCGGATATATCCGAATCTTAGTCAAAAGGATAATATCAGGAAATAACATATTACATTATTTTACACTTTTACAAATTCAACTCATTATTATATATTTATATATAATAGTATATATATAATTAAAAGAATGTTGCACATTGACCAAACCCCCAACACAAATTGAAGCGCTGTCCTAATTTCAATTTATCTTGATATCCGGATTTATACTATATATTCTCAGGAAATGGTTTCAACCATAAGAGTGCAAAACATGAATTATGAAACAATAAAGATCGAAAAAGTTGAAAAATCCTGCCCGGCATGTGAGGATTATGCCCAAAAACACTCGACAGACCCGCCAAAGATAGCGGTCATGGCATGTGAGGGAGCATGCGCCAGGGGCGAGATAGCAAGAATAGCCGCAAACCTGATCGCGCATAAGCTCGCGCGGGAAAACACTGTCAGGATATGTCTTGGCGGCGCCTTCACGAAGGATACGGGGCAGAGAAACCTGGTAAAGCGTGCTGATAAAGTAATTGCCATTGAGGGTTGTTTCATATCCTGCTCTTCAAGGATGATGAAAGGCGTGCTGCCCGGTCTTATTCCTGTAATAGTCCAGGCCGATATGCTTTACGACACTGACAATGATGCTTTCGGAATAGATGAATTCCCTGAGGATGAAATCAAAGAACACGCGCGGGAAGTAGCAGAAACAGTGGTCAGGGAACACTTAAATAATGAGAACCCGGAAAAAGATGGAAGCGCCGGATGCAGCTCATTGAGAAATAATAATTCTTGTTGCGGCTGCAAATAATTTTTTTTTTCATCCATGGAATCATAAAGTTCTCATCGCAAAGTCGGCCATCAACTGTGGTTCATAAATGAACCTGAAAAAACAACGAACTAAAACGAACACAAACGAACTCCGGTGCGTGAGTTCGTTTCAGTTCGTCAGAGTTAGTTGTTAATTTTTTTTTTATACCAGAACGCAACGTTCGCAAAGATTATTGCAGCTATGCTTTGCGTTCTTTGCGAACTTTGCGGTGTTTAAATTAAATCAGCTCAGGGAAAATCAGTAAAAAGTTGCAGGATATTAGAATAATATAAAGACAGAAGCTTTATTGACGCCATGTTTTTTCATCATTTACTTTTTCGTTATATTTATAAACTCCAATGCCTATAGCTAGCCGGGTGCTTTCATGAAAACATGTATAATGTGCGGAGGCGAAGGAACAAGACTTCGTCCGCTTACTTTTGACCGGCCAAAGCCGATGATCCCACTGTTGAACAAACCATCCCTGGTTCATCTTGTGGAACACCTGGCAATAGAGGGTTTTAATGATATCGTGCTTACACTTGGCTATCTCGGGGGGGAAATTGAAGCCGCGCTTGGCGATGGGAGTATGTACGGCGTGCATGTCGAATACGTCCATGAAAAAGAAAAACTGGGAACAGCAGGCGGAGTAAAGAACGCAGAGGAGTTGTTTGAAGGCGAGCCTTTCATGGTAGTGGGAGGCGATCATGTAATGGATCTTGAACTTCGTGAATTTGTACGTTTCCATGAAAAAAATGATTCACTTGTTACAATAGGTCTTCTCCCGATCGATGACCCGCGCGATTATGGTATAGCCGATCTTGATGTAAATAACAGGATCAACAGGTTCTTTGAAAAGCCGGGGCCAGGAGAGATATTCAGTAATCTTGCAAGTACCGGTATTTATGTTTGCGATCCTGAAATAATGAAATGGATACCTGAAAAGAAATATGATTTTGCAAAAGACCTTTTCCCGGATATCATGAAAAAAGGCGAGAACATCAATGGTTTCCTTGTGCACGGCAGGTGGACGGATATCGGGAATCCGCAGGCTTACAGGGAAGCATGCAGATGGATGCTGGAACAGATGCCCGGCACAAAAATTTCAGGGCGCCTGAATATCAAGGATGCAAGAGTAACAGGGCCGATTGAAATAGGGCATGATGTGTCACTGGGTTCAAATTCGGCTATTGTAGGCCCTATAGTGATCGGGGAAAACACGACTATTGGTGACAATGTCCTGATAGGCCCTTACACATCGATAGGCTCAAACTGCAGGATCGGGAACAATTCAAGGGTTTTGTCTTCGTATATCTTCAATAATGTCGAGATCGGCGCAAATACTGCGGTTTCCAGCGCTATTATCGATAATTCCACAAAGGTAAAGGATTCCTGCATACTCGAAACTGGTACCGTTATCGGTCCAAGAGTTATTATCGGGGATGAAGTGACAGTAAATTCAATGGTAAGGATATGGCCTGAAGTCAGGGTAAAAAATGGAACAAAAGTAGACGAGAACCTTGGGAATGAGGATTTTGGGAATAATATAAAAGGTTCCTAAGCCTCTATTATTTCAACAGTCCCGTCTTTTTTACCGATATATATTACATCAACATTGGTGAATATACCATGTTCCACGATGCCTGTGCAATATGAAAGCTCTTTATTTAATGATACAGGGTCATCGATTTGTCCGAAATCAGCGTCAAGTATGAAATTCCCGTTATCCGAGATGACGGGCCCGTCCTTACTAACGCCCATTCGCACTTCTGTTTTCCCGCCGAGTTTTGCCACATTTTTCTCAACAAGCTTACGCGCACTTGGTATGACTTCAAGGGGAACCGGATGACTTAATACCTCAGCCATTTTTGATTCATCTACGACCACAACGAACTTTTGTGCGGATTCAGCAACGATCTTTTCCCGCGTATGCGCCGCACCTCCGCCTTTTATCGCTATGAAATTCGCTACCTGGTCCGCGCCGTCAATATCAATATCCAGCACAGGATGCTCATCAAGCGTAGTCAGCGGGATGCCATTCTCGGCGGCTAAAAATGCTGACTGGTAGGATGTGGGAACACCAAGGATATTTAAGCCGTCTGCGACCCGCCTTCCCAGTTCTTTTATCGCATAAGCAGTTGTGGAGCCCGTGCCAAGTCCCACTACCATATTGTTTTTTACAAGCTGTGCCGCCTGTTCTCCGGTTGCCTGCTTGGGATTTTGAGTAAGATTTTTCATGATGGGGGCTAAAATGTCTTTTATTTAAATAAATGATTTGGAAAATTAAAAGTCCTAAAATGATAACGATCCCTGTCCAGTAGATTTTGAATATGGGATAACTTATAACAGGTTTTCCCCATCGCTTGCAGTTTTGCACTTATTTATATATGTGCAATTGGCAACCCGGCACACTTTGATCTTTGCACCGCATTGGTTGCAGTAAAATCCCGCAGAAAAAATTAAAGGCTGGCGCTCAGGGATATTCAGGAATGAATTATAGCGGGGCATTATTTTATCTCCGTGTTGCTTTTAATTTTAATAATGTCAATCTCGATTTTGTTACGCAAATTAATTTTTCTAATGTGTTTGCCATATAGTCCAACTATATCCCACATACTATATATAGGAAAAAAAAGCGATTATCTCCGTTTTGACCGTCGATTTATTAAATATCATAAAGTTATCTTTACGATATAATGGAAAATCATAAAGATAAGTTAAGATATATATTTATTCAATGAGCAAGTTTCAGGAACACATCCTCAAGATTTGGTTGAGCAATCTCAATATTCTTGATATGAACATCACAGAACTTCTTCATCACATTATCTATAATAAATTCGACATTCTCCGCCACTATCTTTATTTTTCCGTTCTCATACAGGATATCCAGGACCCCTGGAATATCCTTTAACCGGGAATCATCAAACTTCCCTTTGTACTCTATCGTTATAGTCTCGCCCAGTTTCATTTGCCTCTTTAGCTCACCAGGTGCGGCATTTGCGATCACCTCGCCATTCTTGATAAAAGCAATGCGTTCGCACAGCTGTTCAGCCTCCTTCATATAATGGGTAGTCAGGACAATAGTTATCCCTTTTTCGTCATGTATTTTTTTTATTAATTTGCGTATCTTGATAGCCATATCAGGGTCAAGACCCACCGTAGGTTCATCGAGGAACAGGAGGCGTGGTTCATTAAGGAGAGCTTTTGCAAGGGAAAGACGCTGCTTGGTGCCTGTTGAAAGCGAATCAAACCGGGTATTCCTGAACTTCTCAAGTTCGAGCATGCCAATTGCATTATTTATGGATCGTTCCCTGTTTTCCAATCCATAGAGCAATGCAAAATATTTGAGATTTTCATAAACCGTGAGGCTCCACGGGAAATTTGGGTTTCCGCTGCTGATATTCACAATGCATTTTACGCTGTTGGGATCTTTTAATGCATCTATCCCGAAAATTTCCACTTTTCCGGCATCCGGTATCGATAACGTTGAAAGTATGGATATGAGCGTGGTTTTACCAGCCCCGTTCGGCCCAAGGATGCCAAAGATCTCCCCCTCTTTGATATCTATGGAAACGTTCTTCAGGACTTCCTTTTTTCCATCCTGACTTTTATAATATTTGTATATCTCTTTGGCCTTAACTGCAAGCATGACTGTGATAATGAGTTCTTATGAAATAAGTCTTTATAAAATATATCTATGATTTTGGTATCTTCACAACAAAAACAGCCCCACCTTCAGGATTATCCTCAACCATTATCCTTCCTTTATGAAGTTCAACGATTTTCCCGGCTATTGCAAGACCTAATCCTGAACCTTTTACACCTTTCTTTTCTTCCCTGTGGAATCTCTCAAAGATCAGTGTCTTTTGCGCATCTTTTATTCCTGCCCCGAAATCTTTTACCCTGATAGACCAGGATTTTCCGCTGACTTTACCATCCACGACTATCCTTTTTCCCTCAGGGGCATACTTTATTGCATTTGAAATAATGTTTATGAAAATATCTTCGATTATTTTATTAGCCCTTGCCGGCATGCTGCCTTTAAGTTTGTTCTCAATAGTCGTTCCGGCACTGACGGCAAGAGGAATAAGATTTGCAATTGCCTCCCCGATTACGATTTTCAAATCCAGATCCTCAAATTCAATATAATCCATACTCTCAAGTTTTGAAAACTTCGTGGCGTTATCAATTAGCTCCATTCCCTTGACGAGATTTCGTTTGATGGTTTCCAGGTATGATTTCTTCCGGGGATTAGTTTCATCATCAAGGAAAAGTTCAACATATCCGTTTGCTACATTCAGGGGATTCAAGAGGTCATGATGCATTATATCTGTGAAGAGCTCCTTCATGCGATTGGATTCTTCAAGTTTCAGATTGTATTTCCTTATGGCTTCTTCAGCATTTTTGCGTTCTGTGATGTCCCTGTCAAAAGCAAGGATATATTTATGACCGCCAAGTTCTAATAATCCTGCGCTGATCTCAACCGGGAAAATAGTTCCATCTTTCCTTCGATGGTCCAATTCTGCTTTTATGGTTTCACCGTTTAATATTCGGTTTATAAAATCCCGGAAATCGCGGAATGATTCCGTGGGTCAAGGTCATCTATTTTCATTGCCAGTAGCTCTTCATCGAATATCCATGCATTTTGGCTGCTGTTCTATTTGCTTCCATATCCGCCCTTTTCTCCCTCAGCCTCCAGAATAAAAATGGCATCGGCGGCGGTTTCAAACAAGGTCCGATAACGTGATCTCACTTTCAAGCAGCGCCTTTTCCACCTTCTTTCGCTCCGTTATGTCCCTGATAATACCCACCATGGCTATTGGAATGCCTGTTTCATCTTTTACAATGGATGTTTTTAGCCATATCGGGAATTTATGCCCATCTTTATGTCTTACTATTAGTTCCCCGGTCCAGCGGCCCGTTTCTAAAATTCCCGGTAATATTACTTTTCCTGCAATTTCAGGATCAACATTCATTTCCCCCACATTTTTCCCTATCAGCTCGTCATTTGTAAAGCCAAATATTTTTTCCACTGCCTTGTTGGAATAAATTATCTTTCCATCCATGTCTACGATCTGGACCCCATCGGGTGCATTTTTAACCGTTTCTGAAAAAAGTCTCAACGAATCTTCCTGACGCTTTTTCTGTGATATCCCTGAGTATGCCCATGCTGGCAACCCTGACACCATAAGTTACAATCTCCTTATCCATATTGACTACAGTCTTTCCCCCTTTTTGCGCAGGGCATTGAATTCGTATTCTTTGGGTACCTTTTCCCCTTTCTGCCTCCTGTAATAACGATCCTTGACCATTTCAAGATCTTCCCTGTCATCAAAGTTATACACATCAGATCCAATAATCTCTTCAATACTATATCCAAGTATCCCGCAATCCCTGTTAGCAAAGATATTTTTTCATCCTGTATAACAAACACTCCGTCATGGATATCTTCAACCAGAAGGCTGTATTTCTCTTCGGATTGCTTTAGTTTTTCCTCCATACGCTTGCGTTCGGTGATGTCCCGCACATATTCTATTACCCCTTTCATCTGCCAGTTGTTGTATCTTTTAGAGGGTAACTGTATATTTCTATCCATCCTATTTCTTTTCCTTCGGGGCCGTGTTTGGGAACTACTTATAAGCTGATTTACCGGTTTTGAGTGTTTCCCATGCAGGACATTTCTCACATCGCTTTTTTCTTTTGTGATATGCTTCATAGCATTTCTTTCCAATAAACGGCACAGCATGCGGATACCAGCTTTCAGCGGTCTTGTTTACACCGATAATGTTCATATCCCTATCGATTATCCCGATCCCGTCCTGGATACTTGCAAAAATGCTTTCCAGGAATCGTTCTCCCTCACGAAGCGCTTCCTTCGCACGTTTTCGCTCAGTAATATCCCGACGATACATATATGTCCACTGTAATTTCCGTTCTCATCCCAGATACTCGTGGCCATGACTTCCGTAGGAACTGTCCTGCCATCTATCCTGAGCCCGGGAATTCTCCTTCGAATACCCCACGTATCCTTATTATACAACGTATCTTCTAAACCTTTTTCAACTCCAGGTATTAAATCAGAAGGGGTGACTTTCCGCCAGGTCTCCCCAATAAAATCTTCCTGGAATAGCCGTATATTCTTGCATAGCTGCATTTACATCGATATACCTGTCTTTTTCATCGCATATGGTAATGCCGTCGGTACTGCTGGCTATAGCTTTAAGAAGCCGGTTCTTTTCATTTTCATCACGCTTTCGCTGGGTGATGTATGCTATTGCCGCAACCGCTCCGGAATATTTTCCGTTCTCATCAATAATGAGGGATGTTTCTAAACTTGTATATATCCTTGTTCCGTCTTTTCGGATAAATTCAAAATCATGATGTTCTTTGACTCCTTGCTGACGTCTTTCCAGGTAGCGCGTTGCAATTTCCATCCCCTTTTCATCCATAAATGAAAACAAATGCTTTCCCAGCATCTCATCGACAGTAAACCCGAGCATCTGTGCCATACTTGGATTTACAAAAGTAGTGTTCGCATTTTTGTCAAGTACCCAGATACCTTCCTTCAATGTCTCGATAAGCCGGCGATATTTCTCCTCGCTTTCGCGCAGGGTATGTTCCAGGCGCTTTTGTGCTGTTATTTCCCTGACTACCTTTATTCCTGCTATGATGTTCCCGTTAGAATCTCTTAAAGGCGATGAAGTAAGTTCAAAATAAAGATTTCCCTTATCTGTGGCAACTCGTTTTTCCGACCTGTGGATCTTTCCATCCCTGAAGGTTCTTTCAACCGGGCAATCTTCGCATATCTGATCTCTCCCCTCGTATGCTTTATAACAAAGCTCACCCGTCTTGTCCCCATATATTTCATTCTGGACCTGGTTCTGGATATTATTTTATAATCAGTATCCTGGATAATTATACCATCACCTAATGCTGAAATGATAGCTTCGGATTTATTTTTTTCTTCCTGCGCTTTTGCAAGAGCACCATTTAATGCCACTTCATTTCGTTTACTTTGCGAAATATCCCTTATGATAGCAAGGAGTAACTTTGCCCCCCAAGTTCCATAATATCTGCATTGAGCAGTGCATAATATTCTGATCCATCTTTTCGTTTTAACCTGCTTTCCCAGTCCCTCACATTGCCTTTTTCTCTTAAGGATTTTAGTAAAAGCTTTCGTTCTTCAGGATCCGCATAGGTGGCTCCAACACCAATTGCCCTGTACTCCTCAAGGGAATAGCCGCCCATCTCCTGCATGCTTTTATTGGCATCAATTATTTTTCCATTAAGGTCAGCTATTCCTATCCCGACAGGAGCCACATCAAATAATAAACGATATTTCGCCTCTGATTCACTAAGGGCTTCAATTACTTTCTGCCGTTCAATGTCAGCGTTTTCAAGTCGGATCAGACGTTCTTTTACAGCCTCAAGTTCATCAAGCAGCTGTTTTTTCGTTTTTTCTTTCATTTTTCCCGCACAAAACTTTCATGGCTTTATTATATAATCTCATCTTGTCATGGTTCAATTGGCGATACGGGGGCACCATCAGGTCGATAAACCCGATGATTTTCTTTCTTGCCTTTAATTGTAAATTGACAATATATTCCATACCATATTTCCCCTTATATTCGAATGTAAATTTCCCGTTTAAGTAATAATACTATCTATATTATCCTGCCTTAGAATCCCCGCCAAAAAAGATTTACTTAAAGCTTAAACTAATCGGGCAATAGCTTCTCCCACATCCCGTGTGGAATATCTGCCCCCAAGATCCGGCGTGGTGATGTGCTGTGTAAGAACACTGTCAACAGCTTTATCTATTGACCTTTGCCTCTTCTGTTTTTCCCGCCCATTCAAGCATCATCTTGACGCTCAGTATGGCAGCTATCGGGTTAGCGATCCCTTTTCCTGCAATATCCGGGGCGCTCCCATGGATGGGTTCGAAAAGTGCATATTTATCCCCGATGTTGGCACTGGGGCATAGACCCAATCCGCCTGTAATGGCCGCAGCTTCATCGCTGAGAATATCCCCGAAAAGATTCGTGGTCACTATCACATCGTATTTTCCAGGATGCAGTATCATATCATACGCCATGGCATCCACAAGCATTTCACTATATGATACATTGTTTTTCTTTGCAACACCGGTACAGACATCACGGAAAAAAGAGTCGGATTTCAATACATTTGCTTTATGAACGATCGTCAGGTGTCCTTTTCTTTTTTTTGCAAGCGAGCAGCGCTTTGCGATCCTCTCGCTTCCTTTCCTTGTAACGATTCTCGTGGTGTATGCCGCATCCTCATGCAATTCCTCGACTCCTGAGTACATGCCTTCGGTATTTTCCCTCACAATGACAAAATCAAATTTTCCTGTGCAGGGCAGGTTTACATTCCTGAGCGGCTTAAAAGGGCGGATATTGGCATAAAGGTCAAGTTCTTTGCGAAGTCGCACAAGAACACTCTTATAATTGGGGTCAGGAGGAGTTGTAATAGCCCGAACAGTACGCAATCGCATTCCCTTATGAGCGCAATATCATCATCCGTGATGGCGCTTCCTGTTTTTTCCCACTTGCCATAACCGATCTCAAGAGGCACTTTCTCTATTTCAAGACCAAATGCATCAAGTACTGACAGTGCCGCAGGCATGACTTCCTTTCCGATACCATCACCGGGAACTACAGCGATCTTCATTTTAAACCTATTTTATTATTTTCAAGATTTCCTTTCAAAACTTTTACCAGCATCCGGATCGCATCCACGATATCGTATTCGGATGCGCCCCAGTGAACAACAGCCCCATCAATGCCATTGAGGTTCACCATTCCTGATTTCTTGCTCTGGCAGCATCTTGTGATAAAAGGCCTGGTTGGAAGGTAAAGCTCTGTCTTAAGCGGACACATGTTGATATGCTTATATGTCAGATCAGGAAAGCGAAGCTCAAAGATCTGCTTTGAAATGTCGCATCCCACGAGTGTGGAATTATCCTCTATGTCGGTATCCGTATCAAGATATTTTCCTTTGAGTTCCGAAGCATGGCATGGAAATACCACTTTTTCACCTTCGAACTGGCGAAGGTCAATTAGTTTTGTTGAAAAACGAATATTCAATTCCCCCAGTATACCGCTTCTTACCAGCCTCTGGATGGCAAAGTCAAGCCATGGGGGCTCAGGGGGCGCAATATCAATTATCTCTATCTCCATTACCTCATGCAGGCTTGGATCCTGGATAAATGTCGTATGCCTGTCCATGCCTTCAAAAATAACAGTATTTATGTCACCTTTGCATAACGTAAGAGCGGATTCGATAAGCCTTGTCCTGTCATGGGAATCAAGTTTTTCTTTAAATTTCGTTATCTGTTTTCCTTTAGCTATCAACTCAAGTGAGACAAGTTTTCTTAACAGCCCTTCCCCTTCGCTTTTTACCTTATATATCTCATACCCTGATGGAAGTTCTGCGATCAGGTATTCTGTAGTAAAATATATCGGGCCGCCGATCCTTCCTGTTGGGTCTGTCCTGGTCATGCCCACGCTTTTATAATCCGCCGGAAATATCAAGGATTCACCTTTTTCCGGTGTTCAACAAGCCCGCCATCAGCAAGTATCTCCCGGAGGAAATCCGGAAGTTTTGTAGCAGGGTATGTTTTTTCATTATTTTTACAATCCCGTTCTCAAGGTCGATCTCGATATTATCCCCCTCTTTGCAATCGATCCTGGCTTCAATGATCGGCAGTCCCACATTGATTGCATTCCTGAAAAATATCCGGGCGAATGATTCTGCGACGATGCATGCGATTCCGGCATGTTTCAAGGCAAGGGGAGCCTGTTCCCTGGATGAGCCGCATCCGAAATTCTTTCCCGCAACGATTATGTCCCCTTTCCGGACTTTCTGGGAAAATCAGGGTCGATCCCTTCCATTACATGGGATGCGAACACGCTCATATCAGTCGTGCGAAGGTATTTACCGGGAATTATAACATCAGTGTCGACGTTGTCACCGAACTTCCAGGCTTTTCCCGATATAATATTGATTTTTTCGAGTCATTTACTGCCAGTTTATTGTCTACGGCAAAGATAATAATTTTGGTTAATTGTTCCGGATTAAAATCTTTTTCGGTCTAAAAAAGAGTAAAGGATTTTAGTACTTTCGGGAAAAGATAAGCCCATGCGAATTCGTAAATGTATTTTAGGGGCTTTTCTCAGTGGAAAATGATACGATCATAAATGTTGAAATTTTCCTGAAAGACCTTTCTGTTATAACCAGACGACTCCTTCAGGAACCACTGCTGTTAAGAGGAAATGTTGCAGGTTCAGACCTTTGCGACCTGGCAATAAAATATGGTTTTGCAGGTTCGAACGATGAATATGACAGATTGCTCCATGAACTCGAAATAATGCTTGCAAAAGAACAGGTCGCGCAAACCGTGACACCCGACAAGCGGATCATAGCGGCTGTGGAAGCTATCGATGACCTCAATGAGACCGGTAATGTCCTGTCAGAAAGGCTCAGGGAATGGTACATCATGAATTTTGAGGATACCATTTTGAAAGGTGAAGAGCTTGCCATGAAAATTATTGGTATGGACGAACCGGGCGCTGACCTGAAAATAATGCAAAGCTTTTCTTCAAGTCTTCTGGTATTGTATGGAACGCGAGACCGTATAGAAGAATACCTGAAAGAAAACATGCCGCTGATAGCGCCAAATGTAACCGGTATTACAGGACATATACTCGGTGCGCGCCTGTTGAGTATTGCGGGGGGCCTTGAAAAGCTGGCTTTCATGCCATCAAGCACGATACAGGTCATAGGGGCGAATAATGCGCTTTTCAAGCATTTGAAAGGTAAAGCCCCATCACCGAAACATGGTGTGATTTTCAGGCATCCTCTTATTAATACCGCTCCAAAATGGCAGCGCGGGAAGATCGCAAGAGTCCTTGCCGCGAAAATATCGCTTGCTTCGAGGTATGGACCTTTATTCAGGGGAGGTAAAAGAGGATTTACAGCAGGAATTAAGATTAAAAGTTGATGCTATCAGGAAAACCAGGCCGAAGAAAAAATCCAGGTAAACTTGATGAAATTATTGACAAATGGTTAAGATCACAGGCAGGTATGACCCGAAATTGTTGGATGACAAAAAGATAAATAAACAATAACACTGTATTAGGCTTGAATCATTATCTGACAAATCGGTTCATAATGCGGTTGTGGTCTAGTGGCTATGACAGGGGCTTCCCAAGAACTTTTGCATGAATAGCAAAGATCAGGAAACAGCCTCTAACCCGGGTTCAAATCCCGGCAGCCGCATCTGATATTTTGTTATTACAGTTATAAACAAATTTAATAATTATTTTTATATATTTTATAAAAAATTTAATATTTGTATAAAAAACCAACAACTTTAATAACCATCTAAAACATTTAGCATCCATTTTAAGAATTAAATAAAGGGATTTCAATGAAAGATTACATATTAAAAGACATAAACCTCGCAATAAAAGTGAACAGAGGATGAATGGGCACGAAGACACATGCCGGTTCTTGAAAAAATAAAAGAACAATTCGAGAAAGAAAAACCCCTGGAAGGAATTAAGTGGTGGCATGCCTCCATGTGACTGTTGAAACAGCCAATCTTATCTACACATAGTAAAGCGGGAGGCGCAAATATAGCTCTTACGGCTTCCAATCCACTAAGCACACAGGATGATGTGCAGCAGCGCTTGCCTCGGAAGGGATAAAAACTTTGCTATGAAAGGCGTGAAAGGAAAGAAATATTACGAATGCCTGGAAGAAGCGCTTAAAATTAAGCCTCATGTTACTGTGGATGATGGCGCAGATACCGTCGCACTTATTCATTCCAAACACAGGGCGCTTAAAAAAACATTAAAGGCGGTACAAAAACCACAACAAGTATTATCAGGGTTCGCGCAATGGCCGTGACGGGGCTCTTAAATATCCCTTCATAGCTGTTAATGACGCTAAAACAAAGAAGATGTTCGATAATCGCTATAGCACACCAGAGCACCTTACACCGGATAATGAATGCCACAAATATCCTGTTCACAGGAAAAACCATCGTTGTAGCCGGGTACGGCTGGTGCGGCGCGGTCTTGCCTCACGGGCGCGCAGGTTTCGCGGTAATGTTGTTGTCGTGGAAGTCGAGCCAAGAAAAGCCCTTGAAGCTGTCATGGATCCTTCAGGGTTATGCCGATGAAAGACGGCAAAGATGGGATCTATTATTAGGTTAACGGGAATATCTAGTCCTTCGCAAAGACATTTCCAGGTCATGAAAAACCAGGCGATGTATGCGATTCGGGCCGTTTTAATGTTGAAATAAATATCCCTGACCTTGCCAAACTGGCAAAGAAAATCAGCCAGATAAAGAACGATGTGCAGGAATATGCAATGAAAAATTGACAGCAGATCTATATCCTGACTAAGGGAAGGCTAAGTGAATCTTGCAAGCGCATTCGGGCATCCCCCTGAAGTCATGGACATGAGCTTTGCCAACCTGGCCCTTGCTGTAAAATTGATGTCAGAAAAGGGAGATAACTTTGAGAACCAGGTTTATAAAGTCCTCCTGAAGTTGACACATGGTTACAAAATCAAAACTTGAGTCAATGGGAATAGCAATGGAGTACTGACAAAAGAACAGCTCAAATATCTGAATTCATGGACAATGGGAACATGAACCAATTCAGTCAAAGCGGATGAAAATTATCTGAAAGGGCTCTACGGGAGCTCAAAAGTCACCGAGATCAGTAAGCTGGCGGAATTCCTGTTGAGGATGAGGAAGGAATAAAAGGTTTCGGGTATGGCAAGCCATACCTGATTGAATTTGAAGCAGGAGGGAAAGCGCATTGGGTAGTGCTTTCCTCGATGCGAGTCCAGGAAGGTTTCGGGCACGACCATTTTCCGAAAGGGCGAAATCCTGATATGGCGGAATTCGATCTTAACAACCTGCCGGAGCATGTCAAATCGCTTGATGTGAGTTATTTAACGCACGGTGGGGAGCTTTATTCATCCGGCAAACTTGAAGAATATTTTATTTTAATGGAAAAGAACAAAGGGAAAGAGTATTTCATTGACCTTGAAAAAAGGTAAAAATAGACATCTTACTCACATCTCTTGAGCGGAACAGAGCGCTAGCCCTATCATCGTATCTTGCCCAGATACATGCAAACAAACACGATAACCGTGATTTGTATTTCCGCAAGATCAGGGATCTTGTAGGACATGGTGAGTGCATTATGGGATTTATTGACAGCTATCCTGATAATCTTGATTTTGTGAGCCAGGATGACCTCGCACTATCGAAAAAAAATGCGTTTACTGGCGTTATAAAAATTAAAGGAAATACACCGCGCCTGTGCATGACACATGGCGATTTCCATCATTGGAACATAATGTTCCGTGAGCTGCTGATTTTACGGGGCTTGACAGGGGCAGAGGGGAATGGGGTGAGGCGGCAGATGATGTTTCCTGAATCACCATTAACTACCTGTTCTTATTCTCCAGAAATCGGTGCACTTAAAGGCCATTTAAGGAAATGTATGAGTTGTTCTTTAATAATTACCTTGAAAAAACAGGTGATCTGGAGCTCTTAAAGGTTATCCAGCCATTTTATGTCTTCAGGTCCGTGGTTGTGGCAAGCCCGATATGGTATCCTAATCTTGATCCAGATGTCCGGAAAAACAGATTTAATTTTATAAATAATATCCTGGATAGCGAGGAATTTGATTATAAGAATGTGAATTCTTATTTGTAGGGATGAAAATGGCTTTTGCAGTATGGTTCACAGGGCTTCCCGGAAGCGGTAAAACAGTGATAGCCTCCAGAACCGCTGCTATTCTCATAAACGAAGGTATTGATGTAAAGATCCTCCAGCTTGATGAGATAAGAAAGGTTCTTACCCCGAATCCGAAATATACGGATGATGAACGGGAAATCGTATATGCATCTCTTGCTTATATGGCAAAACTCGTGACTGAATGCGATGTGAATGTTTTTATTGATGCTACGGCTAACAAAAGAAAGTATCGCGATGCAGCACGAAGACTTATCCCGTTATTCGGTGAAGTGTTCATCCGCTGCCCTCTTGAAGTTTGCATGGAACGTGAAGCCCACAGGAGAGCCGTTTTTTCACCAAAAGGGATATATGAGAAATCAGCGCAGGCGGGCGCCAATGTTCCTGGTGTAAATGTTGCTTATGAGGAACCCGTTGATCCAATTATCGTGATCGACAGCGACAAAACCAAGCCTGATACGAGTGCAAATCTCTCAGCAGATGCTATTATTAACTTTTTTGGGGACAGAATGAATGGAAATTGAGACCTTAGTTGAGATCGGTGTTGAGATACGTGATGTAATCAGCTCTTTTATCGAGAAAAATGAGGATTATGGCGAAATGCTCGTGCAGCGTCCCAAAGATATCACACGCAAGATGGACATGGCTGCTGAGAACGCGCTTGATACAGCTCTTTTGACAAGAGGACTTTCTGCAAGAATCATTTCTGAGGAGCTTGGCGACCGCGTTGTTGGCAAGCATCCCGATTTCATGCTTGTGGTCGACCCTATTGACGGCTCTACGAATGCAACTTGCGGCATACCATTTTTCTGCACGTCTCTTGCTTATACTGATAAAACGGAAATCGCAACCTTTGATGATATCAGCATGGCAGTGATATGCGATATCAACGGGAATACATATTGTGCAGAAAAGGGAAAAGGCGCTTTCTTAAATGAAAAACAACTTGCAGGAAAAAAGCGGGGCACACGGCCAAAACGAGTCGTGTCAGTTTATTCTTATGGCGTTCCTCATGTACCCGAAGGTTTGATAGAACTTGAAAGATCAATTATAGTTCGGGCTCTTGGAAGTATTGCGCTTGATATGTGTTTTGTTGCCGATGGGACACTCGACGGACTTATCGATACACGGGGACTTGTGAGCGGTTATTATATCATGGCATCTGCTTTGATATTGAAAGAATCAGCGGGGCTTCTGACAGATCTTAAAGGTAAGAATTTGGCAGATAATGTCCAGGTGACAGGTTTATCCATTGCGGGGACAAAAAACAGCGAACTTCATGAAAAGATCATAAGAATGCTGGGGGTCAAATGACCACAAAGCTCAAAGCACATATTGTTTCGAGGGGGAAAGCACAGGGGGATGCACTTGTGAGCAAACAACCCATCTCTTTCCTTGGCAGCATTGATGTAAAAACCGGTATCGTTGTTGAAAATGGGCATGAGCTTTTTGGTTTGAGCATCAAGGGAAAAGTGCTTGTATTCCCGGGGGTAAAGGCTCAACGGTTGGCTCTTATTCAATTTACCAGCCAAAAAAAAATGGCGCTGCTCCAATGGCTATGATAAATATAAGGACTGAGCCGATTGTTGCAGTGGGCGCTATAATCTCGGATATCCCGCTTGTTGACAATCTTGAACAAAATCCTGTTAATTTAATAAAAAATGGCGATAAGGTTTTGGTTGATGCGATATTAGGAAGTGTTGAAATTTTATGACTGAAGAAGATAAAGGTTATACTGAAATAAAGATGAGTTCAGGCTGGTTCATGACTATCTCGATGCAGAAAAGCGATAAATTCGAGGAAGAAAAGGAATATGTGGAGATAGCCAAGGAAAGAAGCGGCCAGAAGCGCGGAAGGTTCAATATCAATCCCAAATATGTGAGGACACTGGGCGAGGCGCTGGTTAAGTTTGCGGATGAGAATAAGCTTTAGGATAGTTCTGGCTTATTCAAAATCAACAACGAACTGGCACTAACTGATACGAACTCCAGTGAGTTCGCATTGAGTTCGTTGTGATTTTCCAATAATACTATCCTCAAATATATGTTCCAGTACTGCATAATTCCGGATAATTATGCAGTTGGAGCACTGAATTGATAGAGTTTAAAGCGTGAAAAAAAAAGTGATGGGAACATGACTACCATGTAAATTGGCAGCCATGCCTCTATTTTGCATTCTCCAGGACTTAACCGCTGATAATGAAGTCGTCATCACCCGAATCCGTAATTGCAGGATTGATTGTGCTGTTAATCCTGATCTTATAGTCACTTCCAAGAAGCTGTGTCGCTGGAATCGGCCAGGGATGTGAACCATCATTCAAGGTGCTTGCTATGATCACCCTGTTCAGGACACCTGCCTTCAGGAGCTCTATCTTAACATACGATTTAGGACTTTCAGTAGAGTTCCATTTAATTGTTTGGGTTGTCCCTCTACTCCAATTCTCTCCTCCATTCGGAGCTGTAACAGTCATGGATGGAACCGGAATAGTGAAGTTTTCACTTGTGTCCTTGACTGAAATATTAGCAGTGCTCGTGATCCTCACCTGATAATCAGTTCCTGGTGCCTGTGTCGCCAGGATTGGCCAGGGATGGATCCATCATTCAGAGTGCTTGCTATGATCGTTCTGCTAAAATTCCCACCTTTGAGGAGTTCTATTTTAACATATGATTTAGGACTTTCAGTAGAACTCCAGTTTATGATCCTGGTTGTGCCCCTGATCCAGATTTCTCCATCATTTGGATTCTTGACAGTGATGGATGGAGCAGGGATAGTGAAGTTTTCACTTGTGTCCTTGACTGAAATATTAGCCGTGCTCGTGATCCTCACCTGATAATCAGTTCCTGGTGCCTGGGCCGCCAGGATCGGCCAGGGATGAGAACCGTCATTCAGTGTGCTTGCTATGATCGTTCTGCTAAAATTCCCACCTTTGAGGAGTTCTATTTTAACATACGATTTAGGACTTTCAGTAGAACTCCAGTTTATGATCCTGGTTGTGCCCCTGATCCAGATTTCTCCATCATTTGGATTTTTGACCGTGATGGATGGAACAGGGATAGTGAAGTTGTTATCACTTGTGTCCCTGACTGAAATATTAGCCGTGCTCGTGATCCTCACCTTATAATCAGTTCCCGGTGCCTGGGTCGCCAGGATTGGCCAGGGATGTGAACCGTCATTAAGTGTGCTTGCTATGATCGTTCTGCTAAAATTCCCTCCTTTGAGGAGTTCTATTTTCACATATGATCTAGGACTCCCGCTGGAATTCCATTTTATAGTTTGAGTTGTTCCTCGCATCCATTTCTCCGAGGCATTGGGAGAAACTACAGTGATCGATGGAACCGGGATCGTGAAGTTGTTATCGCTGATGTCGGTGTATGCAGCATTTGTTGTGCTTGTGATCTTTACTTTATAGTCATTTCCCGGTGTTAGTGTCACTGGAATCAGCCAGGGATTGGAGCCGTCATTCAGGGTGCTTGAAATTATGGTACTTTTCCAGACTCCTGCTTTCAGGAGTTCTATCTTAACATATGCACCAGGACTGCCAGTTGATGTCCACTTAATCATATGAGTTGTTCCTCGTGTCCAGTTCTCTCCACCATTGGGGAAGACGACTATGATTCCCAGAGCAGATTTGTATTTAAGTGCCAGGTTGTCGACATTGGATGTATTGAGCGAATATTTTAAATCGCATAATCCATCAATATTACTATCCGAACAGGTCTGGCTGAAACCTTTTCCTGCTGGATTAGCCCAGAAGTTTCCTCCAAGATAAGAGCCTCCAATTATGTTCGTGCCTGGTTTTTTAGTGGTGTTCCAGGTGTTCACATTTGTTCCAGTGAAAATAAAATTATTGGTATTATTGAAATAATTGTTATAGATAGTGTTTTTACTGGAATAATAAAGCTCCACTCCATAATTATTTGAAATAAAAGTATTATTTGTCAAAGTATTGTTATCTGAAGAATAAATCGTGACTCCTCTTTCATAATAATCTTGCAGATTGTTGGTTGAAAATTTGCTATCCCTAATCGTATTATTGGTGGACAGTCTCAGGTAGACCCCCCATCCGCTTTCCATAACTCTTATATTTTGAATTAAGGAGTTGCTTGTTTCCCAGAAATATACTCCCCTGTCCATATTGGACATTTCCATGTCTTTGACAGTTACGTTATTGCATAAAATACAGTAGAATGTGCTTGCTTTTGTTGAACCATCATATATCGTGTTTTTTCCGTATTTTATATAATATATGGGTCTTCCATTAGCGAGATTTGTTGTATCGATATTGTTACCTTCAAAATGGGATCGCAGATTGCCGCCCACTCCAAAGTTGAAGGTGTTGTTTTCCATGATATTATTAGAAGCCGTAGTGTTAAACGCATAGACGAAAAACATTCCAGAATTGCCATTAGTAATTTTATTGGGGCTGATGGTATTATTTTTCGAAGTGTTATATACCTTGATCCCTACAGAAGTGCTATTGGAAATCTTGTTGCCGATTATGTTGTTGAAATCGGAAGAATTGAGAAAAATCCCAAGACTGTTTGAGGATGCATTGTTGCCGATTAGCGTATTGATGGTGGAAGAGAACAAATGCCAGGTTTTCATGCATTATTACCGTAAGCTTTTTTGTGATGAGGCAGGAGATACCATAGCTGTTGTTCTATTGTTCCCAATCAACATGTTGTTCTGGATCGATTGATTCCGGAGTCGTTGTTCGAGCTTGCATTATTGCCGCTAAGCATGTTTTTGATGGATGAGGACAGAGAGATACCATAGCTGTTTTGATACATTGTTGCCGATGAGTGTGTTCTTGCTGGAAGATTCCTGATAGATGTCCTTCCAGTAGTCGTAGGCTGGGGAGAGAAAGATGCCAATGTTGTTCGAGTTTGCATTGTTATCGCTCAGCGTGTTTTTGTTGGAAGAAGACAGAGAGATACCGTAGCCATGGCCGTATCCTTCCGAATATGTAGCCGTAGCCGGAGTTCGAGTTTGCGTTGTTATCGCTCAGCGTGTTGTTGTTGGAAGAGGATAGAGAGATACCGTAGCCATAGCCGTATCCTCCCCACCAGTAGTTTTCGCCGTAGCCGGAGTTCGAGTTTGCATTGTTACCAGTCAGCATGTTGTTGTTGGATGAGGACAGAGAGATGCCGAAGCCATACCGTAGCAATCGCAACCGAATTCGTACCGTAATTCGAGTTTGCATTGTTTCCGATCAGCGTGTTGTTGTTGGAGGAGGACAGAGAGATACCGTAACCTTCCATAGTGTAGGGAGCCCCGATGCATAGCCGGAGTTCGAATTTGCATTGTTATCGCTGAGTGTGTTGTTGTTGGAAGAAGAAGAAGATACCTAGCCGTAACCGTAGCCATGGTGCGAATCATCGATGAAGCCATAGCCCATAGCCGGAGTTGGAATTTGCATTGTTGCCGCTGAGTGTGTTGTTGCTTGAAGAGGACAGAAGGATACCGATGCCGTACCGAAATCGGGCATTGGCCAGAGGGCATCATAGACGGAGCATCAGGAGTTCGAGTTTGCATTGTTGTCGATCAGGATGTTGTTGTTTGAAGAGGACAAAAGGATACCGTAACCGTAGCTGCCGTAGAAGCCTGACTGTTTTCAGAATCGCCATTCACCGTATCCGTAACCGGACCTTTAAATTAACAGGTTGCCCATTCACTGTTGTTGTTGGAAAAGAATAAGAACATGCCTTAACCCACAAAATTGTAGGCATTCACATTCATTATATTGTTTATAAACACGTCCTCTTTGCTGGATGCGGACAGAGAGATGCCGTATTGGTTGTTCGATGCATCGTTGCCGTTGAGCGTGTTGTTGTTGGAAGAGTATAGATATATGCCTATATTTACGCCGTAGTAAGCATAGTTCCCGGTTGCAGTGTTACCAATCAACGTGTTGTTATTTGAAGAGGACAGAAAAATGCCGTTGCTTCGTTTGAGTTTGCATTATTACCGATCAGGGTGTTTTTGCTGGAAACCAAGATAGATTCCGGAATAGTTGTTTGAGCTTGCATTATTGTCTCAGGGCATATTATTGATGGATGAGGATAGAGAGATGCCGTAGTAGACGTTTTTCGATGCATTGTTGCCACTGAGCGTGTTGTTGCTTGGAAGATTCCAGAACTATGCCGAAGTTGTTGTTTGTTGCATTGTTGCCCATCAGCATGTTATTACTGGAAAAGCCTGGACCGTTCAAATAGCTGTATGGATCCCGGTAGATACCGACTCCGAAACATACCTCAAACATCCAACAGTTCTCATTTGCATTATTGCCGATCAATGTGTTGTTGCTGGAAGAGGAAAGAGAGATACCAACGTCCCAGTTCTCATTTGCATTATTTCCTATCAGTGTGTTGTTACTGGAAGAGGACAGAGAGATGCCGATGGCGACCATCCAATCCCCCCCCTGCCGGTTCTCATTTGCATTGTTGCTGGTCAGCATGTTGTCGCTTGAAGAGGCCAGAGAGATGCCGTATTCGCAATTAGAGTTTGCATTGTTGCCGCTGAGCGTATTGTTGCTGGAAGAGTACAAGGAGATACCCGTGCCGAAGCATTCCCAAAGGCCATATGCATAGTTCCGGTTGGCATTGTTATTAATCAGGGTGTTGTTGTTGCTGGACTCTTCCAATAAGATACCATTTTCGTTGTCAGATGCATCGTTGCCGATCAACTTATTGTTGCTCGAAGAGGTCAACAAGATGCCTGTGCCACCCCAACAATAGTATTCTTCACAGATTCTAGAGTTTGCAACGTTGCCAATAAGAGTATTGTCACTTGAAGAAGACAATGAGATACCGACGCCGTACCCGTAGCTTGATGCATTGTTGCCTCTGAGCATGTTATTGTTTGATCTGACTTCAATCCCATTGGAACCCCTGATCGCAGTAAATCCTTCAAGTACAATCCCATCCGCAGCAAGCGTAATCGCATTTCCACTTCCATTTGCATCCACCACAGGCTGACCAATGCCGCGCAAAATGAGCCTCTTGGTCACGTTCACATTCTCGTAATAGATGCCGCTGTCCACATGTATCTCATCCCCGGAGCAGCATTGTCAATAGCCGCCTGGATAGTCGAGTAGTTTTTACTCTTGTTGATGTTATGGACTGGGGTTACAGTTGTTGTTGCAGTTGACGGCTAGTATGCACGCGGTAATTGATCGATATTGATACTGGCATTTCTTGATAAAAGACCAGCTTTTGCCGATATTCCCGTAAAATTTTTGTAAATGTTGAGCTTGCTATCATTCATCCCCGCAATGAATTCATCGGTTCTACCGTCATTGATCGTTAGATTTACCTTAGTTTTTTCATCGTTTAGTTTTAGTGAAAGAGAATTATTTCCAGTAGATACTTTTATAGTCTTACCACCATCAATTTTTTCAATTATTGCCATTTCTGCCCACTCAATACGAAAGCCACTCTTAAGAATTTTTATGAGCCTACCAGTATCGTTTCCTGGAATATCATCCCAGCTAAACAAATATAAATTCCTATTCATGCTAAGGTTATCCAATCGACCAGGGCGAATCTCTCCCATTGAGATATTGGGGTGTCTATTTGTTATCGTATCCCCAGAGCCATCCATTTGCGATATTTTCTGCAGCATCACAGGAATGTGTGAAGAATTAGGAATTATAGGGGAATCCTGTGCCACAGACACATTTACCATAACTAACATAAAAATTAAAAATAAAAGTATACTTGTTATTCTCATATTACACACTCTTCGGTATCTTTATTATCCAGCATGCTTCTAACTTACTATTTCTTGAAAACGTCATGCTATTACTCCAGTGTCTCAACGCCTGTATTCCAACCACGATCCTGAGGGCTTCGTCCCCGCGGAAGATATCCGATACCATTATTACACGGTTATCTAATATAATTTATACCCAAATGATGCAGGAAATTCTTATCTCATTGTTTATGGTTATTTTAAACTATATATAACTTCCTTTTTTAATTAATATAGAGGATAAAAATGATAATAATAATTATCGAATTTATGGTTGCTTTTTTTTTCGAATTTGTTGGAAAGTACCTGCTTATCGGCTCATAAATATGTTATTAAAATGCGCTCCAGCTTTGCTGTCTGGTATGAAAAATCAAAGTCTCAACAACGAGAACACTAATAGAACTGAAACAAACCCATGCTACCGGAGTCCGTTTCAGTTTGTATTAGTTCGTTGTGATTTTCCAATAATACTATCCTCATATTTCCAGCACTGCATAATTCCAGATTATTATGTAATTGGAAGGTCGATAGTGAAATTACTATCGCTTGTATCATTATACGCTGCATTCGTCGTGCTTGTGATCCTTATCTTATAATCCTCACCAGGAGCTTGTGCTGCTGGAATCGTCCAGCTTTGTGACCTATCATTCGGAGTGCCTGGGAAGATATTTCTATTAAGCGCTCCACCTTTTAGCAATTCGATCTTCACATACGTTCCTGGATTGCCAGTATAATTCCAGGTTATTAGATGGGTTGTTCCTCTTATCCAGTTCTCGCCGCCATTGGGAGAAGTAACAGTGATCTTTGGCGGAACGATGCTGAAATTATTATTGCTCGTATCATTTACAGAAGCGTTGATATTGCTTGTGATCTTGATTCTATAATCATCTCCAGGTAACTGTGCCGCTGGAATTAGCCATGGATGTGAGCCGTCATTTAATGTGCTAGCTATGATCACCTTATTCGGTACTCCCGGTTTCAGTAGTTCTATCTTCACATACGTTCCTGGACTTTCAGTGGAATTCCATTTAATGGTCTGGGTTGTGCCTCTTGTCCAGTTCTCTTCTCCATCTGGAGAAACAACAGTTAACGATGGGGCAGGGATAGTAAAGGGATTATCGCTTGTGTCATTGATTGAAGCGTTGATATTGCTTGTTATCTTTACTTTATAATCATCTCCAGGCAACTGTGCCGCTGGAATCAACCATAATTGTGAGCCGTCATTTAATGTGCTAGCTATGATCACCTTATTCGGTACTCCCGGTTTCAATAGTTCTATCTTCACATACGTTCCGGGACTCTCAGTAGAATTCCATTTAATTGTTTGAGTTGTACCTCTTCTCCATTTCTCCGAACCATTTGGGGAAACAACAGTTAAGGAGGGTGCAAGAATGGTGAATTTATCATCACTGGTGTCATTGATTGAAGCGTTGATAGTGCTCGTTATCTTCACTTTATAGTCATTTCCCGGGGTCTGTGCCGCTGGAATCAACCATGGGTGTGAGCCGTCATTTAATGTGCTAGCTATTATCACCTTATTCGGTACTCCCGGTTTCAATAGTTCTATCTTCACATACGTTCCTGGACTTTCAGTAGAATTCCATTTAATTGTTTGAGTTGTACCTCTTCTCCATTTCTCCGCACCATTTGGGAAACAACAGTTAAGGATGGTGCAAGAATAGTGAATTTATCATCACTTGTGTCATTGATTGAAGCGTTGATAGTGCTTGTTATCTTTACTTTATAATCATCTCCAGGCAACTGTGCCGCTGGAATTAGCCAGGGATGAGAGCCATCATTCAGAGTGCTATATACTATCACCTTATTCGGTACTCCCGGTTTCAATAGTTCTATCTTCACATAGGTTCCAGGACTCTCAGTGGAATTCCATTTAATGGTTTGAGTTGTACCTCTTCTCCAGTTCTCTTCTCCATCTGGAGAAACAACAGTTAACGATGGGGCAGGGATAGTAAAGGGATTATCGCTTGTATCATTAATAGAAGCGTTGATAGTGCTCGTAATCTTCACTTTATAGTCATTTCCCGGAGTTTGTGCAGCTGGAATTAGCCATGGTTGTGAGCCGTCATTTAATGTGCTAGCTATGATCACCTTATTCGGTACTCCCGGTTTCAGTAGTTCTATCTTCACATACGTTCCAGGATTGCCACTTGAATTCCATCTGATTGTTTGAGTTGTGCCTCTTCTCCAGTTCTCAGAACCATTAGGATCAACTACAGTAATGGTCGGGTCAGGGATAGTAAACGTGTTATCGCTTGTGTCATTGTGTGAAGCATTTGTAGTGTTTGTGATCTTTATTTTATAGTCAGTTCCCGGTACCTGGGTGACCGGGATCAACCAGGGATGCGAACCGTCATTCAGGGTGCTAGCTATGATCACCTTATTTGTTACTCCTGCTTTGATGAGTTCTATCTTTACATACGATTTATTATTGCCAGTTGAGGTCCAGTTTATCATTTGAGTTGTCCCTCGTGTCCAGTTTTCTCCACCATTGGGAGAGACAACTGTATAAATACCAGATCCTGTTGGTACATTTATGAAAAATGCATTTATCAGTTCATGGCTGGCACTGTTTCCAGCGGTGTCTATTGCTTTCGTCCTCAGGGATACAAAATTATTAATGAGAATACCTGAAATGGCTGCATTGTATTCTCCATTTCCAAGTGAGTTGAGCGTTATTGTATTCCATGTAGCACCTTCGTTTATTGAGTATTCCAGACTAAGACCTGAGAGGTTGTCAGGTGTCCCATTAACGAAGCCATATTCATTCTCATCCACTACTGAGAGGTTAATTTCTACATTATTGCCTGAAAGCCGATTGGACATATCAAGTTTCGGGATTTGCCAGGATATCTTTGGTGGTTTGTAGTCACCTGATCCTGTGTAGCTAAAGTTTAACACAGTTCTGGAACGTACTGCCAAGTTCTGGCCGCTTGCTCCTTCAATTACCGCGGAGTAGGTTGCAGTGCCTGGCTCGCTTAAGGCATAATAACTGAAGTAGCCATTTGTCGAAAGGTTGTATATTTTTTCGCCATTCCGATATAATGTAAAATTTCCAGGCACTGGTGAAGAACTATACGTGTGTTTGCCTGTATCAATGAAAGCATTGCCATATAAATCAAGCCAATTTGAGCCCTCTGTTGAGAGTGTGACTCCATGAAAAGGGCTGTGCATTCCAGAAATCTGTTGGAGTTGAAGCGTGTGGATAACTTCTGTATTCCCAATTAGACAAAGACCAGTTCTGTGAACTTAAGCCTCCCCAGTAATATGTGTCTGGTGTGATATACTCAATACGCTGCTGCGGTAAATCCATCTGCCACCCCATTGCCCAGCAGATGCAGGCTAAATAGCTTTTATTCATTGCCCATTCATGTCTACCGGCAGATTCATTGATAAGGGCGGTCTTGTATATTCCAGTCCTTCTGACAAGTTTTGAATAGTCAGCAATATAATTCTTTGGAGAGCTAATTCCCTGTTCAGAGAAGTATAATTTCTGCCATTCAGGCGTGTTTATTCTTGAGGGATCAGAGGAATTATAATCTTCTGCAGGATAATACTCATAGGAGTGGGCTATGTTTACAGAGGTAGGGGTAATACGGACTGTGGTGTTTGATGGGTTCGAATAAAGTAATGACCAGCTATACCTATAATAATCCAGCATGCTGTACAGACCAGCAAATGTTTGATCGGGTTTATTCGGGTCAAAACTGACTTGTACAGAATCCCTTTCATCAAGAGTTGTTGAAGTATCGCTTGTAACGGAGAGTTCATCTTTTGTCGTCCATATCCATATATCATTGAAAAAACTCCCGCTCCAGATATTATATTCACCATCCGGAACTAATACCTTAGCCATACCATTAAAATCCGTTGAAACAAACCTGCTTAATGGATATGGAGATATTGCATTTGTCTCATACACCCATACTAATTCGTAGGCTGCCGGCGTTCCGTCGAATTTTATCTTATTGATATTGAGTTCATTCAAATTTGCAAAGCCAAAAATCACACCAACTTCTTCACCATTATCAGCTATGGCAGTTAACTTGCCTGAGTACGTGGATTTAGGAATACTTGTTGCATCAACTGTAAGTATAACAGAAGCTGTGGAATTTGGCGCAATAATCAAAAAGCTGGTGTTAAGAGAAGCTGCATTAACAATATTTCCCGATGAATCCCTTACAACCTCATCTAAATTCAGTGTCCTTGAAGAAGTTGTATTCAGGTTATAGAACGTTATTACAGTTGTATTGATACCTGTAATAATTTTGAAGCTTACCGATGCAGGGTCTGCTATTATCCGCGCTCTGGTTGCATTGGGTATCCGGACTCTGCCACCCCCTTGCTCGTACACGCTGAGGCTTAAATCCTTAGCAGTAGAAATAAGTGCATTTTTAACATAATTGGGCTTGCCCAAACCTGAGATTTTTGGTGTGAACATGACTGCGCTAAGATTAGCGACTGGAGAAGCATATCCATATTGAATTCCTTCGCCCCCATCCGTATTCTCTGCTCCAATCGTCTGGTCAAAATATCCGATATTTGAAATATTCTTGTACTGGAACAGGAAGCTGCCGTTGCTGAAAAGCACAGCCTGGAAGGTTACTGGATTGGAATAACCTAATCTGTAAATATCCTTCCATGTTATGATGAATTTCTTCGGATTAGAGGAAGCATCTAACTTATAATATGTATTCCCTGTACCATTTACCACATTCAGGTCATCCCAGAAAGGAGCAATGAAATTATTTGGCTGAATAGGGCTCGGAATCGGAACATTACTAAAAAATGGAATGGAGTTATCGAATGTTATTAAACCGTTAGTGCTGAAATAAAGCCTGGAGTAATTTTTTCCATAAAACGTGAAATTGAAACCGATATCTATTGCGCTTGTTGCTACATCATCACCATATATTCCACCTGGCGTGCCGCCAGTGATTCCATCTATCCAATTATAAGATGCAGGGAATGCATTGTAATACTGTGGAGGCTCCAGTATCCAGTTTGGAATGCTCTCCTTAGCTTTCTGGAGAATCAATGCCGCAGCTCCTGCCACGTGAGGAGTAGCCATGCTGGTTCCGGATTCTGAAGTATAATAGCTATTCAAAGGACTACCCATGGATGTGCCGCTCGCCCTTGCAGCCACTATATTTACACCAGGTGCTACAACATCTGGCTTGACCCTGAAATCCAGAGTAGGACCCGTGCTGCTGAAATATGCAAGATAATCACTCTTATCTGTTGCTCCTACGGTTATGACTTTATCAGCAGCCCCGGGAGTAGAGATGCAGAAATTCCCGCAATTGCCTGCAGCTATTGTCACCACAACACCTGCATCTATTGCACTGTTTACAGCTATTGACATCGGATCGTCTCCCTCCGTAGGTCCTCCGCCAAGGCTCATGCTGATAATATCTGCCTCATCACCAGTGCGCGGGATTCCATCTGGTCCATATGCTGCATAATTTATGCCACCGATTATCCAGCTATCATATCCGGAGCCGTATTTATTCAATACCCTGAGGTTCCAGAGATAAGCACCCGGGGCAACGCCTTTATATAAGCCGCCAGACGCTTCTCCAGTGCCTGCAGCTATACTGGCTACATGCGTTCCATGCCCGTATAGATCAGCGATCGTGTCATCGCTAATATCCGAATAAGTCCAGTCAACAAAATTATTATGGAATATAACCTTCGGGTCATTTGTAAGCGGATTATCATCGATATCGTTCAGATCCGGATGAGCGGCATCAATTCCTGTGTCAAGAATTGCTATTTTAATACCCGAGCCGTTGTATCCCTGCTCCCAGATCACAGGAGCACCTAACATGGGAACGCTGTCACTCAGGCTAATATGTCTCTTTTTATCAAGCCAGACTTTCTTAACGTCTTTATTTGCCAGCAGAGTGTCAAATGCAGGGCCTGTATCTTTTTTATCCAGTCTCGCTACAGTTACCCCTATTTTCTTATGTGTGCTGATAATTTTAATATGTTTATCTATTCCCGCTATTTCCTGGGCATCAATACCATTTTTTGCATTAGGATTTGATTCCAAAGTCATCATAACAGGAATAAAACTGAGGTTTGTATAATCTTCTTTAAGGAGATATTCAACGTTGAATAATTCCATATCCACTTTTTTTAAATCAACATTATTAGGAATAAAATATGTGCCTTGAGGAGATACCATGATCTGGTAAGTTCTATTCATTCCGGTTTTAGCAGGCAAAATAGAATAAGTAACATTACCTGAAATATTATAAGCTGCAACAGTATCCCCTGTTATGAGAGTAATATTAATATTCGATACATTATTTGAATTGCCTTTCTCATTTATGCCTCCATATCCTGAAACTGCAGATAATAAGATTAATACCAGGGCAATTGCCCCCATGGATATCTTTTGCGTATATGCGACCATATTTTTCACCTTGACTTCGCATCTGCTTGATCACAGTTTAAGCCATCATCCACTAAATTCAGCCTTCCATAGCAAATTTTCATCAGCATAACTTCCACAGTTACAATCGATATATCTATCCACCAATTTTTATTCAATTCTATTACCATATCTTTACCACCTGCACCTTGGCGCGCACTTAATGCGCCCCGTCCGCCATAACATAATTTCCACTGCTGTACAGAAAGTTTCCACTCTCTAACTGTAATTATCAAATACCATTTTTTTCCACACCTATCCTTGATTTACAGCCCGCACCTATGAAGCATGGCCACCAATACTGACGTTTAGTTTATGATGATAGTATATAAAACCTGCGTTTTAATATTATAATGATTATAATAATTATTATACTTATGTTCGAAATCATTCATCATGATTGAAAGAAGGAGCTGAAAAAGAACGAATTCAAAAGCTTTGCCCTCTTCTCCTTTCCCAACCAGGGCGAGCGCCCCATCCTCAGGTGAAGAGAATCCACGACCGGTAACTATTTATCCCCCATCCTCAATCTAGCAACGTTCGTAATATCACGAATAATCCAAAATAAGAAAAACAACCAAAATGACCCCTGAAAATTTCAAACCAAAGAAAGACTTCAATACCCGCCTTGAAAACGCAAAGAGCCTGCCGGATATCTTTGAAGTGGTGAAAGCCGCTGTCTGGGAATGCCAGAGAAAAAGCCGGAGGCCTGATGCTGGGGCTTGCCAATCTCGGGAATGATCCCCAGGGATTTTTCGGGGCTTTCTATCCAGTCGGTTCAAATGTCATTGTGATGAACAAGATCCCTCTTGATAGGATAAAAGAGACAAGACTTGAGCTTTACAAACCTTATACTTTCCATGTCCTTCTCCATGAATACCTGCACACGCTGGGGTATATGGATGAAAATGATGTCAGGCAGATGGCCCATAAGATCACAAAAGAAGTATTCGGGGAAGAGCATCTTGCGACCAGGATCGCTGCGAATACGGCGCACTTCTTCCATAATCTTGTTTATCCTGGTGCAACATGGCAGCCGGATGATATGAAAATGGAGCTTGTGGGTGGTTTTGACAGGGAAAGCGCAAGTTATATTTGTTAAGTTTTCGGGAATTCATGACCGCAATTAGGACATAATACCAGGCTGCATTTCATGAATCTTGGACATGCCTTGCATCCTTGATTATCCGCTATCATCAAACCTGGCTCCGCAAAGAGGACATTGTGTTTTCATATTTTCATAACAGGTGGTAATATCCTATTATCCTGAAAGCTATCCCGCCGATAAGTATTGCAAGTGTAATAGTGAATGCCATTATGCCAAATGCCCTTTTCCAGCCAAGTTCCCGCCCAAGTACAGCGATAGTGGCAACACAAGGGATATAAATCGTATTCACAAGCGCGTAAACGAATAATTGCGCAGGCGTCATGAACAGCAGCAGGTTCTTTGCGCCTCCTCCGTACATGACCATTGCAAGAGTAACAAGCAGTTGTAGCGCAAGTTCCTTTCGAAGGACCGCAAATATCAGAGTAAGACCGGCAACAGCAGGAAGACCCAGCCATCCTTCAACTACAGGAGAAAGCGGTGAGGCCAGTTTCCAGAGATATCCGGTCTCGTAAAGCCCGCCAAGCACCATAGACCCTACAAGCACTATCGGAAAAGCCACGAATACGAAGTCTTTGAACCTGTACCAGGTCTTTTTCAATATGTTTGATATGATCGGCATCCTGAACGGGAACATTTCCATGACAAGCCCTGTTGATTTTCCGGGCATTATTTTGTTAAGTCCTGCTCCTACAAGGAACACAAGAGCAAATATGATAAGATAAATAGCCACAGCAGGCTTCCATCCCACGAACAGGGACACTGCGCCAAGGATAACGGCTGTTCTTGCGCTGCACGGGATAAGTGTTATAAGCGTACTTGCGATCGTTCGCTCCCGCATCGTTGTGAGAACGCGCGTACCTATTATTGCCGGCACATTGCAGCCTGCTCCTGCAACGAGCGGGATGATCGCACGCCCGTGAAGCCCGAACTTATGCATCAGCCTGTCTGTAAGGAACGCTACGGAGTTCAGGTATCCTGAATCCTCAAGGAAAGCGAGCATGAAATAGAACGTAAGTACGTATGGGATACCCACAGCAAGAGCGGCAAGGATACCGGCATCAAAACCCCATACGAAAATTTTTCCGATAATACCGATTCCAAAAACAGAGTAAACAGCGCCATCAATGACCGGCGATACATACGTTGCCCATTGACCACTGAAAAACGTGGAAAGCCAGTCACCACCGTAAAAAAGGAAAGCAAAAATTATTGCAAGGACTCCGATAAGAAGAGGTATGCCGGTAATAGGTGAAGTCGTATATGCCCATATCTTATCAGATGTTATGGGTTGTACATCGCCCTGCACCTGCGATGCTATCGAACCTGCAAGCCCATGTCTCTCACGTGCGATCCTTAACGGGGTTTTCTCGCCGTGTAATTCTTCAATTCCCCGGCTGATCTTATTAGTTTCCTCAAGTATGAACCTGCCATTTTCATGCTTTCCCACAAGTTCAATAAATTCGGAATCATTTTCAAGAAGCATGATCGAAAGAGCCCTTGGATTTATTCCGAAGTTATAAGGCATAAGAATTTCTTCAAGTTTCCTGATATTATTTTCAATATCATCGCCATAATGTAATGAATACCTGATCCCGGCCTTATTTTTTGCAGTATCCACTGCTTTCTGTACCAGGTCGTCAAGACCACTGCCTGTCGTGGCTATTGTCTTCACGATAGGGATACCAAGAAGCAAAGACAACTCCCCGGAATCGATAATGATATTTCTTTTTTCGGCTTCATCAATCAGGTTCAAAGCAGCCACAATCGGTATGCCAAGATCGATGAACTGGATCAGCATGTAGAGGTTCCGTGCAAGGTTTGTGGCATCAAGTATCATTATTACCACATCTGGTTTACAGTCAAGGACCGCCCTTCGCGCTACCCACTGGTCTTCCGAGACCGCGCCGAGGGCGTAACTGCCGGGAAGATCGATTATACCTATCCGCTGGTCTTTGAAATTCGTGGTTGCCAGGTTGAGTTCCACGGTTTTTCCGGGATAGTTGGCAGTGACCACACCCATCCCGGTCAGCCTGTTAAATATGCTTGATTTTCCCACATTGGGATTTCCAGCAAGTGCAAACGTGAAATCAGTATTGCCCTTTATTTCCTTCAGGGCACTGTGACATGAAAGAGCCATTATTTTATCCTATCCAATTTTATCCTGTTCTATCCAATTCTAACTTATTTTATTTTATTTTACCTTTATTTTTGATGCTACTTCTCTCCCAAGCGCATATCGTGAACCTGAAACACAAACTATCAATGGCCCCCCGAACGGCGCCACCTCCTCGACACGGACGCAAACATCAGGGATCAATCCAAGTGATGCCAGGTACTGGAGCATTTTTGGGTCCTCTTCGAACACATTGACAATAATTGCCTTTTCCTTTGCTTTCAAATCTGAAAGCGGCCTCACTTTTTCTTTTACGAACAAACCGTCCTTATCCGGGATGGGATGGCCGTGAGGACATGTTTTTGGATTCCCAAGGCTTTCTGCTATCCTGTCTTCCATCTCAGGGCTTATTGCGTGTTCAAGCCTGCACGCTTCCTCGTGGACCTCGTCCCATTTAAAACCCAGGATATCGGTAAGCAGGCGCTCAGAAAGGCGGTGTCTTCGAACGACTTTTTTGGCCATCCTGCCGCCTTCTTCCGTAAGGCATACGCCCTTTCCGGTGTGATTTATCAGGCCCTTATTTGCAAGTTTTTTCACCATCTCGGATACGGATGGAGGAGACAGTTTCAGGTGCTCCGCAAGGCGCGACGTGCTTACAGGATGCTGCTCCTGCTGCAATTTGTATATCGATTCAAGATATTCTTCAATCCTGGGGGTATCTGCTTCCATCTTTCACCGTTGTTCCTACTTTGTAAGTCCTGTATACAAATATTCCGATTATTATCCAGTAGCCAATGTATGCAATGATTTCAGTAAGCGAAGGATTGCCATTGTAACCCATGAGGGCTTTTAAGCTTCCTCCTATGAGTCCGTTCTCGTGAAGTGCCGGATATGAACCGTCAGGATTCTTGGGCGGGTTTACATCCCATACGTGATCAATTACCCCGGGTATGATACCTGCTTCGTTGAATTCATGAACGCTTACCGCTACAAGACCCGCTGAAAAAATTATCAGCAATATGCTTGTATATCTGAAGAATCTGCTCACATCAAGCCTGTACATTCCTTTGAACATTATGAATGAAAGAGCGATCACGAGAATGAGGCCAATTATAAAACCTGAAATTGTATCAACAGGAGCCTGGATCGCCAGCGTTCCAAGGAACAGGACGGTCTCAACGCCTTCCCTGAAAACCGCGACAAAGGACAAAACTGCAATTCCGAACATCTGGCCCTTTGAAATGGACAGGTCTATTTTTTCATGGACTTCACCTTTTATCTTCTTTGAATTATCCGCCATCCAGAATATCATGTATGTGAGGACGACGGCAGCCAGAAGTGCGGCTGTTCCTTCGAAAAGTTGCTCTGCTGTGCCTGTAAGTTCGCCATAGATCATTTTGAATACAAAAGCCACTGCTAAACTTGCGACAAGGGCGCTGATAATTCCAATATTAATATAGCGGTTGAGGTCTTTTCTTCCCAGCTTTGCGACATAAGCTGCGATTATTCCGATTATCAGGGCTGCTTCAAGCGCTTCCCTGAATGTTATTAAAAAGCTTGCTAACATAGTTTTCACAGTTTTTATTAGGTATACCTAACTAATTGTTATTGCATATCTATAAATGTTTCGGATAACCTAATCAATTGAGTAGGATAGTCTATATCAGAATCACAGAAAATTATAATTAATAATGCTACATGGTGTGTGCTGCATGGACTTAGAGAAAATCGCAAAGGAAATCAGGGAATTCGAGGGCGTGACCAGGAAAAAACCCATAGCAGACCTCATACATATTTTCCAGACCGTCCGCTCGGAATATTCCGGTTCCGTAGTTGATTTTGGCGATGACGCCGCCGTAATTGATATCGGCGGGGATGATTATATTCTTTTTGCGGCTGATGGCATCTGGGGGCGTCTTGTGAATGCAAGCCCCTGGTGGGCCGGATATACTTCCGTGCTTGTGAATGTCAATGATATCGCAGCTATGGGCGGTAAACCCGTCGCGATGGTCAATGTCCTCTCTTCTGATAATAAAAACGCATGCAAGGAACTTCTCAGGGGAATCAGGGATGGAATCGCGAAATTCGGTGTTCCCATGGTTGGCGGGCATATGCATCCCGATACTCCCTACACTTCATTATCTGTAGCCATCATTGGGACGGTAAAAAGGGGATGTGAGATCAAAAGCGGCTCAGCGCAGGCAGGGGACGTTGTAATATCAGCGATCGATATGGATGGGAAAGTCGGGCCAAATTCTCCTTACAGTTTTGACACGACCACGGCAAAAGAACCGGAAGAAGTGCGCGCAAAATACAGGGTGATGCAGGAAATCGGCGAGAAAAAGCTTGTTACGGCTGGAAAGGACATCAGCAATCCGGGGATTATCGGTACACTTGGAATGCTTCTTGAAACAAGCAGAAAAGGGGCCCGCGTTGACCTGGGGAATATACATGCGCCAGAGGGCATTGATCTTACCCAGTGGTTAAAAGTCCATCCTGCGACCGGTTTTATAGTCACGGCTTTACCTGAAAATGAATCGGAAGTAATTTGTCTTTTTGAAAAAGCAGGATATACGGCTGCAAATATCGGGGTAGTTGATGATACCTCAAAGCTTGATATTTGTTATAATGATAAATGCGTGACTGTTTTTGATTTTAAGAAAGATGTGGTGACGGGGATAACGCAATAATTTGTAGAACTTGCAACTCCATATCCAAGCGATCACATCGTCTGACTTGGAAAAACTATCCTTTTTCTTGTAAAAGTAGCGAGCGCACCTCCGGTCGCAGCCCCTTCCACTGCACGGTTTGCCACAAACTCGCCTCCGCCCCGCGCCCCCATGAGCGATAGTTGTTCACGGCTGGTTTGCTCCCTTCCGGGCCTAGACCGTTTTCCGCAACTAAGGCACAAAAACCTTCCTTCAGGAAAGCCCTTGTACCAACACCAGCCCCATAGGACGGGGTTTCACAGTAGAACCTGTGGGCCATGCAATAGTCAAAACTTCTTCCTTTGGCTTCGCCCCCCGCTATCGACGGTTTCGGGTTACAGATAACGCCGAGTTATCCGGGCTAGCCCGCCGAGCTTGTAATGTTACTCGAATGCAATAAAGTTATCTCAAAAGAAGGACAATATAGGGTAAAGGAGATGAAAAATTAATGGAAGAACTGATCGGTTACGTTGCAAGCAATCATAAGGCTAGCAAGATCCTTGCAGTGCTGGATTCAAAAGGCTCAATGGATGGAGCAACCATAGCAAAGACAGTGAGGATCGTGGGGGCGGAAAAAACAATAGAAGAATTGGAAGGAAAAAACCTCGTAGCACGCGAAGGGAAAAAATTTGCTTTGACGGATCTGGGAAAGCAGGTCTCTCACAAGCTTCGAAGTGTATAACCCGATGAATTGGTTTTAGCCAATTCTTTTTTTTTAATGATCCGAATCGCCATCACAGGAGCCCCCGGCTCTGGAAAATCCACTGTCTGCCATAACGTTTTAAAAAAACTAACCTGTACTACAGGGCTTCAATAACACCTTTCTTGCCCTTTTTCTTTAAATTTCTTATAAGTTCCTGGTTCTCACGAATAAAGGATGTTGCATCGGATTCGATTTTCTTTTTATCGATCTTCTTACCCAGACCCACTCCAGGGCAATCCACAACAGGTTTTAGTTTCATTAAAGGTTCATCGGAATATGAGACCTCAATGATCTTAAATGGAAGCAAACGGCACACAAGCGGCTCGTTATTACGTATCGTGCATTCAAGTTTCAAACCATTAAAAAAGCACTTTCCTTCTTTTCCCCTGATCTTGAATATTTTTTCTTTTTCATCAAAATCAAGAAAATCTTCTGGTGAATATCCCATGTCTTTGATCCTTTTTATATCCTCAATTGTAAGCTGGATACCTTCGGAGCAGCATTTAGCGCCGCATTTTTTATATTCACACTTCCACTTATCGATATTTTCAAGGATATGTATCATAATGCCTTAATTGATATTCATATAATTTAAGGATACCCATATCTGGCGAGCATAATATGACAATTGAAAAATTACAGAATTAAATTTTCAGCCCAGGTCTTCCAGATACAGATACTCCTGCGCATATCCGCAATATTTCCCAAAATAGCTCCTGGCAAATTCAGCCATTTCATCTCTCTTTTTGCTCTTTGGACCTTTGAAATTAGAACCATAATACCTTTCCATTATCTGTTCGATATGCGTATCCACGGGAAAAGATTCAAGCTTCCCGAATGCGAAAAGCAGCACACAATCCGCGATCTTATTTCCAACACCCTCAATTTCCACAAGTTCTTCCCGCCCTTTCCTGTATGACAAATCCTTGATCCCATACAGGTCAAATTCGCGATTTGCAACACTATTTGCTAATTTCAATACACGGGGAGCGCGAAAACCAAGCTTGCAATGTGACATGTCGCAAAGCGGGACATCTGAAAGCGCTTCAGGCGTAGGGAAAGTATAAAAACCCTTTTCGATCTCATTCCCGAAACATTCACTCATTTTCCGTATGGAATTAGTGATATTCCTGATCGTATTGTTGCTTGAGCACATATAAGATACAAGGCATTCCCACGGGTCCTGCCTGATGAGCCGCAGACCCCTGTATTTATTGATCAAAGATACAATTTTTTCATCCCGGCTAATTGAAGAGTAAATTTGCCGTATATCATCATCAAGCCTGAAATAATCGGTGATTAAGTCCTTATCTAGTGATGATTCGACTATCAGTTCCTGATCTTCCTGTTTAGCCCTGACGATAGCCCCGTTGACTATCCCGGTCCACCAATCATTTTTTTCCCACCTGAATACCTGGCCGCATGAAAGGGAATGATCAAGGTTAAAATCATTTATTTTAATTCGGTACACACTCAGGGATATATCAGAGGGATGAAATACATTACGGTTATAATTCCAGCAATATTTATTTTAATTTATCCGTTATATCTCGCAAGCTCTGCTGCGACTGGGAGCTTCACTATAAACTAAAGCGCCTTTGCCTTTATCTTCTTTGAACCGCAGTTCGGGCACTCTGTTGCTCCCTTCTTCATAAAAGTCTTCTTGCATGAAACGCACCAGAACATCGAACTTCCTTTCTTCATCTCTTCAAGATCATCAGGCATCATAGAGAATCCAGTATATGTACTGCACATTATTTCAACCTCCATTAACTAATTGTATTATGGCAATTTATGGTTTGTTGCTTTCGATATTAAAAGGTTTGGTTTTCCATGTTTTTTCGGGATATCCCTTTATACTTTCACTATAATTTAGTACAAAATAAATGCCAGATAAGAACAATAAATATTTTGCGGCCCATAAAGAAATAACATCGGTAGCAAGACTCTCAATTTATTCCAATTCTTTATTACTCATCTTGAAGCTCGTTGTCGGCTTTTTCATGGGTTCGATAAGTGTCCTGTCAGAAGCCCTCCATTCCGGCATTGATCTTTTGGCTGCTGTCATAGCCAATTATTCTGTCAAGAAAGCAGGACAGCCGGCTGATGATGAACACAGGTTCGGGCATGGCAAGTTTGAAAATGTATCCGGGACAGTAGAAGCAATTCTCATTTTCGTTGTAGCAATAATCATACTTTATAAATCAAGTGTAAAGATCCTGGGTAATGAAACAATTGAAATTGATTCGAGCTTAATTGGAATTGGTATCGTTATCATGGGTATCTCGACAATTGTTAATTTTTATGTTTCAGCAAGGATAATGAAAGTTGCAAAGAAAGCCGAATCAATTGCTCTTGAAGCAGACGCATATCATCTTACTACAGATGTTTATACATCGGTTGGTGTTTTAACAGGCCTTATCTTAATTCAGGTCACTGGAAATCCTATTTTTGACCCTTTAATGGCCATAATTGTGGCTCTTATCATCCTCAAGGCATCCTATGACCTGACAAAACGTTCAGTATCAGGCATCATGGACGTGAAACTTTCAGATAACGAAGAAGATACTATTAAATCAATAATCCACGAGCATTATTCCCAGTATGCGGAATATCATAACCTGCGCTCACGAATGTCGGGAGCTGAAAGATTTGTGGATCTTCATCTTGTCGTGCCAAAAAACCAGCATGTTGTGGAAGCTCATGATTTCTGCGATCATCTTGAAAAGGAAATTAAGGAAAAAATCCCAAATCTTTCGATATTGATCCATATCGAGCCATGCCAGACAGATTGCGAAATATGTAAAAAACTCGATGTCTGTACGAAACCGGATATTGTGCGATAACTAACAGTTTATTGTTTTTGATTTTCAAGCTAACTCGTCAAGTTTGCCTGCTGAATATCCCCTTCACCAAGTATCATGTTTATTAATTTTTCTGCCCACATGAGTTTTTTCTTCTTAAGAGGAGTTACATTTGTGTCTTTGAAATCAAACCCTATTAGAGTAATAGACTTTGCTCCCATTTCTTTTGCAAGGAACACGCACCTGTCACCATCAGTTAATCCCCCAAAATTATATACGTTGTTAAGGGGCTTTGATTGCGTAGTTCCGATCACTCTTTTCAGGCGCGGCACCTCTTCACCCACCGCATCAATGTTATCGCCATGGGCATGCACTACCATAATAGCGCCAAGTTCGTTTGCTTTTGCTTCATCGTCTATATTGCCATCAAGGTCGGTGACGATTATATCAGGGGTAATCCCGTTGTTCATCAGAACACTGGTTGCACCGTCAGCAGCGATTACCACAAATTTTTTAAAATCATTTCTTTTCTTAATATCATCTTTAAGACATGGCGCTTTCCCGCATACAAGAACATCCTTTCCATTGATGGCATTCTGCAGGAGTTCTATCTCAATGATATCAGAGATTTTTTTCCTGGCCTTTGTTTCAAGCATTTTTGAAAGGAGAAGTGCAGAATGTTCATCATATATCCTTTCAAAATGCATATCCTCAAGGATCATTTTATATATCGGTTCCCATTCCTCAAATTTCATAAAAAAATAACTATGGACACTACCTTAAAAATTTAGAGGATAATTTCGATATCCAGTTCCTCGGCCAATTCTTTGTAGCGGTTCCTTATTGTCACTTCGGTTATGCCCGCGACTTCAGCAACTTCGCGCTGTGTTCTCCTGTCACCGCAAAGGATCGAGGAAATATATATCGCCGCTGCGGCAACACCTGTCGGGCCTCTTCCGCTTGTGAGTTCTTTCTCTGATGCCTGCCTGAGTATTTCTACTGCTTTTGACTGGACTTCTCCGCGAAGTGTCAGTCCTGAGCAGAAACGCGGCACATAATCAATTGGCGATGTCGGGACAAGTTTCAGGCCAAGTTCTCTTGAGATGAACCTGTATGTTCTTCCGATCTCTTTCCTGCTCACTCTTGAAACTTCTCCGATCTCATCAAGGGTCCTGGGGACATTGCACTGCCTGCAAGCCGAATACAAAGCAGCTGCTGCAACGCCTTCAATACTTCTTCCCCTGATAAGGTTCTTATCAACGGCTTTTCGATATACGACGGCTGCTGTTTCTCTTACGTTCTGGGATAATCCAAGCGCTGATGCCATCCTGTCAAGTTCTGACAGTGCAAAGGCAAGGTTCCTCTCGGTAGCATTGCTTACGCGTATACGGCGCTGCCATTTCCTGAGGCGGTATAACTGTGCCCTGCTCTTACTGGAGATGGATTTTCCGTATGAGTCCCGGTTTCTCCAGTCTATCATAGTGGATAATCCTTTATCATGAATAGTATAGGTCATTGGCGCACCGACACGAGACCGTTTCATTCTCTGGTCATGGTCAAAAGCCCTCCATTCCGGACCCTGGTCAATAAAGTCCGCATCAACTACCAGGCCGCATTCATTGCAGATAAGTTCAGCCCTTTCATAATCATGAACCAGGGCGTGGCTCTTACATTCGGGGCATTCCACTGTGGCTTTCTCGAACTGACCGACTTTTTCTTTTTCTTTCTTCTGCCTGATGCCTTCTTTTATTATCTCTCGTTCGGTCTTCTCAATTTCCTTTACTTTTTCAATTTCTGCCATTTCACACCTTTCCTTTATGCCAAATAGACTCTTTCCTTTTTTAATTTCATTATTTCTGAGTCTTTGATTTCATTGAATAACCTGATAGAAATGTAGGGATTCTTCTCCGGGCCAAAAAGTTCTTTTACCCTGCCTATCCTTTTCATAGTTTTTGTAATAACCATTGAATTCGGGTATAGACTATTTGATTCAAGTGTTTTATCGGCGCGGACTATCAGTAACTTATCGATAGCATGTAGAACAGTTCCTAATCTTTTCAATTTATACCTCAGCGAAAGAGTTATATATTCAAATATGTAGTATATAAAGGTATCGTTTACTATTTAATAAGTTCCAGGCAATAATAATAGTTTTCGTGCCTTAAAAGGATATTTATATCAATCAAGCCCCTTATATAATCATATGGAATATATCGAAACAATATGCCCTTCGTGCTCGCCAGATACACCAGTTAACCATATTATTCTTAAAGGAAGAAAAGAAGAAGTATTACAGTGTCAGGAATGTAAGTCAGTTCATATAGAGAAAAAACCACAAAATTTGCTGGTAAGGGTGATTGTAAGCAAGGGGAAAGAATCAGTTCATACAAGAGCAGTGCTTTCCGGCATTATACGAAAAGATGATGAGATCCTGATAGATGATGAAACAACAGGTGAAGCATATCTTGTAAAAATAACTTCTATAGAAGGTAAAGATAAAAGAGTGGATGAAGCGAATGCAGACGCTATTAGAACGATATGGGCAAGGGCAATAGATGAAGCAATTGTGAAATTTGCAATAAGCCACAGGGAAACAACAGAATCCGTATCTATGCGCGTACCGGGTGAAAGGGAATTCGTTATAGGGGATAAAGTAGAAGTAAACAACCGGAAATTAAAGATCATACGGATAAAAATAAGGGATGGCGGATTTAAGAGTAGAAAAGGTGTCGCTATCAAAGCAAAATATATAAAACGGGTATATGCAGATTCCGGTCTCAAGGAACCTAAACGATTTTCAAGGGCAAAGGGAGAGCGGGTTGTGATCAAGAAGCGGGAGTCGGTATGGAGTTTGAGGTCAAAAGGAACGAGCTCATAGAGGAACTGCGCCAGCACGGGATAAGTGAACGGGTGCTGGCTGCAATGAAAAGTGTCCCAAGGCATCTTTTCGTCCCGGAAAGAGTAGAGGGGAACGCGTATATTGATACTCCTTTGCCGATAGGATCCGGTCAAACGATATCAGCCCCCCACATGGTTGCGATAATGTGCGACCTTTTAGATATACAGGATGGAATGAAGGTTCTTGAGATAGGGGCAGGATCCGGATATCATGCCGCTGTCATGGCAGTTCTTGCCGGTAGCGGACACGTCTATACTGTTGAACGGATCGAATCCCTGGCATTATTTGCCCGCCAAAACCTAAAAAAAGCAAGGGTTGAAAATGTGACTGTGATGGTAGAGGATGGAACGCTTGGTATTCCCGGATTTGCACCATACGATAGAATAAGTGTCGCTGCCGCATCTCCTGAAATACTTGAGACGTTAACTGATCAGCTCAAAACCGGGGGAAAATTGATCATACCTGTAGGAAAAAACTATCAGGAATTGTATCTTGTGACAAAGACCAATGGTCTGAAAAAAGAAGCAAAAATGGGCGTTGTATTTGTTCCCCTTGTAGGAAAAAAAGGGTTTAGTGATTGAAATTAAATTGAACCAAGTTCACCGGATTGTATCTTCTCGACAAGTTTGTTCCATTCATTCTTTTTCAATCTTACTATATTTGTATCTTCACCGATCAATACTTCATCACCGATCGTTTCAACAGCCGGACAGCAGCTTTTTTCGCAAATATAAACTTTCATTTTATCACCAGATACAACTAAGCATGCAAAGATATTAATGTTTTTCTTTATGGATATTTTTTTCAGGATTCTACGCGCTGATTTTTTTTCCTGTAGAATCACGATATTTTTTCGCTCATTTTTTCCAGAAATACATAAATACCAAAATATCCATTTAAGGCCAGAGGTACAATAATGTTTTTAATAGGTGAAGCTTTAATCGGAGAAGCACCGGAACTTGCTCATATTGATTTGATAATTGGAGAAAAATCAGGTCCTGTCGGACAGGCATTTGCGAATGGTTTTACGCAGCTTTCTATGGGACATACTCCTCTTCTTTCAGTAGTAAGGCCTAACCTTCTTGCAAAACCCGCAACACTTATTGTGCCAAAGGTCACTGTCAAGAACATGACCCAGGTAGGCCAGATATTCGGTCCTGCTCAGACAGCTGTTGCAAGAGCCGTGGCAGATTCAGTTGAGGAAGGCGTAATACCAAAGGACCAGGTTGAAGACCTGAGTATTGTTGTCAGCGTTTTTATCCATCCGGAAGCAAAGGATTACAATAAAATATACCGTTACAATTATGGCGCCACAAAACTGGCAATAGAGCGCGCGATGCAGGGATTCCCGGATGTTAAGACTCTCATGTACGAGAAAGACAGGACCATGCACCCGATCATGGGATTCAAGGTCGTCAGGTTATGGAATCCGCCATATCTGCAGGTTGCATTTGATATGCCGGATATAGAAGCTGTCAAGAATATCCTGAAACAGGTACCACAGAGCGACCATCTCATCATAGAAGCGGGAACGCCTCTTATAAAGAGATATGGTGTTAATGTAGTGCAATCAATTAGAGAGGCACGTCCGAATTCATTCATTGTAGCTGATCTAAAGACACTTGATACAGGCAATCTTGAAGCGCGCATGGTTGCGGATGCAACTGCTGATGCAATTGTCATCTCAGGACTTGCACCGATCTCCACTATCGAAAAAGCAATAATAGAAGCCAGAAAGACCGGTATTTATGCAGTCATCGATATGCTGAATGTTGATAAGCCATTGTCAGTATTAAAAGCCCTCTCTGTCAAACCACATGTTGTGGAACTGCACAGGGCAATTGATACTGAAGGAAAGTCAGAACATGCATGGGGAGACATTCCAGCCATGAAGAAATTATCTGAGAGATTGCTTGTGGCAGTTGCTGGCGGCATCCGAGTGGATACTGTTAAGGAAGCCTTAAAATCAGGGGCAGATATAATCGTTGTTGGACGAGCTATCACAAAAGCAAAAGATGTGCGATCTATGACAGAACAGTTCATCGAAGAAATGAAGCAGCCTGAGATAGACCAGTACAGGATAATGACGGACTTTTAGTATGAAAGTATAGAATACTCAACAGTGTAAAAATTCCTCAAATTAGAACGTAACCGAGTTTGAACCCCTGGTTCAAGGGTTCAACTCCCCTTCTCCGCATACTCTTTCACTCCGGGCTTGTAGGTTGAATCAGCCTACCTCGCAGTTATAGAACATGCAATTTTCGCAGGGATAAAACTTGACATCCTCAGAGGATATCGGTATTTCTTGGGTTCTTCCATGAATTCCTATATTTTCAATGCTACTATGTTTTCTTGATCATCTCTTCCTTGCAGGCATCAATTTGATTATAATATTGTATAAGAACAAAAATTAATCTTGCGAAACCCATAAAAAATATAAAAATTCCTAATAAATATGTACCTATGGTTATATAATTCAAAAATTGCCCGCCACTACTATTAATTTCTACCCCCTTTAAACCGGAATATAAGCCAATAAAGACAATAAATGAAAAAGCGCAAAATAAAAATGATATGCTCAAAAAGAACAACTCTTTCTCTAATTTACTTTTAGTTTCTTTTCTCTCCAATATTCCACTTAACATTGTGAAACCAGACAAAGTAATTGCCGATCCAATGAAGAAATATATAGACTCAAAATTATCATTGACAATTCCTCGTATGGGATAAATAGCCAAACCTAAGGGCTGTCAATAAAAGTATAAAAACAATGATTCCATATTGAAGCGTCCATAATAGAAGACGTTTCATTATAATTTTAGATTTTTCTCTTAATGTCATTTTTTACTTTCCTAATATCCTAATGCTTTCAATTTCTTCCAGCGCTGCATTAAGAGCCTGTCAAGCTGCCTGGATATCCTGTTGTAATCCTGCATAAGAAACTATTCTTTGAATAATATTTAACTCGATAGCGAATTACCTTTTTTCTATTGTTCAAGGATCGCTTTTATTTCTGGAAGTTTCGGATCTTCTTGATTTGGAATAACTTTTCCGAGATATTTAATAACCTTCTGCTTCATTTTTCCATCTACCCTTACCGATTTCACAAGATAGCGGTACTCATGGCCATTGATTTTTTTGATGCGCTCGAACATTATTTCGCCGCCAATTTTTTAAGGATTGCTTCGAGGCGGGTATTATGCCCTCTTTGCTCTTTGTTATTCTCTGACATTATTGTAGTCAGGGTACTGAATCCGGTATTTAAGTCCGTGTTTAATTTCTCAAATCCCGTGTTTAAGTTCGTATTCAAGTTATTGAATCCCTTATTTAAGTCCGTGTTCAAGCCCTCAAATCCGGTCTTTAATAATACATTAGCTTTATCCAGCTTTCTTCCGATATCGATATCATCATCAGAGGATATTTTGTGAAATTATCTGGAAGTTCAATATTTACAGATAATGTTTTGTTCTTTGATATCTGCAATTTCAGCGCCACTCTCCGTTCCCCGTACCTTTATTTCCCGCGTGAAATTATTTATAACAGTATCCTCACCTGAACAAAGGATTTTAACACTACCATCTTTTGCATTAAAAACCATGCCCGGCAGACCAAACGCCCTTCCAATATGCTCAATGGTGTTCCTGAAATCAATGTCCTGAACTTTTCCTGTGATTGTTATGCTGTGAGTTGAAGCCGTCATATAGAATACAATGTAATGCCTAAAAGTATTTATATTTTGGGATAACTACACTTTCAGGCTTGAATTTATGGACTTTTTGGCGGTGCGCCTCTGGGTATTCCCTCACTTATGCTCAGATTTTTTTTAGCATCCAGGAAATTTTATATGATATTTTTCCATATGTCATCGGTTAAGAGAAAAATCAGGACATAGAACACAGATTGCACGGATTACGCGGATAAGCGCGGATTGGATTATCCGTGTAAATCCGCGTAATCAGCGTCATCCGCGTTCTATTTAGACTAATTGGAAATCTAATAGAAACCATAAAAAGATATGTTCTTAGCCATTAAATTCCTTAACCGATGACAGATGGATATTTTTCATATAGGAAAGTATAAACGCATAATTTTTTTAGACTCATTGGTTCAAATTCCCTGAAAAAAATCTTAGTGCATAGTGGCAGGTTGGGGAGTGGGGGTTAGAAAAAAATGTTACCTGCCACTTTACACTGGCCCCAAAATTCAAAGAATCACATTTAAAGTTTACGATATAATTCGGGGTTATTTTATGGAAAAGATATTCTGGAAAAATGATGATAAAGTATAAATATCATGATAATCATTATTATGTATAACGAGCGGTCGGATTTTTTTATAACCCACCACTCCCACTCCCCGTCCGCTCGTTAATGTTATTTCAACACTTTTTCTTAAAATATTGGGCAGGGCTGGCCATAATTATCATTTACGCTTGAGGAAAAGATTAAATATGATACTTATCATTGTAATGTATTACGAGCGGTCAGATTTTTTTTGAAACCTACCACCCCCATACCTCTGACCGCCCGTTTATGTTTTTCGATAACTATTGTATTTCTTGAAACTGCAGGTCATTCAGTTATTCCTTATTTTTTTGCGCTTCCGGAGGCGTACATATTAAAAGAGATTGCTCTCATATAAGTAAACAATAAAAATAAGAGACTAAAGAATTATGTACATCGATACATTTACCTCACGATACAGGATATTCGACCAGGTTTCTCAAGGGTCCAGGGTATTAGAAATCGGGTGTGGTTCAGGAAGGTTATCTAATTTATTAAGAATATGGAAGCATTGCAAGGTTTATTGTATCGATAAAGATCCCATCTGCTCTTCCTTTGCCAAGGGCAAATGCATTGAGGTACTGAATATCAATATAGAAAATTCAGAATTACCTTATGAAGATGGTTATTTTGATTATATTATTCTTGTAAATGTCCTGGAACATATGATATTTCCAAATAAAGTATTGACAGACCTCAAAAGGTATCTTTCGGAAAATGGGTCATTAATATATTCAGTCCCTAACATCGTGAACTGGCATTCAAGGATGACTATCTTATCAGGCAAATTCGAATACACGGACGGCACCGTCTTTGACAGGAACCATTTACGGTTCTTCGATTTCATATCTGCAAAAAACCTGGCTATTGATGCCGGATATCGTATTGTCTGGATTGATGTTACTCCCAGCGTGTATTTTTACGGGGAAAAATTGAATTTCTTATGGTATCAACTCGCAAAAGCCTGGAAAAACCTGTTTGCCGATGAGTTTCTCATTCAGGCAAAAAAGCAAAATTAAGAGTACATTGGATTGTTAGCAGAGCGTAGCGCCAATGCTATCTGTTCAATGAATATCTCAGGGGGCTGCACGCCTACGAATGAAGTGTCATTGTTGATCACAATGTGAGGAACCCCCATAACGCTGTACCTCTGGACAAGGTAAGGGAACTCAACCATTTCTATTACATCAGAACGGATATTTTCATTTTCAATTGCAAACTGGTGGGCTGTCCTTGCCGCTTTCGGGCAATACGGGCAGGTTGGCGAAACGAATACCTGCAAATGCACGGGTTTTTTCATTTCTGCAAGCTTTGTCTTTATTGTATCTGGCAAAGAGGTACGGCCTTTTGAAACATCGATAATCGTATCTATAAAGGCTGGAATTTCATATCCCGCAGGTACACCATAATACCTGATACCATAGTCTTTTTTTCCTACAATTGCTATGGCCGGGATTTGTTTGATATTATATTCCTTGACTTCATCCACATTCTGGACAAAGTCAAAAATTTTTACTTTTATTTTTTTTGATAATGTCCCCAGGTCAAGCACCATCTCTCTTGTTTCCTTGCAAAACTGGCACTCAAGTTCCTGTGAAAAAACAATAAGTTCCACAACATCTGCCAGGCCTACAAATTTTTTCTGGATAGTTTCCTTATCACTATCCTGAAGAACCATAAGTTCACTCCACGGATTTTAAGAGTTTTTCTACCCTCTCAAGTGATTTTTTAGATTCTTTAAGTTCCATTAGCATCATATAGGTCAAATAGATTGATATGAGACCCAAAACAATGACCACGATTATAAGGGTATAAATAGGCCATTGTGAAGTTGCACCGAACGCTTGATCCATCATCGTCATAATTTTTTCTCCGATTTTATTATTTCCTTGATTATACCTAATGAAAGTACTAATTCAAAATTCTTTGCTTTATAATATTTCTTTGTATACGGCGGCTCTTCAAAATGCCGTATCTCGCTCTCCACAAGACCAATATTTTCAAGTTTCTTAAGGTGAAGGTACAGGAGCGGACGTGAGATCCCCACTTCCTTGGCAAGCTCAGATACATAACATTCGCATTCTGCAAGTGTTGCCAGGATCTGTAAGCTATGCTCATTACCCAGCGCGTTTAGCATTTCTGCAAGGGATTTCTTATCCACCTTTTCACCGATCAACTAAAAGAATCTTAACATATTTAAAATAAAGTAATTACTTTTTTTGAAAATAAATATACTGGAAGATCATTCTACTTCCAGCACTTTTTCAAATGTACCATGCCAATTGTGGTACCAGACAGCGCCAGTGTAGCTGTTAACGCTGAGCATACCGTAAATAGTCCCGTCTTTTGTTACTTCCATAGTATAATAACCATAGAAATCATCAGCGCCGTTCACTTTTGTTCCGGGCAGGGTCCTATCAAGATATTCCTGTGCGTTCTTAAGAGCCTGTTCTTCTGTAACTTTGGTTTCTGTTTCACCTATAAACATGTGCCCATATTTTGAATTCCACATCATGTTCGGCCCCATTTCCGGAACTACTGCACCTGTGTATTTGTTAACTAGCAGCTCAAAAGCATATTTATCTGTGCTTTTTTCTTTTATTCCCGCGTAGAAATTATTTTCAAATTGAAGTACCTCAGCGATCTTGAGGTCATTATTTCCAGTCTTTTCAAGATATTGCTCCACTGATCCTTTAGCCTCATCGATGGTTATGGGGGTCGTGTTATCCCCATATCCGGCTGTATTTGCGCCGCATTGACCAGCTCCATAGGAGCCCATCATTCCACCACGGCCCATCATGCCGTTTTCATAATTTCCAGTTATACCATTGCCGAATCCAGAACCGCCCATCATGCCATTTGCGTTTCCGTTCATCATACTATTTCCGAAGTTACCCATCATTCCATTTCCGAAGCTGCCCATCATGCCATTCCAGAAATCGCCAGGTCTTGCAACAGCATAACCGGCTCCCAGGACAACAATGATCGCTGCTATAACCAGTATCGTTTTTGTGTTCATATTTCTTTCACCTTTTGGTATTTTGTTATTTATTTCATGTGTAAGTTTTTCTTACATACTATAATTTAAATTACTATGGTATAAAGATTTCGTTTGATTTAACCCGTCTTGAAAATATTATCATGGCGTTTAGAAACTTTTAATTTATCACCGCCCCAACTTGTTATTATGAGTGATGCCCTGAGAACCGACTTATACCAGCTGACAATGATGCAGGCATACTGGAAATCAAAGCATAATCCTGAAGCTACATTTGATTATTTTGTACGCAAAATCCCCTCCGGCTCTTATCTCATAACCGCAGGATTAACATTTCTTCTCGATTACATAGAAAACCTGCGCTTTGAGGAAGATGATATAAAGTATCTTATAACACAGGGTTTTGATGAAGAGTTCCTCAAGACCTTGCAGGATTTCAAATTCACGGGCGATATCCTTGCCATGCCCGAAGGAAGCATTGCATTTCCGATCGAACCGATAATAAGAGTAACAGCTCCCATAATCGAAGCCCAGCTTGTGGAAACGTTCCTGCTTAATAAAATGAACTTCTCAACACTGATCGCCACTAAAGCCTCGCGCGTGGCCTATGCAGCAAAAGGAAGAGCGATAGCAGAATTCGGACTGCGCCGCGCACAGGGGGACGGGCATCTTGAAGCGACCCGCGCAACGTACATCGGGGGCTGCGCTTCCACATCCAACGTGCTTGCCGGGAAAAAACTTGGCATCCCGATATCAGGAACAATGGCGCATTCATTCGTGACAAGTTTTGACCATGAGATCGACTCTTACCGCGCCTATGCCGATGCCTTTCCCAGACGATGTTTCCTGCTTATTGATACGTATAATACCATTGAAGGCGCAAAAAAAGCAGTAATTGTGGGAAAGGAGCTTGAAAAAAGAGGAGAGAAACTTCGTGGGGTGAGGCTTGACAGCGGGGATCTGTGCAAGCTTTCAAAGCAGGTCAGAAAAATCCTCGACGACAGCGGCCTCGAATATGTAAAAATAGTCGCAAGCGGGGACCTCAATGAGTGGAAAATTGATGAACATATCAATAAAGGCGCAAGGATCGATATGTTCGGGGTTGGCACAGAACTAATAACGGGCCGTCCCGCTCCTGCACTTGATGGGATATACAAACTTTCGGATGTTGTTGAGCACCGGAAGCATGTTCCCAAGATGAAACTCTCGGAAGAGATCGTAAAAACAACTCTTCCAGGGAAAAAAATAGTATGGCGCATAATGGAAAACGGAAAATTCAAAAAAGATATCATAACGCTTGAGAATGAGATCGTTGATGAGGGGGTGCCCTTATTGGAAACTGTTGTGAGGAAAGGAAAGATTGTATGTGGCAGGCCTTCATTGCCTGAGATAAGGCAAAATGCGGCATTGAATTTCTCACAGTTGCCGGATATTTACAAAAAACTTGACGGAGCGCCTGCATATCCAGTTGAATTCAGCAGTGGATTGACGCAACTTCGAGCTAATATTATTGATAAAATTAAACGGGAAGAAATAAGGAATGAATATGCTTAAATTCGCTTGAAGATCATATCTGATTCCTTTCTACTCTTTTTTCTTTTTCAGGATATTCCT
>CAVWCX010000032.1:0-15741 GCA_963753595.1 Candidatus Methanoperedentaceae archaeon | reverse complement strand
GATGTCCATTCAAATGTCATTGCCCTTGAAGCCGTACTTTCGGAAATGGATGCACTGGGTGTTGAAATAATATTGCATGCAGGAGACATGGTCGGGTATAATCCATATCCAAATGAGACGATTGGATCATTCAAAAAAAGAAAGATTATATCGGTCCGGGGAAATCATGAAAGAGCGCTTGTTACAGGAGATACATCTGGATTCAATCCATATGCTGCAGCGGCTCTTGAATGGACAGGAAAGATAATAACCTGTGAGAATCTTGGATTTATTTCAAAGCTCAAAGATATTGAAGCAATAACCGTAGATGATGCCAGAATAGTCATAGTCCATGGAAGCCCGAAAGATCTTGACCGGTATGTATATCCTGAGGATTTTGAACCGGGATTTCTCACAATGAGCGATTCTGACATTCTTGTTCTTGGTCATACACATATACAATTCAAGAAAGAATATCCCGAAGGCATAATAATAAATCCGGGTTCAGTCGGGCAGCCCAGGGATCTAGACCCGGATTCAGCTTTTGCTATTCTTGACACCGATAAAATGCAAATACAACTCAAACGAAAAAAGTATGATATTGAAAAAGTGGTAGAAGATATGCAAAAAGCACATCTTCCCGAAAAACTTTGGATTCGGCTTAGTGATGGAACTTAACAGGAATGGTGCTTGATGGCTTTTGTGGGGCATGCATCCACGCATGCGCAGCATTCAATGCAGTCTGCAATGCGTGTGGCTTTTGATTTTTTGTCCACGAGTTCAAAAACATTGGTGGGGCAAACATTGACACATTCGCCATCGCCATTACACTTATCTTCATCGATCTCGATCGTTATAGAGCCTTCACTGTATTTCTTAACTGCCATGATTTATTTTCTCCAGTTCGATTACTGTTATTTTAAGATTAAAGGTTTTGGTTCAAAGAGCAAAAAGTAGTTTATTATGAAAAAAGAGGGATTAATTGTAAGAAATCACCATTGTCTGCATCGCATACCCGGGATGCGGCTGAAATGATTAATGTTCCTGGTCACAAGTTCTTCTTTATTTGATATTACAATCCCTGCTATGAGAACGTCCTGGATGTCCAGAGGCTTTCCTGAATTCATTAATTTTGCATGGATATCAGCAGCTTTCGCAGCTGCAAATCTATCAAAGCCAAGTATTTCCATAGACTTGAATAATGAATTTGTTTCCAGGATCGCTTTATCCGGGTTTACAGAACGCATAGTCCCATAATAAAGTTCAAAGACATTTATCATAGTTGTTTTTGGATCTTCTATCATATCCACTGTTATTTCTGAAACGCCTTTACCTCTGAGGATGGATATTAAGAAATCGCTATCGAGGACAGTCACAGTTTCAACCTTTCCAATCTGGTACTTGCGGAATGCCTTACCTCAAGTACTGCTTTTTCGAAATCTTCATCATCTTTTAAGACACCAATAAACTCACTCAGGCGCCTCTTTCGTAAAGGTTTAGTGATGCGCTTTATAAGCTCGGTAAAGCTTTCGCCTTCTTTTTTGAGCTCAGCCAGCGCCGTATAAGCTTCTTCTGAAATTGTTAATGTTTTGTGTGCCATATTCTTAAGTGTATTTATACGTGTATTTATACTTTACTTTATCAAAATATCTATCTTTAGAATATCTTTTTCAGTGACAAGAACAACATTTTTGGTGTATTAATAGCTTATCAGAGGCATTTTGGTGTTTAATTGCACATAAATTAATATTTTGTAAAAATACACCTATAAATCAGGTTTTACTTTAAAAAACGACATTATGTGGATTTGTTATTTTTTCATATAATGGCTTTATTGCTTATTACTTACATATTAGATTACATGGTTAATATAATCGATAAATTCCTCCTGGATCTAAAAATCAATGGTACGGCAGAGAAAACCATGATGGAGTATAGTAAATTTTTAAAGAACATCCACAGGCAGAAGTCTCTCGAAAAGTGGGATAAAACCGATGTGAATAAGTACATTCTGGGAAAACATAATGAATGTATAGCCGGAGCACAAATCTGCAAAGTCAAGCTAAAGCGGTTTTTTACATGGGCGGGAAAATCTGAACTCGTAAGCCATCTTAATACTTAAATTCCTGCGAATAGCAGGTCAGATAATCTGACAGTTGAAGATAATTGTAATTTGAATCCGATATTGTCTCAAATTCTTAAGACTCAACAGAATGAGAACGATCGCACGTTTTTAAGTTACAATTATTTTATCGAGTTGATATATTTATATTGTTTTCTACCATAAAAGTTACAACATTTTCAATCCAGCGCTTTAAATGATACGCATTTTTCGCATAATCCAACAGGTCTTTTTCCAGAGATTTCCCCCATCTCACCCCACAATGTTTTTTCTTGAATTTGGTTACCTGTTCGGATGTCGCATGTGATTCTAGGTCGCGCGTCAATATCATTAAGATATATTGTAAGGAATCTTTCTTCATGCCAAAAATGTATATAATAAATCTTACATAAACTTTCCGGTTTTGTTGCTGTTTTGAATAATTCCAATCTATTTGGTCTGCCAGTATCGATTTTATTAACATCATAGCAAATTATAATTGTGCTTCAGCATATCGATTAAGCAGCATTCATTCAACACAGCAGGTTTTAACGCCCTACGATCAGAACTGCCGCAATTTCATACCCATATTCGCTTTCAAAGCCTTCCTGTAAACCATATCCGCAGTCGCTACGTCCTGTATCGCAAGTCCGGTCGAATCAAAGACCGTAATATCCGAATCATTCGTCCTTGCTTTCTTCTTTCCGGTAATTACCTCGCCAAGTTCCCCAAAAATATCGTTTACAGACAGCAATCCCTTTGATATTGGCACATTGACTTCTCCTGAATGCGAAGCCTGCTGGATATCATCTACTATTACCTTTGCACGCTTCAAGATCAATGGGTCTAGCTCTTCCTTTCCGGGTGCATCTGCACCTATTGCATTGATATGAGTCCCTTCCAGTATCCAGTCATTTATCACAATTGGCTCTCTTGAAGGAGTGGTAGTTACGAGAATATCACAATCGCACACCTCTCTAATGGTTTTTTTAGGCGTGATTTCACATTCAATTCTTAATTCCATATCATCCTTGAATGCAAGCGTCTCTTTTTCTGAGGCGCTCGTGGCTTTTATCTCATGGATATCTACTACTTCATTTATTGCCAGCAATTGGCTTCTTGCCTGGTTCCCTGTTCCCACAAAGCCCACTGTTTTTGCGTTCTTCCTGGCAAGATATTTCACAGCCACGCCACCGGCAGCGCCTGTTCTCATATCGGTAAGATAAGTGCCGTCCATAATAGCAAGAGGCGCGCCTGTTTCAGTCGAATTCAGGATCACAAGCGCCATCACTGTTGGCAATCCAATTTTGCGATTATCTGGATGGACATTCACTATCTTTACGCCAGTAATATCCTGCTCTTCAAGATATCCCGGCATTGTCCGCAGGTCACCATTGTGGTTCTTAAAATAAAGATAAAGCTTCGGAGGCATCTGCACTTTCTTTAGCCCGTGCTGCCTGAACGCTTCTTCCACGACTTTTAGTGTCCCTTTCATGTCAAGAAGTGACTCCACTTCTTTCCTGTTAAGCCATATTATCTGGTTTTCCATGATAGTCCCTTTTAATATCTATTTTTGTTTCTACATTAATGAATTATTGGTTATAGTTTCGAGTTTTTTAAATATTTTTCAGATAATCCGTATTTACTGATCCGCTTTATCGGAAGACATCAAATATCCCCCAAACCCGATCACCCATAAGAGGACAGGATATGCGATCATCCTCTCCATTCCCCCGGGGCCAAGCCCTGAATAAAATTTCAATCCGAATAAAACAAGAGCTGCTAAGCTTGCAACCCCCAGGAACACTGAGAAATAAGTAAATGGCGGTTTCACAAAATTCCTGGCTGCTATCGCTGATAATGCTGCGAAGAGAAAAGTGACGAGCGATACGATCAAGTGAAGAATGCCTGCTGTTTCAGGGAATAATCCAACACCGACTGCTCCCAGCCCTGAAAGGCCGATGAATATGGATATCAGATTATTCTTAAATTCGAGCCAGAGGCAATACGAACTTATGAGAATAAGTATGCCAAGGAAAATTACAGATGTGTTAAAGATAAAAGCAGAGGGCTGGTATATTATGCAGGTATCGCGGCACGTAGCCCCCAGATCGCTTATATAATTCGCAGATACGTTATATCCCGGATAGAAAATTTCTGCAAGAACCATTCCTATTACGAACTGCATTGAGCCAATGAACATGAATGCACCAGCCAGACCCCTGTTGTCCATGACATGAAATGAGTCGTTTGTGAATATAAAGGTTTTTATGAAGAGACCGGAAAAGGATGAAAAAGTTGGTGTCAATTGCTATTTCAAGACTTTTCAAAAATCATAAAAACTTATGAAAATAAGCCATATTAAAAAAACTACATGCTTATATATATTTAAGGTATATCTATTGTCTTGTGAAACGAGTTCAACAAATGACAGCGCCACTTGAAAAAGCAATAAAAATCATATTGACTTCATTTGCTGTGAGGCATACGTGTCTGCGCCCTTCCGAAGCGCGACTCGGAATCTGCGGTTCGTTTTTAATCTATCTTCGCTTAATGAAAAAAGAACTTCATCTGAATATTACTTTCACCCTGCTATCCCAACCGTTTTTAACCCGGATAACACAGAGATATTAATATGGATTCAAAAGACGCGCTTGTTGTTTTTGAAGGAACAAAAATAAGAAGGACATGGCATGATGAACAATGGTATTTTTCAGTTGTTGATGTAGTTGGAGCTTTAACAGACAGTTCTATACCCAGAAGATACTGGTCTGATTTGAAATCAAATCTTTTAGAAGAAGGTTTTGAACCGTACGATAAAATCGTACAGTTGACCTTGGAGGCAGAAGATAGTAAAATGAGGCTTACTGATTGTGCCAATACCGAATCCATATTCAGGATTATCCAATCCATCCCCTCAAAAAAAGCCGAACCCTTCAAAAGATGGCTCGCAAAAGTTGGCTATGAACGGGTGCAGGAAATAGAAGACCCGGAACTTGCACAAAAACGCATGAAAGAGCTCTATAAATTGAAAGGCTACTCTGATGACTGGGTTGAAAAAAGAGTACGAGGAATAGCGATAAGGGATGAGCTTACTGACGAATGGGATAAAAGAGGGATCAAAACAAAAAATGAATTCTCCATCTTAACAGCTGAAATTTCTAAAGCTACATTTAATTAAATATCCCACTCACTTTCACCCCGCTCCCACAACAATTTTTTAACCCCGAACGCCATCTTAACACAACATGAACTTTATCCACGCAAGCGACATCCACCTTGGCTATGCACAATACGGCCTCGAAGAACGCTTCCGTGACTATGCCCGCGCCTTCCAATCGGTCATAAAATTCGCGATCGACCACAGGGTTGAATTCATTCTCATATCAGGCGACCTTTTCCACAAGCGAAATATTAATGCGCCTACCTATTTGCAGGCTTACAAAGTGCTGTCGGAACTTAAAGAAAAAAGTCCATCCACGGAGGTTTATGCCATCGAGGGGAACCATGACCTTGCGTTTCACGCTGATGGAAAAAGCTGGCTTGAGATACTCAACTCACAGGGTTTGCTAAAGCTAATAAGGCTTGGAGAGAAGAATAATCGCTTGAAAGATTTTATTGAATTGGACAAAGTACGTATTTTCGGTGTCAGATACCTTGGCTCAAATACTATTTCCATAATCCCTGAAATAGCTGATGAGATTAAAAAAATAAATTCAGAACGTGGTGAAAAATATACTATACTGATGATGCATTTTGGCATGGAAGGCCAGACAAAATACGAAACCGCAGGGGAAATCCCCTTCAATTCACTTCTTCCCCTGAAAGAAGTCGTAAATTATCTTGCTCTTGGACATTACCACATGAAGTACGAAATAGATGGCTGGGTATTCAATCCAGGCAGCATTGAAATGGTTTCCATGAATGAATATGGATTAGAAAAAGGGTTCTATCATGTGAATAATAAGGGCCGGGAGTTGATATCCCCGATCACACGCCCTGTCAAGCGGATAAAACTTGATATAAGTAATATACAGACTCCACAGGAGCTGTATGCAAACGTAGCTGCACATATTGAAAGGGAACCTTCAATAATATCCGGAAGAAGTCCGCTGGTTGAACTTTTGCTTTATGGGGAGCTGAATTTTCCTAAATCTGATATTGACATTTCGCGAGTCAGGGAGATGCTTAACGAACATTTTAAACCTCTTTATTCTGAAGTCAAAATAATTAAAACAAATTCCCAATATATCCTCACGGAAGGAGATATGCGCGGCCAGACACGCGAAGAGATCGAACTTCGTATTTTTTCAGACAGGATAAAACTTGATGGCCGTTACAGGGAGAATTTATCTGAAATAGTAAATGCGATGGTCGAAGTAAAAAAAATGGCTGCTGCCGGTATAGAAGAAAGTTCTATCCAGAAGGAATTGAGATGGTGCTTTGAAAATATCAAGAACAATAGAAAATTTGATGATAGTGATATAAAAAAGATAAAGCAGCCTGAAATAAAGACTCTCCTTTCCCATTTCGGAGAGAATTAAATGATCATTAAATCAGTAGAATTAAAGAATGTCAAATCCTACAAACATGAGACTATTGAATTCAGGGAGGGAGTAAACGGAATCTGTGGACTGAACGGACATGGGAAGACAACAATTCTTGAAGCTATTGGTTATGCGCTTTTTGATTATATTCCCTATAATGTAGGGGACTTCCTGCGCCATGGCGAAAAATCCGGCCTGGTATCTGTCACCGTAGAAGGAAACGACGAAATTGAATATATTATCAACAGGAAAATTGGGGGAAGTGATTATTCCATCAGGACGCCCGTTGGTGAAATCAAAGGAAAGAAGGATGTTACAGATTGGATCACGAAGAACCTTTTATACGGCATCGGTTCGCCTGAAGATATTTCATCGATATTTGAAAATGCAGTGGGTGTTCCGCAGGGAACTTTCACAACGGCTTTTCTCCTGAACCCGGGACCAAGAAAAAAAGTTTTTGATACGATCCTTCGCGTTGAGGAATACCAGACAGCCTATACTAATCTGCGTGCAGTAGTAAATTCCATTGAAAAGACCATCGAATCACTTGACAGGGAATTACTGCCTCTTCATACCCGCACGGAAAAATACCAGGAATTAAAACAAGATAAAGAATTACTTGAAGTAGAGATTGAAACCTTTAAGAGAGAAATTGAAGACACTAAAAATAAGATAAAAGAGCTTAAGCTGAAAAAGGAGGATCTGGCAGCGAAAAAATCCCGGATAGATATTATTTCATCACAGATAGTCAATGAGCAGGTCCGCCTTAAAGAACGCAATAACCAGCTTGAAAAAGCAATATCTGAACTTTCGCTTTCCCGGGCCGCCAGTAAAATCGTAGATGAACTCCTTCCGGTTGAAGAGGATTTCAAGAAAGAGAATCTAGTTTTGAAAAGCCTGAACGAAGAGAGAATAAAGAGGGACAGGTTAAAAGAAGAACTTTCAAAACTTGATTTCAAAATTACAGTTTTTCTTGAAAAACTTGAGCGCTCGCTCAAACTTACGCAAGAAAATAATGACCTTGAAGAAAAAAAGAATGAGCTACTTCCTGCAATCGAAAAAGCACGCAATCTTGAGGAATCAATAAAGGAACTTCAAAAAGAACTAAAAGAGCCGATGGCGGCTATTTTATATGATCTGGCAAATCTCAGGGAAAAGCAAAAGCAAATGGAGGATATCAGGAAGGAAATCGAGCGGCATAACATTAAAAAAGCATCACTTTTACCTTTAAAAGAAAAACAACTGGAACTTGTATCAAGTATAAAAGACCTGAAAGAAGAACTTGAATCTCCACTTCGGGCGCTGTCATCGGATGTTGCTTCTCTCAAAGAGAAAGAGGCGCGAGCTGAAAACCTCAAGACAGAAATAACTATCCTTTTGTCAAAGAAAAACCAGTTGATCCCTGAAGTAGAGAAACATATCGCTCTTGAAGAGGAGATCAAAAACCTCTCTTCTTTTTTGGATGCTCTATCCAGACTTGATTTTGAACTTCGAAAGGCAACCGAAAGAGATGAGACGGCAAATAAGCTCTCATTGGAGATCACAGAGCTTGAAAACAGATTGAAAATACTTGAACCGCTGATCGAAAAACAGGATTTGCTTGATGCCAGACTCCTCAAACTTGGACATCAGCAAACTGCTGTCAATTCACTTCTCAAGCAGATAAAGCATAATATGAAACTTGCCGGAACACAGGGTATTTGTCCGGTTTTAAATGGAGTAAAATGCAAATCTGTAGCTGATTTTAGCCAGTACTTCAATAATGAGATGGATTCAAAGAAAAAAGAATTAAAAGAGATAGAAGAGAAATCCAGGTTTGTCTCAAATGAGCTGGATCACCTCAAATCCCCAAAAAAACAGTTTGAAGACGTTTTAGTGCTTATCGCTTCTAATAAGAAAGAACTCAATACATACAAAAAAGCACATGATGAACTCATTGAATGCAGGCAAAAAATTGAATCCCTTGGATCATCCCATTCCATGCTTGGATTTGGTGAACTTTCAGGCAGCGAAGATGAATTAAAAACCGTTTACCAGAGGCTATCGGCTTGTAAGAAAGAATTTGAAAAAATACAGAAATCCGTTTCTGAATTTGAGAGTATCAATGCTTTAATTAGATCGAAAAATCAGGACCTTGAAACGTTAAATAATCTGACGGATGCTTTTTCTGAATGCAGCAAGAAAATACTGGAGCTAAACTCCAGGTTCAATCTGGATATCGGGATAGATAATATTAAGGAACAACTTGAAAATACCATCAGGGAAATAAAATCTCTTGAGAGATCATTAAAAGACCTGAATGATCCCCAGGGCCAGGTAAATACGCTCGAATCCCTGATAAATTCGAAAAATTCAGATATGGAATTATTAAAAGAAGTACCCGAAAAGATTTCAGGGTGCCTGGAACAACTTCAATTGATCTGTGCTAGGTTCGGACACAGGGGAATACTTGTTGGAAATCCGGGCGAGATCAGGATCGCGGATGGACTTATAGAGAGCCGGAATAATGAGCTTAAAGCCCTGAAATCCCCTGATATGGAATATGAGAAATTGAATGGGCTCATCGAAAAGAATCTTAAAGAGCTTAAAACTCTCGAACATATTCCGGCATCGCTTGATTCAAGCAAGAGCGAACGCGAAAAATGCAAAGCAAGATTTTTAGTTTATGACGGTATTGATGAAAAGCTCACTTTAGCCAATGAGAAAATCGCAAAACTTGAACCGGAACATAATCGATATCTACAGAATCTGCCTCTCTCTTTGAAATTGAATGATTATACACTGGATTGTAATAAGATCGAGGAAGGTATTGTAGTAATGAACGCTTCCCTTTCAGAAAATATCAAAAATCACGACGAAATCCTGTTGCAGTTCAGTGAACAAGAATTAAACGATATTATTTCCCGACTACTTGAACTTGAAAAAACATTAAGCACTAATGCAGAAACTGTGCGGGGAAAAAGAAAGAACCTGGAGAAAATATCAAAAGATATTGCATCTATGGATTCTTACATCCTGAAAATAAAAGAGATCCAGAAAAATCTTGAAAATGAAAAGGAGTTTTTATCGTTCTCAAATTTCATACGCGAAACCATCAAAAATTCCTCGGAATTTATTGTTAATGAATTCATAGGAGAGATAAGCCAGGAAGCAAGCAATATTTTTAGCGAAATAATGGATGATCATTCTTCCAGTCTGAAATGGGTTAATGATTACGATATTGAAATAAATTCCAACGGTGAAACAAAATATTTCCGGCAATTAAGCGGTGGCGAAAGGATGAGCGCAGCGCTTTCTGTTCGCCTTGCATTATTGAAAGCCCTGTCTAATTGCGATTTTGTATTTCTTGATGAGCCAACCCAGAATATGGATGAATTCCGAAGAGAGAAACTATCAGAAGAAATAACCAAGATCCGCGGTTTTAAACAGGTTTTTGTCATTTCGCATGATGATACATTCAATGAAAAATATGGTAATGTCATAAGGATCGAGAAAATCGATGGCGAAAGCAGGGTTGAAACATGCTCGACTTAAAAAATATCTCGCTTCAGTTCGATGAGAAGCTGTCCGCAATAAAATCATATGATGCCGAACGTTCCGAATTGACGATGGAGTATAGAACTGAACTTGACAAATTGAAAATAATCAACCTGGAACTTAATAAAAATCTTCTATCATATAGCGGCGCGAAGCTTCTTGAGCCAGGAAAGCTAATTCATATGTTCCCATTTAACTGGAAAAACCGTAATGCTGCAATGGAATGGGTGGATTCCGTTCTTTCCGGGGTTCCAGTCGGGGCAGTGGACGGAAGCCAGATATATTCAGATAAGAATTATGAAATACCCCTTGCTGTGGTCCAGATTTCGCGCATTTTTAACAGGCATACTGAAAATATGGATTATAAGCAGGAAACAGATGCAACGATAATCACACCCGATGAATTTGAGGCGGCAAGCGTTTATTCCTTTAGCAGTGAATATGTCGATGCGCGTCGTTTTTCTATGGAATGTGATGGAATTGTACGCTTGATGAATGAATATAAAAAAATCTTTGTCATACTTGATGGCGCGCTTATTCTTTCACATATTAATGTGTTGAACAAGAACATGCGGGAAATATATGTAAAAGCGATAATGAAACTGCTCGAGGCGTCGGAAAAAACAAAAAACCCGGTGATCGGTTTCATTGATACCACTATGCCACGGGATATTACCCTGATGATGCATTTTCTTTTCGGATTGAGAAAAAGCAAACTCCCGGATACGCATCTTTTTTCTAATATGTTATGGGGCGAGCGCACAGCAGCGTTTCTATGCGATCGTGATGACAGGCGCGGCGAGGAGGCAAGATCCGTTCTTGATAACTACGGCAGATTCAGGAACGATATCGGCTTTTTTTACATGAGGACAGGCAATGGGCTTCCAGCGCGTGTGGAATTTCCTGCATGGGTTCATAAAGAGGGCATGGTCGATAAGATCGCAGATATTATCAGGGCAGAGTGTATCATTCGCAGCAATTATCCTGACATATTGATGCGGGCACATGACGCAGCTGTGATCAGGACTAACGAACATGAGCTTTTTTTCGGGATGCTTGAGAATTTTTGTAAGGTTCATGGGATTAAGATTCATAGAAGTGCAAAGGATTTTCATAAGAGATTATGAATTCTGAAGAAATGGAACCAGACAAATCATTTATTTGGTAGAAAGTAGAAAGTAGACTAATATGACTGAGAACACTAGCGTTAAAATAAGTTCAGATGCAAAAATAATACTTGATACTATGCATCAACAATTACGCACCAGTGGAATTAAAATTACAGAAAAAAAGATCCTCGATATACTCATATCAAATGCAGATATTGCTACTATAAAAAAAATCCTGAAAAAAGAAGATACTACAGCCCTATTAATGTTGAAAAAACCAGTGCATTGGGGAGTTGCAGATTCTTCAGAAGATATTGACCGCCATCTTTACAGGAATCCATGAGCCTTCTTATTGACACTTCTGCGCTTGTTGCAGCCAGGAATGCTGATGACAGGAACCATAATAAAGCACTTGATATCATGACCAGGGCTTTGAAAGGCGAATTTGGAAAAATGTATATCAGCGATTATATTTTCGATGAGGCAGTAACCATTGCTTATATCAGGACCGGCAATAAGAATTTTTCAGAAGACCTGGGACGATTTGCTCGAACCAGACCGATCATATTCCGGTTCATTGAGCCATTCGACTTTGATAGGGCATGGGAGCTTTATCTGAAATACAGGGACAAGAATTTCAGTTTTACAGATTGTACGAATATAGCACTTATGGAAAGGCATGAGATTGATACGCTTTTTACATATGATTTAGAATTCAATGGAATCATAAGTATTATTGGTCAAAATTGAGGATGGATAAAATGACATTAGGAGACATAATAAGGGTTGAAGACGCGCGGACTTATGTGGCAAAAATTCCGCCCGATGCTAAAAAAGAACGCATAGGAAGTTTCGTCAAAATAAGAAAAGATGACGTATTGATCGTAGGAGTAATAAAGAACATCACAAATTCAATATGGGAAGACCTTATTCCTTATATTGACCCTGAATTGGCGCCCAAGTATGCTCCTTTTAATGAGGATTTCAGGAACAGCTATTATTTTATCCATGGGCTTGGGATGATCCATAACGGGATAGTAAAATACGATATCGATTCACCACCTGATGTACGGGACAATGTTGAATTGCTGAACAATGAGGAATTGAAGTTATTTCATACACTGAACGGAAAGCCAGGTATCGCTTATTTTCACTCCAACAGGAATGATCTTTCACAAAATGTCCTCATTTCAATGATCGACCAGGTTGAGGCGCAGTGTCCTGAATGCAAATCTATGTTGAAGCTTGTTCGAAAATATATCCGGAGGGATTTACATTAATTTCAGTCTAAATAGAACACGGATGACGCAGATTGCGCGGATTATCACGGATCTTGAAGACCAGATATTTGAAAAACCACAGAGAGCACAGAGGACACAGAGAAAATGGCAAAGCTCTGTGTTCTCTGAGTGCTCTGTGGTTCTTGATTCATTTTCCAGGATAAAATCAAAATGTACCTTTTGTTTCTTAACTGATGATAAAGGGAGGTTCTTATGATTGGAATCGTCAATCATTCGGATGAAGAGGGATTTTCATTCATTTCAGGAGAAAGGCTTCCTGCCGGGATGTTCGCATCCTACAATGAAGGTGAAAGAAAGATCCTGTGCAGGGTGAAACATGGAGAGCCCCTCAAACAGTATCCGCAGGAATTCCTTATGGATATGGAGCTTTCTCCTGATGACGTTTCTGCATTTTACGGCCTTGATCCACAGGATTTCAAATATTATTCATATTCTGCATCGGTGGTCGGCTATTTTGATACATCGATGGGTGAATTCATAAATCCCAGGACAAATCCTGCAAGCGGCGTGAAGATCGACCGCGCGGGCGAGGATATCCTGAAAGATATAAGCAAAGTAAAAGGAGGTGGCTCAGGTTCTGCATTAATCGGTAACGTGCTTGGTGAAAAGACAGGTATCATGTTATCCGTACGTGATATCGTGAGCCAGCACATATCAGTGATCGCATCTACCGGCGCCGGGAAATCATATACTGTCGGCGTATTGGTTGAAGAGCTGCTAAAGCCCCAAAACATGGCTCCTGTGCTTATTTTCGACCCTCACGGGGAATACTCTTCCCTTGGTGAAATTTCAAACGCGCCAGAATTTGTGACTTCAACATATCGCCCAAAAGTGAGGATAGTTAAACCAAAGGATATCAAGATCAGGATAAGCGACCTTCTGATTGGCGATTTTATCAGTATCATGGATGATGGGACAATGTCTGATAAAATGAAGACACTGTTCCGTTCGGCTTTTCATAACCTTAAAAACAACAGTAAAAAGCAGTTCACCCGCAACGAATTAAAACAGGAGATAGAGGCTCTTCGGGATTCAAATAACGAGTCCACGATCGAAGGCATCAACTGGAGATTCGGGAAGCTGTATGCATTCATTTTTGATGATTTCCAGACCATCCCCCTTGCCGATTATTTCAAAGTCGGGCAGCTCACTATAATGGACGTTTCAGGCATCGAGGAGACATTCCAGCAATTGATCGCTTCGATAATGCTGCGCCGCCTGTTCGATGCGCGCGAAGGCACAGAGAACAACAGGTACAATGAATCCCATGTGGATAAATTCCTCCCCTATCCTGTTTTCTTAGTGATCGAGGAAGCCCACAGGTTCGCTCCGCAAAGCGGCGAGGCAAAATCAAAAAGCATCTTAAAGACAATTCTCTCAGAAGGCAGGAAATTCGGAATAGGCGTATGCCTTGTCTCACAGCGCCCCAGTAAGCTGGATGCGGATTCCCTCTCGCAATGCATGACCCAGATCACAATGCGAATAATAAATCCCACAGACCAGCAGCAGATAGCCCAGAGCATCGAATCTGCAAGCAGGGACCTGATATCAGAGCTGCCATCTCTTGCAAAAGGCCAGGCGATCATTTCTGGTGTGGCGATAAACACCCCGGCGCTTGTCAAGATCCGAAAGAGGCTGACAAGTGATACAAAAGGGAGGAGCAAGGACGCGCCAGCTATATGGGCGGCGGAAAGAAAGTATGAGGAAAAGCACAGGGCGCCGGAAGTGAAGGCGGATGAGGAGATGGATGTGGGGGTGTGAAAGGGGAGTGGACATGACACGGATCAGACGGATTTTCATGGATATGAGAGAGGAGGGACTATAATATGCAGCTTAATACTAAAATGAATGAAGCGGTTTTAAAAAATAAAATCGAGGAACTAAAATCACATGCAGTTTTATTTGAAAAAGGAATTACATCAAATCTGATTGAGAAATGTCCGTTTATTGTTGAAGTTGGAGCTTTAACGATTGGAACCGATGATACGGGGAAAGTAATTACTCAGAATACGGACACTCCAACTCAATTTTCTCAAAAAGCTGTTGATGAAATTATGAGTATAAGTTTTAGAAATTGTAATGATGAAAAAGTGTTTCCAAAAGTTTATTGCAGAAATGAATGGTATAAGAATAGGTTAGATATGGTTAATGAAAGTTTAGAATTATTAGAGAATGAAATATTAAATTATATTTAACCAAATAGAATGAAATAAGATTATATTTAAATAAATTGAGAACATAATTTTTATTATAAAAATGGCGCGAAAAAACTGGAACCGAGAAGAATTAATCATCGCATATAATTTATATTGCAAAACACCTTTTGGCAAAATCGATGATAATAATATCGAAATAATAAACTTAGCCAAAATTATCGGAAGAACGCCCTCGGCTGTTGCCCTTAAATTATCTAACTTTGCCAGCCTTGATCCTGAACTTCAAAAAAGAAATATTGTAGGAATGCGCCATGGAAGCAAAAGTGACAAAGAAATCTGGAAAGAATTTAATGGTAATTGGGATGAATTAGCTTTTGAAAGCGAGATATTGCTCGCACGATTTAAAGGGGAGCCGATTGAAAAATCTGCTAATATAGATTTGGATAGCTTGCCTATTGAGGGAACAGACCGAGAAGCTATAATTAAAGCAAGAGTTTATCAAAATTTTTTTAGATCTGCTATTCTTGCAACTTATGAAAATAAATGCTGCATAACTGGGATTTCGATACCTGAATTTTTAGTGGCAAGTCATATTATTCCATGGTCTAAAGATGAAAAAAATCGATTAAATCCTCATAATGGACTATGCCTCAACTTACTGCATGATAAAGCGTTTGATAGAGGATTGATTACAATAACCGAAGATTATGAAATTAAACTCTCTCCCGTACTCCTTGATTACAAAAAGAATGAGGCTGTCCAGAAATTTTTTTTGCCTTATAGCGACAAAATAATTTCAAAACCTAAGAAATTTTTGCCGGACAAGAGCTTTTTAAAATATCATTATGAAAATGTTTTTAGAATATAGATGGAAATTTTTGAAGTAAAATAAAATGATTAGGATTTGATGCCATAAATGTATTTTGCCTGTGTTAACAGAAAGCGAACAATGACGACAATGTTTTATTCAGGAATAGATATCTTATGTTATGTGCGGGCATAAGAATGCCA